>JAZUNX010000001.1:0-22414 GCA_045604385.1 Acutalibacteraceae bacterium
CGAGCTGCCCCACACGCCCCTCAAACGTGCGCGTCTGCCGATTCCGCCACTCTCGCATATTAACTTACCTGCTCTCGCAAGTGCTTGTATAATATATCACCAAAGAACAGAAAAGTCAATAGTTTTTTGCAAGTTTTTTTACAAATTTTTTCTTTTATTTGATTGTTTCACTGTTATTGAGAATTGCCGTGCTGTAAAGGAACAAAACATCCTTGTTTTCAAAGTCAACAAAGTTCCCGATATAGTCGATGCTAATATATCGAATATCAATGAGGGTGACCTTGCTGTAGCCTTCAGCTAAAAGGGGAGCGATTGCTGAACCGAAAGAGTCGCGGAAAATTATCAGTTCCCTTTCCGTATCGGCATCAGGGTTTTCAACCGTAACCAGAGAAAGAGGTCCCGAAAGGAAAGTTTCGTAGGGGTCTTTTCCGTTTATTCTTTCTGCATCATATACGGGAATGTCCTTGCTGTTCTGTCCGTCAAAGGCTGTCATGTTTTCGATTGTCGGGCTCGTGAGATAGTTAAGCTTGTCTGCCTCAAGCCTCAAAGCCGCCTGACCGTAGTATACGCCGTAGAAGGGGAGAGAAGAGTTAACTGCAGTTCTGTTTCCCTTGAGATTTACACCAAGATTTTCCGCAAGAACTTCCGCCGTATCTTCAATCTTTTCCTGTTTCCAGTGGGAGTCGGTTTTGTAATAATCTTCGATTGAAAGGGTGGGGAATATGTCAATGTATTTTGCATAGGGCATAGCCGCTTTCATATCCTGTACCAGCTTTTCGCTGTCAAAAAACAGTACTCCGGCATCCTTGGCTAAAAATACATTTTTGTCGGGGATAATTGAAAGAAAGACATTTGAATTTTTGAGATACTTATCGTATACATAGCCGAATCTTGATGTGGCATAGTCTACGGACTTTTCGTTATAAGGATAATCCATTGATGCAATATAACCGTCATGAACATAGATTTTATTGTTGTCCTTCTGTCCTAAAACATAGTAACTGAAATATGCCTTAAGACTGCGGAAACCGTCTCTGAAAGGAAAAGAGTCTACGGCATAGTCATCAAACTTATCCATAAATCTTCCCGTCAGAAGAGAAGACACGGAAACCTCGGGGAAAGAGGTAAGCTCTCGTCTTTCACTGTAAGAATAGGTTTCCTTTGGAAGAAAGACACACAGAAGAAAACCTGACAGGACAAGCGTACAGGCGAGAGTGCATATTATAATGTTAAAAGCTTTTTTATTCATTTTATCAGAACCTGAAATATAAGAATGGGTTGAATGAGCCGTCAACAAGGTAAGCCGTGGAAAGGGCAAATACACCGATTACGAAAAGAGGAGTGAGGATATATCTTGCCTTTTCGGGAAGCTTTTCTGTAAGCTTTTTCATAAGCGGAGTGGAGCCGATTACGGCAATAATGATAATAACGACATAGTTTTTGATATAATAAAGGGTTTCGGCAGTAATGAAGGGTATACCGCCAAGACCGAACATCTGTCTGAAATAAGAGAGCATCTCACCCATATTTTCCCTGTTGAAAATAGTGAAGCTTATGAGGGTGATGAAGATAACATATATATGGGATAAAAGGCGGTGCTTTTCAAGAAACTTTCCGTAAAGGAGTTTTTCTGCTATAAGAATTACCGCATAGAACACACCCCATATAATAAAGTTCCAGCCTGCACCGTGCCAGAAGCCCGTGAAAAACCACACTACAAATATATTGAATATATGCCGCGCAGGGGAAACTCTGTTACCGCCGAGGGGGATATAGACATAATCCCTGAACCAGCTTCCGAGTGAAATATGCCATCTTCTCCAGAATTCCGTGGCACTTTTTGAAATGAAGGGGTAGTTGAAGTTTTCAAGAAAATCAAAGCCCAACATTCTGCCGAGACCTATGGCCATATCACTGTAACCTGAAAAGTCGAAATAAATCTGCAGTGCCACTGCTGCGGCATTGACCCATGCGAAAAGCACCGAGGTATCAGCCGCGCCGTCGTAGGCGGCACAGAAAGAACCGAGAGTGTTTGCCAGAAGTATCTTTTTACCAAGACCTACGGTGAATTTTACCACACCCGAAGCAAAAAGCTCTGTGCTGTGAGTACGGGTTTTAAGCTGAAGCTCAATATCCGTATATCTTACGATGGGACCTGCGATAAGCTGTGGGAACAGAGTGATATAGCAGGCAAGGTCAACAGGTTTTCTCTGTGCCTTTGTGCCTCGGTAAACATCCACCTGATAGCTTATTATCTGGAAGGTGTAAAAGCTTATACCGATGGGCAGAACAACCTTCAGCAAGGGCATGGAAAGACCTGTAACTGAATTGAAGGTAGCTATGAAAAAGTCGGCATATTTGAAATATACAAGAAAAGAAACAGGTATGAAAATGGACAGGCATAATATGAGCCTGCCCTTTTTTGTGTTCCTGTATTTTTCAAGTATGAGACCCGAAATATAGCCTGTGGCTATTGATACGAGCATTACGACCGTCAGCTTCGGCTCTCCCCAGGCGTAAAATATAAGACTTGACACTAAAAGGGTGAAGTTTTTGAATTTACGGGGAACGAGGAAATAAACGAGAAATACTAACGGAAGAAAGTAATAAATGAAAGGAATACTTGAAAAAAGCATAGTCTTCTCTTATGCGGCGATAGCGCCTTCAAGAACTACTGTTGCGTTTTCGAGAGCGCCTGTAGCCTTTGTCTTGAAGAGTTCAATAATCTGACCGTTACCGAAAGCAGTTACAACGAAGTCACCTGTCTGGATAACAGCGAACTTTTCGGGGAAGCCGCACATCCACTGTCTGCCGTTGAGGCCATCCTGGAAGTCCTTTGCGAAAGCAGCTACGTCTGTGCCTGCTTTGAGAAGGTAAGCAGCACCTGTGAAGTTGTTAGCGTTCATCATGTGCATCATTGAAGCGGCATCTTCGATGTTTGCTGTCTGTGATGCGGGAAGGGCAAGAGTAACATCGAGCTCTTCTGTGGCTGCGATGTCGAATTTGCCGGGAGCATCCATGGTGAGGTTAGCTGAATCACCGCCGCCGATGGGGAACTTATTTTCTTCTGCTTCGTCTGCGTATGTTGCCCATACTGCATTAAGAACTGCTGTTGCATCTGTGTAAGATGACTTTCCGGGTTCTTCTGTTCCGCCGCCGCAAGCTGCGAAAAGAACAAGAACTACTGCTGCTGCAAGAAGGATTGCTGTTAACTTTTTCATTTTGTTAGTCTCCTAATCTTTAGTTTATTTTTTTCGGTTTAACACCGATAGGCATTATAGCATATATAAAATATAAATTCAAACCTTTTGCTTAAAATTAACTACTTGTACATAATTAATGCTGATACGGAATAAGTGTTATCCAAAAAACAGTAATTATAAATAAAATTATTGACTTGAAGTTAAAACCGTGATATAATAAGCCGAACAAACTCACAGGAGGTACATACCATGAAGCGTATTAAGACAATGGAAACAAAAAATCTTTGCTCTTCCGCAAAGAACGGCGGTTGCGGTGAATGTCAGACATCCTGCCAGTCTGCTTGCAAAACAAGTTGCGGTATTGCTAACCAGCAGTGTGAAAGCAAAGAGAAATAAGATTTGATTTTAGAATGTGCCGCCGATTCATATTCGGTGGCATTTTTCTGTAAGAAAGGAAATGAAAAATGATACATTCCTATAAACTCGGCGGATTGAATATTGTTCTTGACATCTGCTCCGGCTCTGTTCACGCAGTTGACGAGGTTGCCTATGATATTATAGGTCTTTACGAAAAGGAAGATAAAGAAAAGATTATCTCTCTTATGCTCGAAAAATACGGTGACAGAGAAGACGTGACAAGGGAAGAATTAGAGCTTTGCTTCGAAGATATTGAGGAACTTAAAAATGAGGGCAAGCTATTTTCCGAGGATACCTTTGAGCCTATGGCAGGTGACCTTAAGAAAAAGAGTGCTGGCATCGTAAAGGCTCTTTGTATGCACATAGCCCACACCTGTAATCTCAACTGCTCCTACTGCTTTGCAAGTCAGGGAAAATATCACGGTGACAGAGCTATGATGAGCTTTGAAGTGGGTAAGCAGGCATTCGATTTTCTTATTGCCAATTCGGGAACAAGAAAAAATCTTGAGGTTGACTTCTTCGGCGGAGAGCCTCTTATGAACTTTGATGTGGTCAAAGAGCTTGTAGCTTACGCCAGAAGCATCGAAAAAGACTACGGCAAAAACTTCCGCTTCACTCTCACCACTAACGGTGTACTTATTGACGATGATGTAATTGAATTTGCCAACAAGGAAATGAGCAACGTTGTTTTAAGTTTAGACGGCAGAAAGGAAGTACACGACCGCTTCCGTGTGGACTATAACGGAAAGGGAAGCTGGGAAAAGATTGTGCCCAAGTTTCAAAAGTTAGTTGATGCCCGTGACGGTAAAAACTACTATATGCGAGGCACCTTTACCCATCATAACCCCGATTTTCTTGAAGATATTAAGGAAATGCTTTCTCTCGGCTTCAAAGAGCTGAGCATGGAGCCTGTGGTCTGTGCCGAGGATGACCCTTCCGCTCTTACTGCCGAAGACCTTCCTGTGGTTATGAAGCAGTACGAAGACCTTGCAGAGTTAATGCTGAAAAAGCACAAAGAAGGTGATCCCTTCACTTTTTATCACTATATGATTGACCTTAAGGGCGGACCCTGTATCTATAAGCGTATTTCGGGCTGTGGCTCGGGAACGGAATATATGGCTGTCACTCCCTGGGGTGATCTTTACCCCTGCCATCAGTTTGTGGGTGAAGAGAAATACAAGCTCGGTGATGTATGGCAGGGTGTTACCAATACCGATATACAGAATGAATTTGCAGAATGTAATGTATATACCCGTGAGGAGTGCCGCAGTTGCTGGGCAAGACTTTATTGCTCGGGCGGATGTGCCGCTAACGCTTACCATGCCACAGGCAGTGTGAAGGGTATCTATGCCACAGGCTGTGAGCTTTTCAAAAAGAGAATGGAATGCGCCATTATGCTTGAAGTAGCCAAAACATTAGGTGAATAAAATGAAAACACCTCTCAATGACTTTCTTGAAGAATATATAAATGAAAATAAAACTCGTTTTCACATGCCAGGTCACAAGGGCAAGGAGTTTACAGGTGCGGAAAAGTACGATATAACAGAGGTCGAGGGTGCAGATATGCTTTACGGTGCAGAGGGTGTCCTTAAGGAGAGTATGGAAAATGCCGCCTCTCTTTTCGGCACAAAGAGAACTCTTTACAGCACGGAAGGTTCCTCACTTTCCATCCGCGCCATGGTTTATCTTATAAAGCTTTACGCTCTCACGCAAGGTAAAAAGCCGAAGATAGCCGCCTTCCGTAATGCACACAAGACCTTTATTACTGCCTGCGCCCTTACGGGAACGGAGATTGAATGGCTTTACGGTAAAGAAAACAGGGGAATTACCTGCTGTAATATTTCCGCACACGAGGCAAGAATTTATCTTGACCGCGCCGAAGAAAAGCCTGTGGCTCTCTATGTGACCTCACCCGACTATCTGGGTAATATGGCAGACATAAAAGGTTTGTCCGACCTGTGCAGAGAAAAGGGGATAATACTCGCTGTCGATAACGCCCACGGTGCTTATCTCAATTTTCTGCCCGAAAATCTTCACCCCATTCATCTCGGTGCAGATATATGCTGTGACTCGGCGCACAAAACTCTGCCTGTCCTTACAGGTGGAGCCTATCTGCATATTTCGAATACAGCACCCGACCTTTTCAGCGAAAAAGGTGAATACGCGCTCTCTCTTTTTGCATCAACAAGTCCTTCTTATCTCATTCTCCGCTCCCTTGACAGAGCCAATGACTATCTTGATTTCTTTTATAAAAAAAGGCTTCCCGATTTTGCTTCTGCGGTGGGAAAAGTGAAAAAGCAGCTTGAAGAAAAGGGTTATTCCTTTATCGGTGACGAGCCTTTAAAGCTCACCTTCGACAGCAAAAAATACGGTTATAAAGGCACGGAGCTTGCCGATTATCTTAACAAAAGCGGAATGATATGTGAGTTCTGCGACCCTGATTATACGGTTCTTATGCTTTCACCTTCAAACAGTGAAAAGGAACTGGTCTATCTTATGCAAATCCTTGAACTTTTACCGAAAAAAGAGGAGATAACTGACAGACCGCCGCAGGTCAATCCTGCCGAGCAGGCTATTCCGTTGTCTGACTGCATTTATCTGTCCACGGAAAAAGTAAGCACTGAAAACGCCCTTGGAAAAGTTTGCGGCAGTATCAATATAAGCTGTCCGCCTGCCGTACCCATCGTTGTCTCAGGGGAGATTATCGGTAAGGCGCAGGTAGACCTGCTGAAATATTATGGGGTAAGGGAATTTGAAGTGGTGAAATAAAACTCATCGGTTGTCATCTTGAGCGAAGCGAAAGATCTTAAAAAACAATAAACAAACTACGACCATGCAACCAAAGGTCGTAGTTTTATTTTTTACTGAAAACATCCCCGAAAATCGCACAAAAAATCCCTTGTAAACCATTGACAAATTATGCCTTAAGTTATACAATTATTATGTATAATTGGCTGTATATAACTATACGGCTTGAATTGCTGAAAAAGAAAAAAGACGCTCTGCAACACAAGAAGGTCAGACTTGATGGGTGTTTGATTCTTTAAAGCAAGGATACGGAAGACCTCTCAGTCACGCAGAGGCAACAATCCTAAAAGGAGATGATTAGAAAATGAAAAACAAAACATTCAAAAAATCATTATCAGTTATCATGGCAGTGCTTATGCTTATGACAAGCTGGGTGTTCTTCCCAGGTGAGCATAACCATGTCAGTGCGGCAAATGAGGAAGTAAGTGTAACAACCTCATTTACACTGAGCCCCAACGGAAACAGAGGCAGCACTGACTGGACAAGACTTGCCTTGACGGGTGAAAGTGCTGCTGCCGGTACATCTGTTATTCTTTTCAGATTCAGTAATGCAGATCTTCAGAAACTCGCAGAAAAGGATGTAGTAAATCTGAAGTTTTATGCTTATTCCTGTAATAACAGATTAACACATACTTCCGGTACTGCTGTTAATGCAGATATATATTACATCATTCAGAACGGCACTTTTGTAAGTAGTCAAGGTATAAATAAAAGCACTAATGTAACAGATACAGGTAACGCTGTTTTAGGTACCAATTACAGTGGGACTAATATGCAGAACAGTGCTAAAAGCTATTTTGGACTGTCTGATGCTACCTTTGTTGGCTCATTTGAACAGCCTGCTATTAACGGCCAGGATAACACAGCACTCAGAACAGGTGATGCTAATTATATGTACCCTGTTACAGATATAGTTAAGGAGAAAGCCGCCGTAGGCGAAGACCTTTCCTTTATCGTTATGCTCAGACAGGGTTATACCTGCTCCGGCAGTGCCGGTTGGTCCGATATTTATATAAACTCTGATACAATCGCTCTTTCGGGTTACGATATGCTTGAAGAGTTAAAAAGCAAGATTGAAGCATATGAAGGTTATTTTGCAAACGGCACTTTCTATACAAACCTCGTAAATAACTACAAGGCATACAACGATGCAAAGCGTTATTATGATGCTGTTAAATACGGCGGCGTGCAGTTTGATGTCGCTACTGCCCAGGGTTATATGGCAGCAATCGATACTGCTATTGCAAATACCGGATATAATGATACCTATGTGGATTATCTTAATGCCAATATTACGAGTCGTGACGGTTCAACAGTAAGTGCCGATTACAGAAAGAATGTTATCTGGTATCCTTGGGACTTTTCGTGGAATATTACTTCTAATAATGCAAGACCAACGATTCAGGATACATATTTCTATTACACTATGCCTAACACAATCGTTGGTATTACTAACGACAGCGAAACTACCTTCCCTCTTCATACCTTCTTCTGGACGACAACAGGTAGTCGTTATGTAAGATATGTTATTGCCGGTTCAGGAACAATAAGCAGCGGTGTTGTCGGTTCGAGTGATTTCTCGACCAAGGCACCTTGGAAGATTTCTAACTGGGATAACGGTCATGATACCGGCGGTCTTGAGCCCGGAGCAGACGGATTCGGTGGTTGGGTGTTTGAAAAGAATTATCTCACAGATGTTACGCTTGATTACTATGAGGATAACAGTAGTAACTATGGCTATAGCCAAGATCATGTATATCAGATATCTTCTTATGCCCAAATCAATAAGTCAAGCATCGGAGTAAATGCTTCAAATGTTTATAAAAAGGTTGATCAGGGCTTCACCTTTGCTACTGCCAATAGTGCAAACGGTGGTACTACAAATTATGGCAACCACTATGCAAGCAACTACAACAGTTACGGAGGTTATCTCTATGTCGTCTATATGGACACATATAAGAATAACTACCAGAACTGGAAAACTCTTATTCCTGCTATTTCCTATAAGGACTACAACGGCTTCGTTTACAGCGATGCTACAAATGTAACAACACATCTCGATTATGCTTCGGCTATTCCTCTTAACCTTAGTCTCACTGAGGCAAACCGTGCCGGAAATATCGACTCAACCGTTACCGTGTGGGCTCAGAATATAAACAAAGGTGCAAATGACCTAGTAAATGCTAAAGCCGCAGGCACTACAAGAGTTACAAATAAATATATCGACCTTATAAATGCTATTTCAAACGCTGAAGCCGCCTATGCCGAAGGAAGTGCAAAATATACCTATCAGTCATGGAATAATTTTGTCGCTGCCTATAATGCTGCAAAAGCACATATGGCTTCACTTGATCCCTCAGGCTCTAATGTACAGTACAGCTCTGACAGCACAGCTATCGGTAATCTTGCCACGGCACTTAATAGTGCCAGAGATGCTCTCGAAGCAAGAACCTATGATGTAACCTATGAAAACATCTTCTCATTCTCATCTTGGGCAAATTCCGCATCGGCTGTTGTCGGCACACCTGCAAAGGGTACAATGACCTATGATGTAAATGCTGGTACAATCACCGTCAATAATAACGGTGCAAATACACAGACTAACCCCAACGACCATTATACTTCACAGGACTTCGGTAACGGTCATTACAATATGACTCTCGTTCCCGGCGAAACCTATACCTTTAAATATACCACCTCGGGCGGCACGGGCGATCAGGTGCATATCTTCTTCTATGACGATGCCGGAAATGCTGTTGAAAACAAGGCTAACAGCGGCGCTCCCTTTGCACACGCTTACGGTACAGGCAGAGGCACACATACTATTTCCTTTACTGCACCTCAGAATGCTACGAAAGCGGCTTTTCGTTTCGGTACGACAGTTCTCGGTGATGCAGTAACCTTCTCCAACATCTTTATGTATTCACATACAAGAGGGGACTATGCCGACATAGCAAACTGGACATACAGTCCTAACAGAACAGTTTTTGTTTATAATAATCCACTCGGCACAACTCTTGAAGTGCCTGTAAGAGAAGGTTACACCTTTGACGGTTGGTGGGTTGACTCTATCATTCCTAACGGTCAGAAGGATGAAGGTGAACAGGTTACCGACGGAACTGGCACTGTTGTATCTGCTCTTCAGAACTTCGGTATCATTCAGGATTGGGTTCTTTATTCCGAATGGACTATCAATAAATACACGGTTACATGGAAAAATGAAGACGGTACAGTTCTTGAAACTGATATTGATGTAGAGTACGGTACTACTCCTTCTTATAACAGCGCCACACCCACTAAGGCAGCCGATGCACAGTATACCTACACCTTTGAAGGTTGGTCACCTGAGGTTACCGAGGTAAAGGGTGATGTTACATATATCGCTTCATATAAGAAAACACCGAACAGTGTTACCGTAACTTGGAAATTTGCAGACGGCACAGAAAGAACTGAAACCTATACTTACGGCACCACACCTACAGCTCCTGAAAATACCGTAGGCTACAACGATGCAAACGGCCATCATACATACAGCTGGCCTGCAATCACATCGGCAACAGGTGATGTAACCTATGAGGAAGTTCTCTCTACTATAGCTCACACCCCCGGCGCGTCGGCTACCTGTACGACAGCACAAACCTGTACAGTCTGCGGTGCTGTGATTACAGCTGCCCTCGGTCATACAGAGGTAGTTATCCCTGCAGTTTCCGCCACCTGTACATCAACAGGTCTTACAGAGGGTAAGAAGTGTTCGGTCTGCGGCACCGTAACAGTTGCACAGACCGAAACACCGATGCTTGCTCACACAGAAGTTGAAATCCCTGCTAAAGAAGCCACCTGTACATCAACAGGTCTTACAGCAGGTAAAGAGTGTTCAGTTTGCGGTACCATTACAGTTGCACAGACTGAAACACCGATGCTTGCTCACTCACTCGGTGATTGGATTATTGATTTGGCGGCAACCTGCATTGCTGACGGTGAA
Source organism: Acutalibacteraceae bacterium (assembly GCA_045604385.1). GTDB lineage: Bacteria > Bacillota > Clostridia > Oscillospirales > Acutalibacteraceae > UBA6857. Next base: position 10,411 of record JAZUNX010000001.1, read on the forward strand.
AAGCATAGGGAATGTGCGAACTGTGATTATACAGAAGAAGAAACCATCAAAGCAACAGGTGTACATGAATATGGCACTTGGAAAAAATATAATGATACAACCCACAGACGTACCTGTACTCTTGACAGCAACTGTGGTGCATACGAAGAAGGCACTCATGCATTCAATTCGGATGTTAAGCCTAAATCAGATTCAACATCTTTCCATGATTATAAATGTGATGTTTGTGATGCCCGCGGTGCAAAACTTAACGGTGTTGACAAGATAGATGCGGCTGAATCCTGTTACGGTGAAGGCACCACCTTCGCACAGATAACAGATAACGACACACACCATAAAGAAACCTGTAAGTGCGGCAGAGAACAGAATGATGCTCACACTTACGGCGACTGGTATGCAGACCCCGAAAACAAGACAGATAAAAACGGTCAGATGTCTCGTACCTGTTCCGAATGTAGCTATAAGCAGACTACAACCTGTAAATATGTTAAGGTTGACGGTTCATATACAGCTCCCGACTGTGAAAACACAGGTTCACAGGGGTGGAAATGTTCCGATTGCGGTAACTCCTACACAGAAACTCTTCCCGCAAACGGCCATAGCTACGGTGAATGGATAGACGAAACCCCCGCAACCTGTGTGGCAACAGGTACAAAGGGTCACTACGAATGTTCTGTTTGTAAGAAATATTTTGATACAGATAAGAATGAAATTACAGATCTTACTATTAAAATTGACCCCGATAACCACGACATCGTTAACCACGAAGCCAAAGCTCCTACCTGCACAGAAATCGGTTGGGGTGCTTATGAAACCTGTAAGAGAGAAGGCTGTGACTACACAACTTATGTTGAAAAAGAAGCTCTTAAGCATGACTGGAAAGAAGTAACCTACACTTGGTCGGAAGACAACAGTTCCTGCACAACCGAAAGAGTATGTAACAGAGATGCAAACCATACAGAAACAGCAGAAGCAGAAGTAACATCTGAAGAAAAGACAGCAGCAACCTGTACAGAAAAAGGCTGGACAACATATACAGCCAAGTTCGAAGCAGGCTGGGCAACAGAGCAGACCAAGAATGTACAGGACATTCCCGCACTTGATCATGATTATGATGACACATTTACTGTTGACCTTAAAGCAAGCTGTGTGACGACAGGCTCCAAATCAAGGCACTGCTCACGCTGTGACGCCAAGACTGATGTGACAGTTATTCCTATAAGAGATCATGTTATCGTTGATACCACAGAAGAAAAGGCGGCAACCTGTCTTGAAACAGGTATAATGAATCAGAAGTGTACGAATGCCGCAACTGATGAATACGAAGCTTGCGAGCACACTGACACAAGAGTAATTCCCGCCCTCGGTCACACCTTCGGTACTGTAACCAACGCTAATGCCGCAACCTGTGTAGCAACGGGTAATGAAGCATACAAGCAGTGCGAAACCTGTAAGCTTTATTTTGCGGAAAATGCAGAAAAAGATTCAGCAGACGGTAAAAATGACATAACATCATTTGTAATCGGAATCGACAGCACAAACCATAAAAACACAACCGAGCACGAAGAAACTCCTGCAACCTGTACTTCTGTAGGTTATACCGCCGGTGAATTCTGCGAAGATTGTGACAAGTGGATTTTAGGGCATGACGAAATCGAAGCTATTGCACATAAAAATAGTGTTTATCACGAAAAGGTTGAGGAAACCTGTATTTCAGAAGGCACAATCGAATATTGGTCTTGCCCCGACTGTAGCAAGAATTTCAACGATGAAGCATGCACAAACGAGGTTACCAACCTTAAGATTGGCAAGGATGCTTCAAAGCACACCAAACTCAACAAGACAGATGCAAAAGACGAAACCTGCGAAGACGAAGGCAATATAGAATACTGGACTTGCGAAGGCTGTAAGGAGATTTACAGTGACGAAGAAGCAGAAACAAAAATTACTGTTGAAGATACGATTATCGCACCTAAAGGTCATAAGTATGGAGATTGGGAATTCGTTGCAGACGGCCAACATAAGAGAACCTGTGCTAATGATGTAAGTCACATTGAGACAGAGGCTTGTGACGATTCAGATACAGATAATAACTGTGACTGTGATAAGTGCGGAACTCTTGTAGCACACTCCTACGGTGATGCTTCCTGCGATGCTCCTGCAACCTGTACGGTCTGCGGTGCAACAACAGGCGATAAGCTTGGACACTCATTCACAAATTATGTATCAAACGGTGATGCAACCTGTACGGAAGACGGCACAAAGACAGCAAAGTGTGACCGTTGTGATGCGACAGATAAAGTGAAGGACGAGGGTTCAGCACTTGGTCACAAAGACGAAAACAAAGATCATGCTTGTGACAATAATGATTGTGATGTATACCAAGGCATACACGAGGATGCAAACAATGACCACAAGTGCGACTACGGCTGTTCAGAAACAATCGGAATTTGTGTAGATGCTGATTTTGACCATGATTGTGATTACGGTTGTGATAAAGTTTATGGTGAACACGTAGATACAGACACAGACCACGTCTGTGACTACGGCTGTTCAGAGACAATCGGCACTTGTGGAGATGCTGACTTTGACCATGATTGTGATTACGGTTGTGATAAAGTTTACGGCACCCACGAAGACGCCGACAAGGATCATGTGTGCGACTACGGCTGTTCAGAAACAATCGGCACTTGTGTAGATGCTGACTTTGACCATGATTGCGATTATGGTTGTAATAAAGTATACGGTGCCCACGAAGACACCGATAAGGATCATGTTTGTGATTATGGCTGTTCAGAAGCAATCGGCACTTGTGTAGATGCTGACTTTGACCATGATTGTGATTACGGTTGTGATAAAGTTTACGGCACCCACGAAGACACCGACAAGAATCATGCCTGCGACTACGGCTGTTCGGTATCAATCGGCGAATGCAAAGATGATGATAAAGATCATAAGTGTGACCACGGTTGTAATAAAGTATACGGCGAACACGTAGATGCAGACACAGACCACGTCTGTGACTATGGCTGTAAAGAAGCAATCGGCACTTGTGGAGATGCAGATAAAGACCATAAGTGTGACCACGGTTGCGGTAAAGACTACGGCGAACACGTAGATACAGACACAGACCACGTCTGTGACTATGGCTGTAAAGAAGCAATCGGCACTTGTGTAGATGCTGACTTTGACCATGATTGCGATTATGGTTGTGATAAAGTTTACGGCGAACACGTAGATGCAGACACAGACCACGTCTGTGACTATGGCTGTAAAGAAGCAATTGGAATTTGTGTAGATGCTGATTTTGACCACGACTGTGATTACGGTTGTGATAAAGTTTACGGCACCCACGAAGACACCGATAAGGATCATGTTTGTGACTACGGATGTTCAGAAACAATCGGCACTTGTGAAGATACTGACTTTGACCATGATTGTGATTACGGTTGTGATAAAGTTTACGGCACCCACGAAGACACCGACAAGGATCATGTGTGCGACTACGGCTGTTCGGTAGCAATCGGCACTTGTGGAGATGCAGATAAAGACCATAAGTGTGATCACGGTTGCGGTAAAGACTACGGCGAACACGTAGACGCAGACAAGAATCACGCCTGCGACTATGGCTGTTCAGAGACAATCGGCACTTGTGAAGATGCAGATAAAGACCATAAGTGTGACCATGGTTGCGGTAAAGACTACGGCGAACACGTAGACGCCGACAAGAATCACGCCTGCGACTATGGCTGTAAAGAAACAATCGGCACTTGTGTAGACGCTGACAAAGACCACGATTGCGATTACGGTTGTGATAAAGTATACGGCGAACACATAGATGCAGATACAGACCACGTCTGTGACTATGGCTGTTCAGAAACAATCGGCGAATGCACAGATTCAGCAACCGACAAAGACCATGTTTGTGACTACGGTTGCGGTGCAATTCTTGAAAATTGTACTGATGGTGATGACAATAACCATAACTGTGACGTTTGTGATGAAGAAAATGTTTCAGAACATATATGGGTAGATGCAGACTGCACAACACCCAAGACCTGTTCTGTTTGTAGTGCAACAGAGGGCAAAGAGCTTGGTCACAACTACGACAAGACCAAATCCGAACAAAATCTCACCCGTCCTGAATTTAAAGACGGCGTTTGGACACAGGGCTACTACACCTATACATGTAAGAATGATTCTTCACATAAAGATTATGAGTATGTAAACCGTGCTTCTTATAATGATTATGAAGCAGCATGGAACGCTCTGGAAAGTCTCCTCTCAACTGACCTTACAGCTGAAGCAAAGGAAGCCATTCAGGGAGTTCTTGATGCTAATATAGTTGATGAAGACCTTATCGCTACAGAAGAGGAGCAGAAGATAATTGACGATGCAACAGCAAATCTCAAAGCCGCTTTTGAGCAGTACAAGGGTTCACTTAAAACTTATACAGTAACCTTTGTAATTGACGGTAAAGAAACCAAAGTTACCGTTATCAGCGGACAGTCTGCTATAGCTCCCACAGATGTCAAGAAGGCTTATAATGACTTATATCATTATGAGTTTAAAGAGTGGGATAAAGAATTTACCAATATCATATCTGACCTCACTGTAACAGCTCTGTTTGAGACTTTCGAACATAATTACACAACCCATACCGATAAGGACGATACATATCATACAGATAAGTGTGATTGCGGTTACAGTAAAGACGTAGAGCATACAGAAACAAGCAAGGTTACAGCAAAAGCATCCTGCTATGCAGACGGTGTAAAAACCTACACCTGTTCAGTATGCGGTGGTACAAGAACTGAAACCATCGCAAAGAGAGAACACAATCTCGTTGATACAACAGTAGCCCTTGCACCAACATGTTCGGCAACAGGTATAATGAATCAGAAGTGTGATCACGAAGGCTCTGATGAATATGAAGCTTGTACTTATACTACAACAAGAGTAATCCCTGCAAAAGATCACAATATGGTTGCAGGTGAAGTGGTAGCACCTACCTGTGCAACAGATGGTTATACAGTTTATACTTGCTCTTATGGCTGTGGCAAAACAGAAAGCAAAGACATCGTTCCTGCTACCGGCGCCCATGTTTACTCCATAGAAAAAGAAAGAGTAGAAGCAACCTGCACCGGTGAAGGTTATGTGATTATGGCTTGCGGATGCGGCGCTGAAAAGAAAGAAATTCTTTCTGCTGCAGCAGGTAAGCATAAGTGGAACGAAGAAGGAATTGTTCTTCCTGAAGAAGCTCCCTCCTGCATCAAGGAAGGTATCAGACGTCATTACTGTGAATATGACTGCGGCTGGTATAAGGAAGAAATACTTGAAAAGACCGATCATACCTATGATGAGGGAACAGTAGTTGCTCCCACCTGTATGAATAAAGGCTACACAAGATATAACTGTATCATTGATGGCTGTACGGCAAGTTATGACACAGACGTTACAGCTGCCCTTGACCATAATTACAGTTATGTTGTAACAGCGCCCACTTGTGATTCGGAAGGTTATACGACTTGCATCTGTTCCGAATGTACTTACACCTGTATTGATGCTGCAACAATTGTTCCTGCAACAGGTCATGCTGATGAAAACGGTGACGGCAATTGTGACAGCTGTAAGGTAAATATTGTGGGAGCATGTAAGTGTCTTTGCCATAGTACAAACTGGTTATTGAGAATCATTTATAAGATAATAAGATTTATCTGGAAACTCTTTAAAATCAGTCCCGTGTGCGGTTGTGGCGCAGTTCACTATTGATCCTTAACTAAAAATCGGCAACCGCCCATTGGGCGGTTGCTGTTTTTTGAAAAATTTCACAAAAATGATTACAAAGAGGCAATAAAGTTCATCAAAAAAAAGAAACAAAAAACTTGAAAATTATAATTGAAGTGCTATAATAAAAAACGAGGTGATACGATGAACCATAATTTTATCGGTGCAGTTATCTGCACACTGGCTGGTTTTATTATTGCTTTTGTGAACTATACTGTAAGTAAGAAAATTCTTGAAACCCGACCTGAAAAGTTTGCCCTTGCAACTGTGTTCAGACAGGTTGTGCAGGTGGGTTATCTTATAGCTGTTTATTTTTTAGGGGCAAGACTTGACGTCAGCCTGGCTTATTTACTGATAGGTGCAGTTGTCGGTATGACTGTTCCGATGTTTTTCTTTACGAAAAAACTTGTGTCTTTTAATGAAAGCCTTGCTAAAAAAGTAAAAAACATGGAGGAGGATGAAAATGGGTGAAAAATCCGAGGTTATTATTAATCTTTTCGGCATTCTTGATGTAACGGGTGAAGTCGTTACAATGTGGATAATACTCGGAGTACTTGCTTTGGTTTCACTTGTAGTGAAGATTAATCTTAAGGAGCGACCCGGTAAATTCCAGAATGTTGTTGAAACAGGTGTGGAATACCTTGATAATTTTTTTACGGATATTCTGGGCAAAAAGAAGGCAAGAAAATATTTCACTTTTCTTGCATCACTTTTCATTTTTATAATTTTTTCAAACTATTCGGGTATGATTCCGGGGGTAGGGCTTACGGATTATGTAAAAGCGCCCACGGCATCTCTGTCCGTTACGGCAGGTCTCGGTATACTCACATTTTTGTTTCTGCAGATTTCGGGTCTGCGACATAATGTAAAGCATTATTTCAAACGCTTTGTTATGCCGATGTTCTTTATGTTACCGCTACTGGTGCTCGATGAGTTTATCAAGCCCGCATCTCTTGCTCTGAGACTTTACGGCAACATTTTCGGTGAAGAAATGGTAACGGAAGAGCTTTATCATATCTTCCCCATAGGTGCACCAGTCGTTATGATGGTGTTGTCACTTTTGTTCTGTGCTTTACAGGCTATGGTTTTCACTATGCTTGTATCCATATATTTAGAAGAAGTAACAGAAGATTAATTTTTAAACTTAAAGGAGTAGATTTAAAATGACAAATTCAGCAATTATCGCAATCGCAGCAGCAATCGCAATCGCAATCAGTACTCTCGGTCCCTCGATAGGTCAGGGTATGACAGCCAAAGCGGCTATGGAAAGTATCGCCCGTCAGCCCGATGCTGCAAAGGACATCCGTTCCACGCTTATTATCTCTCTTGCTCTTATGGAAGCGCTTACTATTTACGGTCTTCTTATTGCATTTATGCTTATTTCAAAAATCTGAGGAGTAGATTATGAATATACAGCCATCTGTTATAGTATGGACTGTTATATGCTTCCTTCTGCTTACGGTTATACTGAAAAGTCTGCTTTTTACCCCTGTTCTTAAAGTTCTTGACAGTCGTAAGGAAAAAATTGATGCGGCAGATAAAAGACTCAGGGATATTGAAAGCATAACCGCAGAAAACGAAAGACGTCTTACCGAAGAAAAAGTACGTGCCGAAGCAGAGAGTGTGGCACAGGCTAAGGCGAAAGTACAGCAGATACAGTCCCAGGGAAAAAAAGAGATTGAAAACTCCCAAAGAAAATGCCTTTCCGATATTGAAGAATACAGAAACGGCATAACAGGGGAATATGACAAAATAGTTTATTCCGTTGCACCAAAAATGGAAACAGCGGCGGCTATCTTTGCCAAAAACATTATCTCCAACAGGATTTGATATTATGGAAATACAATATGTTATTATTAACTTTCTGATTCTTGTCACCCTTCTGGTTATCGTAGGAAGAAAAACCGTAAAAAGAATTTTCGGCGGCAGATATGAAAGAATAAACAACGAACTTGACAGGGCAGAGGAGATTGAAAAAATGCCAATGCCCTTTTTACAGGAGCCTTCCGCTGAAGTGTCTTCTGTGGATTGCAGTGAGGATATATCGAAAGCGGAAAGCCTTGTTGCGGAAAAAATCGCATCTATTGAAGCTTTCGGCGAAAGAGAGAAAAGTGAAATTCACCGCGGTATGATTGAAGATGCCCGTAAGGAACTTTTTTCCGTAATGAAAGAGAATGTAATTAACCTCTTCTCTTACGAAAAATATGTCAATGCCATCAGAGAACTTGACAGACAGGTTATTGATGAAATACTTAAAAGAATTCGTCTTACTCCCGGTGATATGGCATACCTTAAGCATCACGATGTTCTTTATGTAACTCTTACCTCGGCTTACCCGCTTTCAAAGGATATAGTTGATGATGTTGACAAGGCTACAACGCAGATGCTTGAGGCGGTTGGCGGCAAAACCTCCTTATGGGTACTTGAAGACCGAAATCTAATCGGAGGTCTTCGGCTGAGAATAGGTGATACGGTTTATGACGGCACCGTTGCCGAAGAGCTTTATCAGTTCGGAAAGAACCTTAGCCGTGAGCCCATAATGCACGATGACACCGTAGGTCATCTTATCCAGGAATTTACCGAAAAGGCTGAAAGCTTCAATCCTCATATTCATCAGTATCAGCTCGGCAGAGTTATGACTGTTTCCGACGGTATCTGCTGGATGGACGGTCTTGCCGATATTATGTACGGTGAGGTTGTGGAGTTTGAATGCGGTGAAAGAGGTATGGTGCTTGATATTCAGCAGAACCGTATCGGCTGTGTTATTTTCGGTGAATTTGAGCATATCGAAAGCGGAAGCCGTGTAAGACGTGTGGGCAGAATTGCATCCGTTCCCGTGGGTGAGTGCCTTTTAGGCAGAGTTGTTGATGCTCTCGGCAAACCTATTGATGCCATGGGCTATCTTCCCTATAAGGAAACACGCCCCATCGAGTATAAGGCTCCCGGTATTTTAGACCGTGCGCCCGTTAATTCTCCTCTTCACACGGGTATCAAGGCTATAGACGCTCTTGTTCCCATCGGTAAGGGACAAAGAGAGCTTATCATCGGTGACAGACAAACGGGTAAAACTGCCATCGCCATCGATACCATCATAAATCAGAAGGGTAAGGATACAGTCTGCATTTATGTTGCCATAGGACAGAAGGATACTCTTGTGGCAGAGATTAAAGAAAAGCTTGAAGCTCACGGCGCTATGGAATACACCACCATTATTGCTGTGCCTGCCTCCGCATCTGCGGCACTTCAGTATATCGCACCCTTTTCAGGCTCTGCTATGGCTGAATACTTTATGTATTCGGGCAAGGATGTGCTTATCGTTTACGATGACCTTTCCAAACACGCTGTGGCTTACCGTGAACTTTCTCTTCTTCTTCACCGTCCTTCCGGCCGTGAGGCTTATCCCGGTGATATTTTCTATCTTCATTCGAGACTTCTGGAAAGAGCGGCACATTTGTCCGATGAACTCGGCGGCGGCTCCATTACGGCTCTGCCCATAATCGAAACCTTGGCAGGTGACATTTCCGCCTATATTCCCACTAATGTTATCTCTATCACCGACGGTCAGATTTTCCTCGATGCAGAGCTTTTCAACGAAGGTCAGCGTCCTGCTGTCAATGTGGGACTTTCTGTTTCCCGAGTAGGCGGTGCGGCACAGACACCTTCAATGAAAAAGGTTTCTTCCTCACTGCGTACCCGTCTGGCACAGTACAGAGAGCTGGCAGAGTTTATGCAGTTCGGCTCGGATATCGACGAAGAGACGAAGAAAACTCTTTCTTCGGGCAGACTTCTTACGGAGGCTCTCCGTCAGACAAGGTATGCACCGATCGAGGACAATATGCAGGCAATTCTTATCTTTGCCGTCAGTGAAGGCTATGCCGACGGAATATCTCCCGATGATATGGAAAAGTTTGAAAAGAAGCTTTACAGATATTTCTGCGAAGAAAAAGCAGAACTTGCACTTAATATTAAAAATGCAAAGAAATTTGATGATGAACTGAAAAATTCACTTAAAAGTGCCTTGAGTGAATTTGCCGAGAGGTTATAATTATGGCAACAGTTCAGAGCTTAAAAAAGAAGTTACAGACCATCCGCTCAACTACGAAGCTTACCCGTGCCATGAAAACCGCATCTACGGTGAAGTATTCGAAAATAAGCGGAATATATGCCGAATACGAAAAGCACGCCGGTGAATACCTTCGTCTTTACGAAAGTTACCGCAGTGAATTTAATTCGGTTTTCACCTGCAGTAATCCCGATGCACCCTGCTGCTATGTGGTAATCACATCAAATAAGGGTATGTGCGGCAGCTTCAACACGGAGCTTCTGTCATATTTCAGCAGTATGCCTGAAAGGGACGGGGGAGTAATAATCTCCTGCGGTAAAAAGGGAACGGACTACTTCGAAAGGAAGAGTATAGCCGTTGAGAAAAGCTGTGTCTTTGACGATATACCTTCCTATGAGCAGGTAAAAAAACTTTTTGAATATATCTGTAGCTTAATGACGGAGGGTAAAATTTCGTCAGTGAAAACGGTCTATCCCGAATACATTAATATGATAAAGCAAAAGCCTGTCTGCAAAGACCTCTTCACTTATGAAGAGGGAAAGACAGAGGGGGAAACACCCCTCTTTGTTCCCGACAGGGAAACGGTTATAAAGAATGCGGCAGAAAAAATCTTTCTTTCCGTCCTTTATAAAAGGGTGCTTGAAACGGCGCTCGGCGCACAGGCGGCAACCTTAACTGCTATGCGCTCGGCTTACGATACAGCCTGCGAATACAGTGCAAAATTAGAAACAGAAATGAACAGAAAGCGTCAGAGCCAGGTTACTGCTGACGTTATAGAAATCTCATCGGAATTTTCAATGAAAGGGGATATATGATATGGCAAAAGGCTCTGTGGGAATGGTGCAGAGAATAACGGGTCCCGTTGTGGATATTCTCTTTTCTGCAAATGAAATCCCCGATATTTTCAACGCCGTAAAAGTAAAAGTGAATGAAGAAATATATACCCTTGAGGTGTCACAGCATTTAGGCAACGGTGAGGTAAGGTGTATTTCAATGAATCCCACCGACGGTATGTCGCGAGGAATGAAAGCCATCGACACGGGTGAGCCAATAAAAATTTCCGTAGGTAAGGAAACCCTTGGCAGAATGGTAAATGTGACAGGTACGCCCATTGACCGCGGAGATGTAATCGAAACGGAAGAGAAATGGCCTATTCATCATCCTGCTCCGCCTTTTGCGGAAATTGTTTCCTCCACGGATATTCTCGAAACGGGCATAAAGGTAATCGACCTTATGACACCCTACATCAAGGGCGGCAAGATAGGCCTTTTCGGCGGTGCAGGTGTAGGCAAGACAGTCCTTATTATGGAACTTATCCGTAATGTAGCCTTTGAGCATGACGGCTACTCTGTTTTTGCAGGTGTCGGTGAACGCTCAAGAGAGGGTAATGACCTGTGGAATGAAATGAATCAGTCGGGAGTTATCGATAAGACGGCTCTTGTTTTCGGTCAGATGAACGAAACAGCAGGTGCAAGACTTCGTGTGCCTTTAGTAGGTCTTACCATGGCTGAATACTTCCGTGAAAAGTCTCATAAGGATGTTCTTTTATTCATCGATAATATTTTCCGTTTCACTCAGGCAGGCAGTGAGGTTTCTGCACTTCTGGGCAGAATGCCTTCGGCTGTGGGTTATCAGCCTACTCTTGCCTCGGAAATGGGTAAATTACAGGAAAGAATCGTTTCCACGGGTAACGGCTCCATAACTTCCGTACAGGCAGTTTATGTTCCTGCCGATGACCTTACGGACCCGGCTCCCGCCACCACCTTCTCACATCTCGATGCCACCACCGTTCTCTCAAGAAAGATAGTTGAGCTTGGTATATATCCGGCAGTTGATCCTCTTGAATCCTCTTCGAGAGCTCTCACACCCGATTTTGTGGGAGACAGACACTATAAAACCGCCAAGGAAACACAGAGAGTTTTACAGAAATACGCCGAGCTTCAGGATATTATCGCCATTTTAGGTATGGATGAGCTTTCTGCAGAGGATAAGGAACTTGTAAAACGAGCACGCCGTGTACAGCGTTTTATGAGCCAGCCATTCCATGTTGCCGAAAGCTTTACAGGACAGCAGGGCATTTATGTACCTTTAGAAAAGACTGTAGACAGCGTAGAAAAAATCCTTTCGGGTGAGTGCGACAGCATACCCGAACAG
>JAZUNX010000002.1:0-9244 GCA_045604385.1 Acutalibacteraceae bacterium
AATGAGAAGACGGCTTATATCTCCGGCTTTTTCTTTATCCTTTGCACCGTGAGCGTTACCCATAAGAGTGGCTGCTGCTGCCTGCATACCGTAACCGGGAATGTAGAAGGCTGACTCGACGGTGTTTGCTACTGTGTGTGCGGCTGTAGAAATTTCACCGAGAGAATTTATCATCGAAGCGAATACTACATATCCGAAAGATGTACCGAAGCGCTGAAGCATATTGGGCAGAGCAACCTTAAGACAGGGAGCAAGAATTTCTCTGTCGGGCTTAAGAAAGGCTTTTTTCGGTGCTATCTTCTTATGCCTGAAAAGGGCGAGGGTGATAAGAATACCGCCCACGGCAAAGGCAACAGCACTTGCAGTCGCGGCACCGATTACCCCTAAATCTGCCCCGAAAAGGGTGATGTCTTTACCAAAAAAGACAGCCTCTCTTGTGGGATAGATAAGAAGGAAATTAAGAATGACATTTATAATGTTGACAGCAATCCCTACCAGCATAGGTGTTTTCGAATCGCCTGCACCGCGAAGGACAGAGCCGAAAATAATACTTGCCGCGCGGAAAAGCATAGGGGTGTAGAGAATGAAGAAGTATTGAGCAGACAGCTCCCGTATGCTTTCGTCCACCTGCATAAGAGAGGGGACGAGGGGGCTTACGGTGAGAGTTACAGCTGTGAAAAACAGACCCGAAACCAACACCGCCATAACTGACTGACTTGACGCTCTCACGGCGAGGTCTTTCCTTCCCGCACCGAGTGACTGTGAAATAAAGGCAAGAAAGCCTACGCCTAAAGCGGAAATTGAGGAGCCTACCAACCAGTTTACCGTGGTGGTGGAGCCGACAGCCGCCGTGGCTTCGGTGCCGAGAGAGCCGACCATAGCCGTGTCGATGTACTGAACTGCCGTCTGCATAAGCTGTTCGAGCATTGTCGGCCAGGCAAGGGAAAGGATAAGGGGGAGCATATTAAAATTTAGTTTTCGGCCCATAAGGTCACCTGCCATTCTCAAAATAAAATCCTTATATATTATATAGAGATTGACGAAAAATGCAATAAGAAAATATTAAAACTTAAAAACTCGGGGCGCTTTTGCTCGGGTTAAATTTAAAGGTTGTTGCCGATTAAAGAAAACAGGTTTTTACAAAATAAATGAGCCTTCAGAAAAAGAGAAGGCTCGTAATTCAATCCTATAATGTAATAGTTATTTTTTTATGGGCAAAAGCATTCGTGTCTCTTTTTTATAAGCTTCAAATCCGGGCTTGGACGATTGCCTTTTGTCCGCCATAGGTATGCTTGCACAGAGGAAAAGAACTGTGTTCAGTGTGGCGCCTAAGCAGAGATACCATTTATCGGGGAATACGGAAACAACCGATAAGGCAACGCCCCACCACATAAGTATTTCACCCAAATAATTCGGATGGCGCGAATACTTCCAAAGACCGTTACGAATGAATCGGCCTGTTCTGTTTTTTCGGAATTTGTGCATTTGCATATCTGCTATGCCTTGCATTGTTGTTGCCGCAATGCACAAACAGAAAAACACAACTGTGCCTATATTACATTGAGCATCATTTTTAAAAGCAAATGCAGCAGGCAGAACACAAAAATATACAATTAAAGTGGGTACCATATGAATTCCGCCGAAGTTGACAATAGGATAGAATGCACCGGTTTTTTCATGAAGCATTGTGTATCGCCAGTCCTGATAGTCGAAGTTATAAAAATTATAGCCCCAGTTAACGGTAAGTCTTATTCCCCAAAGGCAAACGGCAACAAGCAGTAATAAACGGACAAGATTTAATTCTGCCGTTAAGGCAAAGCCGATAAGAATAACAATGGGCTGAACGCTCCAATAGGGGTCATATACTGAAGCGTTGTTAAAAATGAGACTGAAAACAAAAGTAATAACCGTTGCCGCAATATCGGCAATTAAAAGGTTAAGCCACCATGAAAAAGATAGGTTTAAATACACTGCTACACCCACGGCTCCTGCAAGCAAGTATACAATAAACACCAAAAAGAAGCTCGTTATTCTGTTTTTTTTCATCCGATTTAAAATTTCCATTATTTTTTCCCTCTCTGAAAAAGTATTAGTTTTTTATGCATCGCGGAGTATTATAGCACTCCAATTGAAATTAATCAATTGGTTATTGAAGTAAATTTTTTCTGAAAGCAAAAAAAATAAAGGTAACCTTTACGATTACCTTTACCTTGGCGGAGTAGGAGAGACTCGAACTCTCGCGCCGGTTACCCGACCTACGCCCTTAGCAGGGGCGCCTCGTCACCAACTTGAGTACTACTCCATTCAGTGCCTTAAATAAAAAAAGATGGCGGAGAGAGTGGGATTCGAACCCACGGTACGCGCAAACGTACGACGGTTTTCAAGACCGTTCCGTTATAACCACTTCGGTATCTCTCCGTATTTGCCTAATGATATTACCATATTGTTTTATTCTTGTCAAGTGGTTTTCGGGAAAAAGTTGAAGTTTTAGGCCATTCGGAATTAAACCGACGACAGAATAAATCACTGCTAACGGCTTTTTTTATTGATTTTTTCTATCTCCTTTATCATAAGGTCTGCAATAGTTTCCATACCCTTTGCTGTCGGGTGACAGCCTTCTATGGAATCGTATGCAGTGCCGTGGGCATAAAGGTCAATAAGGTGAACTCCCTTTTCCCTTGTTTTTTCGCGTATTATAGAGTTGAAATCTTCAATTTTGCTGTTCCATCTCTCTTCACTGAAAACGAAGGTGGGGTCTTTTTCCATATATGCAGTGCAAAGAGTGCAACAGAATATCTCTGCTTGGGGGTAGTTGGTCTTAATCTTTGTGAGCATATTGTCGTAGGCGTAAGAGAAGCTCTGATCTTTGAGAAACTGAATGTCGCCTTCGTAGACAAGTGATACACCGAACATAAAGTCATTTGTGCCAAGATAAACGATTATCACGTCGGGCATTATTCCGTCTTTATGTAAAGCAGAAGTTCTTTCGTCACTGCAGCCGGAAGGAAAAAGCTCTTCTCTGTCGGGTAATTTTGCGACCCAACTGCCCGACCAGGAGGCATTTGCCAAAAGCTTTCCGCCAAGACTGGAAATTACCTTGCCCCACCAGGTGTCGGCAGGGGAGTGGATGTCAGAAAGCTCTTGCCTTTCACCGTAGTAAAAGACCTTGTATCCGTCGGGATTAAAGCCCTTGAGGGTGCTTATGGAGTCGCCGACGATCGAAAGATATTTATCTTTGTATGTACTGTTTTTCATGTTTTTACCTCGTTAAAAATATATTTCAGGCTCATAGGTAACCCTTACTATTTTAAAATGCTTACAGTTAAATCCGCCGAGAGTTTCTCTGACTATCATTCTTCCACCTGTTGCCGGGGTTAATTCGTGTTCATCCATAATCATAAAATCAAAGGTTATGTCTTTCTTTCTCGGTATGCCGTTTTCATCTGTGAAGTATACTGCGGTCGAACCTCCGGTGCTATAAAATTCAGTTATTTCAACCTCATATTCCCTCCCTTTATCTTCCGAAGTAAGCAGATTTAAAGGCTGGTACATAAGAAGCTGTAAAGCGGATACAACCAATATAATAACTACATACAGCTCCTTCCAAAACAGCTCCTTCGGTATTTTCTTTCCGAAAATGAACAGAAAAGCAAGGCTCGTCATCACAAAAGCTGTCAGAAGACAGTAAAGCAGATATTTGAAAGAAAGGTACTCTCCGCCAACGGTAAACCCGTAAAGGCAGACCGACAGTACGGTGCTGATTATTCCGATTATTATCGACAGTACGGTCTTTTGTTTTTGGGTAAGCATTACTTTTTTCCTTTCGTTTTTTTGATTATGTATACTATAACTGATAATATTATTTGAACAGGCATCAAGAGAATAAATACTTTACCTAAAACGCTTTCACCGTTGGTTTCTCCGAGCATACAAATTCCTACAACAAAAAGTATTAAAAACAAAAATGTAAGAATTACAATAATAACCGATAAGACTGTTTCAAGTTTACCGTTGTGTTTGTTTTCAGGAATAACAGATAAAGTTATATTAACTAAATTATCGATCAATGTTTCAATAAGAAAGTCAAAAACAACATCCACGGTTTTCATTCTCCTTTTTTAATCTGCAACTACATTATACCTTACATCGAATAAAAATAAAAGAGCAATAAGTGTAAATTTAATAGGCGAAAATTGCATAAAATGAAAAAAGTCAGCTCAAAAGCCGACTTAAATTCATTTTTTATCCTTACTCTTGGCGAAAACCGACACCACAAGACCGCAGATAACCGCCGCCATAATGCCCACGGAAGCCGAGGTCAGTGGACCGCTCAAAACACCCATCAGACCCTTTTCGGCGATTGCTTCTTTTGTTCCTTTGGCAAGATTATAGCCGAAGCCCGTAAGAGGAAGGGTGGCACCTGCTCCCGCCCATTCCACCAAAGGCTCATATATGCCGATACCGCCCAAAATAACACCGATAATTACAAAGGAAACGAGGATTTTTGCGGGTGTAAGTCTTGTAAGGTCGATAAGGAGCTGACCGACGGTGCAGATAAGACCGCCCACGGCGAAGGCTTTAAGGAGAGTGAGAATCAAATCCATCATATCATCTCCTTAAGCTTTTTCATAAGACAGTTATTGCCTGAAAGTGCAGATATACCTGCGAAAACGGCGATGCCCACAGCCATAATGCAGACAGCTTTTTTGATAAAGTAAAGATATTTACTGCATTTGGCAAGACAGAAAAGACATTTCAGTGCTGAAGTAATATTCATTTTCTTTCACCCCTTTTAATATTTACCAGATGTGCGATACCGGGAATGCTTTCTCCCTCTTTTGAAGATACGGGAGACATAAGAGCGCCTGTTGCCATAAAGAGGATATTGCTGTATTTTCCCTCTTTCATTCTGTTTAAGATGTGTGAGCAAAGTACACTTGCACTGCAGCCACAGCCCGAGCCGCCCGAGTGAACATCCTGCCTTTCTCTGTCGTAAATCATAAGACCGCAGTCAAAGTAATTTTTTGAAAGATCAATACCGCACTCCCTCATCATCAGATCCTTTAAAAGCTCCGAGCCTACAAGCCCCAGGTCCCCCGTGAAGATGGCATCATAGTCTTCGGGAGCAGTTTTCGTGTCACGGAAAAATCCAGAGAGGGTTTTACAGGCGGCAGGGGTAAATGTCAAGAGAAAACCATAAAATTTTTAAAAATCCCGAAAGTGCCTATTTTACTGGGTTTTCGGCACTTCAATTATGGGTGCAGCTATGGGGTGGTTGGAATGAAAAGAAGACTATAACGGGTGGTTTGTAGACATTTTAAGTAAAAGTGTTGCAAAACAAAAAAATAGAGGCTGTCGTTTGACAGCCTTGAATTAAAAGATCAAAATATAAAATTTCTTTATAAAAACTATAAATACGCTTACTTTTCTGTTTTTTGTTCTATGTATGCCGCACATCCAGCTTCAAGAATTTTAAAATCACAACTATTATCAGTTAAAACTTGTTTTTTGTTTTCTACAACCATTGTATAAATCTTGTTAGCTTTTTTCTTTATACGCTCTTCATTATCTTGACAAAATTGATATTCTTTGTTAAGAAGATCTTTGTATTTTGTATCAGTAACATCTTTGATAATCAATCGTGTTAAACAAGAGTCAGGCACAGGAACCATATAATTAAAGCGTAATGAACCCTTTACTTCTATTTCGTCACCTGGAACCTTTATTAGTATATTTGCTTCCTGGCTTTTTGTAAAAGAAGAAAGCGACACATAATAATTATAACCATTAATTGTAAGTACAGAACCAAAGGAAAATTTATTTCTATCAGAATATTTTATATTAGGAACCTTGGTATTTCCTCGCTTCTCCCGTTCAAAATTTTGCAGGAAACTAATATAGGTTTCATCTATCCTGTAAAAATCCATACTTCCTCCATAAACATAAAATGTGGGAAGATAAAATTATCTGCCCACATAAGGTTCGCTCTTAAAGCGGCGAAGCACTTAAATTAAAGGCTCACACTCAAAGCAGTGAAGCTCTTAAATTAAGGCTCACATTCAAAGTAGTGAAGC
This sequence comes from Acutalibacteraceae bacterium, assembly GCA_045604385.1. GTDB lineage: Bacteria > Bacillota > Clostridia > Oscillospirales > Acutalibacteraceae > UBA6857. The sequence goes on from JAZUNX010000002.1 coordinate 6,075, forward strand.
ACTTAACTAGAACCTTTTCAGATCCCAATATTATTATATGCATTTTTTCTGAAAAAGTCAATGTTTTTATAAATATTTATTTTTCCATATATACACCAAACCAATTTGACCACAACATTAAATTATCGTTCTATTCATTATATATATCACAATCACTCCGCACGCTGTTATTTATTGGAACTTCTTTATTCTTCTGTAAAATGTTGATACACTTATATTAAGTAGGCTTGTTGCTTCTTCGAGTGTAAGCTTCTTGCTTTCGTACTTGCGCCAAACTTCATAAAGCTTTGTATCATCAACACTGATAGACTTTCTGCCTTGATACTTGCCCTCTTTCTTTGCCTTGCTTATACCGTCGCTTTGAAGCTTTCTTAAACGCTCGGATTCTCGTCTGAATAAGCGATAAAGCAAATCATAACAAGTCTTACGGTTGCTGTCATTAATTATAAAGCCGTCATATTCAATATTGAAGCCTGCGCAGATTCCGTCAAGTAACTTCTTCTGAACATCATAAGATCTTTTTAGCTTTGATATTTCATTGTCAAGATTAACTGTATCAGAAAAGCTTTGTAAATACGGCTTTCTTACATATAATCGGTCACCGATATACTTTGTGTCCGTTCTGATTAACCATTCAAGCTGATTGAGATACTGCATATTACAATCTTCAAGTAGTTTCCAAAGCTCCTGCCTATTAGAAGCCGGCGCTCTTTCCGAAATGAAGGTAGGAACAGTATTCTTTCGTATGTATTCCTTTTTTCTCAAATCTAAATCAATGCCGGGAATACCCTGAAACAGAGAAGTATCCAAAAGGTCAATGACAGAATAATTCGGTCGAAATCTGTATTCAAACTCTTCGTTCTTCCATATCTTATATTCAATTGCCGACACTACATACTCTATACCCAGGTCATCCTTAAGGCATATAAGAGCATCAACCTCGTAACAGTTCATTTTTTCACCTCTTAATCAGATTTTCAAAAGATGCTTCAATAATTTTCTCAAATCTTTTTTTTATCATATGCTTGTAAAATTCTTTTTGTAAGTCAGTAATAAACATAACATCATTATCAATAAATTCGTTTATTTTTTCGATGGAAATACGCCTATATACATTTGCCAATGCTTTGTTACACTCTTCAAATTCAAGGCTGTGAATAACATCATAATATGAGCTTTTCTTGCCTTGGAGCTTGATTTGAGATGTAGGAAATGTAAATATTCGCTTGTCGGTTTCTTCCTGTGAACCCATAATCTCTTTCATTTCATCTTCATCGGTCATTGCAGGAAATAATGATGATCCATTATCAAAAATAGGAGCAAGAGTGTATTTGTTGTCCTTCTTCAAGAATCCCCAGTTGGCACCGTGACGGTCAAAGTTACCGAGAAGAGCATCTACAATAAACAATTGCCAGAATGCCTCAATGGTTTCATCAACATTTGTAAGCTTTGAATTATCACGGAGCATTTTCATAATATCCGTATAAGAATACTGATATCTTTCTTTGTCTTGGTCTAAAGTGCTCTCACCTACATCATTGAAAGGAACGAACTGATAACCGTCTTCTATAAAGTTTTTACAGGCAACAACCTGCTCACCCTTATATGTGCCGAGATAAGTTTCCTGCACCTTAAAACCGAGAAGCTCGAAAATATGAGAGCCGATATACTCTGATATATGATTATTCCTTTTGCCGAACTCCGTTTGCTTTTGGAATTTAATCATATATTCACTGCCGCTGATAATCAGCCCTATTTTCTTTTCGCTTCCGCCAAAATATGTATTACTCACTTCGTAGCTTGAAAAATCCATTATAACAACTCCTTGTTTTATAGTATAAATTATAATTTTGTTTTTGTCAATAGGGTATATCGTTACATTTTGATAAATATTATTGTCATAAATATTAAATATACCCTATTGATAATTTATGCAGACTTCTTATCAGTCTCTTCAACGATTTCTTTATTCATTTCAATATAGTTAACTACATTTTCATAAGCATCGTTGAACTTGAATTTAATAGTGATATTTCCGCCCTCGTGAACAAGAATCTCATCAATAAGCTCAACAACCATAGGTCTGTTAAGTGACTCAATATTGCCGTACTGCTTGAAGTGTGAGATAAACTCATTTTCACTGTTCAGACCTTGAGCGTACTCCTCTGCCGTCTTTGTAAGGCTTTGAATTGTACTGTCAATTGCCTCTATTTTCTCCGTGAGATTGGCTTTTAACTGCATATATTCTTCCCGTGTGATAACGCCCTGTTTCCAGTCGGGGTACAAGTCAAGAGACATTTTTATACACTTCTCACGCTCTGCGGATTGAGTTTTAATCATCTTCTGCAGATGTGTTGATTCCTTTTTTCGCTTACTGCTTTGATTGATAATTTCAAGAATTTCATCAAATTCAATGGCAGTGTCAATCATTTTCTGCAAGGTAACAAGCACCGCAGTTTCAAGCTTATCAATACGTATTGTGTGATTGGTGCAGGCATCCTTGCTCATTTTCCTTGATGTCATACATCTGTAATAGCGGTAAGTACCGTAAGAATGAGTATTAGTTTTCTTATTCATTATACGGTGACAATCGGCACATCGCACAAGTCCCGAAAACAAATCAACCTCTTTTTTGACTGGCGAAGAACGGATATTCTTTCTGAAAAGCGACTGAGCCTTATTGAAGGTATCTTTATCAATAATCGCTTCGTGGGTGTTCTCAACGATAATCCATTCGTCTTTCGGTATGGCTCTGCATTGTTTGATTTTGTAGCTGATAGTCGTGTTCTTGCCTTGCACCATATTGCCGATATACATTTCGTTCTGTAAGATTCTTCGTACAGAACTATCGTGCCACAAGCCGTCGTTACTCTTGCCCATAGGATGACGATAATTAAGACCTTTCAGTTTTTTGTGCATTGACGGGTTGGGTATGCCCTCATCATTCAAGGCTTTTGCAATACCGATAATGCTTTGCCCTGCTATAAACCTTTCAAAAATCATACGAATAACAGGTGCAGTTTCTTTGTCAATGATAAGCTGATGATGGTCATTCGGGTCTTTTAAATAACCGTAAGTCGGAAAAGATCCAATAAACTTGCCCTGTGCTCTGTTCACATTGAGAGTACCACGTACGTTCACAGAAGTAGTTGCTGCAAGGCTTTCATTGA
>JAZUNX010000003.1:0-14087 GCA_045604385.1 Acutalibacteraceae bacterium
ACCTTTGTGGTAGTGGCAAATAAGTTGTCACGGTTGACACGGTTGTCACGCCTGCAGCACGAATTTGATTCGTCTGCCTGCGTGGGTGCGCCTGCTTTCATATAGAATACCGTACTCATTAAGCAGTCGCCCGGCGGTGACATTAAGCTTCATTCCTAACTGAATGGGCGTAATGTCCGTCCCAAGAAAATCTCTGAAGTCGGAAATGCTTCCGTCCCACACAGGATTTTCTTCTGTAATTTTTTCTGCAATCACTTCAAGTAAGGGGTCAGGCTTTTCTTTCCAAAGTTCTGTTTCAACTCGTTCAAGGTCCCACACAAGTCGCTCATCATTTCTCAAAAGAAACAGTCGCTGGTCCTGTTGGTCACGGCCGGAGATGTCAAGGGTTGCCGTCTTTGCCGTTCGCTTCTCTTTCTGCAAGAGGAAAGCTCCGTCAGCGGCACCGAGCAAACCGTTGGTACCCGAAATCATATCGAACTTGTCTCCCGAATTTTGTTTGCGTGTGTGATGCACAAGGAGAAGACAGATACCGTATCGGTCAGAAAAATTTTTAAGCTGTGCGATTACCTCGTAGTCATTTGCGTAAGAAAATTTTTCCGCACCTGACTCTCTTACCTTTTGCAAAGTGTCGATGATAATAAGTCTCGTGTCGGGATTCTCTTCAATAAATTTTTCAAGCTGTTCAAAGAGTCCGCCGTTGAGATTTTTTGCTGACACGGAGAAGAATAAATTGTTTGTGCCTTCCGTTCCGAACATTCGATAAAGTCTTTTCTGCAGTCGTGAGTAATCATCCTCAAGGGCAAGATAAAGCACCTTACCCTGTCTGACCTCGTTTTCCCAAAGAGGCTTACCCGTACTCACGTGATAAGCAAGCTGTGCCATCATAAAGCTTTTACCGACCTTCGGTGCACCGACAAAAAGATAAGTGCCGGGATAAAGAATACCGTCAATGATTGCAGGCTTACTGAGATATGCCGTATCGTAAAGCTCGCTCATCGTAACTGTCTTCATATATGACGGGTCCATTGTCTTGCGGAGTTCTCTTTGCATCTGAGCAAATTTCTCTTCAAAGCTATTGATATTTTCTTCTCCGTCGGGTATAATGTCATTAATATGTTTTTGATTTGACTGTCCTTCATCTGGTGGTGCAGATGAGTAAAGGACGGTCTTTTCTTTTTTGTTTTCAAATTCTTCTGTCATTTAATCCTCCTTTTTGTTTCCAGGTAGCAATACGTCACTTTTTGCTGCCCTTATTTTTTGACACAACTTTGGCACCTCCTGCGATTTATTATAGAGAGCCATTGACAACAAATCAATAGATTTGTATAATGTTCTTTGGAGCGATATAAATTCTACAAAATCTAAAAAATTTACATTATCCAAAAGAAGGTTGCTTATGGAAAAAGATTATTCGGAATACGAGAAAACAGAGTATGACTTATATTTAAAAAGACGTGCCAATCTTAAAGATGCACGACTTGATTATTTTTCTAATTCGGCTCGCTTCAATGCCGAGGATAAAATATTCCACATCAGCGTTGACGACTATAACGAGCATATAAACATTGATTGGCTTATTGAAGAATATGAAACAGACAGAGCCAAGCGTGAGGGAAGAGAATACAAAAAGGAAGAAACTGAGCCTGAAATCATAGAGGAAAATATGAAAACATGTCAGGAGTATTTTGATAAACTGAGAGCAAAATATAATTTTTATCCCGGTATTTGTTGCGGTGTTAATATTGAGGAGACAGGCAAACTGGAATATCCTCTTATAAATGTTTTCAGCGGTGCCGGTGTTACATTAAAGTACGGTGAAGGTATCCTTGATTTTATTTATGCCGATTTTCTTACACCGTTAAAGGAAGCAATTAAAAATGCACAGTTTGAAAACTTTTTGATTAAAACTTTCCGCAAAGAAAAAGACGATGAGACATCTGAAACAATAAATCTGCCCCAAAAAGAAAAAGTTTATAACGACACTCAGGAAATCGTTGAAAACTTTTTTGATTATGAAAGCTCTTTTGGTATTATCAAAGACATTGCCTACGCTTCCCTTTATTCAGCAATTTGTCCGCCGGTATTCCACACAAGAACATTTGCAAATACGGATATTCTGAAATGGTACGGCAGTTATCTTTTATATTTAAGAGATGAATTCAGAGAGATAATCGAATTTTGTTATGACGAAGATTTTTATCCTGAGATTTTTGGAAATCTTTATCCAAGTGAAAGATTTAACATTTACAGAAAAATTCACGATTTCCCAATAAAGTTCAGACGCAACGAAGAATTTACGCTTACTCATAAAGGCGTAATAGGTAAAAAGATGCCTTACGGGTTATCTCTTGAGGAAATGATGAAAATCTTTAGCACACATGACCGAGAGCCAACCGAAGAGGAGAAAGCATTTGCCAAAAAATATAACTACCCGGTTGAGGACTTATTGTTTTATCTTCGGAACCACTCATTTATAAGAATAAATTATTCTTTTCGGTCTGTTGCAGAAATTCTTGAGCTTGAATTTACAAAAATGCTTGAGCAGAATGTTCACTTCCGTAAGTGCAAGCGATGTGGGAAGTATTTCATAATGAAGGGCAAATACGATACCCGGTACTGCGACAGAATTGCAGATGGCGAAAACCGTAGCTGTCAGGAAATTGCCGCTGCCGAAAACTATAAAGCAAAGCATGCCGATGATAAAGCTACCACTATTTACAGTAAATATTACAAGCGTTATTCGGCAAGAGTAAAGGTCAGACAGATTAAAGAAGCTGACTTCAAAAAGTGGAAATATCAGGCTATGACCAAGCGTGATGAGTGTACAAACGGGGTTATCACACCTGAAGAGTTTACCGAGTGGATGGAAGATTGTTTTCCCAACAGGAAGAAAAAAGATTGACAGATATAGCAACACCGCCGAGGATTTTCTCCCCGGCGGTTAGTTTATTTATTGGGTTTTAGTTAATTGATTTCAGAATTGATGTGACAAATCTGATTATTGTTATTATCATACAGAAGACTAACTGAATCTTATCGTCTCCGTGAGCCTTGCCGCCGCAAATATCACAGCGGTCATAAACCTCTTCGCCGCAATCATCACAAAGCTTGTCGCCGTCTTCGTCAGAGTGGTCAATCATAGAATCCTCGTCTGCTACTGTATCTGTTGCGCCGCAGCCGTTTGCACATTCGGCAGTCTTTGTTCCGTCAGCAGTGCAGGTTGCATCGCCGTTTGAGACGTAATCAAGGAAGATGTGCTCAAGAGCAGGAGTTTCTCTTTCGTCAGTTGTCTGACAACCGTTGTCGCAGTAAGCTACTTCCTTACCTGCAACACCGCACTTGGGAGCTTCTGTTTCTTCATACTTTGTGAAGGAGTGGCTGAGAGCTGTGCCTTCTACTTCTCTTTCGTCTGCTTCACCGCATAACCAGCAGGTACCTGTTTCCTTTGCATTTACTTCACACTTTGCAGGTGAAGTTTCTGTATAATTCATAAATGAATGTGTGCCTGCAAGGCAGAGTTCAGCTGCATCAAAGAGTGCCTTGAGTCTTTCCTTAAGTTCTGCAATCTTTTCTGCGTTTTCAGCAACCGTACCGGTAAGAGCCATAGCTTCTTTTTCAATAGCCGTTGCTTCTGCAACCACTTCGTCAGTTTTTGAGTTCATTAAATTATTATAATTTTCTTCACCGTATTTTTCTATAAGGCTTTCAGCGCATTCATTATTATATTCAATAAGTATTGCAATACCGTCAACCTTTACGAGTGTACCGTCCTCGATGCCCTTGTCAAGCTCTTCTTCATATTCATCGAGAGCCTTTTCAAGCTCTGCAAGGTCTGCTTTGCTTGTGTTTTCGTCAGCCTTCATTTCTTCGAGCTGCTTCTTGATTTCTTCAAGACCTGCTTTGCCTTCGTCGGTTACGTTTTCTGAAGCAAGCTTTTCTTCGATATCATCAATTGCTTCGTTGATTTCGGTGTAATCAGCCTTGACATATTCGCCGCTTGCGATTTTTTCATCAGCATCAGCAATAATCTTTTCAAGTGCTTCAGTTACTGCATCAATTGCAGGCTGATCCTCTTCAATAAGGTCACCACGGACAAAGCCAAGCTCGTCGAAAATATTACCGTTATTCTTCAGAATATCTCTATAGCTCTTATAGATTTCGTCCTTTGCTTCCTGTGTAAGAGTATCATTATCAATATATTCAGTAACCTTCAAATAAGCATCGTTTAAGGCTGTGTCATCTGCTTTCTTAGCAGGCTCTGTGTATGAATGGCCGCAAAGAGTACAGGTGTAGGTGTAATAGCCTGCTGTTTCAAAGGTGGGTCTTGTGAGTACGCCTTCGCCCCAAGAGTGAGGACATTCATAATCGCATTTGTCACAAATACCGTTGGTGTAGCTGCTGTGGGGACAAGTATATCCGCAATCACACTTGCCGTCGGTGAAGCTGTGGTCTGCTTCTTCGCTTGTCTCGCTGCAGCCGTCAACAGTACATCCCTTCCAGTGCTTATCTGCATCATATTTCCATTCACCGCTGAAGTCACAGACGTGAAGCTCTGCACCGCAGACTGAACAGGTATCGCCTGTTTCGTTTTCGTGAGCACATTCTGTTCCGCAGCCGTTTGCACAGATGCCGTCATTGTTTGCCCAATTGTGCGCTGTGTAGTATGTAAGATTGCTGTTACAGATATATTCATTTCCACCTGCGGTAAAGGAAGTAGCCACAGATTCCGCAGGGAGATAGAAATACAGTTTGTCGGCATCCTGCGTCTTTACGTCATTGACCCCATAGCTGCCAAGGCCCTGCTGGGCAGTCACATTGGCATTACTAGTACCGGAGAGGGTAAAGGTATAAAGAGTCACAGGATTGCCGTAGCCGTCCTGCAAGGTACCTGAAGAGGTACCTTTGTATCCCTTGCCAATGGCTTCCCCATTCGTAGCCGCCGTGGTTGCCTTTACGGTACCTCCTGTAATGGTAACCGTACCACCGATATTTCCGGTACCGTATTTGGTGCCGCCACTACCGATACCGGCACCGCCATATATGTTGGTAGAGCTCGCGGTGACTGTGCCGCCGGAAATCGTAATGATACCGCCTTCGCCTGTTGTACCTTTCTCAAAGCTTTCGTCACGGGTTCCACCTCCGCCGATTCCCGCTCCATATTTGCTTGTTGCCGTAACGTTTCCTCCGGTGATATTAATTATCCCGCCTGAACCGCACAGATGATATGCAGAGCTACCACCGCCGATTCCCGCTCCTTCGTTGCTTGTTGCCGTAACATTTCCTCCGGAAACAGTAATGCTGCCACCATTGCCGGCAACACCGCCTTTATACTGTCCGGCACCGCCACCGATTCCTGCGCCCCTATCGCTTTTCGCCGTGACTGTGCCACCAAGAATGAGAATCTTTCCGCCTGATTCTCCGATTAAACCGGAATCTCCACCGATCCCTGCTCCAAATCCGCTTCCACTTGTGCTGTCGGCGGTTAGAGTTCCATCGCCGTCAATGGTCAGCACCGCACCGTCAGGTACACGCAATGCTGCAGCGTCAGTATCCGATGTGGTAAATGAATTGGTATTCTTTAAGGTCAAGGTAACATTTGCGCCACTTTTTACATAGAAAGGGTTTCCACTGCCGGAGGAAATGTTCAGATTGTCAATGATAATGTCGGCAACCACTCCGGACTCAACTGTAACGGTATTGGAGCTTGTTGTACCCGTAATCTGAATCGGTTCACCAACCATATAGTCCTTGCTTCCGCCCTCGAAGATTGCATAAGCTACAGTTAAAGTCGAAGCGTCTTTTTTGCTTACAATAACAGAGCCGAAACTGACGTCAATGTTTTCAGAACTCTTAAAAAGTATTGTAAAATCCTTTGAGCCGCTTTCAATTGTTGCACGGATTACAGCCTCACCGGAGTAGGATGCTTTCAAGGTGTTGCTGTTTATGGTTGCACCTGCGCTGCCTGCATCAACCACAGACCAGGTAATATCATTATAACCTGCGTTATCGTCTTTTACAGCCTTGCTTGGCAGGTTTACATTTGTGTTGATTAAAGCGGCTTCAAGTACGCTAATGTTTATATCCGTTGCACCGCAACGGGAACAAGCCGCAGGCTTGCCGAATGTTGCCGCAACCATATTGTGACCGAGCACTTCACCCTGCGTTATACCGCAATACTTACAGGTTTGAGGCAACACACAGGTTGCTGCATTCCAACTATGTGCATCAGCCACAGGCTCGCCCTGCGTAGCTCCACAGTTCTTACAGGTCTCTGGGACAGAACAAGTTGCTGCAGCATAATTATGACTTGCAGTCTCTTTATGAGCAGAGTTAATAACACAGGTACGGGTATGTGTTCCGTTGCCGTTGTCAGACCAAGCACCGTAGATATGACCGTACGAACCGCTTCTTCTTATCTCCAGTGTATATGTCCACGTCATAGTATAGCCGCCGGCATGTGTAGACTCGGTAAAGTCGAAGGTTCTATAATAATCCGATTCACAGTCTACTCCGTCGAAGGTAACAGTTTTGGGGTCACTCCACCAAGTACCTCCACTGGTACCAAGTGCTGCCCTATAGGTGTACTTATACTCCCCGTCAGCAAGCTTTGTCAGTGATTGCTCGTAAAAGCCACTGCCGGATTCACCAAGCTCTTTTGTTTCTCCCTTCCATTCTCTCACTAAATTCGTGATTTTAAAAGAGAGTTTGGTTGTTTCATCATACTCATACGCCGCACTTGCAGGCATAATTGCTATTGGAAGCATTGTCACAACCATTAAGATTGAGAGTACGATTGATAAGAATTTTTTCATTGTTTATTCTCCTTTCGGGAAGAGTTTTGGGTGTGTATCTGAAGTTCATCGAAAACACTTTGCACCGCCTCTTTTGCAACGGTTGCAAAATCAATTTTTTCGATAAAGCTAATTACCTCGGCGATTTTTTCATCTTCCGCCTTATAAATACGCAGAAGCATTGTTACGAGTCGTTTTGCTTTTACTTCAATGGTAAAATATATACCGCAGGGAACGGTCATATATGCTCTCATTATGCCCATTGAAGCGATTTCAGTTTCGTAGAAGTCATTCCACGTAAAATTTTTAAATGTTTCACTGAAGGAATCATACATCATATCGGTTCTTCGTTTAAGAACCTCTTCACTTGTTTTCGGCATTGAATAGCCTGAAAGGTAAAGGTTACGCATATCCTCATTCATTTCCGCCATATAAAGCTGCAAGACCTCATTGGCAATCAGGATAAGCACTTTGTCGTCGGTGAGTTCTTTTGCGACTCTGTCAGATTTAGATGTTACGCCGTCAAGAAATTTTCTCACCAACAGGCACAGAATTTCCTCTTTGCTGTTCATTACATAAAGTATCTTTGACTTAGGAACACCGGACAGCTTTGCAATGTCGGTTATTTTTGTTCGCTCATAGCCTTTCTGAATGAACAAAGCTGTTGCGGCTGTGAGGATTTTTCTGTGTAATGCTTTGGTTTCTGCTTCACTTCTAAAATTCGACAAATCATCGCCCCTTTCAAAATGTTTTAGCGCAAAGTAAACCTGAGTACAATTTATCTTTATTATATTTATCAAAGGGTGCTTTGTCAATAAAATTCCCTCAAAAAAGAACAATATTTTTAATAAATTCCAACCGCTGAGGATTTTACTCCTCGGCGGTTGGTTTATTTATTGAGTTTTAGTTTACCAATGAGTAACTTCGCAATCACAATACCGCTGAATGCCAAAGAACTTATAGAAGAGTTCAGTCATAGAGAAATGTTATGTACTAATTTAAATCAGAGTTTTAAATTCTTCATAAGCCTTGGGGTTAGCAAAAATAATATCATTGGGGGTTGAAAGACTGATTTCTTTGCCTTCGTAGTTTTTTACTATGCCACCGGCTTCTTTTACAATCAGTGTTCCTGCCGCAATATCCCAGGGCTGCAAACCTTTCTCGAAAAAAACTTCACCTCTGCCGCAGGCTATCATACATATATCGTAAGACGCCGTACCGCTTCTGCGAATATCACGGGAAAGATCAAAGACTTTTCTTAAGAGTGCGAAAGTTTCGTCCGTATTTTCGGGATGATAGGGACATGTTCCGAATAGAGCAAGTCCGTCTGAAAGAGGGCGTTCACTTACATTTATTCTGTCGCCGTTCAGAAATGCGCCCTTGTCTTTTTCGGCACTGAAAAGCTCGTTGGTGTATGGGTTATACACAACACCTGCAATAACCTCGTTTTCCTTGCAAAGAGCAACTGAAATACAGCTGCAGCGATAATCCTGCATAAAGTTTGTTGTGCCATCAATGGGGTCAATTATGAAACGCAAACCATTTGTTGAAAAATCATTTTCTGTTTCCTCGCCGATAAACTCAGCATCAGGGAAAGCCTTGCCAAGCTCCTCGAACAAGAAATTCTGCACGGCAACATCGTACTTTGTTACAAAGTTTTTCTTACCTTCTTTGGCAGTTACACTGTCTTCCTGATTATGTGCAGCAAGAATAATCTTTCCTGCTTCCTTTACTGTTTCAGTGATTTTTTTAACCATAATTTATCATCCTTTATTAATTTTTACTTTTTTATTCAGTACTGCCGATAAAAAGCAAAGGGCAAATGAAACAGCAGTAAATATCAAAATACAAACGAACACATCGTTCCAGCCCTTTGTATCTGCGATCTTGCCCAGCATTGATGTTGCAAGAGTGCTTCCTATATAGCAGAAAGTATTGAGAAGCCCTGCTGAAAATCCCGAATCAATTTTATCTCTTGAATAAAGCGGTACAACACTTGTTATAACATTATTCACTGCTGACATAAGGCAGGCAATGCCGCCGAAAAGCATAAGGGTAAGGGGTACTGATTCAAGGTTAAGTGTCAGTATTATAAGCACAGTAAAAATTATTGTCACGAAGTAGAAAATTCCGTTAAGAGCATTTTCGTCCTTCTGTTTTTTATGAAGTACATTTACTAAAGATGTACCGAAAATTGACAGCACCGGAAGAAGCAGAGTAACAATTATAGAAAGTGATGAAGGTACACCGAATTCCTCCTTCAGAATTGAGGGCACCCAAGTTGTTATGCCGTCTTTTATGAAACCGTTGGATATTGCCGATATGAGTATAACAGCGATACTTATAATAAATATTGGTGTAAAAGACAAGCTGCTTTTTACTTTTCTTTCGGCAACCTCTTTTTCTATCTTTTCGTTTTTGACGGTACTCATACCGATAAACCACAATACTGCCACAGCACCCACAAGCACTGATGCAACATAAAATATAGTTGTCCAATCAAGTCCGAGATATGAGAAAAGAGCAGCAAGACCATAAGCGGAAAATGTACCTGAGGCGACAGTAGTACTCATAACCATAACTGCTTTTGAAAGCCTACTGTCGGCAAGATTATCCGATAATGTTTTGATGAGGGAAGACCAGAGAATTGACTGAAAAGCGCCGTTCAGGAACCAAAGATATTTCATAGAATCTATTCCCTGACAAAAGGTCATAGCAAGGTTGATAATGCAGGATGCCGCTAAAGCTACGGTAACGGAATATTTGGTGTTATATTTTTTCGAAAGCAGACCGTTTATAAGCTGACCTGCACCGTAAGCGAAAAAGAAAAATGAACTGACAGTTCCTGCCGCCTCTTTAGTTGTGCCCATCTGAGACAGAATTTCAACCATTGAAGCGTTATAGTTAAGTCTTCCTACATAGGCAACCGTATAAGCGGCCCAGCAGAGAAAAATAAGAAAATTCGATTTTTTATTGCTTAAAGAGTTCAACATCTTATTCACCTGTACCCGTAATTACCTCTTTGTCAATTTTGCCGACGAATATATTTCCCTCTGTCAACAGTTTATCCTCATTGGGATTTTCAAATATAATTCCGTAGCTTGGCGAATCGGTTTCTTCGGGAGCAAGAAACGCATTGTTTCTGACTGTGAGGTCATAAACCATAGGTCTGAAGAATATGTAGCCTCTGCTTTTACCGATTCTTCCCGAGGGTCCGTCAAAAATATTGTTTTCAATAAGGATATTGTGGTGATCAATATCTCCGTGGTGACCAACTCCGGGGAAACCGTCACATTTGAAAATGTTGTTTCTGATTACTATATTACGGCAGACAGTATCGTCACTCTTGAAATCAATGAGAGCTCCGTCACAGTTATAAACAGGACCGTATGAACCGTGACGTGACATATCGAGCTGAATCTGTTCATTAAAAAGAATATCTGTCTTGAATGTGTATGACGGACCGTCAAAAACACAGTTTTGAATAGTTGTGTTTTCCGTTCCGTTAATTTCAATACAATGCCAATGGGCACAATGACGGAATCTGCAATTTTCAATGGTAATATTGCTACAATGAACTGTGTTCACAAGGGTTATACTTTCATCAAGATTTTTGTTACCGTCAAAGATACCGCCTGAAATCACAACATCGTGTGTACCTTCATAAGCTCCCCATTCAGGTTCGGAATAGGAAGCAAGAAGATATCTTGTCAGCGGTTCACTTTTGTCGCTTCTGAGAATGACTGCATTATCCGAAAACTTCAGATGCTGATACGAATAGAAAATAAGTGCAGCAGAAATAAGATATGTACCGTCGGGGAAATAAACTGTTCCTCCGTCTTTCAGTTCATCAATGCACGCCTGCAGGGGTTTTGTATCGTCGTGGATACCGTCAGCGAATACATTTTTGTTATCTGTAACCTTTATAAAGTTCATATTTAACTTCCTCTTTTAAATAATCATTATCTCTGTCTTCACGGTTTATTACGCGGGCTCTGATTCGTGGTGCTTTTTTGAAATTCTCGGTGCCGCACCTGTCAGATGTGAAATATCACGATAGTCACATTCATAATCATTAAAAAGCCTTTTTGGAATTTGTGAAGTCCAGCCCTTTTCATCAAAGCCGGGAGCCTCTATACCCATAGCATAAAGGACAATAGCTGCAAGGTCACGGATATTCATTTCTTTTATTTCACAATTGTTTATGCCTTTACCGACAGCGGCAAAGGTGACGTATTTTTCTTCGTCTGTCCAGCCGCCGTGATGTCCTTTGCCTTCCTCGTCGTTGGCACCGCCGTGGTCTGCTATAACAATAAAGAGTGTATCGTCAAGTATACCTGCGCCTTTGACTGCAGAATAAACATCACCGATAAGCTTGTCAACCTCGTGAATGCGCTCAATAAAAGCAGGAAGTCCGTAACCCGCTGAGTGACCCGCACTGTCAACGCTGTCAAAGTGAACAAAGAGGAAGTCGGGTTTATTTTCAAGGATATAATCACAGACAATCGGTGTCAGTTCGGTGTCGTGTGCCGTGGCGTGAGAAACACCGATATTGTTTTCAACTATACCGTAGGTGATGGGATTCCAGTCACAGTATGCACCGAGAACAGCATCGGGATACGCTTCTCTGATTCTTCTAAAAAGCGAAGGGAACGGAGAATTCACATCATAAGGGACAGTAGATACAATGCCGTTTGTAAGTCCGTGGATTTCGGGACCAACACCGATAAGCATTGAACCCCAGCACTCTGCACTTATGGTAGGTTTTGAAGAAAGAGCATTGTATGTAATTGCTCCATTTTTAAATATTTCATCAAAATTTGGTGTATCGGCATCTTTAAACCAACTGCCTGCACCGTCAACACCTATAACTACTATATGCGAATACTTTCTCAGCATTTATATTCCTCTCTTTCTGATAAACTGTAAGCCTCCCCGCAAAAGCAAGGAGGCTTCGCTTTTTTAGTTCCATTCCTTGTTCATTACAACAAATGTCATTCTTTCCTGTATGCTTTCGCCGCCGTGGTTAGTTCTGATGCCACCGTGGTCAGAAGTAATAATGATAAGCCAGTCTTCTGTTTCAAAGGTTTCTCTTGCTTTTATTGCTTCGAGAGTTTCAAAAGCACAGGCATCGGAATCTTTGAAAGCTTGCTGATATTCGGGATTATTGATAGTGAAGCCTTTACCGTGTCCTGTGGAATCAGTATGCTCGTAAATTACAAAAACAAAATCAGCACAATTCTCTTTTTTTACTTCCTCAAGTACAAATTGATGAGATGCTTCGTTGTTTTTGCATTTGTTGAAGCTTACACCGAGATTGTTTTCTTCACAATACTCTTTTTCAAGAAGATATGTAGCATTTCTTCTTGAAAAATGGCCTGCCCATTTTGTGATAAAAGAAGCACTGTCAATTACCTTTTCTTCAGTAAGAGTGGTCATAAGAGTCTTAGTATCCATACTCTTTGTAATATCATTGCCTGTAATTCCGTGCTTATCTGCCCATACTCCTGTAAGGATTGAACACCAACCGGGTGCGGTTGAAGTATCCTGAGTGTTAATTTCGGGATAATTTACACCGCCACAGTAAAGAAGATTAATTGAAGCACCGTCCTGAAGCAGTGCATTTACAGCGCTGTTTTCCTGCTGGGCTTGTGTGAGCACATCGGCACGGCAGCCGTCAAATCCGATAACAATAGCCTTCTTTTCGGTTTTACCTTCAGGTAATTCTGAACGGAAATGCTCATCAATAATACCGTAAAGGTCAGTCTGAGGATATGCTGTTTCAACAGTATTTTCGTATCCTACAGAAGCTACATTTTGTCTGTATAATTCCTCGGTATCATTTTTATCTTTGGAATACCTCTTCGTATAAAGACCTATTCCTGCACCTACAATACCGATAACAAGAACAACCGCTATAACAGCAGTTATAATCTTCTTTTTGTTTTTCATAATAATATCTCCTTTTTGTTTTACTTATATTCTTTTGCCTGAAAATTTCTAACTAATCTACATTTTCTACTATTTCAAGTTCCCTTTTTAAAATATCAGGTCTTCTTGTAGTAATATTATCAGGTCTGTAGGATATGATTTCGTGCATTTCCGTTTTTTTATCAACTGTCCATATGGACACAAGAAGGTCATTTTCCCGGAATAAGTGCACAAGTTCAAACGATGCATTATCCTTGTTAAAGTTTATACCAATCGCTCCTGCATCTTTAACCTTTTTAATAAGAGATTCAATATACTCTTCGTTCTTATTTTTCGCTTTATCAACATCAACATTAAGATAGTACACCACTTCGGGAGCATCTTTTCTTACAGTTTCAACAAATTCATCTTTTACACCCGTAAAGAAAATGCGGTCGAGTATATCCCACTTCTTTGCAATTTTTACTATCTCTTTTAATTTTGCAACACTTTTAAGGTCAACATTCACTTTAAGGCTCTCTATAGACTTGACAATCTTTGCCGCACAAATGAAGGTAATCTCGTCACCCTTCGGCTCATCATGTGATAAAACGGGTACGCCCTCTTTTGTAAAGTTCAAATCAAACTCTACTACATCCGCATACTCTGCACCCTTTTGTATGGACTCCAGCGTGTTATCTTCTGTACCCATACAGCCTGTATGTGCAGTAATAGTCATATACATCCTCTCGCTTTCATACTTAACTTAAAGAAAAACTTCTTATCATACACCTTGTTACTATTTGTTTAAGTTTAACACTTTCTTTCGTGGTTTTCAAATGCTCTGGTTAATATCTGTAATTTATTTGCACCTATCTGTTTAGGATTTATTTTTATGTTACAATATCCTCAATAACTACATCAATAGCAATACAAGGCTTGGCAGACATTCCTTCGACAGAGGTGCTTCCGACATGTTCAATGCCGATGATTAAATCGCCAATTGCTTCTTCAATCTCACCCTTTATTTTTTCAAAAGCTGATTGCCATGCCACATCGTATGGCAGTACAACAACCTTTCTTGTTTTCATATAATTCACCTACAAATTCTTGTTTTCCTAACTGTTCTACCTATTGGAATTTATCGTTATAACTCAATATTGATTTCGTACTTATCGTCAATGAGTATATAGTTCACATTATGCTCTTGTGCAAGGGCTAACATTTCTAAATTGTCTGCTAACACACTCTCCATTGTGCACCATTCATCATCCAAACGATTTTCAATGACTCTTGCATATTTCTTAATGTCGGCAAAGTGGTTTCTGATATATTCCTCACTCATTACCAGACAGTAATATTTGATGCTTTCAAGATATTCGGAGT
>JAZUNX010000004.1:0-26277 GCA_045604385.1 Acutalibacteraceae bacterium
GAAGCAAGAGCTCTTTCATAGCCCCAATATTCGCAGAACTTAAGCTGCTCATACATAACACCGTCAGCATGGTATTCGTCAACGAGTTTTTTAACAAAGTCATGTCTTTCCTGAATCTTTTCGTGGCTCATAAAACGCGGACACTGGCTTGTTTTAAGGTAATGAAGACAAATCTGTGAAAGTATATCTTCGCCCTCATTGATTTTGATTTCTTCTCTTCCCGGGAACGCACCGAAGCAATATCTGTCGGCGACAACCAAAGCTCCGCTGTCTTCGATAAGAGCAGTAAAATCGGGGTCATCCATTTCCGAGCCGACAACGACAATCTTTGCTCTGTAATTTTTCTTTGCATCAGGCTCTCTTGTTTTAAGCTCCTGTGCAGTTTCGCGAAGGGCAGGAAGGATAAGAGATTTCGGGCAACAGTATGTAACAAGATTGAGGATATGATACTCATAGCCTGTAATACGGGGATTTTCTTCTTTACGGTAGTTTCCTATTTCTGTCATCAAACGGCAGACCTCATTGTGTTCTTCAACAGCTTTGAGGAGTGCCCCGTCGGATGTGTCAACCCCGTAACCTTCCGTAAGTTTATCAAGAATTTTAACTCTTGCCTGCTTTACGTAATGTTTGAGGGTATGTTCTTCGACCTTAAAGGGCATATCCATAAATGACACAAAAAATTTCTCATTCGGCACTAAGTCGAGAAGCTCAAAATGCTCTGCCGTTCTGTTCATTTCAGAGCAGGTTTCAGAAGCAAGAAGTGCATTGAGAAAGTTGTAGCCGCCCTCAATGGCACGTTCTAAAATTGCCTTTGAATATCCGCAAAGGAAGTTGCTCATGTAATATGTGGCAATATCCATTGAGCCCGTTCTCGGTGCCCTGAGCCTTACGGAAAAGCAGTTTCCGCAGTTAAGAAGCACTTCGGGAATATGATAGCAGGTATAACCCAAAGCTATTCCGCCGTCTGCCTTTGCCTTTTGCACAAGTTCATTGTTGGCATCCTGCAAAAGCTTTTCAAACTCATAAAGATGTTTTAAGTCTTTCATAGCCTTCTCCTTATAAAATTTCTAACTCTTTAAGTGCTTTTCTTACTCCCGCAACAACATTTGAATTGTCGGGAAGCTTTGTAATATTCTTACCTTCAATGTCAAAAATTGCAAGGTTTGTATCAGTAGAAATGTAGGACAAAACAGGAATATCACCTGTATTGATATGCTCAATAACGCTTTCGTCGGGAATACGGTTAACAATTGCACCGATTTTTTTATACATAACAAGCTCATCGGCAACGCTCTTGATTGTTGAAATTACCTGTGTACCTTTTTTGCTTGCATCGGTGATGAGCAGAAGGTGTGTAACCTTTTCCATAACTCTGCGGTTTATTTGCTCGATACCTGCTTCGCCGTCAATAACAACATAGTCAAAATCATTTGATAGTATGCTGATTACCTCTTTGAGATAGGCGTTGATTTTGCAGTAACAGCCTGCACTTTCAGGTCTGCCGACAGCGATAAAAGCAAAGCCGTCAGTTTCAACGAGTGCTTCGAAAATTTTGTATCTCGCGTCACCCAGAAGCTCAATCGCCGCCTTTGTATTACCATCCTCAACAGTGGCTACGATTTCCTTTCTGATGTCATCAAGAGTGATTTTTACATCGATGCCCAAAGCGGTTGAAAGTCCCACGGCAGGGTCTGCATCTATCGCAAGTATTTTTTTATCGGGATATGCTTCAACAAGAAGCTTGACAATAGCAGCCGAAATTGATGTTTTACCCACTCCGCCTTTGCCGGAAAGAGCAATTATTGCCTTGTTGTTTTCCATATTTTATCTCCTTATTTATATTAAATTAATTATATCAAAGTTTATTCTGCTTTTCAAGAGAAAAAAAGATACTTGTCGACGAATTTTGCCACACTGAAAACAAGCGTGAAAGGCATGAAATACTGACATCGTTTTAAGTGTTGTAATCGTTATATCAACAAAAAAACAGACGACAGAGATTTCTCCCTGCCGCCGCTTTATAGATTAGTATAATTAAATTTTATTACCTGACAGATGAATTCTCCGTCAGCCGAGAGACTTAATGCGCATATTGACCTTTTCACGGGTGTTCAACAGCCAATCATCACTGTGAGGGTATTCTCTGAAAGTAAGGCTGTGATTTCCGTTTTCTTCAATTATATCTATACAGGTTTTCCTGTCCGTCAGTTTTTCCAAGGTATTCAGCGCTGCCATATCCTGCAAGGCATCATAAAATACCTTCAATCTTATCGAGTGGTAAGGAGTGCCGTCCTTTGCCGGATAAACCATGTAACTGTCTCCCGAAGGGAATTTTCCGCCCGCATCAGACACTTCAAAGGGATCTATCAGCTGCTTTGACAGATGAGTATAATAGAAGTTATAACCCCAATGCAAAAAGCCTTTTATATCAAACTTAAAGAGCTGATATCCCAACACTCTGGTCCGCAAAGATTCGTTACAGAAAAATCTGTTTGAAACACAGTGGTTTTTCTGTGCACTGCAATAATAAGTCCAAAGATTATCCACTTTACCCAAAAACTTATCAATATGGTCGTTTGCAGGAATAGGATTGGAAACAATTTTTAATCTGTAGAACAGATAATCTGACAAAGCATCCACAATTTTATATCCTTTAAAAATCCTGTGAATATACCTTGATGCTTTTCTGTATGCAGGCAGCATCATCGTATTGGGTTCATCGCTGACATGTATAAATACATTGTTTTTCAAATTGTTTTCTTCAATATACTTTTTAAGCTCAAGGGAAAAAGCATTCAGAAACAATTTATACTCCTTGCTGTTTGCCTTTGTTTCCCATCCGAAAATCTTTTTATACTCTCCGTCAACGGTTGCCATAATTTTCGGAGCGTTCTTTGCTCCCCACTGGGTATAGAAATGCGAAAATTCAAAATATCTGATGCCGCATTCCCGTGACATTTCAATCCAGCGTGTCAGTTTGTCAAAATTGAAGCTGTATACTCCCTTTGAAATGTTGACATCCACCAGCTGTACCGTCGGTCTCTCTTTGCCGACTTGGGTGTCAAGGGGCGGAGTAAATATCGGAGTAAGTACGCAGGTCATACCGTATTCACAGGCAGTTTTCAAAAAGTTGCGGGCAATTCGCCAATACTCTTCCGAAAACGCTTCAATGTTATAGTAGGACATCAGGCAATCCGTATGAAACCAACAGGTGTAAATGAAATCTTTGAAATCCAATTCGGCATCAATTATTTCAATTTCGATACTTACGGTCTTGTCGGCAACGGTCACTTCAATTTTCTGGTTTCCGGGGACATTGTCCGAAGCATCAATTTCTACCCAGAGAACGGTGATTCCTTTGGAGATATGGAGTGTGTCATCAACCGGCAACAGCAAATCGGGATATTTGCCGCTGTCGCTGAATCGGTAATAATCATCAGCATCTTTTTTATCCATTGGTAAATCGGATTTTATGTGTTCAACAGAATATGTGCGTATATTTTTTAAATCGCTTGTGATTTTTAAGGTTGCCTCTGTTTCGGAATCTGCTTCAACTGCAACCTGAAAAGACTTCTTTTCATTTTTAAGAATAGAAAAACTTTTAAGTTCTTTTTCCGGCATTTTATCTGTATCGTATATTTTTACAAGGGAAGAAAGAACTTTAATGTCAGTTATGTCACTCATATAAATCACCTGTCATAATTAAGATTACATAATTATTATACGATTTAAATCATTGTTTGTCAATTTTGATTTTTTGAAATGACTGAATAGGAAACCGCAGACAGAAAACTATCTACAGCCTGATATTTAAGTCTGCTTCAGTTCTCATGCACGGAATATGGTTTTGAAAAAGGTGAATGTCTGATATGTGATGTTCAGTAATGCATAAAGAGATTTCCGCTTAATCTGATATTTTACCGTCGGTGGAGATTGTAACAACTCTCCACGGAATGAATTTACCGCTTGTTTGTAATGCTTTCTTTACTGCATATTCGATACCGCCACAGCAAGGTACTTCCATTCGCACAACGGTTACACTCTTAATATCGTTGTTTGCGATGATGGCAGTCAGCTTTTCGGTGTAGTCCCCATTGTCAAGTTTGGGACAACCAATCAGCGTGATGTGGTTGCGGATGAATTCATTGTGAAAATTACCGTAAGCATACGCTGTGCAATCTGCTGCAATCAGAAGGTTTGCGCCGTCAAAATACGGTGCATTTACAGGTACAAGCTTGATCTGAACAGGCCATTGTGAGAGCCGGCTGGTCGCAGGAGCGGTATAACTACTGCAATCGCAGTTTCCTCTGTGAATGGATTTTGATTGAGTACCGGGACAACCGCAAGGCAAAGTATCTTGCTTTTTCGCTTTAGCTTCAAGCACAGCCGCCTCATCGTAAGCAGGGGCTTCTCTTTCCTCAAAGGTTATCGCATCAACAGGACAAGCAGGGAGGCAATCTCCAAGCCCGTCGCAATAATCTTCACGGGTAAGCTTTGCTTTACCGTTTATCATTTCGATAGCTCCCTCGTGGCAAGCGGCAGCACAAGCTCCACAGCCGTTACATTTTTCTTCATCAATTTTAATGATTTTTCTAATCATACTTTTACTCCTTCTCTTGATTTTATGACTAAATTATAGTACAATAAATAAAACAATGCGGTTGTTTTTACAACAGAAAGTGATTTTTTATGAAAAAGTATGTTTCTATTCTTAAAAGAGCGCAGATATTTGCCGGTGTTGGTGAAGAAGATATTATTTCTATGCTCTCTTGCCTCGGTGCAAGACTTCATACCTATAAAAAGGGTGAATATGTTTTCAGGCAAGGCGAGCATTTAAGTGATATTACCGTTTTAATAGAAGGCAATCTTCATATTCAAAAAGACGATTATTGGGGCAACCGAAGTATCCTTGGTCAGATTTCCGTCGGAGAAATGTTCGGTGAAGCCTATGTTGCTCCCGAAAGCGGTGCATTGCTCAATGATGTTGTAGCCGTGGAAGACAGTACCGTTATTTTCTTTGATGTGAAAAGAATCATTAATACTTGCTCTTCTGCCTGCCGTTTTCACACTATGGTCGTGCAGAATATGTTTTTCGCAATTTCAGAGAAAAACAGAAAACTCGTGCAAAAACTCGGTCATATGTCCAAGCGTTCCACACGGGAAAAACTGATCTCTTATTTGTCCGAAGAAGCCAAACGGCACAACAGTTCAAGCTTCACTATTCCATTCAACCGTCAGCAGCTCGCAGACTTCCTGTCTGTAGACCGAAGCGCTATGTCAAACGAACTCTGCAAGATGCGTGATGAGGGACTATTGGAGTTTGAAAAAAACCGGTTTAGATTGCAGTAAGGAGAACAGATATGAAAGACGAATGTTTGATTTGCGGTGCACCGCTGAAATATTTGGAACACGACGAGCTGATGGAATGCGGTATCTGCCACAAAAAAGAAAACAGTAAAACTGTTTGTGAAAACGGTCATTACATATGCAACGATTGCCACACGCAAGGAATGGACAGTTTTGTCGGCATATGCCTTGGAGAAACTTCAAAGAATCCCATCGAGATTATTCAAAAGATGATGGCTTTGCCTTTTTGTCATATGCACGGTCCCGAGCATCACATCATGGTCGGCTCGGCACTTCTGACGGCTTATAATAATGCAGGCGGCGATATCGATCTCCCCAAAGCACTATCCGAGATGCAAGCGAGAGGAAAGCAAGTTCCCGGCGGTGCTTGCGGATTTTGGGGTGCTTGCGGTGCAGGAGTAAGCGCGGGGATGTTCGTGTCAATTGTCACCGGTTCCACACCGCTTGTAAACGAGGCTTGGGGTTTGTCAAACAAGATGACATCTTCCGCACTTGGTGCAATTGGCAAAGTCGGCGGTCCGCGTTGTTGTAAACGTGATTCCTATCTTTCTGTCATCAAGGCCGTTGAGTTTGCAAAAGAGCATCTTGGCGTAGAAATGGAACTTGGTGAGTTCAGGTGTATCCATTCGGCAATGAATAATCAGTGTATCGGTGTGAGGTGTCCGTTCAAATGAAAAAGAAGATAGCATTTATTTGTATTCACAATTCTTGCCGCAGTCAGATTGCCGAAGCACTCGGGAAGCATCTGCGTAGTGAAGATTATGATTTTTATTCCGCAGGAACGGAAACCAAGCCGCAGATTAATCAGGATGCTGTAAGACTTATGAAAGAGCTTTACGGCATTGATATGGAACAGACACAGTACAGTAAGAACTTTGATGAAATTTCGTCTCCTGATATTGCTATCTCAATGGGGTGTGATGTGGGCTGTCCTTTCATTGGAAGAGATTTTGATGATAATTGGGGCTTGCTCGATCCTACAGGACAAAGTGATGAAGTGTTTATTGAGGTTATCAATCAAATCCACAAAATGGTGTTGAAATTGTAACAAAAAAACTATTACACTCAAACGTATATTACTGTTCAATAGGCAATAATCTTATATTTGAGCAAAAAAAAACAAGAGCCTTCAATCACCCCAAAACCCTTATAAATAAGGGTTCAGCGATATTTCCCTTTGCCGACAAAACAGGGCTTTCGTTGGCGAAACGTTGGCTGAAAGAGCATTTTTTCACTTTCCAAAAGTGGTGGCAAATGGCAGCGATTATTCACCGGGTTTCAGATGAAAATAAGTTAAAGAACGTATGATTCTATCTACATCATTTTCTAAAGACAAACAAGTATTCGTGTGCAATCAGAAAAAAGTTGATTTTGAACAGTAAAAAAGCTAACTGACTATCAAGAATCAGTTAGCTCTTAATTTTTCAGAATAATATTTTTTTATGCCAAAATATTTCCGCTTTGACTTGAACGTCTCACAAAGCATTTATTGAGGCTCTGACGGCTTTCACATTATTCCGCCTCGACCCCTTTAAAGCTGTTGAGGCGGGTTTTAATTGTGATTGCTTCTTTTATTTGTTTTCCCAATTTATAATAAGCTTATCGCCGAGTTCGATACCGTTATCGGTAGGATACCATTTTTTACCGAGTTGAACTTCACTTTCCTTACACTGCATATTCACTTTCAAAAGTGAAGTACAACAGAAAAACGCATACTCATCTATTTGTTTTACTGTTGAAGGAACGGTAATCTCCTCAACTGCAGCACAGAAAGCGAAAGCATCCTTGCCTATGACTTCAAGTCCTTGAGGTAACGATATTTCTTTTAAATCACAACGGAAAAAAGCTTTTTCTTCAATTAATTTCAATGTGGACGGCAAAGAAATTTCCTTAAGTTCATAACATTTATAAAAGGCCTTTGAACGTATTGTTTCGACACCTTCCGGAATAGCATAAGAAATCGAATTCACTTCGTTTCCGTTTTCATCTGTTTCTGTTTCAATTGCTCTTGCCGGAGGATAGAAAAGGATGGCTTTCATATCCTTTGTATAAATTACACCGTCAATATCACAAATAGCCGAATTGTTTTCATCAACTTCAAATTCAGCGATTTTTCTGCTGTTGCCGAATGCCCATGGGGATATTTCAGCAACATTTTTTCCTATTGTAATTTTTGTGACATATTCAAGATTTGCTGCAGCAAACTCTGCGATTTCTGTTACGGGTACGCCCTCATATTCATCGGGTATTACAATGCCTGTAACAATAGATTTGTTAGGCACTTTTGTAACTATGGCTTTACCGTCTTCAATTTTATAAGTGATGTCTGTGTTTCCCGAAAGAGACTGAAGCTCACCCCCGCAAGAAACAAAACTGAAGCACAATACTGCAGTAAGTACCAGAACAGCTATAACTCTCTTCATTGTGCTACCTCCTGTCCGTCTTCTTTCTCATGATTTGCCTCATCCAGACGTTCCTTAAGCTCTTTTACACACAAATCGTGTTTTTCCTTTGTGAGATTATAGAAGAAGAAGGGAATCATTGTAAGGAAAAGACTTATAATAGTAAACCAGACGTGTATTCCGAAAACATTACTGCATATTTCCGTATCATAAAGAACATCCCAGTCGGAAGTGAAACCGACAAGCTCAAGAACCCACGGACTGAAATATCCGAGAGCAAGATTGAGCGGATTTGTGAACCAGCTGAATATACCCGAAAGAGAATCGCAACGCTCACCGAACTTCCACTGATGATAAATCTGAACGTCGGCACCCAGTCCTGTTACAACTCCGTTATCGATAGGCTGAATGAAATTTCTCAGGAAAAGGGCAATAAGGAAGATAACAATACTTTCAGTTTGTATTGCCAGAAGCATACCGCAGGTACAGAGGATTGAAGCAGTTCTTGAAATAAGAAGTATATCCTTTTTCTGAAACTTTTTTGTAAGATAAACACATAAAAGATTACCCGGCGTCATACCTATAACAACTATACTGGAGGCTATTCCGAAAAGTCTTTGCTCTCTTAAAGAATAAATAAACCACCACTGCAGAAGATTATTTATCATCCACTGCCATTGACCGACAACGTTTGCAATATTTATGATCCAGAGATATTTATTTTTAAGCGCATATTTAGCACCCTCAAAAAAGGAAACTCTTTTTCGGGTTTCGATGCTTTCTTCAATTGTACGTTCTTTACAGAAAACTGCAGCAAGTGAACAAATTGCGCCGACAACAGCAAAAATCGGAACAAAAATTTTGTAAGTCTTAAGGCTTGTATAACCACCTGTTGAAGCAATAAGTATCGGGAAAAAGATATTTATAATTGACGGAGCAAATCCTGTAATAATGGGGACTATGGAGTAAAGCTTCTGTCGTTCCTGGGAGTTAGGTGTCATATATGCAACAAGACCGTTAACACCGATAAAGCTGTTATAAAAGAAGTTCATCATTGTAAAAGCAAAGTGGAGAACCGTAAGCTTGGTTACATAAGGCACATTCTGAACCGGCAAATAAGGAATTACGGAAAGAATCAGTGCCGAGGGCAACGCACAAATGAGAATAAAAGGCTTGACTCTGCCGTATTTAGCACAGAACAGCCGTCTTATGGCCCATGTGATGTATCCGGTAATTCCGTTGCAGACAAGAATATTACCTACTATTTGAGGTAAGCCCATCATAAAACCTTCAAAAGTATTAGCAGGGATAAAATAACACAAGGCTCCGATAAGTAGCTGCCCGAAATAAGTGGCATGTGCAAATGCTTTCATTCCACGTGTAAGTCTTCCGTGATTTTCATAAATGAGCATACCTACAGGATTTGTAAACATCAGAATATATCCGATTATGGTTGATATAAGATTAATAAGATAGAAATCCATTGCCGGAATTTCCATAATAGCTCCGCAAAACAGAGAAGCTGAAAAGGTTACTATTCCCGAAGCGGTCATATAAATGTATGTACCTGTCTGCGACGCCGTGTATGCCGTAATTTCTTTCAGCGAAAGATACTCTCCTTCACCGGGGGTATTCCAATGACTTTTAACATATCCCGGTACGGCTTTTACTTTCGCTGTAATTTCTGAAATCTTCATTATCCTTCCTCCATTCTACGTTTAATTTTACATCATCAGCACAGCAAAAGCAAGATTTTTTGTGTAATTTGATATATTTTATTGTGCTTAATTAAAAAAATATATCACATAATTTTTTTCTTTCAATTACCTTGAATCGCAGCATGTTATAATTTCTTTCTGCTACTTACATGCTGTCCTGTAGTTTAATTACCCAATGAAAGCACAGAGGAATAGGGGTATCCTTCACTTGCCACCAAAACTCGATAAATAATAGGTAAACCCTCCCGTCGGCGAAACGTCAGCTGAAAGGGCAAAAATACCATATTTTAAGTGAGTTTTTATAATCGGGTGCGGGTGTCCCGCGAAACTTGTCAAGGACTTCGGACAGATAAAAGAGTGAAAAAGTAAATCCCATCTGATAAACAGATGGGATTTATGTAGTTAAACGCATATTTTGATACAATTTCTGAAACTGCAATACAACCTGATTGAGCGTTGCAGTCGTTTTTTTAAAAGAATAAAAAAGCTAAACTTTATTCGTGATCTCAAGCAAATACTTAATCTGAATTAATTGTTGCTAAATTAGTCATCAAATAAATAATTACAAAAAAGGGGCCGCTTAAATAACAACCCCTTTAATTATATTATTAACAGTATTTATTTCTTAAAAATCATATCAAACAAAAGGATAATTTTTACACGCAACGAAACAAAGATAGCCTTTATTCTTTCAATAAGATCAAGCTTAAACGCGGGTTTGTCAGGACTGTCAACAGACTGATCTTCAACCTTGAAACTGACATCATCAAAGTAAATGCTTGCACCATTATTATTGATGTCCGTGAAGCTAAACTCGGTGTTGAGCACTTCGCTAAGAACATTTGAAGATTGAGTGCCGGCATAAGTATTACCGTATGGATAAAGCCTGTTTAAGTCAAGAGTGACGGTATGAACATTACCGTCTGCTTCGATTCTGCATCCCGTACTGTTTGTGTTCTTTATAGCAGGCATAAACCAAAGTTTGTCACTGAAGGTTATTTTAAGTCCGTCGAACTGAATTGCATTTTTTGAGTTTACCTTAATTTTGAAGGTAAGTGTTCTGTAGTCGGACCAATTAAGGTCTACGTCCTGGAAATATGTATCGGTTTCGTTTTCTTTGAAAAGGAAGTTGGGTTTAATGATAAACTGATTGTTTGAGCTTGTGATGCACAGAGCGTTTCCTGTGTCAAGTTCGCTGTTTACGAAGGAAATCTGTGCACCGTCTGCCTTCCATGTATCATAGTATCCGCTATATCCTTTTGTGTGGCAGTGCCAGAACTGCGGGAAGTCACAGGTGGTCCAGTAATCATTATTCCAGAAATGTGCATTAAGATTCATATCTGTAACAAAGGGAGATACTGCAAGGAGCTTTTCTCCGTTTCTTGATGCGAAGAGGTTAGCATGGTTGTTTGTCTGCGAACAGGCATAAGCAACACTGCGGGGATTTTCAACACAAGCGCTGTAAACTTTAACTGTATTGTCAGATACAATTTCAGCCTTTGCTGAAAGATATACTCCGTCATTTCCGCAAATACTGAAGCCGTTAAGAGTATTACCGTCTGCAATCAGCTTATCTCCTACGTCACGTAAAGTAACATAAATGCAGTTACCGCTGATTTCTGATTTTTCAACAGTTGCGGCTGTGTAGCTGTCGTGAAGATTATAGACAAGCCCCTTTGCAGCGTAAGCCATCTTGTCCCCGACCTCTTTTTTTCGAATTGGATGTATGGCTTGAGTTGCTTTTAAGTAGTCAAGAGGTACATCGAGAATACTTGTAAGTGCACGGCTATCAGGTCTTTGCTGCTGAATATGAGAAAACTCCATATTTATATTTTGTAATGAATTCAGATTACCGTAGGAATGGGATGCAAGCTGAGAAAAAACGATAGGAAGAGAGCCGTCTTTATAGCTGAATAAATCTGTATATGAATCCTGCAGTGCATTAAAAGCTCTGGTATACATTCCGTACGATAAGGTTACATCTGCTTCACCCTGATACCATATCATACCTGAAAGGCGGAAGTTTTTAAGAGGTGCAATTGTTTTGTTGAAGTTTGCTGCCATGGTTTTGCGGTGATCTACCTTGGCTTCATCCCAGTTGTCTAATGAATAATATCGTTTTTCTTTTTTGCAGTCTGCGAGTAAGGCAGAGTCCTTTTCGATGACTTCTCTTGAAAGCCACGAATAAATCGAAGAACCGCTGAGGTTTGCATTCAGAAGACCGACAGGCATATTTAGCTCCTCTATAAGATTTTCTGCAAAGAAATAGCCAACACCGCTCAGATCGTAAACCTTGTCATCACTGCCCTTGTACCATTTTACAGGTCTTTCATAGTCGGAGAGAGGTAGGGGAGGCACAAGATTTTGTTTTCCGTTATAATATCCCGGATGAAGAATGTCGAGAAAGCGAAGAGCATCACTACCTTTTTTGTTTTCAGCTTTCATCTGCGCACCTATTTTTGAGTTGGAAAGAGGTAACTGCATATTGGACTGACCGCCCGCAAGCCAAAGTTCACCGAATACAACATTCTTAAGTTCGGCAAAAGTTGTTCCGTTTGCAGTGAGAGTGATACTGTACGCCTCAAAGCTTCCTTCGGGAGCAAGGAAAGACAGACTAAAAATTCCGTCTAAAGAAACAGTTTCGGTGTAAGCAACCTGCTCGTTTTTTGCATTGAGGAGTGTGCAGGTAATATGGGTGCCGGATGGGGCTTTACCCGCCAGAACAGCCTCGTCCTTTTGCTTGAATAACATATTATCTCCGTAATAACTGTAAAGAACTACAGGCTCTTCAATTGCGAAAGCCGCAGAGCAACCGAAAACGATAAGAATTGAAACAATAAAAAATGCTAATATCTTTTTCATAGTTGGGCCTCCTTTTAAGTTTTCCTTATTCTACCAAATTAAATTTCATATGTCAATGCGTGTGTACTGCTATCAACAGGAACCATAATAATCTAAATATTTGAACGGTAGATTATATATGAATAAAACCTCCTCCCGTCGGCGAGAGCGCAAAAATGCTATATTTCAGGACAAAAAAACAAGGGTCTTCAGATACCTGAAAACCCTTATAGAATGGCGGAGAGCAAGGGATTTTGTCCCGCACTGCCGTGCTATCGCCTCGCTCCGCTTCGTTGCCCCGTCGGCGAAAATGCTTCACCGAAGCATTTTCTTCCGCTACGCTCCCTCCTTGTTCGAATCCCTTACTTCTGAACTTAACGAAAAAATAAAAGGTAGCACCTGTTGGTACTACCTTTCATTTTTTGGCGGAGAGCAAGGGATTCGAACCCTCGAAGCCGTTTTAGCGACTTACACGATTTCCAATCGTGCTCCTTCGACCAGCTCGGACAACTCTCCATAGAACTTGACCATTATACATTAATATAACAAAAAAATCAAGAGCTTTTTAAAAATAAATATAATTGCCGCCGCTTTTTTTCTCACGGCGGCACAGTTTTATGCTTTTAAAGAGATTTATATCTTTCTGCCCACTGATTTACTGCCTCTTCGCTGTAGCTTTGGGGCATTTTGCGGCAGACAGAATCCATAAAGGGAAGGGTACGGAAATTTTTTACAAGGGGCGGAATGAGCTTAAGAAGCGGCGGACAAACTGCGATGATGTGTCTTATCTGCTTTGACGAGAGATTGAGGGAAGCACCGCCTGCCACGGCAATAAGCTCGGGAGTGAGAATTTCTTTTTCTAAAAGATAATCCACCTGCTCACCCTTGACGAAGTTAAAAAAGTCCTTGAGCTTGTCGATTATGATAAGGTCCTTTGCGTAGTGGTGAAAATATTCGTACTGATAGGGCCAGAGAGCCTTTTTATCGTAGGTGCCGAAGGCTTTCATTACCGTTTCGGCTAAAATCTTGCCCGCGTTCATGCTGAGGACTATACCGCTTCCGTTGAGGGGAACGGTCATGCCTGCACTGTCGCCGATGGCCGCATAGCCGTCGCAGACGAGAAGGGGAAGCATACGCTTTATGGGAAGGTCGATAAAGGTGCCGCCTCTTAAAATTTCCTGACCGATGAAGGGGAACTCTTTTCTGAAGGCGTCAAGAGAGGAGTTTACCTCGTCGGCGGTGAGTGGGCCTGCCGAGCCGAATTTACCGATGAGAATGTCAACGTATTTTTCGTCCGTTACTGTCCAGCCGATACCGGGAATGTTACGGTTGAAAAGATTGATGAGATAGGGAGGGTCCGTCTTTTCGCCTGTAAGGTTTTTGAAGTAGGCTCTGTAAACGTGGAAAACGCCTGTGCTTTCAAGCTCTTTTTCGATACCGCAGACGGTGGGGAGACCTCTTCTGACAGGTGAATACATGCCTGCCGCATCGATGATAAGGTCACCGTAAAGGGAGTGCTTCTTTTCTGCGTCGCGGAGATTGAGACCTGTTACTCTTGCGCCGTCTGTTACGGGAGAGGTGATTTCCGTGTCAAAGATGAATTTAACACCGGACTTTTTTGCAAGGCCTATAAGATAGGAGATGAGAAGCTTTCTGTCCATACAGATTGAGCCTTCGCCAACGGGAACACGGAGCATTACCGTGGCTTTGGGATTGCGGAAGCCCTGGGGCATACCCTTGAAAAATGTGCCTTCCTCGGGACGGTCTATACCAGAGCGGTCGAATGCATCGAAATTGAGCCAATCGTGCCAGTCGTGACCGATGGTCTCGGGGCTTTCTTTTTCGATTACGGTGATGTCGTAGCCGTTTTTGGCAAGATGTATGGCAGCGACAAGACCGCCGTGACCTGCACCTGCAACTAAAATTTTACTCATTGGTTTTCTCCTTTCAGAGATTGATGGAAGGTTAATACCTCTTGTTTTAAAACGGAGGTGTTTTCTTTGCAAGTCCTGCGGTTAAAATCGGACGACTAATCGTCGCCCCTGAATTCCACGTTAACTTGGCGGTGCATTATTTCCCATTATCCGAAGTCTTCCCCGCAATTTCGCATTCCGAATTGATTTAGTCCCATTCTGCTCCCGTAACCTTATCAAGGTCAATGCCCTTGGTGTCGTGGGTTTTAAGAGCCATGGCGATAAGGGCAGCGATAAAGCCGGGGACGGTGAGAGCAAAGGCGACTATACCCATAAAGCTGTTGCCTAAAACAGTCACAAGGGGTAAGCCCACACCGAAGGAAACGACCACACCCAAAGCAACGACCACAAATTCGGCAGACATAATTGATGAGCGGAGATTTGTGGGGGCGGATTCGCCTATCATCATTATAATAACATCATTGGTTGAATAGTAGCTTCCTATACAGGCACCGCAGAAAAATCCTACAATGTAGGGATTCCACGCCATTTTTGAGCCGATATAGAAAAGCAGGAAGGTTACAAGACAGTCGAAGGCAGTAACCATAGCGGCGGCTTTTCTGCCCTTGCTGTCGGAAATGAAGCCCATAATTACCTGTGAAACGGCACAGCCTACAGGGAACATAAAGAGTGCCTCGGTAACGGGACCTATGCTTACGGCATTCATTACCTCGTCACCGAGAGAGGCGAAAAGACCCTGATTAATGAAGCTTTCAGCATAGCCGTAGGAAAGAATAACCTGATAATTAAGAGTGAGAAGGAAGCCTGTATTGGCTAAAGCGCCAACTATGTAAAGCCAACGGAGCTGTTTGTGCTTAAGAGCAAATTTGAGTGCGGGGAGCAGACCGCCCTGTGCATTTTCCGTGTCCTTTTTGTTTTTAAGTTCTGCTCTTTCTTCGTCGGTAAGCTTAAGATAAGCAATTCGTGAATCGATGAAGGCGTCCGTCTCTCTTGCAAAAAGAAGAGCGATACCGCAGGTGATGATACCAACAACGGCAGGGATGAAATAAACATTTCTCCACTCGGATGCATTTTCCATTAAAAGTCTTCTTAAAAGAGGTACAAGCATAACGGACATATTGGCGAGAAATTTAATTGAGGAGTAAATCCGTCCTCTGTGCTTTGAGGGTGAGGATTCCATAATGTAAACCACGTGCATATCGTGGGGGATGAAGAACTGCACCGTAATGGCACCGATAAAGTAAAGAACGATGTTCCCCGAAAGGAAAATTACCAGCATGGCAAAGCTCATACCGAAGGTGTTGATAATAAGGAAAAGCTTTCTGCCCCATCTGTCGGCAAGAGGCTTATAGAAAAGAGCCAGAGCCTGGAAGGGGACAGTCAGCACCGAAAGGATGTCAAGAACACCCACGGAGCTTTCGCCGTACTTTGCAAAAAGGTCGTTGGCAATTTCCGTTTTCATAAGAGTGCCTATCTGTGAAGCTATTTCGTCGGTGGCATAGATAATGCAGATGATGAAGATAAGCCAGACAAGATAATAGTTTCTTTTGGGTCTTGCCTTTTCTTTTTCCCATTTAGCGATTTCTTTTTCTCTTTTTTGCTGCTTTCGCAAAAGCTTTTCAGCAGAGCTTTCTTTTGTTTTCATATTCTCTCTCCTTTTTGATTTTCTCATTAAGGAAATTATAGTTCACCTTCCTTTATATGTCAAGGCAAACAAAGGAAAGATGACGTCTTTCGAGCATAATAAAATCTTTTCTCAGCCGCATAAGATGTCTGTCGACAGGGGTGCAGAGAAAGAGCATTTTTCTTTTAAGAAAAAGTAAAGTCAGCAGGCGGTTGAAAAACTCAATTCTGATTCCGAGTAATGTCATAAAAAAAGCGTTTGACATAATGATTAATTTTTCTCTCATAATCTTCCTCTTTTCTTAAAATGTACTATGTAGTGATTTCTTTCATCCTTATTCTACTATTTCCGCACTGAAAACTTTGTCGAAAAAGAGAAAGGGAATGTCAAATTTTTTGGGAAGAAGAGAAAAAAATCTTTTCTTTCGGCATAAAATGTCACAAGGTGCCACTTTGTAAAGTCTGACTTTCTTTTCAAAGTGGCACCCTGACTTTTTCATTATAAACCAAGTCTTTGGCGCATATTTTTAATTTCCTGAAGAACACATTCGGGTGAGGGTCCGCCCTTGACGGTTCTCTTTTTAACACATTCGTCAAGGTCAATTGCTTTGTAAACATCCTCCTCAAAGAGGTCGCATACAGCCTTATACTCTTCGATAGGTAAGGTTTCGAGAGTGAGGTCCTTGTCAATGCAAAGAGCCACAAGCTGACCTGTTGCCTTATAGGCATCTCTGAAGGGGAGACCCTTGTAAACAAGATAGTCGGCGGCATCGGTGGCGTTGATGAAGCCCTTTGCGGCGGCCTTTCTCATATTTTCGGTAAGAACCTCTGCAGTATCAATCATCGGAGTGAAGGTTTTAAGACACATTATAACCGTGTCGAGTGCATCAAAGACAGCCTCCTTATCCTCCTGCATATCTTTATTATAGGCCAAAGGAAGACCTTTCATAACAGTTAAAAGAGTTTGCAGGTCACCGAATACTCTGCCCGATTTGCCGCGTACAAGCTCTGCAATGTCGGGGTTTTTCTTCTGGGGCATAATACTGCTTCCCGTAGAGAAGGCATCATCAAGCTCGATGAACTTGAATTCCCAGGAGCACCACATAATAACCTCCTCGGAAAAACGGGAAAGATGCACCATTATAATAGAAAGTATGCTTAAAAGCTCGAGAGCATAATCTCTGTCGGAAACACCGTCGAGGGAGTTTGCTGTAACGTTACCGTCAAGCCCTAACTGTTCGGAAACAAAATGTCTGTCGATGGGGTAGGTGGTACCTGCCAAAGCGCCTGAACCGAGGGGAGAAACCTTTGTACGCTTCTGCCAGTCATAAAGACGGTCAAAGTCACGCATAAACATTTCGCAGTAGGCTAAAATGTGGTGACCGAAGGTTATGGGCTGTGCACGCTGAAGGTGAGTATAGCCGGGCATAACTGCGTCATAGTAGGCGTTTGCCTTTTTGGTGAGTGTCCAGACAAGATCTGCCAAAAGTCCCGAGAGTTCTTTGTATTGGTTGAGAAGATAAAGCTTAAGATCCAAAGCTACCTGATCGTTTCTGCTTCTTGCCGTGTGAAGACGTTTACCGCTGTCGCCGATTCTTTTGGTAAGCTCACCTTCCACAAAGGTGTGTATATCTTCCGCAGTCATATCAATTTCGAGGTTGCCTTCATCAATATCCCAAAGGATATCGCCGAGAGTTTTCGCTATGAGCTCGCTTTCCTTTCTGTCTATTATTCCCTGATTGCCGAGCATTTTTGCATGGGCAATTGAGCCTTTTATGTCCTGAGCGTACATACGGCTGTCAAAGGGAATGGATGAATTGAAATCGTTGGTTTGTGAGTCGAGTTGTTTTTTGAATCTTCCTGTCCAAAGGGGCATGGTGTGTTCCTCCTAATGTTAATGGGTGTTATTTATATTTTTTTGTCGGCAACCCATTGATAAGGGTTGCCTTCTATGTAATTCCACATATTCTGAAAAGCTTTTTCGTTTCTGATGATTTCGTCATAAAAGGATTCCTGCCATATAGAAAATCCTACTTCTTTTGTAACCAATCTTTTTAAAGCTTTGATAATTCTGTCTAATGTAGGGCGGGATGACCCTATCCCGCCGCCGTTTTCGTGGGGCACATCAATAAAGATTAACAGGTGAATATGGTCGGGCATAATAACATAATTTTCAATATGAATGTTATTGTATGTTGTTTCAATTGAATTAATATATTTATTTACGATTTTGCCGATTTCGGTAAGTTCCGTCTTCGGCGGGATAGGGTCATCACGCCCTACAATACGGGAGAGATAATGAATACAGCTTTTCGTATCCGCCGGCTTTCAAATTGCTGAAAGGAATTATACCACAAAGTAAAAACATATTCAATACAATAAACAGCATTTAAACACATAGGGGGCCATCTTCCGACAGCCCCTTAAAATTCTTATTTAATATCCCAATCCTTGGAAAGCATAGCCTTAACCTTGAGGGGGAGACCGAAGAGGTTGATGAAGCCCTGTGAATCCATCTGGTCGTAGCAGTCATCCTCGTCGAAGGTTGCCATATCCTCACTGTAAAGTGAGTAGGGTGACTTCATACCTGCACCGATGATGTTGCCCTTGTAGAGCTTGAGCTTAACTTCACCTGTAACGGTTTCCTGTGTCTTGTCAACAAAAGCGGAAAGAGCCTCACGGCAGGGAGTGTACCACTGACCGAAGTAAACAAGCTCGGAGAACTTGGTGGAAAGCTGCTGCTTTAAGTGCTGTGTATCTCTGTCAAGGCAAAGCTGCTCGAGCATTTCGTGAGCCTTGTAAAGGATGGTGCCGCCCGGAGTTTCGTAAACACCTCTTGACTTCATACCTACGAGACGGTTTTCAACCATATCGATGATACCGATGCCGTTTGCACCGCCGATTTCGTTGAGCTTTGTAACCATGGCAACACCGCCGAGCTTTTCACCGTCGAGAGTTACGGGGATACCCTTTTCGAAGCCGATGGTGATGTAGGTGGGCTCGTCGGGAGCCTGTTCGGGAGTTACGCCCATTTCGAGGATTTCTTCATACTTGGGCTCGTTTGCGGGATCTTCAAGGTCAAGACCTTCGTGAGAAAGATGCCAGATGTTCTTGTCCTTTGAGTAATTTGTTTCTCTTGTGATCTTAAGAGGAATGTTCTTTTTGATAGCGTATTCGATTTCGTCCTCACGGCTCTTGAATTCCCAGGTTCTCCAGGGAGCGATGATTTCCATTTCGGGAGCGAAGGCTTTGATGGCAAGCTCGAAACGAACCTGGTCATTACCCTTACCTGTACAGCCGTGGCAGATAGCGTCAGCACCTTCAGCCTTGGCGATTTCAACGATTCTCTTTGCGATAAGAGGACGGGCAAAAGCGGTACCTAAAAGATACATGCCTTCATAGATTGCACCTGCCTTGAGGGTGGGGTAGATGTATTCTTCAACGAATTCATCGTTGAGGTCTTCGATGTAGAGCTTTGATGCACCTGTTTTAATTGCTTTTTCTTCAAGTCCTTCAAGCTCTGTGCCCTGACCTACGTTACCGGAAACTGCGATAACCTCACAGCCTTCGTAGTTTTCTTTAAGCCAAGGGATGATGATGGATGTATCAAGACCGCCTGAATAAGCAAGTACAATTTTTTTAATCTGTTTCATGGTTTTATCTCCTGTTCATTTTTGAAAGTATGCATACGATTATACACTCATTTATGCAAAAGTCAAGGGATTTTTAAGGGAATTTTACATTTTTATGCATATTTATTGAATATTGACAAGAGGATATGCAAAAAACAGCGGATTTTTGATACAAAGAGCAGATAAAGGTGCATAATAATTCTTTTCGAAAGAAAAATGAAGAGAAATTAAATATGTAAAAAGGTAGTGCAAAATCTGTATCAATGTGGTATTATATAATAAAATGAAAGAAAAGAGGTTATGAGAATGAATGCAATCATAAACAATATCCTTTACAGAATCATCAGTCTTATGGTATCCGTGGCTATGCTTTTCGGGTATTCGGGTGAATGTCTCAAGGCTGACAGCTCACAGTGGAACACCAACTACAAATATGTCTTTGTTCACGGTCTTTCCGGTTGGGGAAGCTACGATGCCGCAAACAAGGTTATGCCCTATTGGGGTATGTTCGGCGGAGACCTTATGAAGTATCTTAATGATAAGGGCTTCGATTGCTATGCCGCTTCCGTGGCGCCCTCATCGAGTGCCTGGGACAGAGCCTGCGAGCTTTATGCCCAGCTTACGGGTAATGTGGTTGACTACGGCAAGGCTCACAGTGAGGAATGCGGTCACGAAAGATACGGCACCGACTTTACCGGCAGAGCGCTTATTGACTCCTTCAGCAGTGAAGACAAGATTAATCTTTTAGGTCACTCCTTCGGCGGTGCTACGGTACGACTTTTCGCAAGTATAATGGAAAAGGGCGTGCAGGAAGAAATTGAAGCAACACCTGAAAACGAGCTTTCCGACTTTTTTAAGGGCGGTAAAGGTGATTGGATTTACAGTGTAACTGCTTTAGCTGCACCTCATAACGGTACTACTGCCTATATGGTGGATAAAGAAGATATGCCCGAGGGTGAAAAGCCTCTCAGCGGTCTTACCAATGATATTCAATACGCTCTGACAAATCTCGTAAAAGTCGCCAACGGCTCGAACACCGACGGCAGAAGTGAAAAGGACTTTGCTTCTTATGATATGTATATCGACAATGCTCTCGAGCTTAACAGTAATATCCTCACACTTGAAGATGCTTACTACTTCTCCTTCCCCTGTAATGCTACTGAACAGAGAGAAGACGGAACATGGGCTCCCGTGGAGAGAAAGATGGAATCCCTTTTCGTAGCCGCTTCAAAGGCTATGGGCGTATACACAGGTGTTACTGCAGGCGGTTATGTAATCGATGAATCCTGGCAGCAGAATGACGGTCTCGTTAACACTCTTTCCGCTACAGCTCCCTTCGGCGCACCTGCAAAGGAATTTGATATTAATAATATAGAAAAGGGAATATGGAACATTATGCCTACCTATGACGGCGACCATATGTCACTCCAGGGCGGCATGACCAAGCCGAACGAGGTCAAAGACTTTTATGTGGAGCATCTTTCTATGATTAACAGTCTGTGATGCAATAAAAAGGACTCATTAATCTATACAAAAAGTAATAAACAAAGCACAGAGGAAGCAAAATCAAGCTTATCTCTGTGCTTTTTTCTATGAGATTTTTATTGTATGCGAAAAATTTTTTAGTGCGGATAATATCTGCTCTATTGATTCACCGTATCTCCTCAATAGGATCTACATTCTTTCCGTCTTTTACCACTTCAAAATGGAAATGTGGCTCCATTCCGCTTTCGCAGGGTAAATCTCCTGTCTTGCCCACGGTGTCACCCTTTTTCATTACAGTATCGAGCTTTACTGTTGTACCCTGTTCAAGTCCGCAATATCTTCCCGTAAAGTCACCGAAGTCGATTTCGATACAGTAGCCGTAGGAGGTGTCCGCGTAAACCTTGGTCACTATTCCGTTGCCGACGGAGTAAACGGGAGTACCTCTCTCGCAGGAGAAGTCGATTGCCTTGTGTACTCTCCAATCATCCATAGTCTCGTCATAAACGGGGGTGGTGGAATAGTCCTTGAGTATTTCGTCCTCGCAGGGGAGAATATAAGAGTTGTTGCCGTAGTCGGTGGTTGTTTTTTCAGTAGTGGTCGGCGTAGTAGTTGTGGTCTCCGTTGGTTTAACTGTGGTGGAGGGGGCGGAGGTGGTTGTTTCTCTTGTTGTTTTTGTCTCTTTTTTTGTGGTGTCCGTAAGTCTCGGGTCAGCCTCATCTTCTTTGTTGGCTTCTGCCTGTTCTGTGGCAAAGGAAATGCTTGTGTTTGTGTCATAGGCAATTTCGGAGATAAGATTTGTGGAGGCTTTGTATATTACCCCGATTGCCGCCGCGATGAGACAGATACATACGGCACTTGTGATATAAAAGCCCTTGCCCGTGTAAAGAGATGAAAAAAGCTTCTTTTTATCTTTCATAAAATTTCCTCGTTTCAAAAAAGTCTTTTCTTTGTTTTTATTATGGATAGAGAAAGTCTTTTTTATCCTTGGACAAGAAAAAATTTTTTTCAAAAAATCAGAACAAATGTTTGCATTTTTTGGAAAGATGTGTTATACTGATTTTGACGAACATTTGTTTTTAATTCAAATAAAAATTTCTAAAGAGAAAAGAGGTTAATTTTTATGAAGCCTTTAAGTGAAAATCAGCATCTTATTCTGGAATATCTCAAGGAAAGATTAGGTGACGGCGTACCCCCTTCAGTCAGAGAAATCTGTCAGGCTGTGGGTCTTCGTTCCACTTCTTCCGTTCAGGCTAATCTTGATGCTTTGGAGGAAAAGGGCTACATTGTCCGTGACCCTATGCTCAAACGCTCCATCCGTATCGTCGGTCAGGCTGAAAATGTGCGCCATGTACCCCTTTTAGGTACTGTTACGGCAGGTTTGCCCATTTTAGCCGTAGAGCAGGTGGAATGTTATCTGCCCTTCACAGGCGGTCACCTTTCAAAGGATAAGGAGCTTTTTGCTCTCCGTGTACGCGGTGAAAGTATGATTAATGCAGGTATTTATGACGGAGATATTCTCTTTGTTGAAAAGACACCCACTGCCCGTAACGGGGATATTGTTGTCGCACTTATCGAGGACGAAGCAACTGTTAAAACCTTTTATAAGGAAAACGGTCACTTCCGTCTTCAACCGGAAAATGATGCCTTCGAGCCGATTATCGTAAACGAGCTTATTATTCTGGGCAAGGCTGTGGCGATGATGAGGTACCTATAATAATTCGGAATGCGCAATGCCTAATTCGCAATCGCGGGACAGGTTTCGGGAAACAAGAAGTGATATCCCGCCGAATTAACAGGGTGATTTCGTAGGGGCCACCATTGGTCGTCCGCTGAATTGCGCAGCCTTACGGGAAACTACCGTAGGGACATGGCGTACCGTGTCCGCCGATTATAGCAAAATAATATTTAAAGCTGTAGGGCGGGATGACCTCATCCCGCGGAAAAATTATCTCAAACAAAATGTGCTCGATAAATAAGAATTTGTGAAATAGAGGTAAACTATTGTGGAATTGAGAATATTAGACTATTTAACTAACATAGAAGAGTTTAATGGCGTTTCTTTTTCGGCAAATCTTAAATGTACTTGTGGAGCAACTGAATTCCAGTTTTTACATACAGGCAAACAAACCAAAGGAATTTTTGCGCCTTTCATCGTCAAGAAAGAGCATCAGTTGATTTTAAAAGCCGTATGCCACTCCTGTAAAAACTCCATAATTGTATACGATTCTGTAAAAGATGGTGCCAATTCTCCGAAAGCGAGTTCAGCACATGAGTTTGTACCGTTTGTTTCAAACAAACTACCAAATCAGTTTTCGGTTGTAATAAAGTATAATTATTTCCCCGAGAAAATAAAAATAGGAGAAGTATATTCAAACCAATTTGAAAACTGTTTTATCTACATTATAGATAAAAACGGAAGAGAAGGAAAAACTTTAATAGAAGAATAATTTTATCCTATTCAAAAAATTGCAATTAGCACAACCGAATACAATAATATATAAAGGGCTGTCACTTTCGTGCCACAGCCTTGTTTTTGCCCCTTTTTCCATAGTAAACAAAAATTACCGACATCTCTGTCGGTAACGGTCTTAAGCTATATTTACTCTGATAAGAATATTCTTCTTATACTTTTTGCCCTGCTCATTCAGGAACTTATACTTTTTAACCATAAAGAGCTGTCCTGTGCAGAAAAGCTTCGGGAAGACAATATGTAAAGGCTCCACGGCACCGTCAAAGTCGAGAATTCTTTCTGCGCCGGTCTCTGCTTCGTCTTCGGTAACTTCAACCTCTCTGAAAAGGAGAACGGGTTCTTCCTTTTTCGGCTCTTCAGCTTTTATAACGGACACCTTCTGCTTTTCGTCTTTTTCTACCTTTGTGCCGCAATATTTACAGTAATTGCTGTTTTTTGCAATTGACTTTTCGCATTCTTTGCAAACCATAATTACTCTCCTTGTCATTTTATAAACTTCATTATACTACATTTTTCCGAAAGTATCAAGTTTTTTTGCAAGAAAAATGCAATTATGAAAGAAAGGGAAAAGTGTACAAAATTTCACAAGTCACCACCCCAATATCTTGTATATTATTTTATTTGAAAAAATACAATAATTTGTGCCAAACCTATTGAAATTCACTATATTTTGTGTTATCATAAGTCCTGTACCCGTTCCGAAAGGGGAGAAAACCCCTATATATGGTGGTTTGGGATTTTACGCCACTACGGGAACGGAAACTAAATTCAGTAATAATTAAGGAGGAAAAACTAATGTATACCGTTTTAAAAAGAACAGGTAAAATCATCGACTTCGATTTAAAGAAGATTACCCAGGCTATCACTCTTGCCTTTGATGCACAGGGCAGAGATTACAATCCCGACATCATCGATTTCCTTGCTCTCAAGGTTACCGCTGACTTCGAACCCAAAATCAAGGACGGTCATGTAGCTGTTGAAGATATTCAGGACAGCGTTGAGCACGTTCTCGTTCAGGCAGGCTATTCCGATGTTGCAAAGGCATACATCCTTTACCGCCGTCAGCACGAAAAGCTCCGTGACATCAACACCACCCTTCTCGACTATAAGGAAATCGTTGATAACTACGTTAACATCAACGACTGGAGAGTTAAGGAAAACTCCACCGTTACATATTCCGTCGGCGGTCTTATCCTCAATAACTCCGGTGCCATCACAGCTAACTACTGGCTTTCAGAGGTTTATGACGATGAAATCGCAAACGCTCACCGTAATGCAGATATTCACCTTCACGACCTTTCAATGCTTACCGGTTACTGCGCAGGCTGGTCACTCAAACAGCTTATTCAGGAAGGTCTCGGCGGTGTAACGGGCAAGATTACCTCTTCACCCGCTTCTCACCTTGCTACTCTCTGCAATCAGATGGTTAACTTCCTCGGCATTATGCAGAACGAATGGGCAGGCGCACAGGCCTTCTCATCCTTCGATACCTATCTTGCTCCCTTCGTAAAGGTAGACAACCTCTCTTACGACCAGGTTAAAAAGTGCATCGAATCCTTCATCTACGGCGTAAACACACCTTCAAGATGGGGTACACAGGCTCCCTTCTCAAACATCACTCTTGACTGGACAGTTCCCAATGACCTTGCAGAGCTTAACGCTATCGTAGGCGGCAAGGAAATGGACTTCAAGTATAAGGACTGTAAGAAGGAAATGGATATGATTAACCGCGCCTTCATCGAAACCATGATTGAAGGTGACGCCAACGGCAGAGGCTTCCAGTATCCCATTCCCACTTACTCAATCACAAGAGACTTTGACTGGTCAGAAACAGAGAACAATAAGCTTCTCTTTGAAATGACAGCAAAATACGGCACACCCTACTTCTCAAACTACATCAACTCCGATATGGAGCCCAGCGATGTACGTTCAATGTGCTGCAGACTTCGTCTCGACCTTCGTGAGCTCCGCAAAAAGTCAGGCGGCTTCTTCGGCAGCGGCGAAAGCACAGGTTCAGTAGGTGTTGTTACCATCAACATCCCCAGAATTGCTTTCCTTGCAGAGGATGAAGCAGACTTCTACAAGAGACTTGACAAGCTTATGGATATTTCCGCCCGCTCTCTTGCTATCAAGAGAAAGGTTATCACAGGTCTTTTAGATGCAGGTCTCTATCCCTACACAAAGAGATACCTCGGCACCTTTGCAAACCACTTCTCAACTATCGGTCTTGTCGGTATGAACGAAGCAGGTCTCAACGCAAAATGGCTCAAGGCTGACCTTACACACAAATGCACACAGAAGTTCGCACAGGATGTTCTCAACCACATGCGTGAAAGACTTTCCGATTATCAGGAAATGTACGGCGATCTTTACAACCTTGAAGCAACTCCTGCAGAATCTACTTCCTACCGTCTTGCAAAGCACGATCTCAAGCACTATCCCAACATTATCACAGCCGGCGATCTGAAGAAGGGCGAAACACCCTACTACACCAACTCTTCACACCTTCCCGTAGGCTACACAGATGATATCTTTGAAGCACTTGACATTCAGGATGACCTTCAGACACTCTATACCTCCGGTACTGTTTTCCACGCCTTCCTCGGTGAAAAGCTTCCCGACTGGAAGAGTGCGGCGGCTCTTATCAGAAAGATTGCCGAA
Organism: Acutalibacteraceae bacterium; assembly: GCA_045604385.1. GTDB lineage: Bacteria > Bacillota > Clostridia > Oscillospirales > Acutalibacteraceae > UBA6857. Next base: position 26,134 of record JAZUNX010000004.1, read on the forward strand.
AACTACCGCTTACCTTATTATACTCTTTCACCCACTTATTCAGTATGTAAGAACCACGGTTACATCGTAGGTGAAGAATACACCTGTCCCGAATGCGGTGAAAAGACTGAGGTTTACAGCCGTATCACAGGCTACTACCGTAAG
>JAZUNX010000005.1:0-49401 GCA_045604385.1 Acutalibacteraceae bacterium
AAACCCGCAGCAGTTAAAGACCCCGACGCTTGTATCGGTTGCGCAATGTGTGCTACAATGTGCCCCGACTGTGCGATTGAGGTGTACAAATAAGTAATAATTTCAAGAAAGGATTGAATAAATATGGCAGATAAGGTTTTGGTAAAAGGTAATGAAGCCGTTGCTGAAGCTGCAATTTTGGCAGGTTGCCGTTACTTTTTCGGATATCCTATAACTCCTCAGACAGAAATCAGTGCCTATATGGCAAAGCGTATGCCTAAAATCGGTGGCGTTTTCCTTCAGGCAGAAAGTGAAGTATCAGCTGCAAATATGGTTTACGGTGCCGCAGGTGCAGGCGCAAGAGTTATGACCTCTTCATCATCTCCCGGTATCAGCTTAAAGGCTGAAGCACTTTCATATATGGCAGGTGCGGACCTCCCTTGCGTAATAGTTAATATTATGCGTGCAGGCCCGGGCTTAGGCGGTATCCAGGCTTCACAGTCAGACTACTTCCAGGCTACAAAAGGTCACGGTCACGGCGATTACCGTGTAATCGTTTTAGCCCCTTCATCAGTTCAGGAAATTGTTGATATGACAGCTGACGCTTTTGACATGGCAGACATCTACAGAATGCCCGTTATGATTTTAGGCGATGGTATGTTGGGACAGATGATGGAACCTGTTACATTTGAAAAGAAAGAATCAACACGAGTTGTTCCCGAAAAAACCTGGGCTACAACAGGTACAAACATGGAACGTCCCCACAATGTAATTAACTCACTCTACATTGAACCCAATGTGTTGGAAAAATTAGTTGTGGAAAGATATGAAAAATACGCACAAATCGAAGCAACAGAGAAAAAATTCGAAGCATACAAAACAGAAGATGCTGACTTTATCTTAACAGCTTACGGCTCAGTTGCACGTATTTGTAAAAATGCTGTTGACGCACTTCGTGAAGAAGGTATTAAAGTAGGTTTAATAAGACCTATCACACTCTGGCCTTTCCCCAACGAAGCGTTCAGAAAAGCCGCAGATAAGGTTAACTGCTTTATTTCTGTTGAGCTTTCAATGGGACAGATGATTGAAGATATCAGACTTGCCACGGAATGTAGAAAGCCTGTATATCTTTGCAACAGAGTGGGCGGTATGATTCCTTCACCCGAAATGGTTCTCGAATCAATCAAAGCATATTCCAAAGGAGGTACAAAATAATGGTAGTATTTGATAAACCCAAATCACTTGCTGATGTTCCTCTTCATTATTGTCCCGGTTGCACTCACGGTATAATCCACCGTCTTGTTGCCGAAGCAATTGACGAATTAGGTATCGAAGGAAAAACTATCGGTGTTGCACCTGTAGGCTGTTCCGTTCTCGCTTATAACTATTTTACCTGTGATATGGTTGAAGCTGCTCACGGCAGAGCTCCTGCTGTTGCTACAGGTCTTAAGCGCTCCGACCCCGATAATCACATAGTGTTTACATATCAGGGTGATGGTGACCTTGCTTCAATCGGTATGGCTGAAACTGTTCACGCCGCCGCAAGAAACGAAAACATCACAATTATATTTGTAAATAACGCTATTTACGGTATGACAGGCGGTCAGATGGCTCCCACATCGCTTCCCGGTCAGGTCACACAGACCTCACCCTACGGCAGAGATACAAGTCACTGCGGCTTCCCCGTAAAGGTTTCTGAAATGCTTTCACAGCTCGACGGTGCAGGCTACATCGAAAGAGTGGCAGTAAACAATGTTAAGAATGTAAGAAACGCAAAGAAGGCAATCAAAAAAGCCTTCCAGAATCAGATTGATAAAAAAGGCTTCTCACTTATTGAGGTTGTTTCTACTTGTCCCACAAACTGGGGTATGACACCTGAAAAAGCACTTGAATGGGTAGAGGAAAAAATGATTCCTTACTATCCTTTAGGTGTTTATAAAGACAGAGATGCAGAATAAGGAGGGGACAAAATGAGTACTACACAGATTTTAATCGCAGGCTTTGGCGGTCAGGGTGTCCTTTTCGCAGGTAAATTCCTTGCATATAAAGGTCTTTTAGACGGAAAACAGGTTTCCTGGCTTCCTTCATACGGTCCCGAAATGCGTGGCGGTACAGCAAACTGCAGTGTAATTATCAGCGATGAGCCTATCGGTTCTCCCATAGTAACTGCTCCCGACTGCCTTGTTGCCATGAACCTTCCTTCACTTAAAAAATATGAAAACGATGTTGCGTCGGGCGGTATTATTATTATTGACTCTTCTCTTATCGGTGAAATGCCCGAAAGAGACGACGTAACGGTTTTCGCTGTTCCCGCCACAAAGATGGCTAACGATGAAGGTTTTTCCACTCTTGCAAATATGATTCTTATGGGCAAACTCATCAAAGAATCTGATGCTTTCTCTTTTGATAACACAGAAGATGTTCTTAAAAAGGTGGTTCCTCCCAAAAAGGCAAACCTTACGGAAATTAACCTTAAGGCTCTCAAAACAGGCTATGATTATTAATTAAGAGGTGTATAAAATGGAAATTAAAATTACCAAAACAACTTCACCTAAAGTAAAACCAGCTAAAGGTGAAAAGCTTGGCTTCGGTCACATTTTTACTGACCATATGTTCATTATGAATTACACCGAGGGGAAAGGCTGGCACGATGCAAGAATTGAACCCTACGGCGATATTTCTCTTGCTCCCAGTGCTATGGTTTTCCACTACGGACAGGAAATGTTCGAAGGCCTTAAGGCATACCGAGGCGACGATGATAAGATTTATCTTTTCCGTCCCGATATGAATGCAAAAAGAGCTAATGCTTCAAATGAAAGACTTTGCATTCCTGAAATTCCCGAAGATGTTTTTGTTGATGCAGTAAAGGCTGTTGTTGACATTGACAGAGATTGGGTTCCCTCCGATGAAGGCACATCACTTTACATCCGTCCCTTCGTAATCGCAACTGATGAGTTTCTTGGCGTTGCTCCCTCAAAGACATACTTGTTCATTATCGTTCTTTCACCCTCGGGTGCTTACTACGAAAGCGGTCTTGCTCCTGTAGGCATTTGGATTGAAGATGAATATGTACGTGCTGTCAAGGGTGGTATGGGCTTTGCAAAGACAGGCGGTAACTATGCCGCATCTCTTATCGCACAGGTTAAAGCTCACGACAGCGGTTATTCACAGGTTCTTTGGCTTGACGGTGTTGAAAGAAAATACATCGAAGAAGTTGGAGCGATGAACATCATGTTTAAGATTAACGGTAAGGTTATCACTCCCGCTCTCAACGGCAGTATCCTTCCCGGTATCACACGTAACTCCATCACCAATGTCTGCAAGGCTTGGGGTTACGAAGTTGAAGAAAGAAAGATTTCCGTTGACGAAGTAGTTGCCGCTGCAAAGGACGGCTCTCTTGAAGAGGTTTGGGGTACAGGTACAGCGGCAGTTGTTTCTCCTGTTGGTAAGCTCCGTTATGTTGACGATGTAATGACTATCGGTAACGGCGGTATCGGTGAACTTACACAGAAGCTTTATGATGAACTTACAGGAATCCAGTGGGGTAAAAGAGAAGATCCCTACGGTTGGAGAGTTGAAGTTAAATAATTATTTTGAGGCTGTTTTTACAGCCTCTTTAATTTTTCGTCTTTGTATTGATTATTTATCGCTTTTATTGTAAAATATATCTGTTATATAAATCATGTTTTTTCCATAATATTTATTGGGTGATATTATGAAAAATGGTTTATATTTAGCTTTTAACTTAAAGCGGGCGATAGGATTTGCCGTAACCTTTGTTTTATTCTTTTCTCTGACGGTAATGCTTAATTTTGTCGGTGTGTTTTCTAATGTCGTAACCGTTACAGCTGACGCCAAGCCTGTAATAATTATTGATGCAGGCCACGGCGGAGAAGACGGAGGAACACAGTCGGAAGACGGAGTACTTGAAAAGGAAATCAACCTTGCAATATCGTTTAAGGTTAATGAAATTTTACTTGAAAAAGGTTTTGATACTGTAATGACACGTGACGGAGATTATCTTATTTATGATGAATCTGCATCAACAATGCGTGAAAAAAAGGTTTCGGATATACATAACCGAATGAAAATAGTGGAAGAGAGCGGAAATTGTATTCTTCTTTCCATACATCAGAATTATTTCACAGAAAGTAAATACAGCGGTACACAGGTTTTTTATTCCAAAAATAATCCTGACAGTAAAATTCTTGCCGATGAAATACAAAAGTCGGTGGTGAACGCCTTACAGCCCGATAACACAAGACAAATCAAAGAAAGCGGTACAGACATTTACATGCTTTATCATTCGGTTGTACCGTCGGTGATGGTTGAATGCGGATTTATGTCTAATAAAGCAGAAGCTGAAAAGCTTAAAGATGAAGATTATCAGAAGGAAATGGCTCAGGCTATAGTTGACGGTCTTATAAGTTATATCGAAAGCAATCCCGAAGGAGAAGAAAATAATGGCAGTGAAAACAAAAAGCATTTTCGTGTGCAGTAATTGTGGCTACGAAACTGCAAAATGGCTCGGTAAATGTCCTGATTGCGGCGAATGGGCAAGCTTTGAGGAAGAAGTAAGACAAACTGAACCCTCAAAATCAAAAAACTCTGACCTGTTTAAAGCAAAAAGTGTGGCATCATATCAGCTTACACAGATAGAGCCTGATAATGAGCTTCGCTATAAAACAGGTATGAGTGAACTTGACAGAGTGCTCGGAGGCGGAATAGTCAAAGGCTCACTTGTGCTTTTAAGCGGTGATCCCGGCATCGGTAAATCTACTATCCTTTTACAGATTTGTCATCAACTCGGCAAAAAACTAAAAATACTGTATGTTTCGGGTGAAGAATCTTACAGTCAGATTAAACTCCGAGCAGACAGACTAAAGGTTAAAACGGATAACCTTTTTATTCTTTGCGCAACCGACGTACAGGCTATCTGTGAACACGTACACGCAACAAGTCCTGACCTCGTCATAGTCGATTCAATTCAGACGATGAACTTTACGGAACTTAATTCCTCGCCTGGCTGTGTTACACAGGTAAGAGAATCATCAAATCTTCTTATGCGCACGGCTAAAACTCTCGGCATTCCCGTTATTTTAGTCGGTCACGTAAATAAAGACGGTAATATAGCAGGACCGAAAGTTTTGGAGCATATAGTCGATGCCGTGCTGTATTTTGAGGGTGAAAGAAATCTTTCCTTCAGAATTTTAAGAGCAGTTAAAAACCGTTTCGGCTCCACCAACGAAATCGGTGTTTTTGAAATGTTTGATACAGGACTTAAAGTGGTTGAAAATCCTTCGGAAATGCTTATTTCGGGCAGACCGAAGAATACCCCTGGTTCCTGTGTTGCTTGTGTTATGGAAGGCACAAGACCGCTTTTAGCTGAAATTCAAGGACTTGTTACCGCCACAGGCTTTGGTAATCCGCGCAGAATATCAAACGGATTTGATTTTAACCGTCTTGCGATGCTTATAGCCGTACTCGAAAAAAGAGGCGGATATTTCTTCGGAAATATGGATGCTTATATTAATATCGTTGGCGGTATGAAACTTGACGAGCCGGCACTTGACCTTACGATTGTGATGGCACTTGTGTCATCGCTTAAGGATTATGCTCTGCGCGACGATGTTCTTGCCTTTGGTGAAGTAGGTCTTGCAGGGGAAATAAGAGGCGTTTCTCACTGTGAGCAGAGAATCAAAGAGGCAACAAGACTTGGTTTTAATAAATGTATCATTCCCTATGCCAACCTCAAAAATATTTCATCTTCTCTCAAAAAGGAGATTGAAATAGTGGGTGTAAAAACTATCAGACAAGCCTTTGAAGCTATAATATTATGAGTGATTTTTTGAAAAATGCAAACCTTCCCGAAGGACAAGTAACATCGCTTATCTGCGGCGGTCTTAACAATGTAATTATCAGTCACCTTGAAAAACGTGGCATAGAGGTAATTTATACAAAAGAAAACAATTTTGTTGACAAATCCGTATCAAAACACTGCGACCTTTCAGTTTTGTATCTCGGCGAGGGCAAAATCATAGTTGACAGGGGACAGACGGAATTAATTTCCAAACTGAAAGCAACGGGCTTTTCTGTTACGGAAACCGTGAAAAAGGTTGAAGGTCATTATCCTGATGACTGCATACTTAATCACACGATAATCGGTGAGCAGATTATCGGTAACAGTAAAATTTTTGATGATTCCGTAAAAGAAGGATGCAAAAAACTCGATGTAATTTCTGTAAAGCAAGGATATTGCAAATGCTCTATTCTTGTTGTTGATGAAAACTCAATCATAACCGATGATGAATCAATTGCCCGTACAGCCGGCAAAAAGGGTATAGATTGCCTTTTTATCAGCAAAGGTGATATTTTCCTCGAAGGTCACGAATACGGCTTCATAGGCGGTGCAAGCGGTAAGCTTTCCCGTGATGAAATAATATTTTTCGGTGATATTACAAAACACAGAGATTACAGCCGAATTAAAAAGTTTACAGAAGAAAGGGGAGTTAAAATTATTTCCCTTGATTTTCCTCTTGCTGATTTCGGGGGAATAATTCCCGTTAAAGAAAACATTTTATAAATATTTTCTATGCTGTATTCATTTATAATATTGAATGTGTTATAATTCAAAAAGGAAGGATGATAATATGCAAATGGTTTTGCTGACGGCTCTCGGAGTTGGAGGCGCTACGGTTATCGGCGCTGTTTTCGGCTTTGTTTTTAAGAGAATAAGCCATAAATTCAGCGATATTGTTTTATCATTTGCGGCGGGTGTTATGCTTTCGGCAGCTGTTATCGGACTAATTATCCCTTCTCTTGAATACGGCGGCAAGCTTAAATTGCTCACAACTGTTGCTGGAGTTTTTTGCGGTGCGCTGTGCATTAATCTTATCGATAAAATTGTTCCTCATCTCCACAGGCTCACGGGAGTTGATACCGAAAATCACCCCGTGAATCAGGAACAACTCAATAAAATTCTGCTTTTTGTTATTGCGATCGCTATTCATAATCTGCCCGAAGGTATAGCGGCAGGTGTTGGATTCGGTACAGGCAACACAAATGATGCCTTATTAATAGCGGCGGGTATTGCTCTTCAGAATATTCCGGAGGGTATGGTTATAATTGCCCCTATGCTCGCGGCGGGTATGAGCCATAGCAGAACCTTTATTTCGGCGGCTCTTACAGGTGTAATTGAAATTATCGGTACCCTTCTCGGTTATTTTGCCGTAAGTATTTCTTCAGCAGTTTTGCCTTTTGCTTTGGCCTTTGCGGGAGGTACAATGATTTATGTTATCAGTGACGAGATGATTCCCGAAACTCATTCCCACGGAAACGAAAGCGGAGCGACGTTTTCTTTGCTCGGAGGATTCTGTCTGATGCTTGTATTTGATGTATTATTAGGTTAAAATTAATTTAAATATAAAGGAGATTCAAAATGGTAACAAAAGATATTAAGTATGTAGGTGTTAACGACCGACAGATTGATTTGTTTGAAGGTCAATTTATTGTACCGGAAGGAATGGCATATAACTCTTATGTCATTATCGACGAAAAGGTAGCTGTAATGGATACCGTCGATAAAAATTTCGGCAAAGAATGGTTCGGTAATATCAAAGCTGTTTTAGGCGACAGAACACCTGATTACCTTATTGTTCAGCACATGGAGCCTGACCACTCCGCAAACATTTTAAACTTCACAAAAGTATATCCTGAAGCAGTTATTGTTTCTTCGGACAGGGCCTTTAAAATGATGCTGAATTATTTTGAAAACGATTTTGCCGAGAAGAGAATTATTGTCAAGGAAGGTGATACTCTCTGCCTCGGTAAGCACACACTTTCTTTTGTTGCCGCACCTATGGTGCATTGGCCCGAGGTAATCATGACCTACGATAGCTGTGACAAGGTTCTCTTTTCCGCTGACGGCTTCGGTAAATTCGGCGCTCTTGATGCCGATGAAGACTGGGCTTGTGAAGCGAGGAGATATTATTTCGGTATCGTCGGTAAGTTCGGCGCACAGGTGCAGAATGTACTCAAAAAAGCCGCAGGTCTCGATATAGAAATTATCTGTCCCTTACACGGACCTGTTCTTAAAGAAAACCTCGGTTATTATATTAATCTCTATAACACATGGTCTTCCTACGGTGTGGAAAGCGAAGGTGTAGCAATATTCTACACTTCTGTTTACGGCAACACAAAAAAGGCTGTCGGTCTTCTTGTGGAAGAACTTAAAGAATCCGGTTGTCCTAAAGTAGCGGTAACTGACCTTGCCCGTGATGATATGGCAGAGGCTGTGGAGGATGCTTTCCGTTATGGCAAGATTATCCTTGCCACTACCACATATAACGGCGAAATATTCCCGTTTATGCGTACTTTCATTGAGGAACTCACTGAAAGAGGCTACAAGAACAGAATTATTGGTCTTATTGAAAACGGTAGCTGGATGCCTGTTGCCGCAAAGACCATGAAGAAAATGTTTGAAAGCAGCAAGGAAATAACCTTTGCAGATGCTACAGTTACAATTCATTCAGCGGTAAAAGAGGAAAACATTGAGCAGATTAAGGCTCTTGCAAAAGAAATCTTACAGTAAAATTTACGGTGCGGAAAATCCGCACCGTTTTAATTTTACCTCATATTATGATTATAGCGTTATAATTTGAGGTGAATTGTATGTTAATGAAAGTCTTTACAGGCATTATGATACCTTTTATAGGCACTATAATTGGTTCGTCAGTGATTTTTATAATAAAAAAAGAAGTTTCATCCCATATTAAAAATATTCTTTCAGCACTGGCGGGCGGAATAATGCTTGCGGCGAGTGTGTGGAGCCTTATTATTCCGTCGGTTGAAATGAGTGGCGGAGAAGGTATAATGAAGGTTTGGCAGACGGTAGCAGGATTTTTGGCGGGTGTGCTTTCGATGATATGGACGGACAGAACAATAGATAAATCACTAAACAGATGTGATAAGTATACACCTTACGCTACAAAAACTCTTATGCAATTAATAGCTGTAACTGTTCATAACATACCCGAAGGTATGGCTGTGGGAATGGTCTTTGCTTCACTTTTAGCACAGAATGAAACAAAGGATTTTACTTCGGCATTTTTACTTGCTTTCGGCATTGCAGTACAGAATATGCCCGAGGGTGCCATAGTAACCATGCCTGTGATGGCTGAAAATAAAAGCAGAAAAAAGACCTTTTTGTGGGGATTTATATCAGGCATTGTAGAACCTTTAGGAGCAGTTGTAGCCATTCTGGCATCAAAAATTATGGCGGTTACTCTGCCGTTTTTCCTTTCCTATGCTGCAGGGGCTATGGTTTATGTGGTTACGGAACAGCTTATACCTGATATGTATGAGGGAGAGAGAAAAAAGGGGAGTATTACCCTTGTTTTTTCACTTGGCTTTCTGCTGATGATGTCTCTTGATGTACTATTCGGATAATAAAACAAGCGACCATGGCGGCCGCTTGTTTTAAATATTAAATAATCTTTTCGCATTTTCCGTACAAGTATCTATTAACTGCTGGGCATCAATATTCTTGATTTCTGAAATCTTCTCTGCTGTATACACAATATGCAACGAATCACATCTCTTGCCTCTGAAAGGAACTGGTGTCATATAGGGAGCATCGGTTTCGAGAAGTAGTCTGTCGAGGGGTAACATCTCAACCACCTCAACAGGTTTTCTTGCGTTTTTAAAGGTAACTGCACCGCCGATTCCGATATAGAGCCCGAGCTTAAGAATCTCTTTTGCCATTTCAGCACTTCCTGAAAAGCAGTGAACTACACCCTTGGGTTTTAATTCCTTTAGTATGTTCAGAGTGTCTTCGTGGGCATCTCTGTCGTGAATAATTACGGGAAGACCGAGCTCATTGGCAGTTATTATTTGCCTACGGAAAATCTCTATCTGTCTTTCTCTCGGTGAAAAATCATAGAAGTAATCGAGACCGATTTCACCCACAGCGACGATTTTTTCTTTTTTATAAAGCTCTTTAATTTTTTCGAGGTTCTCTTCGGTGGTTTCCTCTGCTTCGTGGGGGTGAACACCGACAGCGCCGTAGACAAATCCGTGTTTTTCGGTAAGTTCAACAGTTTTTAGAGAAGAAGAAAGGTCACATCCGCAGTTTATGATTCCACTTACCGAACTGCCGCAGAGTGAAGATAGAAGTTCGTCTCTGTCTTCATCAAAACGGGAATCATCATAATGGGCGTGCGTGTCAAAAATATTTCTGTACATTATCTTACTTTTGAGCCTTCGGGGATACCGTCAACAAAAATAACCTTGACATCATCTTCATTGCAGTCAGCGGCAAGAATCATACCCTGACTTTCAACACCGCAGAGAACAGCAGGCTTAAGGTTGGAAACAACAATAACGCTCTTGCCGATAAGGTCTTCGGGCTTGTACCATTTTGCGATACCTGACGCTACTGTTCTGGGAGTGCCTGTGCCGTCGTTGAGAGTGAGTTTAAGGAGCTTTTTTGCTCTCTTGACAGGCTCACAGTCAGTGATTTTTGCAATTCTTAAGTCTACCTTTGCAAAATCTTCGATACCAATCTGTGCAATGCCTTCGATTTCGCTGAACTTCTTTTCATTTGCCTGTGCAGCCTTTTGCTGTGCAGTGATTTCTTCCATCATCTTTTCAGCGTCAATACGTGCAAAGAGGGGCGTGGCTGTGCCTACGCTGTTGCCGGCTACAAGTGCACCGAAGGATGAAAGGCTGTCATAATTATCGATGTCGCTGTTAATCTGACAGAGGATTGATTTAGCTGTTTCGGGCATAAAGGAGGAAAGAAGCACGGAAATAAATCTGATACCCTCGAGAAGATTATAAAGAACTGTACCAAGTCTTTCTTTGTTTGCTTCGTCCTTAGCAAGAGCCCAGGGAGCAGTTTCGTCGATGTATTTGTTACATCTCTTGGCGAGATTCATAACAGCTTCCACAGCATCTGCGATGTGGTAGGTTTCCATCTTGCTTTCGACTGTCTTAACGGTTTCGAGAGCAAAAGCTTTAAGCTCATCATCGATTGCATCAGCGCAAGTGGGAGCCATAACTGTTCCGCCGAAGTATTTGTTTGTCATTGCGACGGTTCTGTTAACGAGATTGCCGAGAGTGTTGGCAAGGTCGGAATTGAATCTCTCGATAATTGTGCTGTAGGAAATTGAGCCGTCATTTGCGTGGGGCATTTCAGCTAAAAGATAATATCTTACTGCATCGACACCGATGAGCTTTGCAAGTTCGTCAGCATAGATAACATTACCCTTTGATTTTGACATTTTGTCTTCACCGAAAAGAAGCCAAGGATGACCGTAAACCTGTTTTGGAAGCTCCTCACCTAAAGCCATAAGCATAATAGGCCAGTAGATAGTGTGGAAACGAACAATGTCCTTACCGATGATATGCACATCGGCAGGCCAGTATTTTTTATAAAGGTCATCGGAGCCGTCAGGGTCATATCCCAAAGCGGTGATATAGTTTGAAAGAGCATCGATCCAAACATAAATTACGTGCTTATCGTCAAAGGAAACAGGAACGCCCCATTTGAAGGAGCTTCTTGAAACACAAAGATCCTGAAGTCCGGGCTTGATGAAGTTGTTAAGCATTTCCTTTTTACGGCTTTCAGGATAAATAAAGCCGTCGTTGTTTTCGATATAATCCTCGAGCTGCTTCTGATATTTTGAAAGACGGAGAAAATATGCTTCTTCCTTTGCTTTCTTTACTTCGCGTCCGCAGTCGGGACACTTACCGTCGATGAGCTGTGATTCGGTCCAGAAGGATTCACAGGGAGTGCAGTAAAGACCTTCATATTCGCTCTTGTAAATATCATCCTGTTCGTAGAGCTTTTTAAAGATTTTCTGTACGATCTTCTCATGATAATCGTCGGTAGTTCTTATGAATTTATCATAAGTGGTATTAAGAGTGTCGCAAATACCTCTGATTTCGCCTGCAACCTTGTCCACATATTCTTTCGGTGAAACACCTGCTGCTTTTGCATATTCTTCTATTTTCTGACCGTGTTCGTCGGTGCCTGTAAGAAAATACACATCGTAGCCCTGAAGTCTTTTGTAACGGGCAATAGCATCGGTGAGAACGATTTCGTAGCTGTTACCGATGTGAGGCTTTCTTGAAGTATATGCAATAGCAGTTGTTATATAAAACTTGCCTTTGTTCATATCATTACTTCCTTTCAATATATAAAATAACAACTAATATTTTAACAATATTATCTGCCTTTTGTCAATATTAAAAACAAATAAAGAGCCTTAAAAGGCTCCTTACTCTGTTATTTGTCTTCAATTGTAAGTACTTTTTTATTTTTTAATATGTAATCTACAAGAGAAACTATCGTGAGAACCACCGAAACATACATTACTATTTGTCCCAAAATGTAAAAAGCAGGAACCTTCATCAGTATTATGATTATCATAGCCATCTGTGCTATGGTTTTGCTCTTGCCCCACCAGGTAGCGGCTATTGCTACGTCGTTATCTGCGGCAACAAGTCTTATGCCGCTTATGGCAAACTCTCTGCCGATGATAAGTATCGTAACCCAGGCAGGAACTTCCCCTGATGCGGTGAGACAGATAAGAGCTGAGCATACGAGAAGCTTATCCGCAATAGGATCCATAAACTTTCCGAAGGCGGTGATCATATTGCATTTTCGTGCGATTGTTCCGTCGAGCTTATCTGTGATTGTTGCTATAACAAAAATTCCGAAGGCTATCCATCTGTTAAATGCCCAGAAATCCGTCAGCATAAAAACTACAAAGAAAGGAACAAGAATTACTCTGAAGACTGTCAGTTTGTTTGCTATGTTCATTTTACACCTCAAAAATATTTTTATTAATTATATCATATCATAAAAACTTTATCAATAACTTAAATTTTATTTAACATTTGTATATTTTTTGATTTCAAATAATTTTCTTTACTTTTATACTAAAAATGTAGTATAATAGTCTGTATAAAATTACGAAAGGGGGATTAATATGGACTGCTTTAAACTTGTTTCCGATTACAAGCCCACAGGGGATCAGCCACAGGCAATCGAGGCGCTCGTTGACGGTGTAAAAAAAGGATATAAAGAGCAGACGCTGATGGGCGTTACGGGTTCGGGTAAAACCTTTACAATGGCGAATATTATTGCAAAGCTTAACCGACCTACTCTTGTCCTGGCTCACAACAAAACTCTTGCAGGACAGCTTTGTAGTGAATTCAAAGAATTTTTTCCCGAAAATGCCGTTGAATATTTCGTATCCTACTATGATTATTATCAGCCCGAAGCTTACATCCCCACAACGGATACTTATATAGAAAAAGACTCTGCCATTAACGACGAAATCGATAAGCTGCGCCATTCAGCTACCTCCGCACTTTCCGAAAGACGGGATGTAATTATAGTGGCAAGTGTTTCTTGTATTTACACTCTCGGCAACCCTATCGACTACCGTAATATGGTTATTTCTTTGCGTGTCGGTATGGAAAAGAGCAGAGAAGAGCTTATTGAAAAACTCGTTGAAATACAGCATGACAGAAATGATGTTAATTTTATCAGAAATAAATTCCGTGTCCGCGGTGATGTGGTAGAGATTTATCCCGTTTACACTTCCGATACGGCCATCCGTGTTGAGTTTTTCGGTGATGAGATTGACCGAATTTCCGAAATCAACCCTTTGACAGGTGAAGTGAAGAACAATGTTTCGCACGTAGCAATTTATCCTGCGTCCCATTATGTTGTAGCGCCCGATAAGTTAGAAAAAGCTCTTGAAGACATTAAACAGGAAATGGAAGACAGAGTAGTTGAATTTACCAAAGCAGGTAAGCTTTTAGAGGCTGAGAGAATAAAGCAAAGAACGCTTTACGACCTTGAAATGCTTCGCGAAACGGGATTTTGTAAAGGTATAGAGAACTATTCACGAATTATGTCCGACCGACCTGCAGGTGCGGCGCCTTTCACTCTTTTAAACTATTTTCCCGATGATTTTCTTTTGTTTGTTGACGAATCCCACGTAATGCTTCCGCAGGTAAGAGCTATGTACGGCGGGGACAGGTCGAGAAAAGAATCACTTATCGAATACGGTTTCCGTCTGCCCTCTGCTTACGATAACAGACCGCTTAAATTCGATGAATTTTACGATATGGTCGGGCAAAAAATATTTGTAAGCGCTACTCCGGGGGCCTTTGAAAAAGAAAAAAGCAGTCAGATTGTTGAACAGATTATACGCCCCACAGGGCTTCTTGACCCGATTATAAGTGTAAGACCTACTGAAGGACAGATTGATGATATTGTCAGTGAAATTAATATCCGTACTCAAAGAAAAGAAAGAGTTCTCATAACCACTCTCACAAAGAAAATGGCAGAATCTCTTACAGATTATCTTGATAATTTCGGTATTAAGGTAAGATATATGCATTACGATGTAGATACCATGGAAAGGATGGAGCTTATCAGAGATTTGCGCCTCGGTGAGTTTGATGTTCTTGTCGGTATCAACCTTTTGAGAGAAGGTCTCGATATTCCTGAGGTTTCACTTGTAGTCATTCTTGATGCGGATAAGGAAGGCTTTCTCCGTTCGGAAACCTCATTGGTGCAGACTATCGGCAGGGCGGCACGAAATGCAAACGGCGAAGTAATTATGTATGCTGATAAAATCACCCCTTCCATGAACTACGCCATAAATGAAACCAAAAGACGCCGCGAAATACAGAATCAGTATAATATTGATAACGGAATTGTACCGAAAACTATAGTCAAACAGGTACGCGATGTTATTGAAATTTCCGAAAAGAAGCTTAACACAGATAAGGCATTCTCAAAGCTTTCACGTGCAGAGAAAGAGAAGGTTATCAAACAGCTTACAGCTGAAATGAAAGAAGCAGCTAAAATACTTGAATTTGAACATGCAGCATTTTTACGCGACAAGATTGAAAAATTCAGGAGTATGATGAAATAAGAGGTATTTATGTCACAGAAAAATATTATTATAAAAGGAGCAAGAGAGCATAATCTCAAAAACGTGGACCTGACTTTGCCGAGAGACAAATTTATCGTTTTTACAGGTCTTTCCGGTTCAGGCAAATCTTCTCTCGCTTTCGACACGATTTATGCTGAAGGTCAGCGCAGATACGTTGAGTCGCTTTCCTCCTATGCTAGACAGTTTTTAGGTCAGATGGACAAGCCTGACGTTGACTATATCGAGGGTCTTTCACCTGCTATATCTATTGACCAAAAAACAACTTCAAAAAATCCCCGTTCAACCGTGGGTACTATTACGGAAATTTACGATTATCTTCGTCTTTTATATGCGAGAATCGGTATTCCTCACTGCATCGTCTGCGGTAAGGAAATCAAACAGCAGACGGTTGACCAGATTGTGGATAAAATTCTTGAATTCCCCGAAGGTACAAAAATTCAGCTATTAGCACCTATAGTAAGAGGCAGAAAAGGCGAGTATGTAAAGGAGCTTGAAGGTATCCGCAAATCGGGTTTTGTCCGTGTAAGGGTGGATTCAATCATTTATGATCTTTCTGAAAAGATAAAGATAGATAAAAATAAAAAGCACAATATTGAGGTTGTCATTGACCGCCTTGTCGTAAAAGACAGCATTAAATCAAGACTTGCCGATTCCATCGAAACTGCAACAAAGCTAGCCGAAGGTCTTCTTATTGTGGATATCATCGGTGACAAAGAGATAATGTTTTCTCTGAATTATGCCTGTCCCGAACACGGCGTAAGTATCGGTGAAATCACACCGCGTATGTTCTCTTTTAACAGCCCCTTTGGTTCCTGCAAAAAATGTTCGGGCCTCGGTGTGTTTATGGAAATTTCTCCTTCGATGATAATTCCCGACAGAAAGCTTTCCATAAGGCAGGGTGCAATCAAAGCTTCAGGTTGGCAATGTAAGGATGAAAACTCTATTTCGGGAATGTATTACACTGCTCTCGGTAAAAAATACGGCTTTGATCTTGACACTCCTTTGGAGGATTTATCCTTTGAGGCTTATGATGCTTTGCTCTACGGTACCAAGGGTGAAAAGCTGAAAATGGAAAGAACCACAAGCTATGGAAGCGGCACATATTTTGCAGAATTTGAAGGTGTTCTTAATAATCTGCAACGTAGATACAGTGATTCGGCTTCAGAGGCATCGAAAAAAGAAATTGAAGCTCTTATGACAGTCACTGAATGTAAGGAATGTGGCGGAGCGAGACTGAGCAAGGAGGCTTTGAGCGTTACCGTTGACGGTAAAAACATTCACGAGGTCTGCTCGATGTCGATTAAAGAATCTCTTGCTTTTATCAGAACACTTCCCGAAAAGCTTACGGAACGTGAAATGATAATTGCAAATCTTATTATCAAAGAAATAACGGAACGTCTGTCTTTCCTGAATAGTGTTGGTTTAAGTTATCTTACTCTGGCGCGTCAATCGGGCACACTTTCTGGTGGTGAAAGCCAGAGAATAAGACTTGCCACACAGATAGGCTCTTCTCTCGTCGGGGTTCTTTATATTCTTGACGAGCCCAGCATCGGTCTTCACCAAAGAGATAACGGAAAGCTTATTAATACACTCAAGCACCTTCGTGATATCGGTAACACTCTTATTGTGGTTGAACACGATGAGGATACTATGCTTGAGGCAGATTATGTGGTTGATGTGGGACCGGGTGCAGGTATTCACGGCGGTAACATCGTAGCAGCAGGCACAGTAAAAGACATTCTCACCTGTGAAAACTCAATAACAGGTCAGTATTTAAGCGGCAAAAAAATCATTCCCGTTCCCGAAGAAAGAAGAAAAGGAAACGGTAAAAGTCTTAAGATTTTCGGCGCAGCACAGAATAATCTCAAAAGTATTGATGTAGAAATCCCATTGGGTGAATTTGTTTGCGTTACCGGTGTTTCCGGTTCAGGTAAATCTTCTCTTGTGAATGAAATACTCAACAAGCATCTCTCAAATGAACTTAACGGTGCAAAGCTTATTCCCGGCAAATTCCGAAAAATGCAGGGGATTGAAAATCTTGATAAGGTTATTAATATTGATCAGTCTCCCATAGGAAGAACACCGCGATCTAACCCTGCTACCTATACAGGCGTCTTTACGGATATCCGCGAGCTTTTCGCGTTAACTCCCGATGCGAAAGCAAAGGGCTATACAGCGGGCAGATTTTCCTTTAATACAAAAGGGGGTCGATGTGAAGCCTGCGAAGGTGACGGCATTGTTAAAATTGAAATGCACTTTCTTGCCGATGTATATGTGCCTTGCGAGGTGTGCAAGGGCAAAAGGTATAATTCGGAGACTCTCAATGTGAGATACAAAGGTGAAACGATTCATGATGTACTTGAAATGACAATAGAAGAGGGTATGCTTTTCTTTGAAAACATTCCCAAAATCCATAAAAAAATGAAAACCCTTTATGATGTCGGTTTGGGCTATGTAAAAATCGGGCAGCCGGCAACAACGCTTTCCGGCGGTGAGGCGCAGAGAGTGAAGCTATCTACAGAGCTGTCAAGACCGTCAACAGGTAAAACGGTATATATTCTCGACGAGCCCACAACAGGTCTTCACACAGCTGATGTCCACAGACTGATAAACGTTCTTCAGACTTTGGTTGACAAGGGTAACAGCGTCATAGTTATTGAACATAATCTCGATGTGATCAAATCGGCTGACTATGTAATTGACCTTGGACCTGAAGGCGGTGACGGTGGAGGAACAATTGTTGCGACGGGTACTCCCGAAGAAATCGCACAGAGCGATAACTCATATACGGGACAGTATCTTAAAAAGCATATTAAATTTAAATAATTTGTTAATATGGCAAAAGGCAAGTGTTTTTAACTTGCCTTTGTTTTTTTATTATGTTATAATCGTCAAGTTAAATGCACACTTTCAGTGTATTTTAGTAAATTATTACATATTGAAAGGAAAAGGAAAACATGAAAGTAAATGAACTTTTACACAAACTGTTCGGTACCACGCCGGGCAAGGGTGTTCAGCCGAAGGAAGCAGTTGCTTACGGTGTTGCAGGCTTCGGTCAGAACTTCATATGTACCATTATCGGTTCATATCTTACAATCTTTATGACGGATGCACTTCTTTTCGGTGCTGAAGGTGTAAAGGTCGGCGCTATGGAAGGTGCTGTTGCGGTTGCATTCCTTATGCTCGCAACAAGAGTATTCGACGCATTCAACGACCCCATTATGGGTAGTATCGTTGATAAAACCAGAACAAAATGGGGTAAATGCCGCCCTTATCTTAAATGGATGGCAATTCCCATCGGTATATGCACAATCCTTTGCTTCTTACCCATATTTGAAGCAAAATCAGTCACCACATTCTTTGTTATCGCTGTTCTTTATGTAATATGGTCTGTTGTTTACACGGTTGCTGACGTTCCTTATTGGGGTCTTGCAACCTGCCTTACAAATGACACAACCGTCAGAGGTAACATCCTTACTGTTGTCCGTCTTGTTTGTACTGTAGGTGCCGGTATCGTTACTGTAGGTGTTCCTATTATTACCGACGCTGTTACTGCCAAATTTAAATATGCTGCATCAGACCTCGCTTTAATAATGACTGATAAAGCTGAACAGATTGCTGCTATGGTAACAAATCAGGGAATAACTGCAGAGGAAGCTGCAAACTCTTTTATCGGCACAGTTATGAACAGCAGTGTTGATGCTAACGCAAACACTCTTAAATGGACATACTTTATCTGTGCAGTTGTATTCGTTGTTGCTGCTATGCCCATGTTCTTCTACGGCTTTAAAAACACAAAGGAACATATTACTGCTGAATATGATAATGTTCCCACATTCGGTCATAACCTTAAACTCCTCTTTAAGAACAAGGAACTCCTTCTCATCGTTCTTTCCGGTGTTCTCGGCGGTGCAAGAATGGTTTACACATACACAGGCGGACTTTATTTCGCAAAGTATGTTCTTAAGAATGAAGGCTTATACGGCATTATTACCTTACTCGTAATTCCGGGCGGTCTTGTTGCATCAGTTCTTGTTCCTTGGCTCACAAAGAAGTTTACAAAGAAATACACCTACATCCTCGTTCACTTGTTCGGCGGTGTTGTAATGGCAGTTATGTACTTTGTAGGTTACGATGCTCCCTGGAAGCTTGCTGTTTCAGCTGTAGGTCTCATCCTCCTCGGTATTCCTCAAGGTGTAAATAACATTATGAGTTACGCTATGATTGGTGACACTGTTGATTATCTTGAATGGAAAACAGGTGAAAGAGGTGAGGGCATCTGCTTTGCTATGCAAACTCTCATCAATAAAATCGGTATGGCTGTAGGCGCATTCATCGGTGTTATGTCAATGAGCATTGCAGGTATCGACGCAGCTACAGGCCATGTTGCAAACCCCGACAAGCTTTGGAATGTTCTCATTCTTTCGGGTGCTATCAGTATGATTGCTTGTGCGGTTCCCATGTTCTTCTATACTCTTACTGAAAAACGTCAGAGAGAAATCGTTGCTGAAATCGAAGCAAGAAAAGCTACTAAAGCAAAATAATCTTAATAAGACAATGTTCAGGACTGCTCATACGGGCAGTCCTGAATTTTTGTTATAATACATCATTTTAATGCTTTTTACATAAAGGTATAATTCCTCTCTATTAAGAGCAAAAGCGTGTTATTTGGCTTAATAATCGTAAAAATAAAGCACCTTTAAAAGGTGCTTTATTTTTATCAAAGATTAATAACCGATTGCGGTTCCCAATATCATAAGTCCGACACTTGCCGCAAATTCAGCAAGGAAAAGCTTCCAGGAAATCTTTATGTATTTGAAATAAGAAATGTTGATTATACCCAAAGCGATAATCAGAAGACCGTTTGTCGGGAAAAGAACGTTGCAAAGACCGTCACTTAAACAGAAGGCAACGATAAGATTTTGTCTGCCGATGGAAAGCATATCAACAAGAGGAATAAGTATCGGCATAAGCAAAAAGGCTTTGGCTGAACCGCTTCCGATAAAAAATTCAAAAATGCATATTACAAGGAAAATAATAATTATTGAAATATACGGATTGATTCCTTTTATAAGATTATAAACCCAATAAAGAAGTGTATCGATTATCATACCTTGCTTTAGAATATAGGTTACACTTATAATAAGCAAAATTACGGGAGCAACAGGGAGAATCGTTTTTGCACCTGCAATAAAGCCGGAAATCAGTTCTTTGCCTTTGATTCCGGAAATGTAACCGGCTCTCATTCCACCGACGGTAAAAAATATAGCCATCGAAACGAGAGGCAGATAACCAATAATGTCGGAAACGGTGCGATCTTCAATGAAGGTATTCGTAACAAGACAGATAATTGTTATTACAAGTACAGCCAACAAAGCTTTGATAAAGGCGCCCGAAGCCCTTTTCATCATTGGGTTGCTTAATGCTTTTTCGGTTTCAGCTTTGTTTAGAAAACGCTCTCTTAAATCCTTGTCGCTTTCAAAACAAAGTGAACTTTCAGGATTTTTTTCAATTTTCTTTGCATATCTGATAAGAAAGAGGGTCAGTATTGAATAAATTATAACAAATACAAAACATCTGAACAGAACACCTGAAAACATAGGGAGATTTGCCATTGATTGCACAATACCAACATTGAAAGGATTAAATGTGGCGGCAGAATAGCCGAAAGCAACAGCAATAAGACTGAACCCTAAACCAACAAAGGAGTCCCACCCTAAAGACAGTGAAATTGCAACGGCAAGTGGAACAAGAGTTACAGATTCTTCGAGTATACCGGCAAAAGAGCTTAAAAGCATACAGAAGAAGATCATAACTGATAAAAGCAAATATTTCTTATCAGAGAACTTATTTACAACGACGTTCATCATATATTTCAAAACGCCGCTTTTGTCTAATATCAGGAATGTACCACCAATGAGAACGATTATCAGTATAATCGAAACACCTGTAAGAGCATCACCGGTAGAATAAATGAAAGTTTCTATAGGGGAAATAAACACTCTCCAGAAGCTGTATCCAACCTCTTCACGGTCGATTTGGTGATATGTTCCGTTTATAATTGATCCGTTTGAATCGGTGTGATATACACCTGTCGGAACAACTTGAGTAAGAATACCTGCAAAAATCATAATCGAAAATAGCAGAACGGTTATTCCAATGATCGTCTTTTTTTCAATCCTTATACCGGAAGTAATGTTTTTGTTTTTGTCCATTGTTTTACCTCTTTATAAATCTAATTCCAAAATTTCTCTGTTTACAAAAAATGTAATCTTTTCAAAACCGCAATTTTTAGCGATTTCCATACCTTCTTTAATACCCTTACCGCAATCGTTGGCATTGTGTGCATCTGAACCGATTGTTATTAGCTTTCCTCCGAGCTCACGGTATCTTTTGATGAGATTCATGTCGGGCATAGTAAGACCGATATTTTGTCTTAATCCCGAAGTGTTGATTTCCAAAGCTTTTCCATAACTTATCATTGTATTCAGAAGATTATCGGTTGCAGCACTTATTTTGGTATAATCAAAATCAATTCTGTATTTGCCTTGTATGCGTCGCATAGGGCAGGTGATATGTGCCAGAGCGTCACAGCCGTCCCATTTTGCAATTTCTGTAAGCTGAAGGAAATAATCCTCCATAAATTTATATACATTGAGCTTGTCGTATTCGATTTCTTTAATATCTTTATCGAATCCGTCAGGTGTATGAATGCTGCCCAAAATAAAATCATAATTATGATGGCTGATAATTTTATTGGCGAGAGCCTTATTGCTTAATGGCTGGCCAATTTCAAGACCGATGAGAACCAGAAGCTCACCTTCAAAAGCGGAACGTGCTTTACTGCATTCAAAAAATGAATGGAAAACCATATTGTTGTATTTTTCCGAAAAAAAAGTATCAACCTCACAATGGTCGGTGATAGCAATTGCACCAAGATTGTTTTTGACGGCACATTCGCAGATGTACATAGGGGAATGTATGCCGTCGGGTGAATTATCGGAATGAACATGCGTATCAATCAATCTTTGACCACTCATCAACATCTCTCCATAACAAATTTTTAGTATTATACAGCAAAAGGAAAAAATATGCAAGTTTTTTGAGAAAATATACAGGTTTTTTTGCTGTTATTTTGTTTTTATATGATGATTTTACCAAATAGTAACATTAATATAATTGACTGATAAGCACAAAATATATTTGCAAACGCAAAAAGTTTTCAGAAGGAGAGTGAAACAAATGTCTAAAAGCGGTTCATCCAGAGGTATGGTACCCGAAGCAAGAGATGCTCTTGACAGATTCAAGATGGAAGCAGCAGCTGAAGTAGGTGTTGACCTTAAGCAGGGTTACAACGGTCACCTCACATCCCGTGAAGCAGGTTCTGTAGGCGGTCAGATGGTTAAAAAGATGATCGAATCCTATGAAAGAAATATGAAATAAAGCCGTACTCGGAAAAACGCCCTTCGTTCACCTTGAGCGAAGGGCGTTGTGTTTTATATATCTATCTGTTCTATTTCAACTGTGGTTGTCGGTGAAAATACTTCTTTTTTCACATAACTGTCCGAAGGGTAGAACATTTCTTTGTGCGGTAAATCATCGTAATATTTATCGTTATCATCGCAGGGTTCTGCTGATTTTTCTTCAACCGAAGGTAAGAAGAGTTCTTCGGAATAATCTCCTGTGATAGGTGAAAATACCGGTAAGATTTTCTTTTTATTCTGCTTCTCTCTTAATTTTGTTACAATGATAAGCAAAGCAATAATAAGAGCAGTGACTGCAGAAATTAAAAGTCCGCCCCTGAAGCCTTGAGCTTCAAAAACAAATTCAACATCGTGATTACCTTTTTCAAGTTTAGCTGCAATTAATCCGCCACCGAAATTAAGAATCATATCTTCACTCAATTCTTCGCCGTCCACGATGACTTTCCAACCTTTATCGTAGGGGATAGAGGTATAAAGTAAACAGTTATTCTTTGCGGTTACTCTGCCTTCGATGTGAGTGTCATCAAAACTTTCAACGAGCATCTGTGTATCGGAAAGAATTTCGTAGCCTTTTTTGAACGTTTCCTCATTAATTGAATAAGCGTTGAATTTAAGGGTACCGTTGTTATTTTCAAAGGGAATAGTCACAGTAATGGTTTCGTTCACATCAAAATAGCCCAAATCTAAAATACAGTTCTGATGTGCGTTCTGTGTGATGGTGCCGAGAGAAGATGCGATGGTAACATTTTTATCTGAAGCTCCGGTTACATCAAAGTAAATGTATACATTACCCTCCTTTTCGGTTGTGAGATACAGTACAGCAGAGCCGTCAGCATCGGGAGTGGTTTTTGAGTAACTGAAATTGGTAGCTGTAAGGCTTTCTGTGAAAGGCGAAACATTAGAATAAGTCGCATAGGAAATATCGACTTTTTCAAAAGGATTTCCAACTCCGGTGGCAAGATCAAAATAATCACCCTGAAGCATAAAGGGGTCTGACCCTGTTTCGATTTTCCAAGTATCCATGTATTCTTCGCTTGCCCAGTTTTCAGCCTCGCTACTGATGCAGTAAGCGATAGGAAGATAATAATTGTTTTTATAGGCTGAATATTTGCCCGATTTAAGTGAGGCGGAATAGAAAGGAGATTCAAGAGTATTAGGAGATGAATTATTTACGATGTACTTAAGTGAGAACATCATATTATAGATGGGTGTCTGCGGATTATAGGTATAGCTGTTGATTCTGTTACTCATCATACCAAGGTCATCCTGTAGGTTTGAAAGAGACTCAAAAGCCATAGAGGAGAAAACGGAAACACCGTTATATCCGTACCAACAGGGGTCCATTCTTGTTCTTAAATCGGTAAGTTCCATTCTGTAAAATTCATTATCTTCCGCTGTGTCGAGAGCATCTTTGAGCTTATCAAAATCATCATAATCGGAAGCATAAGATTCCTTTGTAATTGTAATGCTTACTCTGCTTGAATCGCACATAACCACCTCACTGCAGATACATACAAGAAGCAAAAGAGTAAGAGAAGCTGTGTGATATCTCTTATCTTTGAATAAAGCAAGAAGAATTACATAGAGAACAACAAGCGCAAGAGTGAGAATGACCGTGCCTGAATTAACGTTTTTAGAAGTTATGTCTTCTACTATGAACACAAAAGCAACAAGAGCTGCACCAACAGCTCCGATTTGTCGGGAACTGAACTCGTTAAGTCTTATAAATGCTTTATAAGCCATTATAAGCAAAATGAAAGAATAGACAAAGGACTGTCTGTAAGGCAGGTCATTAGGGAAATGAAAGCCGTGCCATATATAATTGAGATAATTTACATTAAAAGAAAAATATAAAACAGTCAGTAAGCCGAGAGTGGTAATTTTTTCTTTCTTTGAAATTGACTTTGTGAAAAAATACAAAGGTGCAAGAATAAGGGTAATTACACCGCAGTATACATTCGGTAAAACGTCGTCACCGCTGCTTCTTATTGTTGTTTCAAGACTTGCAAGGTGGTTGGCAAAAAAGTCAAAGAAGGTGAAATAACTCTTCATACTGTCAGGAAAGCTTCCTGAAGTGGCTGAACTTGACTTGAGGACATTATAGACGGGAAGTAAAACAACAGCCATAAGTCCTGCGGCGGCAAAAGAGGATAAAGCAAATATAAAGCCTGTTCTGAAAAAGCGTTTGTTAGAAAGAGTGTAAATTAAACCACGCTTTTTGCGGGCATATTTTTTTGAAATGAGTGCGCCGCTGCCGTATGAATTTATATAGTAATAGCAGAAATAAATTACTGAAAAGATGCAGAGCATATAGGACATATAGTAGTTTGAAAACATCGTAAGAGCAAGACCTGTGATATACGTGGCAGGCTTGCCGTGGTCGATAATTCTCTCTATGCCGAGCAGAACAACAGGCAGAAGAATCATCGCATCAAGCCACATAACGTTCCAGTAATAAGCGAGCATATATCCGCAGAAAGCATAAAGAACACCGAAGGAAACTGCGGCGAAATTCTGTCTTTTAAGGGAGTTTTTGACATAATAAGTAAAAGCAGAAGCGGAAAGAGCGGCCTTTATAAGCACCATCGCACCGATTGCTTCGGGGATATTTTTGTGACCGAAGAATATTATTATTGCACCGATGGGGCTTGAAAGGTAATTGAAATAGTTACCTAGAAAACAGCTTCCAAGTCCCGATTTCCATGAATAAAAGAAACTGCCACCTTCCTTGACTATATCGTAAAGCTCGGCAAAAAGAGGACCGTACTGATGATAAAGGTCCATTCTTAAAATTGTTTTATCGCCGAAGGGAATCATTCCGTTGCAAAGGTAAACCGCAAGCATCGTAACACTTGTGGCAAGGAAGGCGATAATTATATACTGATTATCCGCCAAAATGGATTTTTTGTTCTTTAACATAGTAAACCTCGCTTAATAAGATTATTTAATACATAATACAATAAAACAAACTGTTCTTCAAGATGTTTTCTCAAAATTGTAATAAAATCGGACACGCTATCATAGTTTTGAAGTGTAGAAAAAATTAAGGCGGTAATGTGATATGAATTTTAAAGAAGAAAACTTTGACAGCGCAGTTAATATTTTATCTCCGCTTCTTAAAAGTAAGCTTATGAATCTTAACTGTATTGTTAAAAATGACACCTATGAAATAAGACTACGTGCAGGAAAGCCTATTGTTCTTTTCGGAAAATACGGTTATCTCTTTTTGAATAAAAGCGGTGAAGTATCTGCTTGGCGTGAAGGCGAATGTTATATTTGCAATCCCGAAATAATTACTGAAACCTTTAACCGACTTTGCTGTTATTCCGTTTACAGCCATATTGAAAGTATAGTAAACGGCTATATAACCTTTCAGGGCGGACACAGAGCAGGTATTACAGGTACAGCCGTGGTAAATTCTGAAGGAACGGTAACATCGGTCAAGGATATTTCGTCAGTCAACATCAGAATTGCAAGACAGGTAATTGGCGCCGCTGACAAGATTTTTAAAGATATAGGCTACGAAAACACTTCTCTTGTTATAGCCGGACCGCCTTCATCGGGTAAAACCACGGTTTTGAGAGATTACATACGTCAGCTTTCTGACAGGATGAATAAAATCTGTCTCATAGACGAAAGGCAGGAGATAGCCTGTATGAACGGGATGTTCTGTCAGCATGATGTAGGCGTTAATACCGATGTTCTAAATAATTATCCCAAGGCAAAGGGCATAATGAATGCCATAAAGACGATGTCACCCGATATTATTGCTCTTGATGAAATAGGTGAGAGGGATGAAATTGACGGGATAATTAAAGGCGTAAACAGCGGTATCGGCTTTCTTGCAACGGTGCATGCCTCCGATTACAATGATTTACTCAAAAGGCCCCAAATCAAACAGGTTATCGACACAGGTGCATTTTCAAAAATTGTTCTGTTGAAAAGCTCGGCAAATCCCGGTGAAGCCGAAGGTATTTATGACGTTTCAGAGGTGCGTGATGAAATATACAGGAGCAGTTTTATTATGGACAGCATTTACACTGACAGGGATGAAAATATCATTATTGCTTAAAAACAGAGTGAACGTGATTGAGCAGACCATCGTCTTTCTTAATTCTCTGACGGCGGAAATTGAATTTTCCAAAGTAAGTATAATCAAAATACTTGCTGCCTTTTCAGCAGAGCCTTCTTTTAAAAATCTTCTCTTTCTTAACAGCTTTTCCGGTTTTACTGATTACGATGATTTTCACAGTTTGTGGACGGAGAGTATATCGTCCTTCGCTTATTATAAGAGCGAGGAAAAAGAGAAAATGTTGCAATTAGGCGCTTATTTAGGTACGACAGATGTAAAAAACCAGATTAATACGATAAAACTTTATAAAACTTTTTTTGAAAACTATCGGAATAATGCGCTTTCTGAATATGATAAATACGGAAAAGTTTCCACTTTGTTCGGCTTGTTTACAGGAGCATCAGTATTTATATTACTTCTTTAAAAAACGAAAGGTTAATTCTTTATAAAAGATTTACGGCAGACTGATATGGAACTGGATTTAATTTTCAAAATTGCCGCTATCGGCGTCATTGTTGCAATACTTAACCAACTTCTCGCCAAAAGTGACAAAGGCGAATATGCCACTCTTACGACAATTGCAGGAATAATTATAGTGCTGCTTATGATTATTCCTCATATCGAGGATTTGTTTGACAGCATAAGGGAGATAATAGATTTCTGATGCTGATTAGGATTGTTTTTGTCGGAATGGCTTTAAGTCTTATAAACATCTTTTTGAAAAAAAATCTAAATGAATTTGTCTTGCCTGTCGAAATTGTGTTTCTTGCTCTTGTCGCCGCTCTTTTAATTGACTACATTCAAAATGCTTTTTCTGGTTTGTCGGATATAATAGGACAGACTCAATACGGTGAAGAAATTTTCAGTTCGGCAGTCAAAGGAGCGGGTATTTGTCTTATAACCAAGTTTTCCTCTGATATCTGTTCTGAAAACGGGAATCAACTGATTGCGGACGTTGTAGAATTTACGGGAAGGATAATGCTTGCAGTTATCGCGATACCTTATATTGAGTCGATAATGAATATGGCACTTGCATTCATAAAATGAAAAAATTGTTTCTGCTGATTTTGATGGTTATTATGTGCTTAACCTTTGGCTTTACCGCTTCTGCCACGGAAAGTATTAAAGAAGATATAGATGAAAAACTCTTTTCAGGCATGGACGGTGAAATATATGAAGTGCTTGAGAATTTCGGTATTACTTCCCTTGATTATGAAAGCATCTATAATATATCGTTCAAAAGCATATTCCTTTATTATAAGGATAGTTTTTCAGATAATTTAAAAGGCAGTCTTACACTTTTTTCGAAGATTTTTGCTGTAATAGTTTTAGGTGGTACGGTTTCGCTTGTTACCGATGAGCAAAAATATAAAAACATTCTCAACGTTTTGCTTATACCTGTGGTAACGGTAATTCTGGTTGATGAAATTAATCTTTGCATCAGCTCTGCCTTGTCACTTTTAAAGCTTAACGGCAGTTTTATGCTTACATTCGTACCTGCTTATGCTATAGCAATAGCCGTTGCCGGTAATACTGCCACGGCTCTTACATATAACACCATTGTCTTTGGTTTTGCTGAAGTAATTTCGGCAACCATAAATTACGGTCTCGTTGATATTATAGGATGCTTTTTCTGTGTCTGTATCGGTTTTTCAGTAAACAGAAATATAAATTTTTCCCGTTTTATCGGGGCTGTAAACAGATTTGTTTCTTTTTCTCTTGGACTTGCTTCGTCTGTTTTTGCTTCCCTTTTGTCGGTGAAAGGTATCTTTTCCGCTGCTACTGACTCTGTAGCATCAAAAGGAATAAGATTTGCCATAGGAACGCTGATTCCGGTTATAGGTTCATCTATAAGCGATGCTTACTCTACTATTATCGGCAGTGTTGACATACTCAAAAACTCTGTGGCTATAATCGGAATAATCGCTGTCGTACTTATAAATTTACCTGTTATTACTGAAATTGTGCTTTTTTATATTTCTCTTAATGTATTATGCTTTATCTGCGAACTGCTTGAATGTAATGAGCTTTCAAATGCACTTAAGGCATTTTCCTGCGGTATTAAAATTATTGGTTTACTTGTTGTGTTTGAAGCATTTATTCTCATAATTTCGACAGCTATAATGCTTACAGTAAAAGGAGGTTAAAATGGAACAGCTTAATTTATGGTGCAAGATAGTTTCATCAGTTTCCGTCATATCAGCTGTGTTTATGCTTGTGGTGCCTGAAAGCAAAATTAAAAAAGCTTTTAAAACTCTGCTGACATTAATTCTGCTGTTTTCGTTGTTATTTCCCTTTAAAACCGGGGATATTGTTCTGTCATCCTTTGCCGACAAAATAACTTCTTTCCACGCAAATAATTACAAAGCGGAAATAAATGACTACAAAGATATAGCGGTAATATATGCCTCACAGACAGAAATAGAAAACTATTTAACAGAGACTTTTTCTGTTTCAGGTATTGATTGCGACTGCAGGGTTATCTGCGATTATGACGGGGAAAAAATACATATTGTGAAGATTGAAATAGAGGGAGATTTAAGCGATGAAGAAAAAAAGTTTATGTGTTTCAAGATTAATGAAATATCCGATGAAGAAACGGAAGTAATTTTTAACGGTGAACAGTATGGGTGAAATTAATAAAGAAAAACTTTTTCTGCTATTCGAAAAGTTAAAAAAAGATAAGAAAACACTGTTAATAGTGTTTATCGGATTCATTGGTATACTTCTGATTTTCTTTTCTGAATTTCTACCTCCAGAAGAAAATGAGAGTGAGGAAAAGCATATACAAAGTTCAATTGTCGACAGTACTAAAAAGGAAGAGCTTGAACATATTATCGGTAAAATTAAAGGCGTTGGAAAGGTGGAGGTGATGATAACCTACGACGGTACGTCAGAAAATGTCTATGCAAACAATGTTTCCGAGCAGATTAAGGACACGGAAACAAAGAAGGATGAAGAACATATCATTCTTGATAAGGGAAACACGGAAGAAGGCTTGCTTATCAAAGCGATTTATCCCCATGTGACAGGTGTGGCAGTAGTATGTGAGGGTGGAGGTAGTCCTACAGTTAAAAATGAAATAACTCAAATGCTCAAGGCGCTATATAATATCAGCAGTAACAGTATAAGCATTACAGAAATGGAAGGATAGGAGGAATTAATATGCTTATTAAAAAAAGACAGGTGCTTACCGCAACGCTTGTAGTCGCCCTTTGCGCGGCACTTGCAGTGAATTGGTATTTCACTAAACCTCAAAGCAGTTTAAACGAAACAACAAGTGCTGACGAAGCGGTTACAGGGAATCTCGGTGACACGCTTTTTGTGGCAGGCACCACTGCGAAAAACTATGGAACCGATGAAACGAGTGAAGAGTCAACGGAACCAGTGCTTTCTAATAACGAGGTAAAAACGAGTGAAGAAACTGCAGAAAAAAAGGAATATTTTTCTTCTGCAAAGCTGAAAAGGTCACAATCTTATGATGAAGTTATAGAAAATATTGAAAAAATACTCGAAAAAGACAATCTTGACAGTGCCGAAAAAAATAAAATTTCGGTTATGCTTTCAGATTATCAGAAGGATATGAAGGTGCAGACGGATGCCGAAAATATCATCAGCGCAAAAACAAGTGGGGAGTGTCTGGTGATAATTAACGGTGATAGCTGTCAGGTGATTTTGGAAAAAAATACACTTAATGACACGCTTATTCTTCAAATTACTGAAATTATAGAAAAAAATACGGATATTTTTTCAGAAAATTTAACAATAATTGAGCTAAAATAGTTGTAGGATTTCAAAATTTGTGGTAAAATAATTTGAACTGTATAATAATTTACCAACCTGATATTTGTGTTGGGGGAGGATGTTAATATGACAAGACATGAAGCAAGAGAACTGGCATTTGTACTTATTTTTGAGAAAAGTTTCCAGGATGATGTATCAATCATTGAATTGATCGAAAACGCTCTTGAACTCGAAATTTTTCCCACAAATGCTTTTGCTGAAAATCTGGCTAAAAAGGTATATTCAAATCTTGATGAAATCGACACTCTGATTAATGAGAATCTTGTCGGCTGGTCGGCAAAGAGAATTTCAAAGGTTTCCCGTGCTATTCTCAGGCTCGCAGTATGCGAACTCTTATACAGTGAAAATATGCCTGTCGGTGTTGCAATTAATGAAGCTGTTGAAATAGCAAAGAAATATGCCAGCACCGATGATGCTTCTTATGTAAACGGTGTTCTTGGAACCATCGCAAAGAAAATCAAAAAATAATATGGCTTATTTAGGTTTTGATACAAGCAACTACACAACCTCAGCGGCTCTCTATTTTCCTGAAGAGAACAAAATTGTTCATAGTAAAATGCTTTTACCAGTAAAGGCCGGTGAAAAGGGACTGAGACAAAGCGATGCTGTTTTTCATCATACACAGCAGTTGAATCTTGTTTGCAGTGACCTTTTCTCAAAAAATAAATTTAATCTTGACTCAATAGGGGCATCTGCTTTTCCAAGGATGGCAGAAGGCTCCTATATGCCATGTTTTCTTGTTGGTCTAAATACTGCTAAAATTATCAGCCAGCTGAACGGTAAAAGCCTTCACATAACCTCGCATCAGGTTGGGCATATTCTTGCCGCACTTTACAGCGCTGATAAGCTTGAACTGATAAAAGAAAAGTTTATCGCTTTTCATCTTTCGGGCGGTACAACAGAGGCTCTTCTTGTTGAGCCTGATAAAAATGAAATTATAAAATGTACCCTTATTGGTCAGTCAACCGACTTAAAAGCGGGACAAGCCGTTGACAGAGTAGGCGTTATGCTTGGAATGAAGTTTCCCTGCGGTGCCGAACTTGATAAGCTTTCTTCGGAAAGCACGGCGGATTATAGAATCAAACCCTGTGTAAAAGGCACCGAAATAAGTCTCTCAGGTGTTGAAAACAAGTGCAAAGCCATGATTGAAAAGGGTGAGAAACACTGTGACACTGCAAAATACTGCATACAGTATATTTCTGCTTCCATAGAAAAAATAACTGAAAATATCATTGATGAATACGGAAATCTACCGTTAGTATATTCGGGTGGTGTTATGTCAAACAGTTATATGAAAGAGCGTTTTATGAATAAATTCGGCGGTATTTTTGCTGAACCTGAATTTTCGAGTGATAACGCGGCAGGCGTTGCAATTATGGCATATCTTAAGGAGAACAAAAAATAAATGTCAACCATTTTAACTGTCAGCCAGATTAATACATATCTGAAATCATTGATCGATTCGGATTACAATTTAAAAAATATATATGTAAGCGGTGAAATCTCAAACTTTACAAACCATTACCGTACAGGGCATTTTTACTTTACCCTGAAAGATGAAGTTTCCGCCATCAAGGCTGTAATGTTCCGCACAGCAGCTCAAAGAATCAGCTTTGAGCCTGAAAACGGTATGAAGGTGCTTGTCAGAGCAAATCTTTCCCTATATGAAAGAGACGGTGTTTATCAGCTTTACTGTGAGGATATAATTCCCGAAGGTGTTGGTGAACTTACACTTGCATTTGAACAGCTTAAGGACAAGCTGAACAAAAAAGGGATGTTCGATGATAAGCATAAAAAGCCGCTCCCGTCTTATCCCGAAAAAATCGGTGTCATCACTTCTCCGACAGGTGCAGCCTTGCAGGATATTCTTTCTGTTCTTTCCCGTCGCTATCCTTCCGGCGAGATTGTTTTCGAGGGCGTTCAGGTACAAGGGGACAGCGCAGCAGGTCAGATTGCCGCCGCAATACGAAAGTTTAATCGTCTTAAGGGTGCTGATGTACTTATAGTCGGCAGAGGCGGAGGTTCAATCGAGGATTTATGGTCCTTCAATGAAGAGGTAGTTGCACAGTCAATTTTTGAGTCCGAAATTCCTGTCATTTCGGCAGTCGGTCACGAAACAGACTTCACAATTGCCGATTTTGTGAGTGATATGCGGGCGCCCACTCCTTCTGCTGCCGCTGAAATCGTGGCTCCCGATTACAGAGAAATTCTTTATGCTGCCGACAAAACCCTCGATTCGATGACTGATTCTGTTGAAAGACTTTTAAACGGTTACATAATGACAATTATGTCCTGTGAAAAAGTCATTACCGAACATAGCCCCGAAAAAACCGTTATGCTTTATTCGCAATGCCTTGAAGCTTGCGAAACCAAAATAAGAGGCGCCATAAATTCAAAGCTTGAAAATTATTTAACGATTCTCGGTCATTATTCAGCAAGACTTGAGGGAACAAGTCCTCTTAAGGTTCTGGCAAGAGGCTATTCGTTTGTTAAGGATGATAACGGCTTCAATATAAAGAGTGCAGCCGAAGTTGATATAGGTGACACTATTTCGGTTGTACTTACTGACGGTGAACTTAAATGCACCGTGGAAAGCACAAAATTAAATTGAATTTTAACATAATGCGTTAGTTTTGAAAGGATAAAACAATGGAAATGTATACACTCGACACAGCTATGATAAGACTTAAAGAAATTGCCGAAAGTCTTGAAAGCGGTGAATATGATCTTGAAATGTCAATCAAACTTTATGAAGAAGGAGTAAAAATAATTTCCTTCTGCAATAAAACCCTTACTTCCGCAAAACAGAAAATTACTGAACTTACAGAGGATCCTCTCGGAGAAAATGAAGATGAATAATGAAAGAATGAACAGTTATATCGCCTTGGTTAACAAACGACTTGACGAACTCGTTCCTGAATGCGATTTCGGAGAAGATATTGTTCACAATGCAATGAAATACAGTCTCTCGGTAGGCGGCAAAAGAATAAGACCCGTGCTTGTTCTTGAGTGTTGCCGTATTTGCGGCGGCAAAATTGAGGATGCACTTGACTTTGCCTGCGCTCTTGAAATGATTCATACCTATTCTCTTATTCACGATGACCTTCCTTGTATGGATGATGATGACCTTCGCAGAGGTATGCCTTCCTGTCACGTGAAATACGGTGAAGAGTATGCACTTCTGGCAGGTGATGCTCTTCTTACAAGAGCTTTCGGTGTTATTGCAAACAGCGCTGCTTCGAGAAGGAATCCTATGGTTGCCGTCAACGCGATTTCTGCTCTTTCTTTTCTTGCCGGCTGTAACGGAATGATAGGCGGTCAGGTAATTGATCTTAAAAATGAAGATAAAGAGCCGTCAATTGAAACTCTCGAAACCCTTGATAAACTCAAAACAGGTACACTTATCAAATGTTCAGCACTTTTGGGCTGTTTTTGTGCAGGTGCCGATGAAGATGAAACCAATGCTTGCGTAAAATACGCCGAAAAAATCGGACATGCCTTCCAGGTGGTTGACGATATCCTTGATGTTATCGGTGATGAAAAAGAACTCGGAAAACCCATCGGAAGTGATGCTGACAACAAAAAAAGCACTTATGTTTCCTTATTAGGACTTGAAAAGTCAAAGGAGCTTGCAATTTCTTTAACTGCAGAAGCCATTTCTTCCATAAGCTTTTTTGGGGAAAATGCAGAATTTCTTAAGGAATTAGCTGTAAAGCTTACAAAGCGTTCAAACTGAAAGAGAAGATTAAAATGAAATTTGAAATTCTTTCAAAAGTAAATAGTCCACAAGACATCAAAAGCTTAAGCCTGGGAAGTCTTGAAAAGCTTGCAGACGAAATCAGGTATAAGCTTATTGAAACAGTTTCGGCAAACGGCGGTCATCTTGCGCCTAATTTAGGTGTTGTTGAGCTGACTATAGCTATGCATAAGGTTTTTAATTCGCCGAAGGATCAGTTCGTCTTTGATGTTGGTCATCAGTGTTACACTCATAAGCTCCTTACGGGTAGATTTGAAAGTTTTTCCACCCTTCGCACCAAAGGCGGTATTTCGGGTTTTTGCAGACCAAGTGAAAGCGAACACGATGTTTTTTACAGCGGTCACAGCGGCACATCTGTTTCGGCAGGCTTAGGTCTTGCAGAGGGCAAGAAAATCAGTGGCGACGAAAATTATGTTGTGACGGTTATCGGTGACGGCTCTTTTACGGGCGGTATGGTTTATGAAGCCCTTAACAATGGGGGTAGAAGTGATGCGAAGCAGATTATTATTCTCAACGATAATAAAATGTCCATATCCGAAAACGTCGGTGCATTTGCCAAATATCTTGCTGTTATCCGTTCGCGTCCCGGCTATTATACCTTTAAAGCCAACACTGAAAAGGTTTTAAGTAAATTTCCTTTAGGTGAAAAAATTGCCAAAGAAATATATAATATTAAAACCGATATAAAAAACAAAATATATAAACAGAGTACCTTTTTTGAGGACCTCGGATACAGATATATGGGTCCGATCGACGGGCATAATATCGAAAATCTTTGCGATGCCCTCGAAAGTGCAAAGAGCATTAACGGTCCTGTGCTTTTACATGTAATCACAGTTAAAGGAAAAGGCTATGGACACGCCGAAAAAGCGCCCAGTCAGTTCCACGGTATTTCAAAGTTTGATGTAGAAACAGGAGAGCCTATTTCATCTTCCGAAAGCTTTTCGTCGAAATTCGGTGAATATCTTTGTCGACACGCAAAGAGTGATGAAAGCATCTGTGCCATAACTGCGGCTATGGGTATCGGTACGGGTCTCGATGAATTCAATAAGGTTTATCCTGAACGCTTTTTTGACGTAGGAATCGCCGAAGAGCATGCTGTAACCTTCTCATCAGGCCTTGCTAAAAACGGTATGAAGCCGATTTATGCAGTGTATTCAACCTTTTTACAGCGCTGTTATGACCAAATTATCCACGATATTTCCCTGCAGAAATTAAAAGTGATTTTTGCTATTGATAGAGCTGGCTTTGTAGGTGAAGACGGTGAAACACACCACGGGATTTTTGATGTTCCGTTTCTTAACACAATTCCTGATATTACTGTATATTCGCCCTGCTGTTATAAGTCTCTTTACGCCGATTTAAGCAGTGGTCTTTATGCCGATGAATATGCAGTTGCCGTGCGCTATCCAAGAGGTGCGATGGCTGAAAATATTACAAAGCTTAAATTTGAAGAAATCGGTTTTTCGTACTATGGCAAAGATTATGCCGATAAAATAATAGTAACCTACGGAAGAATTTCTGATAATGCTGTTTCAGCTGTTGATTCTCTCGAAAATACTGCACTTGTTGTTCTCAACCGAATCAAACCCATTCCCAAAAATGCCTTTGATATAATCAAGAGCAAAATAGAGGTTTACTTCTTTGAGGAGGGTCTCAAAAGCGGCGGTGTAGGTGAAAAATTAGGTGCGATGCTTCTCGAAAGTGGCTTTAGAGGAAAATATAAAATCACAGCCGTAAACGATGAATTTGTACGACAGGCGAGTATTTCCGATCTGCTGAAGGAATACTGTCTTGATACAGATTCAATGATAAAAATTGTAAGTGGTGAATAATAAGTGAAAGAAAAAATCAGACTTGATGTTGCTTTATTTGAAAGAGGCTTTGTTGACAGCCGTGAAAAGGGCAAGGCTCTTATTATGGCCGGCCTCGTCTATGTAAACGGTCAAAAGGAAACCAAAGCAGGAGCATCGGTAAAATGCGAGGACTGCATTGAACTTCGCGGTGAAAAAATGCCTTATGTAAGTCGTGGGGGATATAAGCTTGCAAAAGCTATTGATGAATTCAATCTTCGACTTGAAAACTGCATATGTATGGATATAGGTGCCTCTACAGGCGGATTTACAGACTGCATGCTTATGAACGGTGCGGTCAAGGTTTATTCAATTGATGTCGGTTACGGTCAACTTGCCTGGAAACTGCGTCAGGATGAAAGAGTTGTCAATATGGAAAGAACAAATTTCAGATATGTAACTCATGAAGAAATACCTGAAGAGATTGATTTTGCAAGTGTTGACGTGTCCTTTATCTCACTTAAGCTGATAATACCTGTTATGCGTAATCTTCTTAAAAACAAAGGCAGAGCAGTTTGTCTTATCAAGCCTCAATTTGAAGCGGGGAAAGAGAAAATAGGCAAAAAAGGTGTTGTCCGTGATATCGAAACCCATTATGAAGTAGTGCAAATGATATACGATTTCGTTCTTGAAAACGGTTTTTCTGTCCTGAATCTCGACTTTTCACCTATAAAAGGGCCTCAAGGCAATATTGAATATCTGATTTTCATTGAAAAAACAGATGAGCCCGAAATTTATATAGATAAAACCGTCAAAGAAATTGTTGATGCGTCCCATAAAAAAACTTGATGGAGGTGAACAGTGATGATTGTTGCTTTCCATATAAACATCACCCGTAAAAATGCTTATGAGGTTGCTGTAAACGTCTATAATAAGCTTTTTTCGTTAGGTGTTGACGTTACTGTTATTGATGATGTCAAGGATGATTTTGACATCGAAGGAGCCGTATTTCTTCCTATTGGCGAGGCGGTTTCGTCCTGTGATGTTCTGGTTGCCGTGGGCGGTGACGGTACAATCATACATTCAGCCCATATCGCCGCTGTTTACGACAAGCCTATTCTCGGTATCAATGCCGGCAGGCTCGGATTCCTTGCGGGAATTGAAAAGGAAGAGCTTGATCTGCTTAAAAATCTTATCAACGGAAATTATCTCATCGATACTCGCATGATGCTTTCCGTCAAGAGATATGAAGACGATGAATTTTTAAAAGAATATCTCTGTCTTAATGATGTTGTTGTAGCAAGAGGCGCTTCAATGCACATGTGTGAAATTGAAGCAAGCAGCGAGGGAAGAAAAATCAGTGGTTACATTTCCGATGGTCTTATCGTTGCCACGCCCACAGGTTCTACCGCATATTCTCTTTCGGCAGGCGGACCTGTTGTTGACACATCAATAGAAGGACTTATCATTACGCCTGTATGTCCGCATTCGATTCTTTCACGTTCAATGATATTCAAAGCTGATTCCAAAATAGAAATTGCTGTTAAAAATCCCGAGGTTTCTATGCCCATTTTCAGTTGTGACGGTGAAGACGGTATAGCTATGACAGATAGAACAAAGCTATCTGTCACAAAATCGGATAAGGTAACCAAGATAATAAGAATAAAATCAGACAGCTTTTCGGATATTCTTACGCGGAAATTAATCGAAAGAAACGGATATTAATCCTGTATGATTTAAACAAAAGAAAGGAAAGCAGTACTCAAAGGGAGATTTGTACTGCAGGTGAAAATATGAAAAAGAACAGACACGAGGCTATTCTCAATCTTATCAGCAAAGAGGATATCGGTACCCAGGAAGAACTTATGGTAAAATTGAAGGAGCTTGGTTTCAAGGTTACCCAGGCAACAGTTTCGAGGGATATAAAATTCCTTAAGCTTATCAAAACCCCCGTAAGTTCGGGCCAGTACAAGTATTCCTATGTCAA
Organism: Acutalibacteraceae bacterium; assembly: GCA_045604385.1. Classification (GTDB taxonomy): domain Bacteria; phylum Bacillota; class Clostridia; order Oscillospirales; family Acutalibacteraceae; genus UBA6857. The sequence goes on from JAZUNX010000005.1 coordinate 37,858, forward strand.
CAGTGACTTTGAAGATTTTTCCCGCAAGTATTATTCCATTCTGTCACACTCGGTAACCGGTATCAATTACGCGGGAAATATGGCTGTGGTAAAATGCTTTTCAGGTATGGCACAGGCTGCCTGCGCCGCTATGGATAACCTTTCAATTGATAAAATAGTCGGAACCTTGGCAGGTGATGATACTATCTTTGTTCTCTGCAAGGACGAAGACTCTGCCAGAGAATTTAAAGAGTGTATTGAAGATATTTTAGGAAGTAATTCACAGTAAATCATCCGAAAGGAATTTTAAAGTATATGCTTTCAAGTTTGAAAATTGAGAATATTGCCGTAATTGAACATTCAGAAATAATTTTCGATTCGGGGCTTAATATACTTACCGGTGAAACAGGTGCAGGTAAATCTATCGTTATCGACTCTATTAATGCCGTTTTGGGGGAAAGAACATCAAAGGACATTATTAGAAGCGGTGCAGATAAAGCAAAGGTAACGGCTTATTTTGAGGATCTTCCGTCAGGAATCATCTCAAAACTCGACGAACTCGGTATTGACTGCGACGGTGACAGCAGCCTACTCATAACACGAATTATCAATTCAGACGGCAGAAATGTATGCAGAGTAAACGGCAGTAACGTTACCGTGTCAATGCTCAAAGCAATAGGTAGGGACCTCATTACTATCTGCGGACAGCATGACAGCCAGTACCTTCTGCAAAAAGAGCGTCACATAGATTTTATTGACGCTATGGCTGACTGTGATGATTTACTTGATTCTTACCGCGAAACTTATAATGAATTAAAGACAGTAAAACGGCAACTGAAAAAACTGCTTTCCGCTGAAGATGAGAGAGAGCAAAGAATAGATTTTCTTAAATATCAGATTGATGAACTATCTGCCGCCAACATTAAAATCGGTGAAAAAGACGAATTGACTAAAGAGCGTGATCGGCTTTCTAATCGTGAAGAGGTTATGCGCTGTTTAAGTGTAATAGAAAGCCTTATTAACGGTGACGGAGAAAGCAGGGGACTTGGCGAGGGAATATATACTCTTATCGAAACCCTAAATAAGCTGTCCCATTTTGACGACAGTTTTACTAATTATAGTGAAAGCATTGAAGATTTGAAATACATCCTTTCCGAATGTTCATCCCACGCCGCTTACTCTCTTGATAATTTTGATGGAGATTTTGGTGACATTAATACTATCGAAGAAAGGCTCGATGAAATATACCGCCTCTCCCGAAAATACGGTGCCACGGAAGAAGCTATGCTGACATATCTCGCGAAAATTGTAGACGAATATAATTATCTTGTTTCAAGCGACGAAAAAATAGACGAGCTTCAGGATAGATATACGGAACTTGCTAACGAGCTTTTCAAGAGGGGTTGCTATCTTTCTGACTGCAGAAAGAAAACAGCTATTGGATTCGAAGAAAAGGTTTCAGCTGAGCTTCGTTTTCTTGATATGCCTGATGCGCGTTTCAGCGTTGATTTTAAAGAAGCAAATGCCACCGAAAACGGAATGGATGAAATTGAGTTCATTTTTTCGGCAAATGCAGGGCAGGAAATGAAGCCTCTTATAAAAATCGCGTCAGGCGGTGAGCTTTCCCGTGTAATGCTGGCGATAAGATGCGTATTATCTGACTGCGATTCTGTCGGAACTATGATTTTTGACGAAATTGATACAGGCGTCAGCGGCAGAGCGGCACATAAAATTGCTCATAAAATGCACGAGCTTTCCAAATTAAAGCAGATTCTTTGTGTAACACATCTGGCACAGATTGCGGCCTATGCAGACAACCACCTTTATATTGAAAAGAATACAACTAATGACGGAACCTACACAAAAGTAAGTACACTTACTGACAATGAAAGAGTAAAAGAAATTGCGCGCATTATCGGCGGTGATATTATCACTGCAACAACCCTTGATTCAGCTAAAGAACTGATAAATTACGCTCATAACAATTAATTCTCTTTTACTCTTGACTTTATTGGTTTCTGTGTTAAAATATTAAGAAATGTAAATAATTCTGAAAGGACGAATATAAAATGAAAATTTACGAAGAACTTGTTGCAAGAGGACTTATTGCACAGGTTACAGACGAAGAACAGATTCGTGACCTTATAAATAACGGTAAAGCAAAGTTCTATATCGGCTTTGACTGTACTGCTGACAGCCTTACCGCAGGTCACTTTATGGCTCTTACTCTTATGAAGCGCTTACAGATGGCAGGCAACACACCTATTGCTCTTATCGGTGGCGGTACTACAATGATAGGTGACCCTTCGGGCAGAACTGACATGAGAAAGATGCTCACAAAGGAAGATATCGACCACAACGCAGAATGCTTCAAGCGTCAGATGGAAAGATTTATTGAGTTTGGTGAAGGCAAAGCCATGATGATCAATAATGCTGACTGGCTTCTTAAACTCAACTATGTTGATATGCTTCGTGAAGTCGGCTCCTGCTTCTCTGTTAACAATATGCTCCGTGCAGAGTGTTATAAGCAAAGAATGGAAAAAGGTCTTTCCTTCCTTGAGTTTAACTATATGATAATGCAGTCTTACGACTTCTACTATCTTTTCAAAAACTATGACTGTAACCTTCAGTTCGGTGGTGATGATCAGTGGAGTAATATGCTCGGCGGTACTGAACTTATTCGCCGCAAGCTTGGCAAGGATGCCAATGCTATGACCATCACTCTTCTTACTGACTCACAGGGTAAAAAGATGGGCAAGACAGCAGGTAACGCCGTGTGGCTCGACCCCAACAAGACCTCTCCCTTCGAATTTTATCAGTATTGGAGAAATGTGGCTGACGCTGACGTTCTCAAATGTATAAGAATGCTTACCTTCCTTCCTATTGAAGAAATTCAGAAGATGGACAGTTGGGAAGGCAGTCAACTTAACACAGCAAAGGAAATCCTTGCATTCGAACTTACCAAGCTTGTTCATGGTGAAGAAGAAGCCAAAAAAGCTGATGAAGCGGCAAAGGCACTCTTCGGAGGCGGAAGCAATACAGATAATATGCCAACTACCGTTCTTACAAATGACGATTTTAACGATGGTGCAGTTTCACTTATCGATGTGCTTGTAAAAACAGGTATCATCAAATCAAGAGGTGAGGGCAGACGTCTTATTGAACAGGGTGGCGTATCTGTTGACGATGTGAAGGCAAAGAGCTTTGCAGATATGATTTCTCTTGGCGACTTTGAAAAAGGTTATGTAATTATCAAAAAAGGTAAGAAAATCTTCCATAAAATTATTGTTGAATAAAAATTATACCGGGTTTCTTCATGAAATCCGGTTGTTTTTTTGCATATAAAAAGAGGCTGTAATCAACATACAGCCTCAAATTGTTTATTCTGCTTTTACACCTTCTTAAGCTTGTACATAACGTGAGCACCGAGCATAGAAAGAACAACACCGACAGGAATGAGAACACCGATACCCGGATCTACAAAGAGTAAAAGGATTGTAACTGCAGCGATGGGAAAAATCGAAATCTTCCAATGTTTTACAAAATATGTTGCGGCGAGAGAGCCGAAGATGGTGTATGTAACCTGTTGGAAAGCGGGAGCAAAGGCTTCGCTTGCCATAAGCTTTGAGAAATTAGGATTCAAAGCAAAAATAATTACAAATATAGCTATAACAAGAGTTGTAACAATAATCGAAGAGCATATTGCGATAGTTGTAATAACTTCACCTTCTTCGGTGTTTGCTTTTACTTTTGAATTTTCAAGAGCGTTAAGAGCACAGGGCATCTTAAGATTCATAATATTACCTGTAACAAAGGAAAGATATGTACCGCCTGCACCAAGCATAGGTGAATAAGCTATAACCTCGATAATACCCGTAGCAAAGAAGAATGCAATTGAAGCAAGACCTTTACCTACGACATCCGGTCTAGGTGTAACATTAAAATGAAGGCAGATGGCAACAGGAATGCAGAGAAAGAAAATGAGTGCGGCAACAATCCAGATTCTGCCCCATGTATGTACTTTATCCATGTAAGTTTTCATCGTTTCATTCTCCTTTCCTATTAATAACGCCATTCAATGGCGGCAAGCTCGGGTGCAAACTGGTTAACAAGAACGACAACCACCATTGCAAGCACCATACTTAAAGGCATTGAAAGTGCATCAATCCAGTTTTTCCTAAGTTTTTTGTTTATCAGAGTGAAAAACAGCATAAAGCCTATCGATGAAACAAGAGCTGTTAGCGAAAGTACACCAGCACCGTCACCGATAATGGTTTCCTTGCTTGAACCTGTACCTGCAAGACCTCTGCCGATAAATGCAGCAATAAGACCGATGAATGCGGCGGCAGTCATAACATCCATCCAAGCGGAATTTTTGCTTGCAACATCCGAAACACCCTTCTGTATTTTCTTAAGCACAATAGGGATAAGAATAAGGGGAAGACAGCTGCCTACTGTCATAACAATTGCAATTTCAGCAAAAATCTGCGGATCAGTAACAGGGGAGGCGATACCGCCGGTCATACCTGCAGCTTCAAGAGCGGCAATTGCAGCTGTGGTTTCATACTGTATAGCACCGATAACCGTAAGTCTTATCCAGGGAAGAACGTAACCTAAAGCCACGGAAAGGGTTATTACGGTAACCGCAATGCCGATTGCTGGTGCAAAGGAAAAAATTGCACTTGAGGTAACTGCATTTTTAAGCTTTTCTTTTGTAATTCCGAGTTCAAGACCTCTTGTCCATGACTTTTTCATAAAGAAAAGTGCCTGTGCACATACGAAAATGATGACAGCCAGAATAATGAGGTACATAAAACCGTCTGATTTGAAATCTGAAAACATTTTGTTTCCTCCGTTTTATTAATTTGCAACACTTTACTGCATTACATTATTGATATAATAGCATTTAAAGATAAATTAGTCAACAAAATATTACCGAAAAACTTTGACATAGACAAGAAATGTGGTATAATAGCAGGGCGTGTTATACTTATTAATAATTCCCTGATTTTCTGCATATATTTTACGGGTGATTATTATGAATGAAACAAAAGAAAAAGATTATTATTTTCCTGTGCTTTTAAGTCAGATTATTATTTGTCTTCTATTTACCGCTCTTGTTTATCTTTTCGGTACACAGGGAGATTTCAAGGAAAATTATCTTGGTCTTTTAAAACGCAATCTTGATTCAGTTGAAATCAATAATGCTGTTGAAACCTTCCGCAAATATCTTTATGCAGGCGAAATTTTTACCGTGCTGAATATCAAAGATGATTTTCCCGCAGCTACCGATGAAACAACAACGGAATATACAGGTGTTGGCGGTGAAGACATTGAATACAGAAAAGCGGCAGAAAATACAAGCTTTGCACCTGTTTTTTCCACAGCCAAAATTTTATCCCCCATCGAAAACGGAAGATACACTTCCTATTTCGGCTACCGAATTAATCCCATAACAGGAGCTTTCGGCTTTCACAGCGGTCTTGATATAGCTGCACCTGAAGGGACAAAAATACGTGCAGCCTTTGGCGGAACGGTTATCAAATCGGGCAGCGATGAACAGGCAGGAAATTATATCTATCTTTCACATGATGACGGATTTGTTACCTTTTACTGCCATTGTAGTGAGCTTTTGGTTGAAAACGGAACTGTAGTCCGTCAAGGTGAAACAATTGCCCTTGTCGGTTCGACAGGATATTCCACCGGGTCGCATTTGCATTTCGAAGTAAGGAAGAATAATATAAGGTATAACCCCTTATGGCTTCTTGATCAATGATTTTTCAAATAGGAAAAACGAGACTCCGACTTTCTTTTTCTTTTGTTGCTCTCATCGTGTTGATGATAATTCTTTGTGAAGAGAGAGTAGTTCTGTATTCTCTTGTTTCATCGCTTATACACGAAAGTGGTCATTTGTTTATCATGTGCATCCTCGGAGATGTTCCTAAAAATGTGGAACTGACTCTTTTCGGAATGAGAATAGACAGAGCCGGCAATATAATTCTGTCCTATAAAAAAGAAATTTTTATTGCTTTAGGCGGTATAATTTTCAATATTGTTTTTGCTCTCTTATGCCTTGCTTTATATAAAATTTACGAATTACCGGATTTTCTTGTAGTTTCTGTTGTAAATTTAATTATTGCGGCCGTGAATTCTTTCCCTGTCAGTGTTCTTGACTGCGGAAGAGCTGTAAAATCTGCTTTTTTCGCGGTGAAAAGCAGAGAAACGAGCGAGAAAATTACCGAAAACATATCTTATATATTTATTGTGGTGTTTGCTGTTATTTCAACTATTTATATCGCGTTTTACGGTGTTAATATCAGTTTAATTGCCATAAACCTATATTTATTTTTTATAACTATCATAAAGAAATGGAGTTAAAAAATGATTAGTAAAGAAGTAGAAAAAATTCTCCCTCTTGTCCAAAAGCCCGGCAGATACACAGGCGGAGAGCTTAACAGTGTTGTCAAGGATAAAAGCAAGGTCGATCTGAGGTACGCTTTTTGTTTCCCTGACAGCTACGAAATCGGTATGTCTCATCTCGGCATAAAGATACTTTATTCTGCTGCTAACAAAAGAGATGATGTTTGGTGTGAAAGAGTTTTTGCGCCTTGGACGGATATGGAAGAAGAAATGAGAAAGAGAAACATTCCGCTCTATGCTCTTGAAAGCGGCGACCCTTTGGAGGAGTTTGACCTTATAGGCTTTACCCTGCAGTACGAACTTTCTTATACAAACATTCTTAATATGCTTGACCTTGCAGGCATTCCCGTGAGAGCCAAAGATAGAACCGACCTTACTCCAATAATTGTGGGTGGTGGACCCTGCGCCTGCAACCCTGAACCGATTGCTGACTTCTTCGATTTGTTTATGCTTGGTGACGGTGAGGAGGTTTCCGACGAACTCTTTAACCTTCTGATTTCCTGCAAAATAGAAAAGACTTCGAAAGATGAATTTTTAAAACGCGCGGCACAGATTAAAGGCGTTTATGTGCCCTCATTGTATGACGTTGAATATAACGACGACAAGACAATTAAAACAGTCAAAGCTACTGAAGGAGCTCCTGAAAAGGTTACAAAGAGAATCATTTCCGACCTTGACAACGTACACTATCCCGACAAGTTTATTGTTCCTTTTGTAGAGGTTGTTCACGACCGTGTTGTACACGAAATTCTTCGCGGTTGCATCCGAGGTTGCCGCTTTTGCCAGGCAGGCTTTTTGTACAGGCCCATCCGTGAAAAGTCCGCAGACACAATCAACACTCAATGCAAGATGCTTTGTGAAAGCACAGGCTATGATGAAATTTCACTTTCTTCATTGAGTACAAGTGACTATTCACATCTTGAAGAGCTGATGGAAAAGCTTCTTTCATGGACTGAAGATTACAAGGTGAATATTGCTCTTCCGTCCCTTCGTGTTGATAATTTTTCCGAAAAGCTTATGGAATATCTTAAAAAAGTCCGCAGAAGCGGTCTCACCTTTGCTCCTGAAGCAGGTACACAGAGGCTCCGTGATGCTATTAATAAAAATGTTACCGAAGAAGAACTTATGAATACGGCAAGACAGGCATTTTCAGGCGGATGGACTGCTGTTAAGCTTTACTTTATGCTCGGTTTACCGACAGAAACCTATGATGATGTTGCAGGAATTGCCGATCTTTCGCAAAAGGTTGTCAATGAATTTTACAGAAACCCTGACAAGCCGAAGGGAAAGGGTGTTCAGGTAAGCATCAGTGTATCTTCTTTTGTACCAAAGCCCTTTACACCCTTCCAGTGGGAAGCGCAGGATACAATGGACGAGCTTATAAGCAAACAGAATCATCTTCTTTCATCCGTTAAAACAAAGAAAATCAGTGTCAGTTACCATAAGGTAAACATCAGCTTTCTTGAAGGTGTTTTTGCCCGTGGTGACCGCCGACTTTCTGATGTTATCGAATATGCCTGGCGACACGGCTGCAAATTTGATTCCTGGGATGATAATTTCCTTTTTGATGTATGGCTTAAGGCTTTTGAAAAATGCGGCGTCGACCCTGTCTTTTATTCAAGCAGAAAGAGAGATTACAGCGAAGTTCTTCCCTGGGATCATCTTGATTATGGCATAAGAAAAGATTTTCTTATTAGTGAAAGCAAAAAAGCTTACGAGAATGAAACAACTCCCCACTGTAAAATCAAATGTGCAGGTTGCGGCACAAATATGCTTAACGGAGGTAAATGCGATGCGATGCGTAAGAGTATGGTTTAAAAAAATGGGCATGAGCCGCTATGTATCACATCTTGATCTTATGCGCGCCATGACGAGAACACTCCGCAGAGCCAATGTACCACTTTGGTATACAGAAGGTTATAACCCTCATCCGTATATCACTTTTGCTTTGCCTCTTTCTCTCGGGATGGAAAGCCTCAACGAAAGTATGGATATGAGAATTGAAGGGGAGAGTACAAACGAAGAGCTATTTGATATACTTAAAGGCACAATGCCTCCTGGAATTGAAATTATAAAGGTTTCCAACCCTGTCTATGACCCGAAAAAAATCACTTTTGGTGAGTTTGATATTTTCTTTGATTGCGTCAATAAAGCTGAAGACACCGTGAATCTTATTAAAGATATGCTTTCGAAGGACGAGCTTATCGTACAGAAGCTCGGTAAAAAAGGCAGACACAAGGTGCTTAAGGACATCAACCTTATTGAGTTTATCAAAAACTATTCTGTTTCATCCTTCGGTGAAAGAGTAAAGCTTACGGTTATTCTTCCCGCAGGAAGCACAACAAACGTAAACCCTTCGCTTTTAGCTGATGAAATTCAAAAGAGATCGGGAGATATAACTTATTCTGTTATAAGAAAACAGCTTTTGACAGAAACTATGGAGCAATTTATGTAAAATGTTGCTTTACCCTTGATTTTTCAAATATATTCTGTTATAATATTATGGTATTTTTAAACATTGGAGGAAATCTAAATGAATTTTTTAACTGCTACACCTACACAGGGCTCTTCAAGCTCAATGATCATTATGCTTGTTGCAATGTTTGCAATTATGTATTTCCTTATGATCCGTCCCCAGAAAAAGAGACAGAAGGAAGAACAGGCTATGCGTGAATCTGTTGAGGTTGGTGACGAAATCACCACAATCGGCGGTATCTGCGGCAAAGTTGTTACAACAAAGGAAGATTCTCTCATCATCGAAACAGGTGCTGACAGAAACAGAATGATGATTAAGCGCTGGGCTGTGCAGATGAACAATACTGCAACCGAAAGAATGCAGGCTGAAAGAGAAGCTGCAAAGGCTGCTGCTGAAAAAGCTAAAGAAGAAAAAAAGGCAGCAAAAGATAAGAAGAATCTTGATTAATCTATCATAACTAACAACCCCCTTTCATATTCATTAGTAGTGAGTATGAAAGGGGTATTTGTATGTCTCAAAAGAAAAACACGAACAGTAACAGCAGTAATTTCAAAAGTTATTTAAAGCTTCAGTTTTTAATTCTTGCAGTATGCTTTGTATTGTTTTTAATTTTCAGTGCTGTTTCTGTCGGCGCGGACATAAAAAAAGATTATATGTTTTATGTTTCACTTGGTTTCATAGGTGCCTCTTCCTTTATCGCAGGTTTTATTGCAGGGATAAAGGAAAGAAAAAACGGTATGGTTTACGGACTGATAAACGCATTACCACTCAATGCAATTCTGTTTCTAATTTCGCTCATATTAAACGGTTTCGGTGCAGATATAAATTTACTTTTCAGTGTTCTCATAAGCCTTGTTTTATCGGCAGTCGGCGGCATCGTTTCGGTTAATATAAGATTGAAATAACCAAGATAAATATGAAAATCAGTGCAGTTATATATCCCGACATAATAAAAAAGGACAGACTTGCAAAAGATAAATTTCTACTCTTAAGCTTTACTGTTGTTGCTTTGGCACTTGTTGCAGGCACTGTTTTATATGTTTTTACCGAAGATTATCTTACCGGTGAAATTTGGGACACTTTTACGAAGTTTTTCGTGGACTTTACATCTAAAACGAAAATTGAAGTATTTTCCGGAATGATATTGGCTCATTTACCTTATATTATGCTTATGATAATTTTCGGCACAAGCTCTGTAGGCTACGGATTTATTGTGGGCTTAAGCTTCGTTAAAGCTACCGGTTTAGGTGTTCTGAGTGCATATCTTTATTCATCTTTCGGCCTCAAAGGCATTGAATATGCCTTACTTGTGTTTTTTCCGGGAAAATTTGTTCTCATATTATCGATGCTGTTTCTTATGCATTTCTGTTTGAACAATTCTCTGTATGTATGCAAGCTTACAAAAGGGGAATGCAGAGCGGAAAATAACAGTACAATTTATGCAGTAAAAGTGATTACAGCAATTCTTTTATTAGTTTTATCGTCATTGGTTGACGGGTTTCTTGCTGTCAGCTTTTCTTCACTGTTCAGTTTCTGATGAATCAAATTCCTTACTGAGCGGATTTCTTTTTGCCGCCTCGCGAAGCTGTTTATTTTCAAGGTGGGTATATATTTCAGTTGTTGCAATAGCTTCGTGACCGAGCATTTCTTTAAGCACAAGAACATCCACATTTCCGTGCTGATACATAAGAGTTGCCGCTGTATGTCTTAACTTATGACAGGAATAATGCTGACCGTCAAGACCTATAACCTCAAGATAATGATAAACCATCAGCTGAACAGCTTGTCTTCCTATTCTTTTGTTAAGACGGCTTATAAAAAGAGCGTTTCTGTCATCACCCTTAAGATTATTTTGCGGTCTTATTTGCATATATTCAGTTAGTGCATCTACACAGGCTTTATTAAGATAAATCTTTCTTTGCTTGTTTCCTTTACCGGTCACAACCATTGTTTTTTCCGTAAGATTAACATCTCTTACATTAAGTCCAACAAGTTCTGCAAGTCTTAAGCCGCAATTAAGAAACAAAGTAAGAATACAATAATCTCTTGTTTTATTCGGTCCGTCAACACTGTTTAAAAGCTGAATACTTTCTTCAAGTGTAAGATAACGGGGGAGTTCCTTTTTTCTTTTTGCGACTTGAAGTTGTGACACAGGGTTTACATCAATATAGTGCATTTTGTCGGCTGCATACTTAAAAAAACCTCTGATTGATGAAGCTTTTCTTGATCTTGTAGCTGTATTGTTTGAACGATTACCTGCACAATATATTAAAAAATCGTTAACGTCTTTTAATATGATTTTAGAAATAAAATTAACATCTATGAAAGATAAATCAAAATTATTTTCCAATTCATCGGGGGATTGGAGACCGTTATTTTTTGCAACAAGATATCTGAAAAACAGTCTTAAATCAGAAATATATTCATTAACTGTCTGGTTGCTTCTGCCTTTAACTATGCTTAATTCACTGATATATTCATTAACAAGGTCTGGTAACAACGATCTGTCTATATAATTTGACATAAATACACTTCCTTAAATCTAACTATATCAACTATACAAAATTTCTGGGTTGCTTGTCAAGCAATTCAGAATTAATTTAATCAGAATTTTTTAAATGATGCAGTGTAGCGAAAAAACATTTCTATTAAATGATATTTCTTACTAT
>JAZUNX010000006.1:0-24625 GCA_045604385.1 Acutalibacteraceae bacterium
TTACAATAATCGTAGAATCAAGCTAAAATTAAATGGCTTGACACCTGCTGTGCACAGATCTCAAGCCATTTTAGCAGCTTAATATTTAATTTGCACAAGTTTTTCTAAAAAACTTTGTCTAACTTTTTGGGGTCACTTCACACACCGGCAATACAATGGTTTTATCCCTACACCATCAAGCAATAATTCTCAATATCCACAAACCTTCCGAACTTCTCCCCTACTTCTCTTATCCTTCCGCAGTATTCGAAGCCGAACTTTTCATGGAGACGGCAGGAAGCCTCGTTTCCGCTTGTGATAACGGACACTACCGTATGAATGCTTTCGTCAGCCCTTGCCATATCAATAATGGCTTTCATGAGGGCGGTACCGACACCTTTTTTACGGTGAAGGGGTGAAACATATACGGAAAGCTCTACCGTAGATTTATACGCCTCTTTTTCTCTGTAGGAGGAAAGGGTGGCATAGCCTGCAATTTCACTGTCGATTTCACAGATTATAAGCGGATGATTGCCGATATTATGGTTATCATACCACTTTTCCCAGTCTGCCAATGTCTTTTTGTTTATGTCAAGAGTTGCCACGCCCTTTTCCACTTCGTAATTATAAATATCCAAAAGGGCGGGTATATCTGCTCTTACAGGTTTTCTTATTATCATAAATACCTCTTATACAAAAATCTCCCCGACCAAAGCCGAGGAGACTTATTTTTAGTTTTTGATTATTCTTCGATTTCGTCGTCTTCTTCGATTTCGAACTCAAGAATAGCGCCACAGCAGGGACATTCTGCTTCGCCGTCATCGTTGATTTCATCAAAGCCGATGCAAACGTCATTTTCACAAGCAGGGCAGTTTACTTCAAGACATTCGTCATCACAGCAATCGCAATCATCATCGTCACAGCAGCAATCGCAGTCACAATCGTCATCGTCGTAAACATATTCTTCTACATCGCCGAGGTCTTCGTCAACCTCTTCAATATAGTCTGCAAGGTCTTCCATATCCTCTTCCATATCGCTGAGCTCTGAAGCAACATCATCAAGAGCGTCGATGATAGCGGCAAAGAGTTTGGCTTCCTTCTTATCTTCGTCTAAATCAAGACCTTCCATAAGGCCCTTTAAATATGCAACTTTTTCTGAAACTGACATAACAGTTGTTTCCTTTCTTTAATTTAAAAATTTAAGATAATACTATCTTATGCACGGCCGAGATATTCACCTGTTCTGGTGTCAATCTGAATCATTTCGCCCTCGTCAATGAAAAGGGGAACCTTAACCTCTGCACCTGTTTCAAGTGTAGCGGGCTTTGTTGTGTTTGTTGCTGTGTTACCTGCGAAGCCGGGATCGGTCTTTGTAACCTGAAGCTCAACAAAGTTGGGAGGTTCAACGCCGAAAACGTTACCCTTGTAGGAAAGAACCTTACAGGTCATGTTTTCCTTAACGAACTTGAAGTTGTCGGGAAGCTCGCTTGAATTGATGGGAATAAGCTCATAGCTTTCGGGATCCATGAAGTAATAAAGATCGCCGTCGCTGTAGGAATATTCCATATCCTTTCTTTCAACGAAAGCTGTGGGGAATTTTTCGTTGGGGTTGAATGTACGTTCAATAACGGAACCTGTAATAACATTTCTTACCTTTGCACGGACAAAGGCTGCACCCTTACCGGGCTTAACGTGCTGGAATTCAATAATCTGAAGTACGTTACCGTCCATTTCGAAAGTAACGCCGTTTCTGAAATCACCTGCTGATACCATTTTAATATTCCTCCGAATAATTAAGATTATTTTTTCTATTGTATTTTATAACAAATACTCATTTTTTTCAAGTCTTTTTTTAAAATAGAGGATATTTTATTAAAACAAATTGCCATTTTCTTACAATTTTTATAAATTAACGGCATTTCTCTTTATTTTTCCCATCTTCTGTGCTACAATTCACCTGATAATGAAAACTAAAGGAAGTGAAGAAAATGAAAAAAATTACAGCAATTCTCCTTGTTATCTGCACTTTATTTTTATTCGGTTGTGCTAAAAACGAAACGGGAACGAGTACCACGGCATCTCCGCCCACAACCACCACTACGGGCATACCAACCGCAACGGTAACCTTCCCCGAGGGCTTTACGGCAGTGCAGATAGCCGAAAGATTACAGGAAAACTCCGTATGTTCAGCCTCCGACTTTTTAAGTTTGGTCAATAATGAGGATTTTATTCTCTCTTTAGACTATACTTTTACTTCCTTTGTTCCCGAAGCAGACCGTGCATTTTTGCTTGAAGGATATATCTTCCCCGACACCTACGAATTTTATCTGAATGACAGCGCAGAAAATGTTTTGAAAAAGATTCTCCGCAACACCTCGGCAAAATTAACAGGCGAATACACATTAAGAGCGCAGAAGCTTGGTTACACTCTTGACGAGATTATCACAATGGCATCTATCATACAGGAGGAAGCCTACACAAATGAGTCAATGCACCTTATATCCTCCGTACTTCACAACCGCATTAACAGTCCCGATTACGGTAAGCTTCAATGCGATGTAACTATACATTATGTCAACGATTATATTCTCAACTCACCCTACCTTTTCGGTGATATGGAAAAGTATAAGGAGCTTTATAACACCTACAAATGCACGGGGCTTCCCGAAGGACCTATCTGCTGTCCCGGTATCGATGCCATAGAAGCGGCTCTTTATCCCGAAGAAAGCAACTATTATTACTTCGTGACGGACAAGGATTGGAATTATTATTTCAATGAAAGCTACAGTAAGCATTTGGAGAAGTGCAGAGAAATAGGACTGATAGATTAAACAACGAACAGGCTACCCGATTGAGTAGCCTGTTTTTTTATGTTTGCGGAGAGATTCCGAATTATTTTTCCTCAGCAATCCTCTTTTTAAAGTGTTTCACCGTCATCATAAGGGGTATTGCCGAAAGAGCAACCACCACGGCACCGACCAAAAATACATTTCCGTTGGGGATATATTCAAGCTGACCGCTGAGTTCATTAGTGATAACCACACCGCTCGTCTTGACCACGGATTCACCCAGAAGTGAGCCGCCTATCATAGGAATAAGAACGAAGAAGAGAATCCATATACCCTCAAACTGCCCCTTACTGTCGGCAGGATAAAGCTGCTTTGTCCATACCTTTGTTACCTGTAAGATAGCAATATATCCCACACCTACAAGGAAAATGCCCAGCCACAGACGGAAGTCGAAAAGCTTTGTCTTGTCCACCATATCGGGTGTGATGGGTGCCACGATAAGCAGACCGATGATGTTTATGACAATTGCGAAAATTGAAACAGGAATGTGCTTGTTTTTATTTATGAGAGCGGAGATAGGAATAGCCGTGAGCATGGCAAGAACAAGAGGAACCGCCTCGATAATACCCATCATATCAGCCGTGTAGCCAAGATAGTAGATAAGGTAGTTGCCCATATATGCGAAGTAAACATTAAAGCCGATAAAGAACACGGCAACGGTAATATTTACCCATACGAGTTCTTTGAGAGTAAAGAAGCGTTTGAAATTGAACACGCTTAAAAACTGCTTAATAAATGAGCCTCTTACGGAAGGAGCCACATCATCGCTTTTACTCATAAAGATGAGTGAGAGAATACCGAAAATAATTACAAATACACCCATTACTACGAAAAGGCGCATATAATTATCGTCTTCACCAACTAAAAGACCGCCCACAACTGTACCAAGAATTGTGCCTAAAACAGGCTGTGTGGCAAGAGCGGCGCCTATCTGTCCGCGGTTTTTATCGGTCATTATATCCGTAGTCCAGGTGTTGAAGCCTGCATCGTTACCCATAGAGCCGAAGAAGCTCATTATGGTGTCAGCAAGAACTACTGCCACAGCGGCAAGAAGATACATATCCTTGCTGATAAATTCCGTCAGACCGAAGCCAATGGTAAAAATACCCCAAAGAATATAGCCTACTGAAACGAAGGTTCTTCTTTTACCCGTACGGTCTGCCCAAGTGCCGAAAAAGAAAGTGGCAAAGGTTGTTGCAAGCGCACTGCAGACGAGCATACCCGTGATAATTGAGGGGTTTTTACCGATTTTGGAATAAACGAAGGTATTAAACCACTGATTTTCCATATTCCAGCATATCTGTCCCGCAAGACCGAGACCCCATATAAGAAGCCACATACGGAAGCCTGATGTTTTTTTGTTTTGTAAACTGTTCATATTCTTTCTCCTTTTCTTGATTTACTCTATAATCATAGCACACAAAATCCCCTTTTACAACGAGCAAAATAACCAAAAACTCCTCTGATAAATATACATAAAAAGCTATGCGTGGATATATAAATAAAAGTGAGACCATTTAAAGGAGATTTGCTATGAACGGTAATAATTTTGAAAGCATGATAAAGAAATATGCCGATGAGCTTATAAAAATGAGCAAGGAAAAAATGCTCCCCGATATTCCCGAAGAGGAAACTGCAGAGGGAAATACCGAAGAGGGCTTCACACAAACGGAAGAAAGTGAATTTATCCCTTTTGAAAAAGAAGAGGAAAAAGAGGAAGAAGAAACAGCAGAAAGGCCCTTAACAGCCGATATTCCCGGTATAAAAGAGACTGACTTTTACGAAGAAGCCGCCGAGGAAATCTCTCCCGAAGAAGAAAACGACTTGACAGATTTTGCCGCCTTTTCTGCACGGGTTTTCACAGGCAATAACGCCTACCCCATAGAAAACGCCAAGGTACTCGTTGTAAAAGACGATAACCTTTATACCTTCCTCACAACCGACAGAGACGGTGTTACAAAGAAAGTCCGTCTGCCCTCCTTTCCCGAAAGCAATTCTCTGAATCCCGAAAGCGGTCAGCGGTCAATTGAGTATACAGGCGAGGTCTATGCCACCGGCTTCACACCGAAAAAAGGACTTCTCATAAGTGCCGTGGGCGGCTCGGATATTGTCCTTGATGTGCAAATGACACCTATAAGCGAAAGGGTGAGATGATATGCCCACCATTCCCGTTATACCTTCGACCATAACCGTGCATTTAGGCTCGCCCTCATCGGGTGCGGAAAATGTTACGTTACCCTTCACCGATTACATCAAAAATGTAGCCTCGTCTGAAATTTACTCCACCTGGCCCATAGAGGCAATAAGAGCCAACATTTTAGCACAAATTACCTTTGCCCTCAACCGTGTCTACACAGAATGGTACAGGGCTATGGGCTACGATTTCGACATCACAAACAGCACAGCCTTTGACCAGTCCTTTGTGAACGGCAGAAACATATATGAAAATATAAGTCAGCTTGTTGATGAGATTTTCAATGACTATGTGAGAAAGGAAGGCACAATCAACCCTTACTTCACCGCCTACTGTGACGGCGTTGAGGTAAACTGCGACGGTCTTTCCCAATGGGGAAGCGTTACTCTTGCCGAAAGAGGCTATTCGGATATAGATATTCTTAAATATTACTACGGGAATGATGCGGAGTTGGTTGTCAATGCCCCCGTGGGAGATAATCTTCCCTCTTACCCCGGCACACCCCTTGAAAGAGGTCAGCTAAATGAAAACATCCGCCGTATACAGATTTACCTCAACCGCATTTCCGCCAACTACCCAGCCATACCGAAAATCCCCGTCATAAACGGAGCCTTTGACGAAAGCACAGAGGATGCGGTGCGTACCTTTCAGCGCATCTTTTCCCTCACTGCTGACGGCATAGTGGGCAAGGCAACCTGGTACAGAATCATTTATATTTACGACGCCGTTACCCGACTTGCAGAGCTTGACAGCGAGGGTATAGGCTACGAAAATATACCCAAGCAATTCCGCGGCTCTTTAGGTATAGGCTCGCAGGGCGGCCAAGTGGTCACGGTGCAGTTTTTCCTCACTCTCATCAGTCAGTTCGTTGACTTTGTGGCACCTGTCAACACCGACGGAGTTTACGGACAGAACACGGCAAATCAAGTCAGTGCCTTTCAGAGGTACAAGGGATTACCCGTGACGGGTGAGGTAGACAAAGCCACCTGGGAAAGCCTTTACAGCGCCTATAAGGGAATAGTTGACTATCTTGAAGAAAGACAGCAGATAGACACTGTTCCGACGGAACCTTTCCCCGGTGTGGTTCTCCGTCAGGGTGATGTGGGTCCTTCCGTGGCTACCTTCAAAGGCTACCTTTCCTACCTTTCACGGGTTTTCTTTGACATTCCGCCCGTATCGGGAAACAATGTCTTTGACAGAAGAACACAAAATGCCATCAGAGAATTTCAGCGGATTTTCTCACTCCCGCAAACAGGTACCGTAGACGAAAGAACCTGGAACACTCTTGCCGATGCCTACTCCACCATAAGGGAAGGTCAGCAGAGGCTTTTGAGACAGTACCCGGGCAGAGAACTTTCACAGGAGGCATAAGATGGACACAGCAGTATTTGAAATTCAAAGCTACATCAGAAATATTTCCCGTATTGACGATGACATTCCCTCACTCGTTCCCGACGGTATTTTCGGTGAAGAGACTACGGAAAGCGTTCTTGCCTTTCAAAGAAAACATCTTCTTCAACAGACGGGCAAGGTGGATTTTGCCACATGGAACAAGCTTCTGGAAGAAAACGATAGGGCGGTATTCGCTTTTTCAGAGCCTGTACAGACCGCACCGGCAACAAACGGAGATTTTCCCTTGAAAAGAGACAAGGAAAGCCACCTTAACGGAAATGTAAATCTTATGCTTACCCGTCTCTCCGACTTTTACGAAAACTTCGGCGGTGCCGTGCTTTCCCCTGACTATACGGAAGCAACAGAAAGGCTTATCCGTATTTTTCAAAGTCTTACAGGCAATACTGTGACAGGCGAAGTTGATAAAAATATATGGAATCTTCTTTCTTATCTTTACCTTATTCTTATACAAGAAGATACAGTTTGAGTTTTGATAAAAAATTTCTTTGCACCTGCCTTTTTATGTTGTTTTTTTGAAAAGATTTTGTTATAATAAAAAAAGTAATACCATACGGAAAGGCAGGTGCAGGGAACAGTGGAAATCGGTGCTTCATCAGCGTGTTTTTATCCTTTGGAAACGGAACACTCATTTCTTCATATAGCCGAGCTTGGCTTTAACCATTGTGAAATCTTTTTCAATGCTCATTCGGAGCTTCGTCCCAATTTTATAAAAGAGCTGAAAACCGTCAAGGATGCCTACGGTATTAATGTGGTATCCCTGCATCCCTACGCTTCCTTCGGTGAGGGCTATGACTTTTTCAGTGCCTACAAAAGACGCTTCGGTGACGCTATGGATAATTACAAGCGTTATTTTGAGGCGGCAAATATTCTCGATGCAAAATACATTGTAATGCACGGTGCGGCAAGACTTTTCGACATTGATATGATGCAGTATGCCCAGCGCTACTCCGTAATAACAGAAACAGCTAACCGCTTCGGTTGCTGTGTTGCCCATGAAAATGTGGTCAATTTTCTTTCTGCCACCCCCAACTTCAGCAGTTTTATGAAAGAGCAGTTGGGTGACAGCTATAAAATGGTCCTTGACATAAAGCAGGCAAGACGCGCAGGCTTTGAGCCAAAGGAATTTATCGACATTATGAAAAACAATATAGTCCACGTTCACTTAAGTGACTACAATGAAAAAATGGACTGTATTGCTCCCTGCGAGGAAGGTCTTTTCGATTTTGAAAATCTTTTCGCCCTTCTTCATAAGGCAGGATATAACGGCAAATACATTATCGAGCTTTATTCCAATGGCTACGAAAGGAAAAGAGATATAACAAAGAGTGCAAAATATCTTGACGCAATACTTAAAAAGGTGCGTCAGGGATAAGGTGACGGTAACCGAACCTAAAAATAAAATTAAAGGAGTTTTTAAAATGAAGTGTCCTTTTTGTAATTACGAAGAAAGTAAGGTCATTGACTCAAGACCCACGGACGAAGGTGAAAAAATACGCCGCCGCCGTGAGTGTATTTCCTGCGGAAAGCGTTTCACCACCTACGAAATAATTGAAAGCGTACCCATAATCGTTGTCAAAAAAGATAAATCAAGACAGGCCTTTGACCGTGTGAAGCTTTTCAATGGTATGCTCCGCGCCTGTGAAAAGAGACCCGTTTCCATCGAACAGATGGAAAAAATCGTTTCCGAAATCGAGGCAGAGCTTCAGAACTCTTTAGACAGGGAAGTAACTTCCGTACATATCGGTGAGCTTGTAATGGACAGACTTAAAACCCTCGATGAGGTTGCTTATGTCCGTTTTGCTTCCGTTTACCGTCAGTTCAAGGATATTAACACCTTTATGGACGAGCTGGCAAAACTTTTAGGTGAAAAATAAGGTGATATTATGATATATGAAGGCTTTTGCTCCCTTGTGGGTAAAACTCCCCTTTTGAAAGCAAGGTCCTTTTGCTCTCAAAGCGGTATAAAAGCCAATATTTTTGCGAAGCTCGAATACTTCAACCCTGCAGGCTCCGTCAAGGACAGAGTTGCCGTCAATATGCTTTTAAAGGCAGAAAAGGACGGAAGAATAAAAAAAGGCGGTACGGTTATTGAACCCACAAGCGGTAACACAGGCATCGGTCTTGCCGCCGCGGCAGCATCATTGGGCTACAAGGCAGTCCTGGTTATGCCCGACACTATGAGCATCGAACGTCAGGAGCTTCTTCGTGCCTACGGAGCGCAGATTGTTCTTACTCCCGGCGCAGAAGGTATGCTCGGCTCAATAAAAAAAGCTGAAGAGCTTAAGGAAACCACCCCAAACAGCTTTATCCCCTCCCAGTTCGATAACCCTGACAATCCCGAAAGTCACATCCTTTCTACAGGTCCGGAAATTTTCGAGGACACTGAAGGCAATATAGACATTTTCATCGCCTGCATAGGAACGGGCGGCACCATTTCAGGAACAGGCAGATACCTGAAAGAAAAAAATCCCAATACAAAGGTTATCGGTATCGAGCCTTATGACTCCCCTCTCATTACCGAGGGAAGAGCCGCACCTCACGGAATACAAGGTATCGGCGCAAATTTCATTCCCGAAAATCTCGATATGAATGTCATTGATGAGGTCATTACAGTAAAGACAGAGGATGCCTTCGAAGAATGCCGAACTTTCGCACAGACTGAAGGTTTACTTGTGGGTATTTCTTCGGGAGCGGCACTTCACGGAGCAAAAACAATTGCAGAAAGAAAGGAAAACGAACACAAAAATATTGTTGCTCTTCTTCCCGATTCGGGGGAAAGATATATGAGCATTAAGCTCTTCGGATAAAACCTCACATAAAACACAAGCAACCGCTAAAAGCGGTTGCTTGTTTCTTTTATTTCATATTTTATTTTGCATAGCTGAGAACTTTACCGTGAACAATGAACAGGTCATCACAGCATACATATTCAATGCCGAATATCTTATAGATGATATTATAAATTCTTATAACAATCGGGCTTAAAATTGAGTGGCATATGCAGTCACAGCTTCTCAGACCGTCGAGCCATTCCTGTGTTACTGCGGGTAAAATAACGATTCCGTTCTGTTCAATTCTTTCAATATCTGCCGCTGTTTCACATGATTCAAGATCCAATATATGTTCACCGTAATACTTATTATTCTGCATCGATGCGGTGATTATCAATGTATCTCTGTATTCAGATGTGAACCAGAATTCACCGTTTCCGTTAGTTCTTCCGTTTTGAACAACATAAACACCGTTCTGATCCCTTACCTGAATAATGAACTTATCGAGAATATCAGACTTAAAGATATTGTTGTCCTCGTAAACATCTTCATCGCGGAAGAGAGCCGCTTTTATGCTGACTTTAAAGGTATAATTAACAACATAAGCGTTGTACTTGGGCGCAATTGTAATGGTTTCACCGTTACCTAAAACAATAGTTTCATTCACGCCGGTTTCAGTGTTCTTGACCAAAACACTGCCCGGAAGGCTGAAGCTACGGGGATTCATTTCTGCATGTGTAACAACATCCTTACCGTTAACCTTTTTGATTACCCATGTTTTTTCATCTCGGGTATAAGCTAACTTTTTGTCTCTGGGAACATCAAAGGCTTCCGGAGAAATGCCTGCGATATCATCAATAAGATTTGCTCCGCAGGTAACGCCTTCTTTTACCAAATAATCTCCGTCTACCTCAAAAGCTTTTCCGTAGAAGTCAACAAATTCAACTTTGTATTGATTTTTGGTCTCTTCGAACTTTGCGAAAATGCCGGTGTTGTAATAAAGTGTAATTTCTTCCTTGATGCCATAAATCTTTTTATCGTTTTTGTCAAGAGTCCAGCCAAGGAAAGTATATTTGTTTACCTGATCGCTTTCTCTCACGGGAGTAGGAAGTTCGCCGTAGCAAATCGTGGTACCGTAAGGAATTGTTTTTCCGTTTGACTCTACAAGACCGTTGTAATTATAGAAAACACCGGAAACTGTAACTGTTTCGTCAGGAGTGAAAGTGGCAACATAGGTTTTTGTTCCATTCTCGATTTTATCGAATGCCCAGCCTGCGAAATCGTATCCGCCATAGGTAAGGTCTTTGCCGCGAATGGGAAGTTTGCCCTTATATGCGGGAATTTCTTCACCGTCCTTAACATAAAGCTTTAAGGTGCCGTTATCGTCAACATATTCAGCATCGGGGGCCGCAACAGCACCGTTGACGGTGGCTTCCTCGCCTGATGTGTAGGTCTTATTTACATAAAGTCCGCTGGTTTCTGCATCTTCGTATGTACAGTTAAGTACCCATGTGGAAGAATCGTTTGCCACATAGTGCTCTGCAAGATATGATGCGGCATGGTCAGGAGAATTTTTGTCGGGTGATTCGTATTCGTTTACATACTCAACAAGGTAATAACCCTCGGCCTTTTCTACACGGTGTACGCTTTCTGTGTCAATAGTGACACCGATAACAGGATCATAACCCGCTCTTACACAAACATCATTCTGACAGGTGCAGACTCTGTCATAGCACTTACTGTCTTCATTGTAAACATATGCAACTTCATCATTATGTCCTGTAGGATCAACAAAATTTTTGGCAGCAACTACGACTGCATCATTACAGTATGTACAGATAGTACGGGTATAACCGTGCTGTGTACAAGTGGGTTCAAGTACAATATCCTTGAGATAAACTTCGAGGTGACCGCCGCCGTTCATTCCGGGACAGGCAACGGAATCTTCAGCCGAAGCAGGCATTACCAAAGCAAAAATCATCATTACTGCTATAACAGCAAAAAGAATAATCTGCTTTTTAAAAGTTTTTTTCATAAAATTACCTCCTTATATTTTTGTACGTTTTTATGTACAAAAGGTGTGTTACCGGATACGAAGATATTTATCTTTAAATACACCACACCTATCATAATATAACTATATATTTTTTTTCGCAAAAAGTCAAGAAATAATAAAAATATTAATTTTCACAAAACATTTCCTTAAAGATTAATCTGTGTTCTGTATCGCCTTTACAAAGAAACTGCCGTCTCCGTTTTTACCAAGAGTAATTTTCATATGTTTGCCCGGCTCGGGAGGAACCATATTACCCTCACTGTCCTGCACCCAATCGGCCGAAGCAAGATACCCCACCGTCAGAACAACCGTGTTATCCTTGTCCTTTATCTCCGTAACATCAGGAAGATAAATGGGCATAATACCCGTAATGGGAATAACATAACACTGCTTCTTTTTGCTGTATTTGAAAATAACACCCTCGCCACCGTCAACAGTGCCGTGATTCAAAGTAATCTCACTGCCGAAAAGAGAAACGAATTCATCTTCAACCTCTTTCTGAGGTATAAGCATACCTCCATCGGTATATTCGTATTTTTCCGGGTCTGCCCCGCCGTCAATAACGGACCAGATAGCAATTGAAAGGAGCTGCTGTAAATTTGCCTTGGTAATGTCATCGAAGGTGTCAGGGTCATTCATTATAACAGGAGAGATAAACTCCTCATAGACCTGTGCCTGTTCCTGCTTTGATTTGTTGGCTGTGCTCTGAATCTTATCGGAAACAAAGTCAATTACACTTATAAAGCCGATGACCGTAAAAATAACCACAGCAAGACCAACGATGAAGTTAAGGGGTGATTTCTTTTTCGCGTGTTCCATTATGTCACCTCGTTTGTCCCGTACCGCTGATAATGTATTTTTGTGAAGTAAGCTCGGGCAGACCTAAAGGTCCTCTTGCATGAAGTTTCTGGGTAGAGATGCCTATTTCAGCACCGAAGCCGAATTCACCGCCGTCAGTAAATCTTGTTGAAGCGTTGACATAAACTGCCGCCGCATCCACAGAGGCTGTAAAAAGATTTGCCGCACCGTAATTTTCCGTGATGATGCATTCGCTGTGACCGCTGGAATATTTCATAATATGATCAATAGCCTCATTAATGTCACCGACAACCTTCACGCTTATTTCATAACCCAAATATTCCCTGCCGAAATCTTCCTCTGTTGCCTCAAGAATGTCGGGAAGAATTTTACGGCATATTTCATCGCCGTGGAAAACCACATTCTTTTCCTTAAGTCTTTCATAAATCATCGGCAGCACCTTTTCGGCAACATCCGTATGAATAACCAAGCTTTCACAGGCATTACAAACGGAAGGTCTTGAGGTCTTTGCGTTAAAAATGATGTCGACAGCCATATTAAGGTCTGCATCCTTGTCAACATAAACATGACAGTTACCTGTACCTGTTTCGATTACGGGTACACTCGAATTTTCCACACAGGCTTTTATAAGACCTGCACCGCCGCGGGGAATGAGAACATCCACATAGTCATTCATTTTCATAAGAGCTGTTGCAGACTCTCTTGAGGTATCCTCCACAAGCTGGATACAGTCTTCGGGAAAGCCAGCCTTGACAAGTGCCTTTCTCATAACCTCTGCCATAGCTTTATTGGAATTAATTGCTTCTTTACCGCCACGGAGAATAACCGTATTGCCCGATTTGAGACAAAGTGCCGCCGCATCAACGGTAACGTTAGGTCTTGCCTCAAAAATTACGGCAATAACGCCTAAAGGCACGCTGACCTTTTCGATCTTAAGTCCGTTAGGTCTCACTCCGCCGCTGATTACCTTTCCGCAGGGGTCGTCGAGAGAGATAATCTGCTTTACAGCATCACTTATCCCTTTTACTCTGTCGGCAGTAAGGCTGAGACGGTCAACAAGAGACTCACTCATTCCCTTTTCTCTGCCTTTTTCCACATCGAGTGCATTCTGTGAAAGTATGTAGTCGCAATTTTCCATAAGCTCATCGGCAATAACACCGAGAGCTTTGTTCTTCTGTGAGGAAGAGGCCGTCATAAGAAAGCGTTCCGCTTTTTTTGCTTTTATACCAATTTCTGTAAGCATATTTATCACCTTATTTCGCAGTAAAAAGTGTGCCAGTATTGTGTCCGTCAATAAGTTTATATATATCTTGGGGCTGTGTGCCGTTCATAATTACTGTGGGAATACCTGCCTCGGTGGCAATTTCGGCAGCATGGATTTTCGTTATCATTCCCCCGGTACCTCTGTTTGTTCCTGCACCGCCGCAAAGATCCCTTATTTCATCGGTAATTTCCCTTACAACGGGGATAAGCTGTGCATCGGGGTTTTCGTTGGGGTTATCGTCAAAAAGTCCGTCAATATCCGACAGAATGATAAGTCCCTGGGCCTTTATAAGCCTTGCAACAATTGCCGAAAGACTGTCATTATCGCCGTAAACGATTTCCTCTGTTGCAACGGAGTCGTTTTCATTTACGATGGGTACTGCCCCGTATTCGAAAAGCTTTTCGAAGGTGTTTTCAAGGTTTTCTCTTCTTTTTTCGTTTTCGATGTCGCTTTTGGTAATGAGAAGCTGACCTGTCTTGACGCCGTTTTCACCGAAAAATTTGTCATACATAAACATCAGCTCGCACTGACCGACCGTAGCCGCCGCCTGTCTGCCGGGGATATCCTTGGGCCTTTCGGCAAGACCTAACTTGCCCACACCGACACCGATGGCTCCCGATGTGACAAGAACCACATCTATGCCCGAATTGTGTAAATCAGCAAGCACAGAGCAAAGCTTTACCATTCTTCTGATATTAATTTTCCCTGTTTCGTATGTAAGGGTTGAGGTACCTACCTTAACCACTAATCTTTTTGCCTTAGATATAGGATTCATTTGATTCGCCTTCTTTTATAAATTCCGATATTATTTTTCTGTATTTTTCCTTTTCGAAAACCTTGCCCACAGCAGTAAAGCTCATTTTCGAAATGTCGAAATATTCCTCTGCCACTCTTTTAACGTCTTCGAGTGTTACACTTCTTACGGCTTCTATAATTTCATCGTCGGTTATCTCTTTATTCAGCAGAAGCATATTGTAGCCTGTAGCTGAAAATTTCGATTGAGGCTGTTCCCGTGACATTATGAAGCTTGCGGCAAGCTTTTCCTTTGCTATGGTTATCTGCCTTTCCGTCAGAGAATCTTTAAGATTGCTTATTATTTCCAAGGATTCTCTTATGGCTTTTTCCTCGGAAGCTGGTGCAAGGCTCATAGATATTTCAATGGTACCTCCCCCTGCAAACCTTACCAGGAAGGATTCTATTCCGTAAACGAGGCCTAATTCTTCCCTTATTCTTCTGCCGAGCATCGAGGAAGGACCGAGCCCTAAAACAAAGGAGCATATCTGCAGAGGATAAAGATCCTTATGCTGAATTGGAATGCCCTTAAAGGTCATAAGAATATGAGTTTGCTCCACATCCTTTGTAAGTGTTCTTATGTCGGGTGTGAAGGGCTCTTCTTCGGTTTTTATGGGGTTGCCTGTGTTTTTGTCACTTCCGAAGTATTCCCTGATTTTTTCTTCGATTTCCTCTTCTTTAAAATTACCGCTAACACCGATTACTGTTCTTTCGGGAACATAATAAGTGTTCATATAGGAAAGGAAATCTTCCTTTTTCATATTTGAAACTGTTTCTTTTGTGCCTAATATTTCATAAGCAAGACCACTGCCCTCATAGATGCCTCTTTCATTGACATCAAAGCATTTTTCCGAGGGGTCATCCTCACACATAGCGATTTCTTCAAGGATAACACCCTTTTCCGTTTCAATGTCGCTTTCATCGAGACGGGGATTTTTGAAAAGGTCAAAGAGCAGGTCAGTCGCCTTTATAAGCTGATAGTCAAGTGCTTTAACATAAAAATAGGTGTATTCCTTCGTGGTATATGCATTATAGGAAGCACCTATTTCGTCCATACCTTCGGCAATTTCAAAGCCTGTACGCTTTTTACTGCCTTTAAAAAGGATATGCTCAATGAAATGAGATATGCCGTTATTGCTTTCGTTTTCATTTTTTGAGCCGCTTGCAACCCAGATACCTACTGTAGCTGAACGGCTGTCAGGCCGGCAGTCATAAAAAACTCTCAATCCGCTCTCATAAGTTTTAATTTTCATCGAACTCCCCCTTTCTTAAAAGTATGGTTTTCTTATGCGGCATTTAAACAGAAAACTGTGAATTATAAAGCTCGGCATAGAAGCCGTCTTTTTCAAGCAGTTCGCTGTGCTTTCCTGTTTCGATAATTCTGCCCTCATTCATTACTATGATAACATCAGCTTCTCTTATGGTTGACAGGCGGTGAGCGATAACAAAATTCGTTCTGCCCTGCATAAGGTTTGTCATAGCCTTCTGTATCTGCACCTCTGTTCTTGTATCAACAGAAGAGGTGGCTTCATCAAGAATGAGAATATCCGGAGAAGAAAGGATGGCTCTTGCTATAGTAATAAGCTGCCTCTGTCCTACGGAAAGATTTGTTCCGTCCTCTTCAAGCATAGTATCATAGCTGTCCGAAAGAGTGAGAGCAAATTTGTCTACCTTTGCCGCCTTTACCGCATCAAGGAACTCTTCCTCGGTGGCATCGGGCTTACCGTACATTATGTTTTCTTTTATGGTACCCTTGAAAAGCCAGGTGTCCTGCAGAACCATACCGAGAATTTTTCTTAAGTTGTTTCTTGTAAGGTCTTTGATGTTGACACCGTCAAGAAGAATTTCGCCGCTTTGTATCTCGTAAAATCTCATAAGCAGGTTTACTATGGTAGTCTTACCTGCACCCGTAGGTCCTACGATAGCCACAAGCTGACCTTTTTCAACATGAAGGTTGAAGTTTTCGATAAGAGGCTTTTCGGGAAGATAGGAAAAGCATACATCCTTGAAGGTGATGGTTGAGCCTGTCTCTATCTCTACGGGGGTTTCGCTGTCGGGGACTATTTCCTCAGCCTCTAAAACATCAAACACACGCTCTGCACTGGCAAGAGAGGACTGGAGGTTGTTTGCAATATTACTAAGGTCAACGATGGGCTGCATAACCATTTTCGAATATGCCATAAACACGGTGATTGCGCCTACGCTCTGCCCGCCCTTGACGATAAGATAGCCGCCGATTACACAAATAATTACATAACCCGCATTATTTGCAAAGTTGATAAGAGGAGCAAGAATACCCGAAAGGAACTGCGCCTTACGGCTTACATTGTAAAGCTCTTCGTTGATGATGTCGAACTCTTCAATTGCCTTCTTTTCGTGACCGAAGGCCTTTACTATCTTATGTCCCGTAAACATCTCTTCAATATGACCGTTTACGTCGCCCGTAACCTTCCACTGTTTTCTGAAATAAGCCTTTGAGAAATTGAGGATAACAAGGGCAATAAGAATACAGATGGGGAAAGGGGAAAGGGAACCGAGGGAAAGAGAAAAGCTGAGCTTGAGCATAATGGCAAAAATGCCCACAAAGGTGACAACAGAAGTGATAATCTGAAGAATACTGTTCTGCAGAGTGTTGTTCATATTGTCAACATCGTTTATCATACGGCTTAAAATATCACCCTTATTGTGGTTGTCATAATAAGCCAAGGGAAGCTTTGAAAGTTTGCGGTTGAGCTTATAGCGGATATCGGTGATAAGTCCCTGCACCACTCCCGCCATAATATAATGCTGAACAAAGCCAAAAAGTGAGCTGAAAGAGTAGATTACGATTATGGTGATAAGTATGCTGTAAATGGGAGAAAAATCCATACTGCCCGTAGCAAGCTTGTTTTTTATCTGCATATCAAGCACATCAATAATATCGCCGAGATATTCGGGTCCTAATATACTCAGATATGCACTTGCGGCGGCACAAATGCCGGTAACTATGAGGGCAAGCTCTTTGCCCTTAAGGAATTTGACAAGCTTCTTTGCCGTCTGCAGTAAATTCTTCGGTTTTTCTTTCTGTGTCTTTGTCTGCTCTCTGTAGGCGGCATATTTGTCACCCGAATATGTAGAAACTTCTTTTTTGGAGGAAATTGTTTTCTCTTTCATTATTCTTCCTCCTTTTCTATCTGTGAATCGTAAATTTCACGGTATATTCTGTTGCTTTTCATAAGCTCCTTATGAGTACCCATACCGCATATCTTGCCTCGGTCGAGAACTATTATGCGGTCTGCATCGATAATGGTACCCACTCTCTGTGCCACAATGATAACGGTAGCTGAAAGATTTTCCTTGATGGCTCTGCGAAGCTTTGCATCGGTGGAAAAGTCGAGAGCGGAAAAGCTGTCGTCAAAGATATACACCTCTGCCTCTCTCGTAAGAGCTCTGGCGATGGAAAGACGCTGCTTCTGTCCGCCTGAAAGGTTTGTACCGTTCTGACTTACGAAGGTTTTTATTCCCTCGGGCATTTTATCGACGAACTCACTGCTTTGGGAAATATCGAGAGCAAGTCTCATTCTTTCTTCTGTGGCATTTTCGTCACCGTAGCGGAGGTTTTCTTCCACACTGCCGCTGAAAAGACAGGCCTTCTGAGGAATGAATCCTATTCGTGAACGAAGATCATCCTGTGAAAGCTTTCTTACATCCACTCCGTCAAAAAGGATTTCTCCCTCCGTTACGTCATAGAATCGGGGTATCATATTAACAAGAGTGCTTTTGCCGCTTCCCGTACCACCTATAATGGCAGTTACCTTACCTGCCTCGGCTGTAAAGGTAATATCCGAAAGGACCTTTTCTTCTGCATCAGCATAACCGAAGGAAACATTTCTGAACTCAACAGTTCCCTTTTTGTTTTCGTGGATCTTCTCTGTCTTTTCCGGCTCGGTAATAACGGGAACGATGTCAAGTATTTCAATAATTCTGTTAGCGGAAATTCTTGCACGAGGAACAATAACGAACATAGCCGCCGCCATGGTAACAGAGGAAACTATCATTATCATATAAATTACAAATGCCTGCAAGTCACCTATTGCCGAAGCAAGCTTGTCCGCCTCAAGAATATAATCCATTTTGTCGTAATTTCTGGCGGCAACGAGGATAAGTCCGTCAAGAGCAAGAATAATTATAACTATACAAACGGGAATTAGAACAGACATAAAGCGCTGAAACTTAAGGGTAAGACCCGAAAGGCTTTTATTGGTAACATCAAACTTTTCGTCCTCTGTTTCCATTCTGCCGAAGGCTCTGATAACTCTTATGCCGTTTATTTTTTCACGCATAAAGCTGTTTACCTTGTCGATAAGCTTCTGTCTCTTTCTGAAAATGGGCATTACAGTTTTAATGACTATAAACGCGATAATACCGATAATGGGAATAACGGCAAAAATAATCGTGGCAAGCTTTGCATTGAGGAAAAACGCCATGATGACGCCGCCGACGAGCATAATGGGTGCAGAGATAATCATACGAAGACCCTGTAAAACAAAGTCCTGCAAAACCTTTACATCGTTGGTACAGCGGGTAATGAGCGAGGGTGTGCCGATAATATCAATGTCCGTTTGGGAAAGGGATTCAACCTTAAGGAAAATCTCTCTTCTCAAAAGCATACCGTAAGCGGCTGAAGTCTTGCTTGAAAAATAACTGTTCAGCACGGAAACACCCACACCGAAAGCGGAAACACACATCATTATAATGCCCACTTTTGTTATGTAAGGAATATCGCTGTTGGCTATACCTTTGTTGATTATCTGCGACATAAGAACAGGCAAAGAAAGGGTACTCACCTGTGAAAGTACCACGAATATCATAGCCGCAAAGGCGGATTTTTTTATCTTTTTCAGGTATTTTAAAAGTCGTATCAAGGTCAGATTACCTCCGATAAAAATATTCTTTTCGATTTTATTTGAAGCAAAATTGCATATAGTTAGACAATTATAGTTGATTATAGCAAACAAATATGAACAAGGTGTAAACTGAAGATAGTAATTCATTATCAAAAGCACCTTTTATTGCTTTTAAGACAAAAACGTGCTACAATTTTAAAAAACTCACAAAAAGGTGAAAAGCATGAAGACACACAAAAAAATATCGCCTCTCTCATACACCCCCGGAAAAGGCTTCACGGGAAGGTATCAGAGACTTATAAAGGATAAGGTTATACCCTATCAGTACAATGTGCTGTGTGACCTTAACGAGGACACGGAAAAAAGCCATGTTGTAAAAAACTTTATCAATGCCGCCAAAGCCCTCAAAGGAGAAGACATCGGCGACGGCTTTTACGGAATGGTTTTTCAGGACAGTGATGCGGCAAAGTGGCTCGAGGCTGTGGCATATTCCCTTGCTCTTTTCCCCGATGAAGAGCTTGAAAAAACTGCTGATGAACTTATTGACATAATCGCTTCGGCACAGGACAAGGACGGCTATCTCAATACCTACTACACTATCAAAGATAAAGAAAAACGCTGGACTAATGTTCTTGAAGGCCACGAGCTTTACTGCAGCGGTCATTTCATTGAAGCCGCATGTGCCTACTACGAGGCTACAGGCAAGGATACCCTTCTCAAAATAATGGTGAAAAATGCCGACCATATCTACGATGTTTTCATAAAGGGCGATCACGAAGGCTACCCGGGTCACCCGGAGATTGAGCTCGCCCTACTGCGACTTTATGAAATTACAAAGGAAGAAAAATATCTTTCTCTTGCAAAGCATTTCATTGACATAAGAGGTATTGACCCTCACTACTACGAAAAGGAAAGGCAGAGCCGTGACTGGACAGTATGGAACAGTGACGGACGAAACCACGAGTATCAGCAAAGCGCAAAACCTGTCAGAGAGCAAAAGGATGCCGTGGGTCATTCGGTACGTGCGGTTTATCTCTACACAGCTATGGCTGACCTTGCGGCACGGACAGATGATACAGAGCTTTATGATGCCTGCAAAAACCTGTGGCAGAGCATAGTGAGAAAGCGTATGTACATAACAGGTGCCATCGGCTCAACAGTTCACGGTGAAGCCTTCACCGTAGATTACGACCTGCCCAATGATACGGTTTACGGCGAAACCTGTGCTTCAATCGGTCTTATGTTTTTTGCTCGGCAGATGCTACAAAATGAAATCAAAAGTGAATATGCCGACATAATGGAAAGAGCATTTTACAATACCGTTCTTGGAGGAATGGAGATAACAGGTGAAAGGTTCTTCTATGTAAACCCTCTTGAGGTTATTCCCGGTATTTCCGAAAAAGCCTGTACCCACCGTCACGTTCTAACCCAAAGGCCAAAATGGTACACCTGTGCCTGCTGTCCCCCTAATGTGGCAAGACTTGTATCCTCTCTGGGAGCCTATGCCTACGATGAAAAAGAGGATACCTGCTACTGCCACCTTTTCTGCGACGGAGAGATAAAATTCGAAAACGGCATTAAGCTTATCTGCGAAACTGACTACCCCTATGATTTTACCGTTAAATATTCAGTTAAGGGAAAGGGTAAAACGGCAATAAGAATACCCCATTGGAGTAAAACATACTCACTCAAAGTAAACTCAAAAGAAACCTCCGCTGAAGAAAAAGACGGATATGTTTATTTCAGTATAAATGACGGTGACAAAATTACTCTCACCCTTGACGGCACACCGAAATTTATTTATGCCGACACAAAAGTTCCTGCCCTTACGGGTATGGTGGCTGTAATGAGAGGCCCCATCGTTTACTGCTTCGAGGGCAAGGATAACGAAGGAGATGTTCTTTCTCTTTCGGTTAAAAGAAATGCCGTAATAAAAGAAAAAGCCATAACCGATGCCACCTTGGGCGAGACGGTTATGCTCGAAGTCGAAGGATATAAGGCAGAGTGTGAAGGCAGCCTTTACAGCGAAAATGAGCCGATATATACACCCTGCATGCTGAAAGCTGTCCCCTACTATCTTTGGGGAAACAGAGGTGAAGGTCAGATGAGAGTGTGGATGAATGTTCTTTAATTCGTAATTCACAATTCGCAATGCGCAATCGCGGAAAAATTTTCGGACAACCAAAAATGATATTCCGCCAAATTAGCAGGTGCAAGAACTACTTTTAATTAAACAGAAATAATCACCAACGATTTTCTTGCCTATAAAATTAAAACAATTAAATAAATATCAGTCCGCCAAATCTCACTGACTTGGCGGACTGTTGCTTTATATTTTGTTTTAGCTATCCCGCGATTACGCATTGCGAATTATTAAAAGATACTGTAAAACCACCATTTAACCATAGACCAAAGTCTTTCGATCACAGGATAAGCATCACTGTTGGCAATTACACGGTAATTGAAGGCCTTGTCGTCGGTGGTGTAATAATCTCTGAAGAAGATTACCTCTGTTTCATAGTCGGAAAAGTCTTTTTCATTAAGGGTGATAAGTCTTGCACCGCGGTTTTCGTCACCGTAGGAGCCGAAGCCTACTGTGGGGGTCTGGATAATATCCACACCCTTATAGGGAATCACGAAGCTGTTCTTATGGTCGTGACCCACAGCGATGCCGAGAACATTACCGTTCTTTATCATAGACTGTACCTGTCCGTTGCTGTATTCGGGAGGACAAGGAGTTTCACTGAGGAATACATCTTCTCCCCTGTATTCTTCGGGAAGAGTGTAAACTGTTCCGTTCTTTACTACAGAGCATTCCTTCACATAATCCTCTGTAGTGGTTAAGATTTCGCCTTCCTCGTTTGCTTCGCCTGTTTCAAGGAGAACCTCCCAAATTTCAGGGATGATGATGTGCTGGAATGCAAGAGAAGGTATGGGCTTTCCGCCGTTTTCCTTGGTGAGAGCGGCTTCTGTTTTTTCATACCATTCTATCTGATCCTTTTGAACACATCCGTAACCGCCAAGGTCATTTTCTTCATTATATTCCTGCGAGTCGAACATCCACAGATTAAAGACTTTCTTTTCTCCGTCCTTACTTGACATAATGGGTATATTATATGTACCGCAGCCTGAAAGAGCCTTTGCCTCTTCAGTCTCGTAGCCCATAAAGCAAAGATATTCCCTGTAAAGTTCGAACTGCTCGTCTTTATTGCATTTGTTTTCCGCATCGTGATTGCCGAAAACAGCGGCGACCTTTACTCCTCTTTGCTCGAAAATACTCATAAATGTTTTTATAAGCAATTTATTGGACCATTTAAAATGTGCGTTGTAGGGGCCTATATTGTCGCCCGTCAGCACCACAAGGTCAGGCTGAGTATTATCTAAAAGGTCTTTGATGAATGTCTTTGTAAGCGGGCGAAGGTATAAGCTATCCTGTATATCGGAAAGCTGTAATATTTTAAATGTACCGTCTTCTCTGAACCGAAGTTTATGCTTAATATCGGGAACAGCGCTACTTGTAAAAGTAACGCTGCCGAACATCATAACCAAAGCCAGAAGAAGAGATGAAAACTTTTTCATTCCTATTCTCTCCTGTCTTGTTTTTATTTCTGTTTTGAATATTTTACTCTGTAAACAAAGTTCATAAGTACAGAGTCAAACTTGCCGATTGCCTTTGTGCCGCCGAAGAGCTCTGAAGCAAGATAGGTTTTGCAGTTCTTTTCCATAACCATTTCAGTTGCACCTGCTTCGTCCTTGTTGGGACCGCAGCAAACAGCACCGTTGTTCTTAAGAAGAACGGCATTTCTACTCTTGCCACCTAAAGCCTTGGCAACCTTTTTTGAGGATTTGAGAGTGTCACCTGCATCGAATTCAGCACATTTTACGGTAACGCCGACTATCTGTGCGAAATCATCAAGGAAGGGTTTAACAGTTGCACCGATTTTTGATGCGGCAAAAATGGCTTCCTTCTCTGAATGGATGATGGCACCAATGTCTTCACGGCTGTTATAAATAGCCTTATGAAGGTCTGCTTCTGAAGGATATTTGTCACCCTTAATAAGCTCGTCACACTTGGGACAAAGACCTACAACGGAAACAGTATTGCCTTCCTTATCAGAAAGGATAACTGCATCGTCAACTCTGATACTGTCGTAAGCGGTAAGCTTTGCTTTGGGAAGCTCTGCCTTTGCCTTTGTTTCAACGATATAATTATAAACATCGCTGAAGCCTTCGGTTACCTTGCTTGTAACATCATTGTATTTCTTTGCAACAAAATCTGCGCATACCTTTTCAACTTCGTTTGCAACCTTGAATGCATCGTCATAATCTGTACCGAGACAAACTGCACCGTGGTGCTTCATAATAACAGCCTTTGAAGAAGAACGTTCCAAAGCACCTACAACACCCTTACGGAGTTTACCTGTACCGGGAAGACCGTAGGAAGCAACAGGGATGTTATCACCGATAAGCTCTTTGCTGTAGCCTTCGATATTATTGATGTCACAGCCGAGAGCAGACACAACGGAAGCGTTTGCCTGATGGGTGTGAATTACGAAGTTAACGTCGGGGCGGTGAAGATAACACTGGGCGTGGATACCCTTTTCACTTGAGGGTTTGATGTCGCCCTCATAGGAAAGATCTTCCATCTGAACGAGAACGATGTCATCGGGAGTAAGGCTTTCATAAGCCTTACCGCTGGGAGTAATAACAAACTGCTTGTCGTCGATACGGCAGCTTACGTTACCCCAAGTACGGGCAATAAGACCTGTGGAAACAAGCTGTTTACCTGCTTCAACAACTATTTCTTTTGCTTTTAAGATGTCCATTTTTAGCACCTCACTGTTTAAGATAAGGGCAGGCAAAAGCCTGCCCCCGTAAATCAGATTTAATTATTCACCTACACAAGCAATGTTTGAGAGTACCTTGTCGAAACGAACAAGAGCATCGTCAATCATTTCTTCTGTGTATGCAGCTGATGTGTAAAGTCTTGAGCCTGCGAGAGTTACAAGACCTTCAGCCATGTAAGCGGCACCCATGTGAGTCATTGCTGTCTTACGTGCGCTTGTTTCCTTAAGAACAGTAGGAATACCCCAAGGCTTAGCCCAGTCAATTGAGAAGTGCATTGTACCAACAGTTTCAAGATGGCAAACTGAACCCTGGTTGAATGCTACGAAGGGAAGGTTGTACTTGTCGATAATCTGATTGAGACCTGCGGTGATTCTGTCACCCATAAGGCCTGCCTTCTGGCAAGCATTCTGCTTGTCGATTTCTTCAAGTGTGTAGTAACCTGCAACACAGGAAAGAGGAGTAGCAGCCATTGTACCGCCACAGAAAGCCTTCTTAATCTTCATGCCGCTTGCATCAAGACCTGCGCCCATGTACTGCATATATTCTTTCTTACCGCCGATACCGCCTGCACCGGGATAACCGCCGGCGATAACCTTACCGAAGATTGTAAGGTCGGGTTCAACACCGTAGTAGCCCTGAGCACCTGCCATACCGATACGGAAGCCTGTAACAACCTCATCAAAGATAAGCAGAGCACCGTATTTACGGCAAAGTCTTTCAACGCCCTTGTTGAAGTCCTTATCAAGAGGACGTG
>JAZUNX010000007.1:0-45497 GCA_045604385.1 Acutalibacteraceae bacterium
TGAGGGTGCGCTCCTTGTTGTCGATGCAACTCAGGGAATTGAGGCGCAGACGCTTGCCAATGCATATCTGGCAGTTGACGCGGACCTTGAAATTGTTCCCGTAATCAATAAAATTGACCTTCCCGCCGCCGAGCCGGACAGAGTTGCCGCCGAGGTTGAGGAGGTAATCGGTCTTGATTGTATGGGTGCGCCAAGAGTTTCGGCAAAGACAGGCGAAAACGTGGCAGAGGTGCTTGAAAGAATCGTTTCCGATATTCCCGCCCCTTCCGACTGCGACGATAAGGCTCCCCTTAAGGCTCTTATCTTCGATTCCGTTTACGATAACTACAAAGGCGTTATAGTTTATGTCCGTGTTATGCAGGGTACTCTTAAAGCAGGGGAGACCATGCGTATGATGGCGACGGGTGCCGAGTTCAATGTGGTTGAGGTCGGTTATATGCGAGCTACAGGACTTGAGCCCTGCAAAGAGCTTTCCTCCGGTGAGGTAGGTTACATCACCGCTTCCATTAAAACTGTCCGTGATGCCAAGGTCGGTGACACGGTTACAAAGGTGCAAAACCTTGCAGACGAGCCTCTGCCCGGTTACAGAAAGGTAAATCCCATGGTTTACTGCGGTGTTTATCCCGCCGACGGTGCAGACTATGAGGCACTCCGCGATGCTTTGGAAAAGCTTCAGCTTAACGATGCTTCTCTTTCCTATGAGCCTGAAACCTCGGGTGCACTCGGCTTCGGCTTCCGCTGTGGCTTCCTCGGTCTTTTACATCTGGAAATTATTCAGGAAAGACTTGAAAGAGAATATAATCTTGACCTTGTGACAACTGTTCCCTCGGTTGTATATAAAATTCATCTTACCGACGGTAGTGTGGTTGAAATCGATAATCCCACCCATTACCCCGAGCAGGCAAGTATCGACTACTGTGAAGAGCCTATCACAAACGCTCACATCTATTCTCCTGCGGATTATGTCGGCTCCATTATGGATCTTTGTCAGGACAGACGAGGCATTTTCAAGGATATGAAATACATTACACCTGACCGTGTGGATATTCATTATGAACTTCCCCTCAATGAAATCATTTACGACTTCTTCGATGCTCTTAAGTCAAGAACAAGAGGCTATGCTTCCTTTGACTATGAGATTTTCGAGTACAGACGTTCAAGCCTTCAGAAGGTGGATGTTCTTCTTAACGGAGATATCATAGACGCCCTTTCATTTATTATCCATTCTGATAAGGCTATGTCCCGTGCCCGAAAGATTGCAGAAAAGCTTAAGGAGCATATCCCCAGACAGATGTTTGAAATTCCCATTCAGGTTGCCATCGGCAGTAAGGTTATCGCCCGTGAAACGGTCAAGGCTATGAGAAAAGACGTTCTTGCCAAATGCTACGGCGGTGACATCACAAGAAAGAAAAAGCTTCTCGAAAAACAGAAGGAAGGTAAAAAACGTATGCGTCAGTTCGGTACTGTTGAAGTACCCCAGGAAGCCTTTATGGCAGTGCTCAAGCTGGACGATAATGGTTAAGTTGGCGAATATAATCCGAAATAGCCTGAAAGCGGTCTTTTTAAAGGCTTTTCGGTGCTTCGCCCTCGAAAGGCGTCAGCCTTTCATCATTTTCAGCATCCAAAAATTCAATTAAAAATCTTCATTTTCAGGTCGTGGATTTTTTAAATAGCAGATTTTTGTCAGGCTGAGGCACAAAACGCAATAAATTCTTTTCGGATTTACGAGTATTTTAACAATAGATTGGCGAAAATCCGCATTCAAAAAACTGTTTCGGATTAGATTCGCCAACTTAAGGATAACAGTATGACAGGAATATATATTCATATTCCCTTTTGCAAAACAAAATGTCCTTACTGTGATTTCTATTCCTTTAAAGGTGACGAAAAACAAAAGGACAGCTATCTTAATGCTGTCCTTTTTACTTTAGAGGGCTACGCTGACAAAAATATGAAGGTCGACACTCTTTATTTCGGAGGCGGTACACCTTCGGTTTTCGGCGGAGAAAGAATAGGCAGGATAATTCATTACATAAGGGAAAACTTTGATTTACAGAAAAATGCGGAAATAACCGTGGAGTGCAATCCCTCCTCCACCGATGAAGACTTTGTCCGTGCCGTGAAAAAGGCAGGCGTCAACCGTGTATCTATGGGTATGCAGTCGGCAGTGGACAGGGAAAGGAAAGCACTCGGCAGACCCTCGGACAGAGAGGATATAAAAAGAGCGGTTGCTCTCTTTAAAAATGAGGGCATAGATAATATCTCTCTCGACCTTATGCTCGGTGTTCCTTATCAGAGCGAGGAGAGTTTAGATGAAAGCATAGACTTTATTCTTTCTCTCGGGGTGAAACACATCAGTGCCTATATGCTTAAAATAGAAAAGGGGACACCTTTTGAAAAAGAGGAAAAAAATCTCTCCTTGCCCGATGAAGACACTGTGGCTGATATGTATCTGCACACTTCGGAAAGGCTTCAAAAAGAAGGCTTCATTCATTATGAAATTTCTAACTTTGCACTCGAGGGCTTTCACAGCAGACACAATACCAAATATTGGCAGTGCGAGGAATATATCGGAATAGGCCCCTCGGCACATTCCTATTATAATGGAAAGCGATTTTACTATTCCCGCTCCTTTGACGATTTTCTTTCGAAGAAAGAGCCTGTCTTTGACGGAGACGGCGGAAGCGAAGAGGAATATATTATGCTTGCCTTAAGGCTTAAGGAAGGTCTTGACGGCAAGAATTTCAAAGAGAGATACGGCAAGGATATTGACAAAGCTTTGTTTCTTAAAGCGAAAAAATATGAGAAAAAAGGTTTGCTTAAAATAGAGGGAGACAGGATTTCTCTTACCAAAGAAGGCTTTCTTCTTTCAAACGGTATAATAGCAGATTTACTTTATTGATTTGAGGTGATTTTATGATTTTCAAAAAGTACGGTCTTGTACTTGCAGGCGGTGGCGGTAAGGGTGCTTACCAAATAGGAGCCTGGAAGGCTCTTCGTGAAATGCGCATCTCCTTTGATGCAATAGCCGGTGTTTCGGTAGGCTCCATCAACGGCGCACTTATTGCCGCAGGTGATATGAACAAAGCAATCGAATTCTGGCACAATGTTTCTGTAGAAAAGGGTATCAGAATTGAAAACGAGCTTGTTGACCCGGAAAACCTTTTCAGCAAAAAGAACTGGAGTGTTCTTTTTAAGGAGTTTCTTAAAAACGGCGGCTTTGATGCTTCACCTGCCGCCGACTATTTAAAAACCTATGTGGACGAAGACAAGGTAAGGAAAAAGAAAATTCCTTTAGGTATCGTTACGGTGCATCTTTCACAGAGTGCCACACCTCTCGAAATCTTTGTTGACGATATTCCGCAGGGTGAGCTTGTGGATTATCTTCTTGCTTCGTCAAATATTCCTCTTGCCACAAACATCGGCCCCGAGGGTGAAAAATTTCTTGACGGCGGCGTTTATGACAATACTCCCGTGATGACACTCAAAAAGAGAGGCTATAACAAGCTTATCGTTATCGATATTTCAAACATCAAGGGTGTTGCCCATAATCTCAACTTCAACAATTCACAGGTGGTATATATCCGCCCCTATGACCTTGATGACCTGGGGCCTTCCTTTGATTTCAGCGGTCCGATGATTGACAGGAGAATACAGCTTGGCTATCTTG
Source organism: Acutalibacteraceae bacterium (assembly GCA_045604385.1). Lineage (GTDB taxonomy): Bacteria > Bacillota > Clostridia > Oscillospirales > Acutalibacteraceae > UBA6857. Next base: position 3,671 of record JAZUNX010000007.1, read on the forward strand.
ACACAAGAAAGGCATTCGGTCATCTGTCGGGAAATATTTACTATTTTACTCCCGATGTTTTTGAGCAAATGGCAGAGCAGTACGGCGCCAATGCCATTTATGAGCTTGAAGAGCTTGCCCACAAATTAAAGGTGGAAAAAATCAGCATATACGGGAAGGAAGAATTTATCTCTGCCGTAAAAATCGCTCTTGAAGCCGCAAGAGCCGAAGAGGTACAGAAGGAGCAGGAAGCACAGGCGGAGAAAACTTCTGACAGTGCTTTTGATTGGAGCGATATAAAGGGAAGGTTTTCTCTTTTAAGAGGCAGAAGTCAGAAAAAAGACTTCGAGGAGTACGCCGAGGCAATAGCAGTTCTTGATTCGGTGGTAATGTAAAAATTTACCTGTCGATTTTTCGGTAAAACTATTGACAAACGGCAAAAACTGATATATCATTTTGACATAATAAAATTAAACCGATGAGCAAGAGTAGTAGCATTACCCGAAGCTTACAGAGAGTTACGGACGGTGGAATGTAACAGGGGAAGGTTATGTGAATGGACTTGTGAGGGCGGCTCCGAAAAATGCAGTAGGTGCCGACGGAAACTCTACCGTTATATTGAGAGCGTATGTCAGTACGTGAAAAACCATTAAGGTGGCAACAGACTTCTGTTCCTTTGTGGAGCAGAAGTTTTTAATTTTTTGTAGGGGCGACCATTGTCCGTCCGAAAGCAAGTTGTTTGTTTTAAGGAAGTGTTATTTATGTATTATTCAGGTTTTCGATGGCGATGTTCGTAATAGCCTCGCCTGAAAGGAGAGATCACTCCACTTGACCCTAAAAATTACTATACTATATATAAGGAGAATTTCAAATGAATACAAACTATAAAGATTTCGACAACTACCTCAAACAGTACCCCGATAAAAACGGCTACTTCGGCGTTCACGGCGGAGCATTTCTTCCTCCCGAGCTTGAGCCTGCTTTTAAGGAAGCTGACGATGCCTATGAAGCAATCTGTCAGTCGGCACAGTTCATTTCCGAGCTTCGCAGAATAAGAAAAGAGTTCCAGGGCAGACCCACACCCGTTTACCACTGTGAAAGACTTTCCAAGCTTTTCGGTAACTGCCAAATTTATCTCAAGCGCGAAGACCTCAACCACACCGGTGCGCACAAGCTTAACCACTGTATGGGTGAAGGTCTTTTGGCAAAGTATATGGGCAAAAAGAAGCTTATCGCCGAAACAGGCGCAGGTCAGCACGGTGTTGCTCTTGCCACGGCGGCGGCATACTTCGGTATGGAATGTGACATTTATATGGGTGAGGTTGACATCGCAAAACAGCACCCCAATGTAATAAGAATGAAAATGCTCGGCGCAAACGTTATTCCCGTGACCCACGGTCTCAAAACTCTCAAAGAGGCTGTTGACGCAGCATTTGAGGCGTATCTTAAAGAATACGACCATGCCATTTACTGCATCGGCTCTGCTCTCGGCCCCCACCCCTTCCCGAAAATGGTAAGAGATTTCCAGGCTGTTATCGGTATTGAGGCAAGAGAACAGTTCCTTGAAATGACAGGTCATCACCCCGATGCTGTGTGTGCCTGCGTAGGCGGCGGCTCAAACTCTATCGGTATGTTCGTACCCTTCCTTGCAGACCCTGTTGAGATTATTGGTGTTGAGCCCCTCGGCAGAGGTGAAAAGGTGGGCGACCACGCCGCAACCATGGCATTCGGTACCAAGGGCAGACTTCACGGCTTCGAAAGCTATCTTCTCCAGGACGAAAACGGAGAACCCCTTCCCGTATACTCCATCGCAAGCGGTCTTGACTACCCCGGTGTAGGTCCCGAACATGCAAACTTACGTGATATGGGCAGAGTACAGTATGACACCGTCTCCGACGAAGAGGCTATGGAGGCATTCTTCCTTCTGTCAAGATATGAGGGCATCATCCCTGCAATTGAATCTTCCCACGCTGTGGCTTATGCCATCAGATACGCAAAGGAACATAAGTCTGGCTCCATTCTCGTTTCCCTCTCCGGCAGAGGAGACAAGGATATTGACTATGTTTACGAGCAGTACGGTTGCGGTGAAAGATTTATGGAAAAGTATGAGAAATAAAATAACCTCTCCGTCACGGCGTAGCAGTGTTCACCTCCCCTTACCCAAGGGGAGGCTTTTTTATCGCACACTTTCCTCTCCTTGTTAAGGAGAGGTGGCACGCCCCGTGTGACGGAGAGGTTTGTCAAATTGCACAAAATATCACCCTCAATTTTTGTTTTGTGAATTTTAATAATTTGTAAAAACCGTATTGATTTTATTTGTTCCTTGCATTATAATGAGTATGTGTAATTATAGGGGTTAGTGTACCCCTTTACCGTGAAAGGAGATAGAACGGCTTCGGTTAAAGCACAAGGAGGTCAGATGTGTTCGCAGTCCTTTTATTCTCTTTCATCATTTGTTTAAACCTCGGGGGAACCCGAAAAAATCTGAAATGCCTTTAAAATGAGAGGGGCGTTTCAAATATCTCAATTAAGGGGGATAAATTAAAAAATGAAAAAGAAACATTTAACAAACGCAAAGAAAACCTTATCAGTATTTTTGTCAGTTCTTATGCTTTTGACCTGCTGGGTGTTCGTTGCACCCGAAAAGGCAGAGGCAGCTACAGAGATAGCTCTTTCCTATCCTGTTACTATTAATTTTAATGTTACGACTGAACTTAAAAATGGTGGTAATGTTCAGGTTCTTTATAAGAAAGTTATGTCTGACGGCACTCTCAGTGAGACGACATATGATGACTTTTATTTAACTACCTCTTTTAGTGGCTCCGGCTGTACTGCGGTAAAAGATGGCTATAGCCTTTCTGCGAATTGTCCCGGTTTCCCGGTTGAATTTTCTGTAACAGTTGGAAGTAATTGGAATTCCAATCCTGCACTTTACATGACTTCTTTCTATGTTGGAAATAAAAATGTGCTTAACGGATGGGTAGGTACTGTCAAGGAACAGACCAGAACTTGGCGTCAGGGTATGACTCTTGACAACATTACTATGAACTGGCCCGATCCTACTTGGGGTGTAAAAACAGCACTTCCTTCTCTCGGTGAAATTCAGGTTCCCACTTACGGCACAAGAACCATTTCACCTGCTTCGAAAGCTGTGTTCTATGATCAGGGCTATAATGTTGAATGGCCTCAATCCTATGTAACCTACAGCCAGAGCAACACAGGTGTTTCCATCAGCCACAGCGGCGGCACACTTAACAGTGCTTCTGTAACCAATGCTGCTCTCTCTCACTTTACTGATGCAACAGGTAAAAAGAATGTTACCGTTACAGCTTCAGGTCCTTCCGGTAAGACTTCTTCCGCAAACCTTACCCTTGTTGCACCCAAAAAGGATCTTTTATATGAGAATCTCTTCTCATTCTCCGATTGGTACTATTCAGATTCTTCAAAGTATAATGACAGCAATCTGACCTTTGATGTGGATAACGGCAGCTTCACCATCAATAATCCCAACACAGACGCATCCACAGAGTATACTACAGATGCAACCACAGGTACACATCCGGCAGGAAATTATTCAATGCCCGTAACTGCAGGCAAGACATACTATTTCACATGGAAAACTGCTAATGCAAGCTCTACAGAAGTCTTCTTTATGTGGAAGAAAGCTGACGGCTCCGGCATTTCATATCCCAGCAAGTATTTCAGCGGCGACGGAACACATTGGGTTGAATTTACAGCACCGACAGATGCTACACAGGTTGAACTCCGTTTTGACAATAACACCGATGCCACAAAGGTAACCTTCTCAAACATCGCTGTTTATGAAAAAGAGCGTGCAGATGCCATCGGCATCAAAGAATGGACAACACGTCCCATCAGAGAGGCTTACACCTATAACGGAACGTCTGCAGCTGCATCTGCTCTTACTGCTGCTGCCAGAACAGGTTACACATTCACCGGCTGGACAGATATTAACGGTAATGCTTATGCTCCCGTAAGCAACATGAAAGCAAATCAGACCGTTTATGCAAACTTTACCATCAACACCCACACAGTTAAGTATATTTTTGCTAACGGTACAGAAGAAACCAGAACGTATGACTATGGCTCTGCTCTGGATTATAAGCCTGCAAATACCACAAGAAATCCCGATGCTACTTACCACTATACAGTTAAATGGGATAAGGAATTTACCGACACAGTAACTGAAGATGCTACTTACACTGAACAGCTTATAAGTCAGTCTCACACCTTCGGCTCATGGACAACAACCACACCCACATCCTGTACAGCACCCGGTGCAAAGTACAGAACCTGTACTGCTTGCGGTTATGTTGAAAATGCCGTTATTCCTCAGATAGACCACACTCTTACAAAGACAAAGGCTGTTGCATCCACATGTACTCAGGAAGGTAACATCGACTATTGGACCTGTTCAGAGTGCGGTAAGTACTTCAGCGATGAAGCAGGTACCACAGAAATTTCACAGGCTGATACAGTTATTGAAAAAGAAGACCACATCTGGAACGGCGGTATCGTTCCCGGCACATCCACAGGTAACGGTGAGGCTGATACTCATGAAGTTAAGTGTTTATTCTGTGACGCTACCAATCCTATGACTCATGACTTCTACCCCGTAGACACTACTACAGCCACCTGTTCACAGACAGGCGACACATATATGGAATGTGACTGTGGTGCAAATTATAAGATTACAGGTCAACTTGCTCCCGATAACCACGTAAACACAGAAATCATCAATAAAGTTGCTGCCGAATGTGAAAAGCCCGGCTATTCAGGTGATAAACACTGTAAAGATTGTGATAAAATTGTTGAATACGGTAGCGAAACAGCTGCTCTTGAACACGTATATACAAAGTATGTATATAACGACGATGCCGAGTGCGGTGTAAACGGTACAGAAACAGCAACCTGTGACCTTTGCGGCATAAAGACTTACACCCGTACCAAGGAAAACTCCGCTCTCGAACACGTATTCACAAATTATGTTGACAACAACAATGCAACTTGTGACAAAGAAGGTACAAAGACTGCTATCTGTGACAATGGTTGCGGTGAAACAGATACACAGTTTACGGGCAAAAAGCGTGAACATAAATTTGACGGCACAATCAAGAATAACGGCGACGGCACACACTCCTTCGAATGTTCTTATGATGATTGCGCAGTTTACAGCGATCCTGTAAATTGCTCAAGCTGGATAGAAAACGAAACTGCAGGCAAGTGCGAATGTGATGATTGCGGTTACACCAAGGGTCACGATTGGGATAAATGGACACCTGCAGCAGACAACACAGACGAAGCAGAAGGCAAAATGGAACGTATATGTAAAGACTGTTCGGCAACCGAAACAACCGATTGCGATTACGAACAGACCGCACACAGCGATGCAACATGTACAGCTCCCGAAACAACAACATATACCTGTTCAGAATGCGGTCACGGTTACACAGTAATCGGCGAGTCTGCTAAAGGTCATACTTACAAATATGATAACACAGGTTCAGGCACACATAAGGTAACATGTGAGGCTTGCGATTATGAAAAGGATGAAGAATGCTCCGGCGGTCAGGCTACATGTACAGCACAGGCAGTATGTCAGTACTGTAAGATAGCTTACGGCGAACTTATAGCTCATAAATATGACGGCAACACCTACTATGAAGGTGCAGAACTTGCTGAAGAAGCTACCTGTACAGCTCAGGCAGAATATTATGTATACTGCTCAGTTTGTAAGAAGTCAAGCAAGGGTGAAGCTGAAGAAGCAACCTTCAAGAACGGCGATCTTCTTCCTCACGACTACACAGGCGAAACAGAATACCTTCACAAGGCAACAGAAGCCAAGTGCGGTGTAAATGAAACATACTACAAGTACTGTTCGGCTTGTGACGCCTCAAGTAAGGGTACAGCCGAAGAAGCTACCTTCGAAAAGCCCAATACAGCACTTACTCATAACTATGACGGCACAGCAGTATGCAACGACGACGGCACACATACTCTTACCTGTCAGAACAGCAACGCAGACGGTTGGGTTTGTGATGTTACCAAAGATTTCGACTGTGCTGACACAGCAGACATCGTTGCAGTAAATTCTGCAAACTGCACTGAAGCAGGCAACATTGAATATATCTGTATGCTTTGTGACTACGAATGGTCCGTTGAAACAGATCCCGCTCTCGGTCATGAATACACCGAAAAGATCTACAACGATGCTGAATATGTGAAGGAAGCAGCAAACTGCGATCACGGTACAATTTATTGGTACGGATGTAAGTGGTGTGATGCCAACGGTAAAGACGAAACAGACACAGAAAAGTATACCACATTATTCTTCGAAAACCCCAATGATAAGAGAGCACATGACTTCAAGGACGTAGTGGACGATGCTTACCTTGCAGTTCCTGCAACCTGCTTGGCAGCAGCTAAATATTATCCCTCATGTTCCTATGATGATTGTGATGCTAAGAATACAACCAGAACCTTCTCAAGCGGCACTGCACTCGGTCACGATTGGGTACATCCCGCTGATGAAGATCTTGCTGATTATCTTGTAACTCCCGCTGACTGCGTAAACGATGCTACATACTACTATGTATGCTCCAGAGCAGATGTTTGCGGCGTAGTATCCTCAAAGGGTCAGAAGGAAGACGGTGAAACCTGGACAAAAGAAAACTCCAAGTCAGGTCACAATATGTCTCACACAGAAGCCGCGGAAGCAGACTGCCTGAACCCCGGTAACCTCGAATATTGGTACTGCGACACCTGCAAGAAGTATTATAAGGATGAGCAGGGCAACGAAGCATACGCCGGTCTTTCAGCAACAGTAATTCCAAAGCTCGGCCATGATAAAGTTTCTGTTGCCTTCAAGGCTCCTACTTGTGAAACAAACGGTAGTCCGGAATATGAATACTGTACCCGTTGTGATTACACAACTCTTACCGAAGATCTTGATGATTACAAAGCAACAGGTCATAATTTCACAGGCGCTTACTACTATGATACATTTACAAACTATCACTCACAGTATTGTATAAATGACAACTGTGATAAGGTAACACTCATCGATGCAGAAGGCACCCCCTATCAGGTTAACTCCTTCGGTATGGTAATTGACGGCGTACAGGTTAAGTACGAAGTTACATTCAATGAAGACGATGAAGTAGAAATCAAGGGCGGCGTTGAGTGTACATTCACTTACAAGGCAGAAACAAAAGACGGTGTTCATTCACACGCTAATGCCTGCGTATGCGGCAACAACAACACAGTTATTTACTCCGATGAACAGACATTTGTTGAAACTGTAGCCGCCACATGTACTTCAGACGGTTATGACAGCCACAAGTGTCCCGACGAAGAATGCGGCGCAACATGGAAGAAGAATATCGTTAAGACTGAAGGTCACAAGTTAAGTGAAACAGCCACATCAAACGGTGACGGCACACACTCATTTGTATGTACAGTTTGTAATGCATACAAGGGCAACACAGCAATGTGTTCAGGCGGCGCTGCCACATGTAAGGACCAGGCAGTCTGCGACATCTGTAAAGCTCCTTACGGCGAAACAGGCGCTCATACATACACTGAAGAATGGAAGTATCAGGAGGATGCGGCTTGCGGTGTAAACGGTACAGAAAAGAACACCTGTGACATATGTGAAACGGAAGTAACCCGTGAAGCAAAAGGTACAGCTCTTAAACATGAAATGTCAGATTACGGCTATGAGGTTCCCGAAAAGCTTGAGGCAGCTCTTGAAGCAGCAGGCATCGTAATTAAAGTTCCCAACTGTAATTCAGAAGGTATGTCAATATCTTACTGCTCGAGATGTGATTACTACGTTACAAATCGCGTTCCTAAGGACAAGAGCACACACGTATGGATTACAGATGCTGAAGGTAACGAAATTTGGACAGCTGTTTCCGGCAATTGCGCTACAGGTGTAACCTATGTTAAGACCTGTGAGCTTTGCGGTACAACCGAATCCAAGGTAGAAAATGTAGGCCATGCCTTTGAAACAATATTCGAAGAGGCTCCCACCTGCGAAGACGAAGGCTACAGACAGGAAAAATGTACAGTCTGCGGAAAGCTTGCAGATTATTACTACAACGAGGCAACAGGTGAAAATCCCGAACTTGCTCCTCTCGGCCACAGCGTCAGCGAATGGGAAGACGGTGTTGTAACCTGTAAGGAAAACAAATACCAGATTGGTAAATGCGCTACCTGTGATAAGTTTGTAATTGAAGAATTCGACGAAAAGGGCGATCACAGCTTCAAAACTGTCGCAGCTGTAAAAGCTACTTGCGAAAAAGCAGGACACAACGAATATGAGATGTGTACTGTTTGCGGTCTCGAAGAAGGCAAGGAAGTTTATACCGTTAAGCACGAAGACAAAAACGGTGACGGCAAGTGTGAAGAATGTAACAGAGTTCTTTATGATGACGGCGAAGGCTCATGCGGCTGTATCTGTCATAAGGAGAACTTCATAATGAGAATTCTCTATAAGATTCTTAACTTCTTCTGGAAGCTCTTCAAGATCAGCAAGACTTGTGCTTGCGGTTATGTTCACTGGTAATAAGCATATCAGTTTCTGACTTTGCAAAAACTTGTATAAGAAAAAGGCTATCGCGTAAGCGGTAGCCTTTTGATTTGTCAGAGCAGAGCGAAGACGGTAAGAGCCTCTTCAAGTCTGCTGTATGTTGCATATAAATCTTGAGTGTTTCCTCCTGTCCCCAAAGTAAAAGCGGGGCGTCGGAACTCTTTTATGAACCAATCCATAATTCCCGAATGGGCAATATTTTTATCGCAGTTAATGGGCAGAGAACAGGAGCAGGAAAGAATTTTTGCCATCATCTGGCTGCTGACAGGCTCACCCTCCTCACTTTTATAAAAAATCTCACCTTCACCGCCGTAAAGTTCCACACATTGACGGAAGCCTTTTATTCTGCAAAGTCGGGTGAGAGCTTTGGTTTCCGCTTCGCTTTCGGGATAATCTCCCCGAAAAAATGACGGGGCAGGAAAGTGCACTGTTTCTCTTGCCTCGTCGGAAAAGATAAAGTTACGATTTATATCAACTCCCATGGCATTGGCGTTCCATTCAGGCTTTTCTTTATTATAAAAGGAGGAAACAAAACTTCCCATACTCCCTGCGCCCTTTGCACCGTGAAGAAAGATGTCTCTGCCGTCAGGATTAAGACAGGGTATAACGGTAACGCCCGAAAGAGACAGCGCCTTGCGGATGTTGACCGAGCAAAGAGTATGATTGAATTTTATGGATTTACAAAGCCTTTCAATGAAAAGTAAAAGAATCAGACACGATAATCCGTCACTGCCACGGATCGAGCCGATATAAATCGCATTATTTTTATTGTTGCCGACAGACAGGGCAAAAATTCCCCGTCCGATACTTGTTCTGCCGACAAGCTGAACGTTTAAAAAAGGATATTCTTTAATAAGGTCTTCTATTATTCGTTTATTTGTGTTATAATCAAAGTCACAGGGCATAACTGTATATTTCATAACATCACCCATTGAAATATATGGTGCCGAAAGAAAAAATATACCGCGGAAGGGGTAATAGTTATGAATTTCGAAGAAAAGACATTAAATACTGATATAATTTACGAGGGCAAGATTATAACCGTTCACGTGGATGATGTGGAGCTTCCCGACGGCAGCAAGGCAAAGAGAGAAATAGTAGAACACAGTGGTGGCGTATGTGTAGCGGCTCTAACGGATAACGACGAGCTTCTTTTCGTACGTCAGTACCGCTATCCTTATAAAAGAGAACTCCTTGAGCTTCCCGCAGGTAAACTTGAAAAGGGCGAAAATCCCCTTGAAGCAGGTATACGTGAGCTTGAAGAGGAGTGCGGAGTTATTGCCGAAAAGGTCTTCTCTTTGGGTACGGTTTATCCCACGGTGGCTTACTGCAGTGAGATAATTTATCTTTACGGCGCCGTAGGACTTCGAAGCACTGAACAGCACCTTGATATGGGCGAGTTTCTTTCAGTAAAAAAAAAGCCTCTCGAAGAGGCTGTGAGAATGGTTATGAATGGAGAAATCTCCGACTCTAAAACCGTGGCTCTTGTTCTCAAAATAGCAAAGCTTAAGGAGACAGGGGAGATATGATGAAAAAATTTATTCTTGCCTCCAATTCACCCAGAAGAAAAGAGCTTCTGACTAACTGCGGTTATGTTTTTGAGGTCAAGCCCTCCGACTGTGACGAAAACATTACGGAAAATCTTACACCGCAGGAAACCGTTATGGAGCTTGCACGAAGAAAGGCGATGGCAGTCCTCAAAGAAAACAGAGCTTCCGTCGTTTTAGGCTGTGATACGGTGGTTGCTGTTAACGGAAGCATTTTAGGTAAACCCGTCAGCCGCGAAGATGCCTTTAATATGCTGATGTCACTTTCGGGAAAAAAGCATATAGTTTCGAGCGGTGTGTGTATATGTGACGGAGAAAGGTACGAATGTTTCGAAAACACCACCGAGGTAGAGTTTTATCCGCTTTCAGAAGAGACGGTGAACAGTTATCTCGACACTCTTGAATATACGGACAAGGCAGGAAGCTACGGCATACAGGGCTTCGGTTCTGTTCTTGTAAAGAGCATAAAAGGGGATTACTTCTCTGTTATGGGCTTGCCTGTAAGTCAGTGCGCAAGAGTTCTTTCATCTTTTGGTATTCAGGGAAAAGTTAAATTATAAAAGAGTTGAAAAACTGTTTTAATTATGATATATTTTTTATAAAGGAGGATGAATACATGAAAAAATTTAAGAAATCATTATGTATTTTATTAGCTGTAATCATGGTGTCCGGAGCATTTGCTTTAAATGCTTTCGCACTCGAGGAAAAGGATTATGAGATTATTTCTCCCTACGCCGAGGTCGTGTGGGAAGGAGAAGAGGCTTGGGGTGCTTATAAAGGTACACTCCACTCTCATTCAACTTACAGTGATGCAGATGAAGATCTGGCTACAATGGTAAAGGAATATTATGAGCAGGACTATGATTTTCTTGCTAATTCCGACCACGGTGTTACCGGAACAGAGTGGAATAAAAAGCAACCCTTTGTACCTTTGTATTTTTATCAGGCAGGTAAAACAGCACATTTGACCGATGAAGAATTTGAAGGTATAACTTCAGGTACATATCCTCTCTATGACGGCACTGTCAGAGGTAAAGGTATGACTTGCGTTACGGGAGCCAACGAGCTTAACAACCTCACCCTTACAAAAAGCCACGTAAACGGTTATTTTCTTCCCGAGAATGCAGGTAACGGCTTTGGCGGTATGGAAAACGGCTATGAGCTCGCAATTAAATTCATCGAAGAAAAAGGCGGTCTTTCCCATATCAATCATCCCGGTGACTGGCTTGAAAGTAATGCAAATCCTTCGGTTGTCAGTGACCCCGAAAATGTTGCTTTTTTTGCGGATCTTCTGCTTAAATACGAAAGCTGTCTGGGCATCGAAGTGTTCAATGAAAGAAACGGTACTACCGGTTACGACCGTATTTTATGGGATAATCTTCTTATGTCAACTCTGCCCTACGGAAAAAACGTTATCGGATTCAGCAATACAGATGCACATAACAGAGAAAACGTTGACACCTCTTTCAGTGTATTTATGATGGAAGAAAACACGGTGGAAAACATCAAAGAGACTATGCAAAGCGGTGCCTTCTTTGCCGTTACGCGTGTTATCCGAGCAAATGATGTAATAGGCCCCGAGGAAAACATCGATGTAAGGAATAAAAATCTTCCTTATCCTATGTTTACAAAGGTTGAAACACAGGGACATACTATTACTGTGGAGGCAAAGAATGCCGATACCGTTCAGTTTATTGCTGACGGAAAAGTGATTTATTCCGCTGCGGCGAAGGAGGGCGCAGTAACTCTTGACCTCGATAAAATAGAGGGAGCTGAAGATTTTCAGTATGTCAGAGCGGAACTTTATGGTGAAGGAGGAGTATGTCTTACTCAGGCTTTGGTTATAGATAACGCTAGTGAAAAGTCGATTTATGAAGAAGACAAATCTTTTGCCGCTTTAATTGAAAAGGTGCTTTTCCTACTGAAAAGCACAAGACTCTGGACTATTATCGTCGAACTTGGTCGTTTGATTTAAAGTAAAAAAACAGGCTGTTACACTTTCGTGTAACAGCCCTTGTTTTTTTGTTTGATTACTGTTCAGCGCCTTCGTCACCTGCTGTTAACTTAGCAAGGATTGTCTTAATGAATTCAATAAGTGCATCGAAGAATGCTTTGATGTCGTCTTTGTATGTTTCGAAAAATTCCATAGTTTGTTCCTCCTGAAAATAATTTAGTAAAATTATTATATTATAGTTTTTTTAAATAGTCAAGAAGAAACTTGAAAATTGTTCAATTACTGTTAATATGTAGTTTAAAGCTAAAAAAAGATAAATAAAAAACGCACACTTAACTTGTACAGTTTTAATAAATTTTAATTTTATTTAAGTTAATCTATTTTAATTTATTGACTTGAAGGTTAAAAATATAGTATTATTATAATGATGAAATTTGATTTTCAATTATATTTTTTCAGGAGGTAATAATTATGAAAACAGTATTTCAGCGTGGGTTAAGTCTGATTATGTGTCTTATCCTCATTTGTTCCACCATGTCAGTAATGGCATTCGGTGCAAGTGCAGAAGAGTCCTTCAGCTATAAAACCTACGCACAGAACGCAACAAAAGAAAATGTACATTATCTTATGGATTTCCTTGATGAAACTCTTGAAGAGGCGAACGGAGATAACAACAGCCTTCGCATAGAGGTTAAACTTCTTGAGGATATGAATTCCGTTATACTGGGAATAGTAAAAGGCATATTGAACATATTTGTTAACGGCGACGCAATAAAAGTTGTTGACAACAAAAACCTTATTCTTTTACTTGATTTATCATCGGTAGACGCTATTTGTAAAACACTTGATAACTATCGTGCAGTTATTGAACTTGCTTCAAACAAAACTGTCAATGCTTTGCTTGATTTAGGTGACCTTAAAAATGTTAACCTTGATGTTTTCGATGAAGGCTTGTCACGTGCAAAAGGTGACGTGAAGGTTTTCAGCGAAATTCTTGAGCTCGCCAATGCAAACAGCGGTATCATTGAAAAGCTTCTTGAAGGCAGTCTTGATCTGGGTGTAATCGGTGAAGCAGCCAAACTCGACCTTTCAGGTTTGAATATCAGCAAAATCGTAAAAGAAGGCATTGTTGATGCTCTTTTCGGTAGTGATCCCAACCGTGCAACAATCAAAGCTGAAGCTGTAAAAGATTTCGATAAGTTCGTTTACAACGATGTTATCGGTCTTTTATCAAAGGACGGCGGCATCCTTGAAGGTATTTCCGTAAATGAAAGCACCACAATTGATCATCTTATCACCGATGTTTTTGACATTTTAATCAACAAGTATCTTATCGGTTTTGTTGAAGGTAAGACTTTCCGCTTTGCTGACCTTGATGTTGATGACACAACAAATTATGCAGTTCTTGACACCATCATTCAGATTGACGGTGATTATGATTTTACAGGTATCGAATTTACAAAAGAAACTTCTGTTATTAATCAGATTAATAATGTTTTAGGTAAAGTCTTCAAGCAGATTGTTCCCAATGACAATGGCGAATATGTATGGGAAACCGGCGACTACACCAAAATCGGCAATAATATGAGAAACCTTGTTAAGTATATTGCCAAGAGTTCAGGTCTTATTGAGGATGTTGATAATAAGAGTGACGATGCTCTTATGCTTGAAATTTTCAAGGTTATCTTCCAGGCCGCAGATACAAAGGGTGAAAAGGAAGTCTATAACGCCATCAAGCATACAGAAACTCTCACCGAAATGGTTAACAACCTCGTTATTTATCTCAGCGGTAAGTCTTACCCTGCAGGTACCACCTATGAGCACGTTTTAGGTGATTGGATAATCGAACAGATTGAAGACACCGTTCCTCTTTACGATGAAAAGGGTAAAGCTATCACCGTAGGCGGTGGAAAGACAGTATGGGATGTTCTTAACAGCGTTCTCAACTTCTTCCTTGTGGATAAAAATCTCGACGCCTTCTTTGGCTGGAACTTTACAAAGAGTTCTACTTATTTCGATAAACTCGATATTATTCTTGACTATACTGCCAACGACGGCACAGCAAACTTTAACTCAAAAACATATATCAATGACCTTATCAACAGCATATTAACCGTTAACCTTCAGAAGTTTGTTAACCTTACTGCTGTCAAGGCTCTCGGTAATGGAAGAAATGAAGTTCCTGTTGTTAAATTCCTTTATAACACAATTTATAACCTTCTCAACAACTGGACAGTAAGCAAAAACCTTACAAGAGAAACCTCTGATTATTTCCAGAATACTTTGGAAAATGACAGCATAGCAAAAATTGTCAAGGCAGTTATCGAAACCTTAAATAAGCGCAGTGAAGGCACAGCTTGTCTTGTCGGCGTGGTTTACGGTGCAATTGATGATGTTATAGAAAAAGTAGAATCAAAAAACTCCACCTGCACAGCTACAGGTTTCAAAACAACTAAAACCTGTCTCAAATGTAATAAGGTTTACTTAAAGGGTGCTACAATCGCCGCAAAGGGTCATAAATATGATTCGGGCAGGATTACAAAGAATCCCACCTGTACCGCCAAAGGTGAAAAGACATACACTTGTACAGTGTGCAGGGTTACAAAGAAGGAACCCGTTGCCGCCAAGGGTCACAAGGCAAGCGGTTACAAGGTAACAAAGGCGGCTACCTATAAGACAAAGGGTCAGAAGATAAATAAGTGTACTGTTTGTAAAGCTACTCTCGGCACGCAGACCGTAAATATGCTTACCCTCAATAAGCCCGCAGGTCTTAAGGCAACAGCATTAAGCACAACATCCATCAAATTCTCCTGGAACAAAGTAACCGGTGCAGAATCCTATGTTCTTTACTACAGAACAGGTTCAGGTAAATGGAAGACAGTAAACACAACAAAGACAAGTGCTACTGTTAAAAAACTTAATGTAGGCGCTACATATAAGTTCAAGGTTGTTGCCGTTGCAGGCTCAAACAAGAGTAAGGACAGCAGTACCGTAAGTGCAACAACCAAACCTTCGGCAGTAACTCTCAAAGCTCTTCGTTCAAAGAAGAAGAAGGAAGTAGTAATAGAGTGGAAGAAGGTTTCGGGTGTAACAGGCTATGAGATTCAGTATTCAACCTCAAAGAAGTTCACCAAGAAGACAACCAAGACTGTTACCATCAAAAAGCAGAGCACAGTTAAAACCATTATCAAAAAGCTTAAGAGCAAGAAAACCTACTATGTAAAGGTACGTGCTTATAAGACAGTTAACAAGGTTAAGGTTTACGGTGCATACAGCAAGGTAAAGAATATCAAATGTAAATAATTCTTAACACATAAAAGCGGCAGACTTTCACGGTCTGCCGCTTTGTGATGTAAAAAAGGGGCTGCTTATCAGCCCCTAAATATATTAATTTTTCAGTTCAAAAAAGCAATAACCTCTCCGAGCTTATCCTCACTTACCTGATCGATACCGTTTTCATAAGCAGAGAGAATTTTGTCCTGTTCCTCTTCCGGCTTTTCTTTGATTTTGCTTCGGATCATTTTCATCATCATTGACATCATCATTCTGTACATACCTTTGAGATTTTCAATGTGAAAATTGCCCGGCAGGAAGAACAGCGGCTCTGTAACAGAGTTTTTTTCTTTTACTTCGGCTACGGTTTTTTCGTTGGCTTTAAGACCGACAAAGCAAACACACTTAAGCTTTTCAAATTTTGCTCTGACTTCGGGCAGACCCTGAATGGTACCTGCCATAAGCCAGCCGATGAAAATAACCTCTTCATCCTTGTCTATACGGTCAGCCTTTGAAAGGGGATAAGCAGGAAAAGACAGCTTTTCCGAAAGCATATTTGCATACTGCTCGGAGGAGCCTGCATTTGTCTGATAAATAATAACTGCCATTTTTTATCCTTTCTTTTATACAACGGGAAGATTGAAGCAGTGCATCTGAAGGTCACTGATAAGTCTCAAGGGCTCTGCGGCTTTGAAATCGGTACCCTCGGCAAACATAGTCTGCTGAAGCATAATCGCCGCTAAAAGTGCAGGTTCAGCCTGTGAAACGTGGCACTTGATTGCCTTCATTTTCAGCTCTTCAAATTCTGTTATGTCCACAAGGGTATTCGGCTCGCTTGTGTAATAAAAGCCTACGCCCTTGCACTTCCATGCATCGTCACGCTTTTTGCCGTCAATAAATTCGGGATAGAAATCACATTGGGCATCCATAACTGCATATTTTACCGCATTTCCTACCTTAATGTGGTCGGAATGACATTCGTTGGGGAGGTTGGGGTCAGCGGTGAGAACATAGTCAGGCTTGATTTCACGGATTACTTCAAGTACCTTCAGAGAAATCTCTCTTTCCGTTGCATCATTTTTATCGGCAAAGCCCAAAAAGCCAGCGTTCTTCATTCCGAGCATTTGCTGTGCGGCTAAAGCTTCCTTTTGCCTTACGGTCTGCACCTCGTTTTCCTTGCCGATATATTCGGGTTCGGCATATCTGTCGTCGGTGACAGTAAGCTCGTAAACCTCCACACCGAGGGAACGGAGCCAGGCGATTGTTCCGCCTGCACCAATCTGGTTATCGTCGGGATGAGGCTGTACGAAAAGGACCTTCTTTGCCTTGGAAAGGTCGGGGGGTGAGCAGAGCATATCTGCCGCCGAGGTTGCCGCCTTGAGTACGCTTTTTGCTGTGGCAAACTTAATTGAGCTGTTTCGCTTTCTGAATATTTCTTTAATCTTCATATTTTAAACCTCCTTGTTTTGTACACTACTATTCTATATCAAATTGCATCTTCCGTCAACCTGTAGTCGGAAAAAACTGTTTCAATAATTTTTTCGCTTGAAGAGGGGGAGTATACCCACCTGTCCATAAAGTCTCCCTTGTGGTAATAGGTAACGGGCTCATTGGGATAGGGGGCTTCAAAGGAGTCAACGATAATAAGCTTTATTTTCATTCTTTCGGGAATGAGGTTTTTTATATAAACGCTTGCATGCTGACCGGGAACCACACCGGGAACATATTCGGCAAGACCTGCAAGATTGGGCTTGAGTTCCACGAAAATGCCATATCTCTCAACGGAGCGGACGATACCGGGTACAGTTTCACCTGCCTTGAAAAGAGCCGCATTTTCTTCCCATGTTCCCAGAAGCTCCTTGTAGCTTAAGGTAATTCTGCCCTTGTCGTCGATAGCTTTGACTACGGCTTTTATTTTGTCACCTGCGGAAAATCTTGCCGAGGGGTGAGGAATACGGGAAACGGAAATGCTGTCAATGGGCATCAGGGCGGAAATGCCTGCACCTATATCTGCAAAAACACCGAAGGGCTCCATGTGGGTGACGGTGGCATCAATTATACAACCGGGGGTAAGGGTGGAGATATATTCCCTCATATATTCCTGCTGTACCTTTTTTCGGGAAAGAATGGCTATGGTTTCACCCTTTTCGTTTACGGTAAAGTCGGTTATCTTGCAAAGAACGGGCTTATTTACCCGTGAAATAATGGCTATATCTCTTACTGAACCGTCATCGATACCTATGGCACCCTCATCGCGGGGTATAAAGCCCTTCATGGGGCCGAGGTCAACATAGAGATTGTGTTCGTTATCACATACGGTTGCTCTGCATTCTATGGTCTTGCCGCTGTAGTAGGCCTCTTTGATTGAGGCGGCGGAAAGCAGAGCATTTTTGTTTTCCTGGGTGTGAATGAGAGTGTTTTCAGGATAAAATTTTTTCATTTTTAAAACCCTTTCGTTTTTAGTATTAAATTATATGCATAATTTTTTATCTTTATTTGCTTTAGTTACAAGATAATCATTGATATTTTGTCTTAAGTTGTGGTATACTGAATTAATAGTAATTTCAAATGGAGGTAGCCTTATGGATATAAGAGTGGGCGATGAGCTTGTTATGAAGAAAAACCATCCTTGCGGAAACAATAACTTTAAGGTTATACGCTCCGGTATGGATTTCAAGCTCGAATGTATGGGATGCGGTCACGTGGTTATGGTGCCGCGCTCAAAGGCAGAAAAGAATATCAAAAAAATAATCCGTGACGGTGAGGCTCTCTAGTGTTTTCCTTTCAAAGAAAATATTTTAAAGGAGATTTACCGTGACAGAGAAATTTACCGAAAAGATAGAGAACATAAAAAAACGCTGTGACGACCTTTATGCTTTCTTTGCCCGTGAGGACAGCACAAAGGATATGAATGAATATAATGAGCTTTCAAAGGAGTTTTCCTCTCTTTCTCCCATACTCAAAAAGATTAAGGAGTATGAGGAATGTATTGAACAAAAGGAAAGTGCCGAAGGCTTTATTTCCGAGGCAAGAGAACTTGGCGGAGACTATTATGAAATGGCAAGAGAAGAAGTCGAAAGTCTGGAAGAAAAAGAGCAGAGCCTTTTATCGGAACTCGAATTAATGCTCATTCCTCCCGATCCGAGAGACGAAAAGAATGCAATCATCGAAATAAGAAGCGGAACGGGCGGAAAGGAAGCGGAGCTTTTCGTTTACGACCTTTACCGAATGTATACAATGTACGCCCAAAGATGCGCCTTTGAAACGGAAACGATTTACGGCACTCTCACGGAGCTTGGCGGCTTCAAGGAGGTTGTTTTCACAGTTTCGGGCAAGGGTGCCTTCGGAAGATATAAATTTGAAAAGGGCGCTCACCGTGTTCAGCGTGTCCCCGAAACGGAAGCAAACGGCAAAAAGCAGACCTCTGCAGTAACTGTTGCTGTTTTCCCCGAAGCCGAGGAGGTTGATTTCGAAATTAATCCTGCTGACCTACAGATTGATACCTACCGTGCAAGCGGTGCAGGCGGTCAGCACGTAAACAAAACCGAATCTGCCATAAGAATTACCCACATCCCCACAGGCACCGTCGTTGAGTGTCAGGATGAAAGAAGTCAGCATAAAAATAAGGACAAGGCTCTTAAGGTTCTGCGTTCACGACTTTTACAAAGTGAAAAGCAAAAGCAGAAGGATTCTCTTGACACCGACAGAAAAAATCAGGTAGGTAGCGGTGACAGAAGTGAAAGAATAAGAACCTATAACTATCATCAGAACAGAGTAAGTGACCATATTTCGGGCAAAACTTATTTTTCACTTAAAGAAATCCTTAACGGCGATATGGATGAGCTTATTGATAATCTTGCGGCATACTGTAAAGCCGAACAGATAGAGGTATAATGTTTTTATGGAAACACAGATATTCAAGGTAAATACGGAAAATGACGAAGCAGTCGACCTTGCGGCAAAGATACTTCATGAGGGTGGCATAGTCGCCATTCCCACGGAAACGGTCTACGGACTTGCAGGTAATGCTCTGGACGAAGCCGTTACGGATAAAATTTATGCCGCCAAGGGCAGACCCTCCGATAATCCTCTGATAGTGCATATAAGCGACCTTTCACAGTGGGCGCCTCTGGTAAAGGATATACCCGAAAGTGCTTTCGCTCTCGCAGATAAGTATTGGCCCGGTCCGCTTACACTTATACTTCCCAAAAGCGAAATTGTTCCCGAAAAGGTGAGCGGCGGACTTTCAACCGTAGCCGTGAGAATGCCCTCGGATAAAATTGCAAGAGCAATAATCGAAAAGTCGGGAGCACCTCTTGCGGCTCCTTCAGCCAACACTTCGGGCAAACCAAGCCCCACCTCGGCAAAGTATGTTATAGAAGACCTTATGGGTAAGGTTGATGCCATAGTCGATGCAGGGGAGTGCAGTGTGGGTGTTGAATCAACGGTGCTTTCGCTCTGCGAAACACCGCCGAGACTTCTCCGCCCGGGCGGAATTACCGCTGAAATGCTGACAGAGGTTTTAGGCGAAATAGCTATTGACGATGCAGTTTTCAATAAGCTTGCCGAAGGTGAAAAGGCGGCCTCACCGGGAATGAAATATAAGCATTATTCTCCCGATGCACAGGTTGTAATTGTCAAAGGCACTTTCGAAAGCTATAAAAAATTTATCGAAGAAAACAAAACCGAAAAAACTGTTGCTCTTTGCTTTGAGGGTGAAGAAAAAGGCCTTCAGGTAAAATGCGTTACATACGGCAAAAAGGATGATCCGTCCAGTCAGGCAAAGAACATTTTCGATGCCCTTCGTAAGGTTGACGAATTGGGTGCAGACAAGGTCTTTGCACGTTTTCCCGAAATGGGCGGAGTTGGTCTTGCTGTTTTTAACAGGCTTGTCCGTGCGGCGGCATTCAATATAATTGAGGTATAAAAAATGACAGTATACGGTCTTACGGGGAAAACAGGGGCAGGTAAAAGTACCGTTGCCGCTTTCCTTAAAGAAAAAGGCTTTTACATTATTGACGGTGACCTTATTGCAAGACATATCACCGACAAAGGCAAACCTGCACTCACACTTCTTTCCGAATATTTCGGAGAGGATATAATAAATACTGACGGCACCCTTAATCGCCGACTTTTAGCCTCCCGTGCATTCTCCTCAAAGGAAAACACGGATATGCTCAATTCTATTACTCACCCTCTTATCTGTGAGGAGTTTGAATATGAACTTGAAAAGGCGGAAAATGAGGGCTATACAAAATCAGTAATTGATGCGGCGGCTTTGCTCGAAAGTGAATGTAAAAATCTTTGCAGTAAAATAATAGTTGTCTATGCTCCTGAGGAGATGCGGTTTGAAAGAATCCTTGGCCGTGACGGTATTACCGAAGCAGAGGCAAAAACAAGAATGCAGGCACAGAAAAGCGACGAATATTACTTTTCCTTTGCCGATATAATAGTAAAGTCTTTCCCTCCTCATGATATTAAAGAGCAGCTTCAGGCAATTCTGTAATGAAAGGAACCGATAATTTGGCAGCAGAGACTAATTCAATTAAAAAAAGAGTGCTGAAATTATTTCTGACAGTTTCAGTTTCTTCTTTAGTGCTGACAGTTATATTTTTCGGCTCGGTGTCAATACTTAAGACATTATATCCCATGGCATACGGGAATTTTGTAGAAAAATATACCGAAGAAAACAAGCTTCCCGAATATTTTGTCTATGCGGTAATCGAATGTGAAAGCGGATACGATGAAAAAGCCGTCTCCTATGCCGATGCCCGCGGACTTATGCAGTTAACACCCGAAACCTTTGAGTGGCTACAGAGTAAAAAGGGTGAAAAGCTTTCCGAAGAGATGCTTTTTGATGCGGAAACGAACATAAAATACGGCTGTTATTTTTACGGTATTCTTTTTGAAAAATATAAGGATGAGGCGACCGCCCTTGCTGCCTATCACGCGGGAATGGGTAATGTTTCGAAGTGGCTTAAGGATGAAAGGTATTCCCACGACGGGAAAACACTTTATGATATACCTTTTAAAAACACCAAAAAATATGTCAATAAGGTTATTAAAACCAAAAATTTATATTCAAAACTATATAACGGAAAGGAAGATTAACAAATGGAAAAGGAAAAAAGTGCAGCAGAAGTTCTCAAAGAAGAGCTTATGATGAAAAAGGAACATTTTTCCGTTGCAATGAGTGAGGAAGAGGTAGCAAAGGCAGATAAGTTCTGCGAAGGCTATATGGATTTCCTCGGCAAGGCTAAAACGGAAAGAGAATGCGCCGATTATATTATCGAAAAGGCAGAAGAGAACGGCTTTACGGCTTTTGATAAAACAAAGACCTACAAGCCCGGTGACAAGGTATATGTCAATAACAGAGGTAAGAGTGTTATTCTTGCTCTTATGGGTAAGCAGGGTGCAAAGAACGGTGTGAAGATTGTCGCTTCTCACATCGACTCTCCCCGTCTTGACTTAAAGCCCACACCTCTTTATGAAGAAAGCGAGCTTGCTTACTTTAAAACTCACTACTACGGCGGTATCAAAAAGTATCAGTGGGTAGCAATTCCTCTTTCACTTCACGGCGTTATCATCAAGGCCGACGGCACAAGCGTCAAGGTTAACATCGGTGAAAAGGAAGGCGAGCCCAAGTTTGTTGTTACTGACCTTCTTCCCCATCTCGGCAGAGAGCAAGGACAGCGTACCCTTAACGAAGGCATAAAGGGAGAGGAACTCAATATCCTCATCGGCTCCAGACCCTTCAAGGATGACAAGGGCAGTGAACTTGTAAAGCTTAACATACTCAAACTCCTCAATGAAAAATACGGCATCATCGAAAAGGATTTCATTTCAGCAGAGCTTGAACTGGTTCCCGCATTCCCCGTGGCTGACATAGGCTTTGACAGGAGCCTTATCGGTGCTTACGGTCACGATGACAGAGTGTGCGCATATCCCGCCTGTGAGGCTGTTTTCGCAAGTGATATTCCCGAGCGTACAGCCATCGCAGTTCTCTCCGACAAGGAAGAAATCGGCTCCGACGGCAACACAGGTCTCAACTCCGCTTATCTTAAGTATTTTGTTGAAGACCTTGCACAGCTTGATGGCGTAGACGGCAGAGACGTGCTTTCCAAGTCCGAATGTCTTTCCGCTGACGTTAATGCAGGCTTTGACCCCAACTTCCCCTCAGTACACGACAAATATAATGCCTGCGCACTTAACCACGGCGCAGTAATCACCAAGTACACAGGTGCCAGGGGTAAATCAGGCACCTCCGATGCAAGTGCAGAATTCGTAGGTAAAATCCGCAGAATTTTAGACGGTGCAAATGTTTCCTGGCAGATTGGTGAACTGGGCAAGGTTGACGAAGGCGGCGGAGGAACAGTCGCTATGTATATTGCAAATCTCGGCGTGGATGTTGTTGACCTGGGTGTGCCCGTGCTTTCAATGCATGCACCCTACGAAATCGTTTCAAAGACAGACGTTTACAGCACATACAGAGCCTGCTTCGAATTCTTTAATGCAGAATAATAAATAAATATACTCCCGATTTTTCAGTCGGGAGTATTCTTTAAAAGTAAAAAGGACGGTGAAATAATGAGAAATAAAGAAAAACTTTATACCAATGTTAAAAGCGCACTTTTAGTGTCTCTTATTATCCTGTCCTCTTATTTTTATCTGCCGCTGCCCTCGGTCAGCGGACTTTCCTTGCAGACGGTATTCATTAACCTGACGGCTTTACTCCTTACCCCGTGGCAAGGCTTTCTTACGGTGGGACTGTGGATTTTAATGGGTGCTGTGGGTTTGCCTGTCTTTTCCGGCGGCGGAGGAATAGGCAAACTTTTCGGTATAACGGGAGGCTTTTATTGGGGATTTATTTTTGCCGTGCCTTTAATGAGTAAGCTTAAGGGTAAGGAAATAAACTTTTTCCGTTATCTTGCAGCTCTGTTAGTCGGACTTTCTGTGGAGCATATTTTTGCTGTCATATTTATGCGTCTGCATAACGGGGGAGATTTAATTGCCTCCTTTATATCGATATCTCTGCCTTTTGTTTTCGGGGATGCTCTTAAATGTATACTATCGGCTTTTGTCACAGTGAAGCTTGCGGAAATAAGAATAATATAAAAAGGGATTGTCATTTATCATAACAATCCCTTTTTGTATATTACAACAAGGTTCCCGAACGCAAAGCGTGAGGAGTTCTTATTTATTATTATTTTTCCATTACCTTTTCCGCGATTTTCAAAACTGCAGAATCGATAAGCTCGTCAATATTCTTGGCGTTCTTTTCCTCTTCTTCTCGTTTTGTCTTTTCTTTCGCTCTGTCCTTTTCAAGCTTCTTCATTTCTTTGTTATAAATTCCGTCAAGCCTGAATTCGGCATCATTGTGCTTTACGGAAAAGCCGTGCTTTTTAGCCTCTCTCTTTTTGTATGCGGAGTTTTTGCACATTGTTATATGGTCATTACCGTAGTAAATTCCCATCTCGTCCATAAATGCCTTGTGAAGCTGTAAACGGCGCTTGAAGTTTGCATAATTCTTTTTGTGTGTCCAGGCGTTTTCACTCAAGGCAAGACCGCGATTGAAGAGCATAAAGAAGATATGGTCTTCATTTGTAATCCATTCTGTCCATATTTCCGCTTCGATACCGAGGACACCCTTTTTGAGGTCTTTTTTGATTTTTGACTTCTCGGGCTCATAGGTGTAGGTACCCTTCGGTGTGCAGTAGTCATAAGCCATATCGAAGTAAAAATTCTTATGACAGGAAAGAATTACCTTTCCGCCTTTTTTGAGATGCTTTATAACATTATCGTCCTTTTTCGGTGTCCAGTACTGACCGATAACATCCGTATCTGTATTCTTTGAAGCTAAAACCTCGTTCCAGCCTATCATTGTCTTGCCTTTTCCTTTGAGGAAGGCGTTTATCTCATTTGTAAACCAGGCCTGAAGATTGACTTCGTTTTTAAGATTGTTTTCCTTTATACGCTTCTGACATTCGGGACACTTCTTCCATTCATTGGTGGGAGACTCGTCACCGCCGATGTGGAAATAGGGGAAGGGGAACAGGTCTGCCACCTCGCCCACAACATCCTTAACGAAGTCGATAACTTTGTCCTTGCCGAGGCAAAGAGGTCTGTTCCAGTTTCTTATACCCTTAACCTTTGCCAAAGCATCACCGCAGAAGTCAAATACCTCACAGGGAATATTGCGACAGGCAAGGTCGTTATATGCGGCAATAGCGGCGGCACAGTGGGCAGGGAAGTCGATTTCGGGAACGATTTCGATGCATCTTTCCTTGGCATAAGCGATAATTTCTTTTATGTCGTCCTTGGTGTAAAAACCGGAGTGGGGTATTTCTTCATATTCGGTACAGCTCCAGGTGTGAAGCTGACTGCCCTTTCTTTGGGAGCCGATTTCCGTGAGGAGGGGATATTTTTCAATCTCTATTCTCCAGCCCTGGTCGTCGGTAAGATGCCAATGGAAGCGGTTAAGCTTGTAAAGAGCCATAAAGTCAAGATATTTTTTTACTGTACCCTTGCCAAAGAAATGACGGCTTTCGTCGAGGTGTAAGCCTCTCCAGGAGTGCTTCGGTGCGTCTTTTTCGATAATAAGCTGAGGACAGGTAAGAGTTTCGCTGCCGTCCTTATCGGTAAGAAGGAGCTGACAAAGGGTCATAAGACCGTAAAATGCGCCACTGTAGGTGCCTGCGAAAACCTTGATGCCGTAGCCTTCTGCTTTAAGAGTGTAGGTCTCCTCACCGAGGGTATCGTCAAAGATAAACTCAATATGGCTTTCGTTTACTGCTTTTTCAGTCTTTACACCGAGGCAATTGCCTACAAAAGCTTCGATTTTGGAAAGCTCTTTGTCTACGTGTAAAAGCACTCTGTTTTTGTAAATGAAGCAGTCACCGCTTTTGATGGTCAGGTTATTTGGTTTAGGAACAACATTAATCATTTTCTTTATCCTTCTTTCCGAACTTCTTTTCTATTTCTTTGTTTGTTATGAGGTTTTCAAGTCCGCCCCAGCAAAGCTTGCGCCTTTCCCAATAAAGTCGGGAGGCCGTTTTTCTTATGCCCTTGGGCAGAGCCTGTTTTAAAGTGGCGTGATTCATATTAATTGCTTTGATGTGCTTGTAGTAGCCGGGAAGTCTTTCGGAAAAGTCCTCGTAGCTTTTATTCTCTTTTTTAGTCCAGGCGCTTTCACTGATAGCACCGATACGGGGGAAGGTGCAGTAGCCTGCTTTTTCCATATCGGGAACAAATTCCGCCCACAGACAAGCCTCAACGCCCTTTAAAAGATGTTTGTTTTCTTCCGTAAGACCTTCGATATATGGGTCATATTCGTAGCAGGTCTTAAGGTCAACAAGTCCGTAGGGAAGGTCAAGATAATAGGATTTTTCGGGGGAGATGATGAAGGAGCGTCCTTTTTTGATTTCGCCCGATATATCCTTTTTATCCATGTCCGTATTCCAGAACTGCCAGCAAAGGGAACTGTCAGGCATATAGTCCTTTACTCTGTCGTTCCACATTATTACTTCAAGTCCTTTATTGCGCAGGTAGTCACCGATTCGGTTGAGGTAATAGGTGTGAAGGTCGCCTGTTTCTTTAAGGCCTTCCTCTTCTTTTCTCTTCTGACAGTGAGGGCATAACTCCCAACGGGCTGTGGGTACCTCGTCACCGCCGATATGTATTATTCCGTCGGTAAATATTTCTGCAACCTCATCTAAAACCGACTGAACGAATTCGAAGGTGCTTTCCTTTCCTACGCATAAAACGTCATATTTTACGCCCCATTTTGTAGCCGTTACCATATTACGGTCAAAGCAGGAAAGGTGAGGATAGGCAGCGATGGCACTTACGGTGTGTCCCGGTGTGTCAATTTCGGGAATTACCTTTATGAAAAGAGAATGGGCATAGTCGATAATTTCCTTCATATCCTCTTTGGTATAATAACCGCTGTGGGGGACAGAGTTGAAGTTAGTATGGCTTCTGTAAGAGCCTATTTCTGTCAGGAGAAGATGCTTTTCGCTGTAAAATCTCCAGCCTTGGTCTTCCGTGAGATGCCAATGAAAATGATTCAGCTTGTGAAGAGCCATTATTTCGAGGAAGGCGAAAACCGCCTCTTTAGTGAAAAAGTATCTGCCGCAGTCGAGCATAAAGCCACGGTAGGGGAAAGCGGGCTCGTCGGTTATCTCTGCAGAGCAAAGAGAGAGGTCTCCGTACATAAGCATCTGCTTTAAGGTCTGTATGCCGTAGAAAATGCCTGTTTCTGTTTTACCCTTGATAATAACCTCGTTTTCTTTGACGGAAAGACTGTAGCCCTCGTCATTTTCGATTCCGTCGCAAAGAGAAAGATTTATTTTTTCCTTGCCTGTGCCGAGAAGTTCAAGAGAAAAACTTTCTTCAAGGAACTTTTTAAGGCTCTTTACAGCCTTCGGGAAATTATCTGCTCCCTCGATTTCGCAGTATTTGGTAAGAGTGAAAACTACTGTATCATCTGTGGTAATTTTTTGAGGTTTGGGAATTATGGGATAGTTCATAGCGGTCTCCTCACTTCATCAATAAAGAGTTTTTGAAAGAATAAAGCAGGTCCACAGGGCGATAACAAAAAGACCTTCTGCAGGGATTGCAAGCTTAGTATAGGGGCATTTCCAGCCCTTATCAACAAAGAGAAATATTGTTCTTGTTACGAAAACGGTGGTTGAGAAGAAAAGACCGCCGATGAGTGAATGAACGGGTGTGCCCAGAGCCACCGTAAGATAGACGAGAAATGCACCGAGTGCAAAGGATATACCGCCGTAGTAAACGCGTATTTCTGTTTTACCTGCATTGTCAACAGGCTTTACGGAAAAGCTTTCAGCGTTTTTGATGGGGCTTACGATGAAAACAACAGCCATACCGAAAAAGTAAGCCGCAAGACCGATAACTGCCACCGAGGCGGGTATGTTTGTGAAAAAGAGTTCTTTCATTGATGCAAGTAAGGTTTCCATAAGTATTTTCTCCTTTGTTTTATACTATATATCATAATATCATAAATGTTCCGTGAGGTAAAGGGAATTTATTGAAAAAAATATCTCATAAGACTTGATTTATGGGGAAAAGTATGATATTATACAGATGTTAGTGATGTAGTTTAGAGTGGGCTTTCAGAAGTCCGCTCTTCTTTATTGCAAAATTACATTACGTATTTACAATTGAATATTACTTAAGGAGTGATTTTATGGCAAAGGGAAAGAACACCGTAGCCTTGGTGTGGGAACTCGCAGAGCCCTTGGCAAAGGAACTCGGACTTAAAATATGGGACGTCCGTTTCCTTAAAGAAGGCGCCGACTGGTATCTGCGTATTTTCATAGACAAAGAGGGCGGAGTGAGTATTGACGACTGTGTGGATATGACGCATGCCGTTAACGGACCTTTGGACGAAAGCGACCCCATTGAACAGGCTTATTTTCTGGAAGTAAGCTCTCCCGGTGTGGAAAGAGACCTCGTAAGAGACGAGCATTTCAGGTCTTATGTGGGAGAAAAAATCAAAGTAAAAATGATACGTCCCGTCGACGGTAAAAGAGAGTTCAGCGGTATTCTCGAGGATTATAACGACGGTAATATAACCATTAGAATGTCCGATGAAAGCGGCTTCACCTTCACCAAAAAGGAAGCCTCATGGATAAAAGCGGACGATTTTCAGATGTAATACGAAAGGATGAACAGAAAAAATGAACAAAGAATTTTTTGAAGCGATTGCACTGCTTGAAAAGGAAAACGGTATTCCAGCGGACTATATGTACGAAAAAATCAAGGCCGCAATTATTTCCGCCACCAAAAACAGCTACGGCAACAGAGACAACGTGGTATGTGACATCGACCCCGAAAAGCAGACTATGGATGTTTATGTAAGAATTGCCGTTGTTGAAGAAATTGAAGAGCCTTTGGCCGAAATGACACTTGAGCAGGCAAGAAATTACGACGAAAATGCACAGGTAGGTTCTTTCGTTGAAATTACTCTTGATCCGAAAAAGTTTGGCAGAATCGTGGCCCAGACAGCAAAGAGCGTTATCCGTCAGGGCATCAGAGAGGCTGAAAAGGAGCTTAAGGCTAAAGAGCTTCAGGAAAGAGATCAGGAGGTTGTTACTGCCAAGGTTAACATCGTTTATCCCGACACAGGCGACGCTTCCATCGAAATCGGAAGAGCAAACGTTATCCTTCCCAAAAACGAACAGATTCCCGGTGAAGTTCTTGAACCCGGTCAGCTTATCAAGGTTTTCGTTGCTTCCATCAAGGAAGAAAGCGGCACAAGTTATGCCAACATTTCAAGAAAGCATCCCGGCCTTGTTAAAAGACTTTTTGAAACGGAAGTTCCCGAAATTTATGACGGCACCGTTCAGGTTATCTCCGTTTCCAGAGAGGCAGGCTCAAGAACAAAGATTGCCGTTATGAGCAACGACGAAAATGTTGATGCAGTAGGTGCATGTATCGGCCCCAGAGGTCAGCGTGTAAGCAACATCGTTGATACTCTCTGCGGTGAAAAAATCGACATCGTTTCTTACAGTGAAGAACCCGAAAAATATATTGCCGCTTCTTTGGCTCCCGCAGAGGCTGTTTCCGTTGAGGTTATCAGCGAAAATCCCAAAAGCTGCAGAGTTGTTGTTCCCGACAGTCAGCTTTCCCTTGCCATCGGCAATAAGGGTCAGAACGTAAGACTTGCTGCAAGACTCACAGGCTGGAAAATCGACATTAAGCCTTTGAGTGCGGTTACTGAATAATAGCAGGGTGACGAGCATGTTCGGTATCCTGATAGGAGGGGCAAACAAATGAATAAAAAAATGCCTATGAGAAAATGCTTAGGCTGCGGTGAAATGTTCCTTCAGAAGGAACTGGTCAGAGTGGTCAAAACGAAAATAAAAACCGACGACGAAAATGCTGAAGAAGCTTATGAAATAAGTCTTGACCTTGTCGGTAAAAAGGCCGGCAGAGGCGCTTATGTTTGCAGAAACACCGAGTGCTTTGAAAAGGCAATCAAGGCAAAAAGATTTCAAAAGGCACTTTCCTGCGTTATACCTGAAGAAGTCATCGAAAGAATGAGACAGGAGATGGAAAAAGGTGAATGACAAATTTCTCTCTCTTTTAGGTATGGCGAGGAGGTCAGGTAAGCTCAGCACAGGTCACGATGCGGTTATCTCTTCCGTGGTTAAAAACAAGGCAAAGCTTGTGCTTGTTTCCTCGGAAGGCTCCGAAAGACTGAAAAAAGAAATCTCACACGCCTGCAGCTACGGCGGAAAAAATATCCCCGTACTTTTTACCGATTATAAGACGTCTGAGCTTTCACAGGCTATCGGAATCAAGGCGGCAGTAATCAGCCTTGATGATGAGGGCTTTGCGAAGGCGGCGGCAGACAAATATTTGAACAATTCAGACAGAAAGGATTGATACTATGCCCAGAGAAAAATACAGAGTTCATGAGGTTGCCAAGGATTTCGGCAGCACAAGTAAAAAAATTCTTGAAATTCTGGAAAAAATTTCACAAGAACCCAAAAAGCATACTACCGTTCTTGAAGACAGAGAACTAGACTATATTTTTGAAACTATAACACAGGGTAATGAGGTTGCCTCCTTCGATGCATACTTCGCCGCAGGTGAATCACAGAAGGCGGCAAAGGCTGAAGAAAAGAAGCAGGAAGAAGCTCCCGCTGAAAAGAAAGAGCCTGCAAAGAAGGAAGAAAAGGCACCCAAGGTTGAAAAGAAGGCTCCCGCAAAGGCAGAAAAGGCTGACAAAAAGCCCGAAGGCAAAAAGGAAGCTCCCAAGGCTGAAAAGAAAGTTGACGACAAAAAGGCACAGCCTCCCGTACAGCAGCCCAAAAAGGAGCAGAAGGAAAAGCTCATTCAGTCTCGTACAAAGGGTGAAAAGAGACACGTTGACACCCGTAGCAGTAACGTTGACCTTGAAAAGTACAACGAAAAGTATGACGAAATGGCCTCCCAGGGTGGCAGACGCGACCACGAAATGGGCTCTAATAAGCAGAAGTTAAAGCAGAAGAGCCAGCAGTACAGAAAGCAGGGTACACGCTCCTCAAAAAGAGAAACAGAGGCAGAAAGACTTAAGAGAATTGCCGCTGAAAGGGCAAAGAAAACTCTTACCGTTAAAATTCCCGAGGAAATCACCGTCGGTGAACTTGCTGAGCTTTTAAGAAGAACAGCCGCTGAGGTTATCAAGGAAATGTTCAAGTTAGGCGTTATGGCAACCGTCAACCAGACCATCGACTACGATACAGCAGAAATCGTTGCCACAGAGCTCGGCGCAAAGGTTGAAAAAGAAGTAGTGGTTTCCATCGAAGAAAGAATTATCGACGACCACGAGGATACAGAAGAAGACCTTCTTCCCAGAGATCCCGTTGTAGTTGTAATGGGTCACGTTGACCACGGTAAAACCTCTATTCTTGACGCTATCAAAAATACATCCGTTACTGCCACTGAAGCCGGCGGTATCACACAGCATATTGGTGCTTATAGAGTTGACCTTGACGGACAGATGATTACCTTCCTAGACACACCCGGTCACGCCGCTTTCACTTCAATGCGTGCAAGAGGCGCTATGGCAACAGACATCGCAGTTTTGGTTGTTGCCGCCGATGACGGTATCATGCCCCAGACAATCGAAGCAATTAACCACGCCAAGGCTGCAGGCGTTCAGATTATCGTAGCCATCAATAAGATGGATAAAGAGGGTGCAAACCCCGACAGAGTTAAACAGCAGCTCACAGAATACAGCCTTGTTCCCGAAGAGTGGGGCGGTGAAACCATCTGCGTTCCCGTTTCCGCAAAAACACAGTTCGGTATTGACTCACTTCTTGAATCTATCCTTCTTGTGGCTGAAATGGCAGAGCTTAAGGCTAACCCGAACAGAGCCGCAAAGGGTGTTGTTATCGAGGCAAGACTTGATAAGGGCCGCGGTCCAATCGCAACTCTTCTTGTTCAGAACGGTACTCTCAATGCTGGTGACATTGTTGTTGCAGGTCAGTCCGTTGGCCGTGTAAGAGTTATGTCAAACGAAAGAGGCCAGAGAATTAAAACTGCAGGTCCCTCTGTTCCTGTTGAAATCACAGGTCTTGACACCACTCCCAACGCAGGTGACTCCTTCGACGTAGCCTCCGATGAAAAGCTTGCAAGAGAGCTTGTTGAAAAGAAAAAGCACGATGCAAAGCAGGCCGAATGGGGCGCACAGCAGAAGGTTACTCTTGACAACCTCTTCTCTTCACTTAAGGAAGGCGAGATGAAGGAACTTAACATCATCGTCAAGGCTGACGTTCAGGGCTCCGTTGAAGCAGTTAAGCAGAATCTTGAAAAGCTTACAAACGAAGAAGTCAAGGTTTGTGTTATTCACGGCGGTGTTGGTGCTATCAATGAAAGCGACGTACAGCTTGCCGCTGTTTCAAACGCTATCATCGTAGGCTTCAATGTTCGTCCCGACACAAATGCACAGACCCTTGCAGAGCGTGACAAGGTTGAAATGAGAATGTACAGAATTATTTATGACTGCATCGAGGAAATCGAAGCAGCTATGAAGGGTATGCTCGCTCCCAAATTCCGTGAGGTTATGCTCGGCAGAATCGAAGTAAGAACAGTTATGAACCTTTCCTCTGCAGGTAAGATTGCAGGTAGCTACGTTCTTGAAGGCAAAGTGCAGAGAAGTGCACAGATCCGCGTTGTCCGTGACGGTATTGTTATTACTGAAGATACTATTTCTTCTCTCCGCCGTTTCAAAGACGATGTTAAGGAAGTACAGACAGGCTTTGAATGCGGTATCGGCCTTGAGAAATTCAATGACATCAAGGAAGGCGACATTTTCGAAGCATTCATTATGGAAGAATACAGAGATTAATGGGTAAGGTTAACAACTTATTCAGAAAGGAAATATAATGGCAGGATTCAGAATTAACCGTGTATCCGAAGATATAAAGCGTGAAGTTATTGCTGTTATAAGAGAGCTCAAAGACCCCAGAGTTATGGGCAAAATGCTCACGGTAGTCCGTGTTGAAGTAAGCTCCGACGCTTCCTTTGCCAAGGTTTATGTCAGCGACATAAAAGGTATTGATTCAGCAAAGGAGGCCGTTAAGGGTCTTACTGCGGCCACAGGCTTTATCAGAAGAGAGGTCGGATCAAGACTTCATTTGAGAAAAACTCCAGAGCTTAAGTTTATTGCCGATGACTCCATTGAGCAGGGCTTTAATATGTTCAGAAAGCTTGAAAACGGCAGAAGTGAAAGAGGAACGGACGATGAAAATTGAATTTTCCCGTGCTGTAGAAAGGCTGAAAAACGCCGACAATATTCTCATTCTTACTCACGCTAACCCTGACGGGGATACTTTAGGCAGCGGATATGCTCTTTTGAGAGCACTCAAAAAAATGGGCAAAAGAGCGAAGCTTCTCAATAATGATGTGATTCCCACCAAATATGCCCATCTTTATGAGGGACTTACAGATGATGAATTTGAAGAAGAATTTATCATCAGTGTTGATGTTGCCGAAAAGAAGCTTTTAGGTGACAGGGTAAGAGAAAAATACGGTGACAGGGTCGACCTTTCCCTTGACCACCACGAATCTTCAAAGTTTTTCGCAAAGGAAACTTATGTGGAGCCTGACAGTGCCTCGGCATGCGAGATTATTTATCTCGTCATAAAGGCTCTCGGTGTGTCCGTCGACAGCGACATAGCCTCTTGTGTTTATACGGGAATGAGTACGGATACAGGCTGCTTTAAATATTCAAATGTTACGGTGAGAACTCATCTTATTGCCGCAGAGCTTATCGGTCTTGGTGCCAACCACAGCAAAATCAACGAGCTTATGTTTGACACTAAAACCTTCGGCAGTATAATGCTCGAAAAGCTTTGCTATGAAAACCTTGAAATGTTCGGTGACGGTAAAGTGGCAGTTATAAGCGTGACGAAAAAGATGCTCTCCGACTGCGGTGTGGATAAATCCGCCCTCGATGCAATCAAGCCTATTACAAGGCAGATTGAAGGTGTAGGCATCGGTATCACCGTCAAGGAAGAGGACAGCGGCAAAATCGGTGTTTCCGTGCGTACAAGCGAAGAGTACGATGCCTCTTTAATTTGTGCCCATTTCGGCGGTGGCGGACATATAAGAGCCGCAGGCTGTGAATTCGGCACTACAATTGAACAGGCAAAAAATAAGGTAATTGATTACATCATTGAAAATGTTCTTTAAGGAGTGATACTGTGACAGGCTTTGTGTTTTTGGATAAAGGGGAGGGTATGACTTCCTTTATTGCCGCCAAAAGGCTCGGCAGAATATTTGAAACCAAAAAAGTCGGTCACACGGGCACTCTTGACCCTATGGCTACGGGTGTTATGGTTATTGCTATGGAACACGCCACACGCTTTATCGAGCTTATCTCCGACCACGATAAGGCTTACAGGGCAAGATTTCTTTTAGGTAAAACTACAGACACCCTTGACATAACGGGAATGGTGCTTTCCCAAAGTGAAGTTGCTGTTGGCAGGGATGAAGTTGAAAAGGCAGTTCTTTCCTTTAAGGGAGACATTCTTCAGCTTCCTCCTATGTACTCGGCGATAAAAAAAGCCGGTGTACGTCTTTACGAACTTGCAAGGCAGGGCATTGAAATTGAAAGAGAAGAGAGACAGGTCAACATCTCCTCAATATGCCTTACCGATGCAAAGGAAAATGAATATGAAATTGAAGTTCACTGCTCCAAGGGTACTTACGTCCGTTCACTTATTTCCGATATAGGTGAAAAATTAGGTACAGGCGCCGTTATGACCTATCTTCGCAGAATTGAAGCCAACGGTGTGAGCATCGACAAATGCTATACCCTTGACGAGCTTGAAAAAATGAAGGAAACAGGTGAGCTTGAGAAGGCTCTTACACCTGTTGATTCCTTTATAACATATCCGAAAATCAAGGTCACCGCACCTCAGGCAAAGCGTTTTGCCAACGGCGGCGGTCTTGACATTAACCGTTTCGGCGGTAAAAAAGAGCCGGGCTTTTATAATGTCTATTCACCCGAAGGAAAATTCCTCGGTATCGGTGAAATAGACGAAGAAAGAACGGAACTTAAGGTTAAAAGAGTTTTTGTCGGCTGATTGCCGTGAACATCTTAACGAGGAGGAATGAAAAGTGTTTTGTGACGATAAAAAAGCAAAAGGCACTGCCGTGGCGCTTGGTTACTTTGACGGTATACACATCGGTCATCAGGCGGTTTTAAATAAAGCGCTTGAAAAAGCGGAAGAAAAGAGCCTCACGCCCGTAGTAATGCTTTTTGACATTCATCCCCGTAAGCTTCTTACAGGTAAGGTGCCGCCGATGCTTTTAAGTGAAGAAAGAAAAAGAGTTCTCCTTAAAAGGATGGGCTTTGAGGTAGTTGATTTCGATTTTCACAAGGCTATGAACTACTCTCCCGAGGAATTTGAAGAAAAGATTCTTTCAGGTGAACTTAATGCAAGGGTAGTGGTATGTGGTTACGATTACCACTACGGAAAGGGCGGAAAGGGAAGCCCCGAAACCCTTAAAGATGAGCTCACACCGAAAGGCACGGAGGTATACTCACTTTCTCCTGTTTATCTTGGTAATGAGGCAGTTTCCTCCACGAAAATCCGCCACCTTATAAACGACGGCGAAATCGAAAAGGCAAACGCTATGCTCGGTGATTATTTCACCTATGATTTCATTGTGGAAAGAGGCGATGGCATAGGCCACAAGATGGGCTTTCCCACAATCAATCAGTTTTTCCCCGAAGACTTCATCATTCCTAAATACGGAGTTTATGCCTCACGGGTGAAAATTGACGGCAGATATTATTCCTCCGTAACCAATATAGGTACAAGACCTACGGTTTCGGGAGAAAGCATGAGAAGCGAAACCTGTATTTTTGATTTTGAAGGCGACCTTTACGGCAGAAATGTGGAAGTGAGCCTTATTAAATTTTTGAGAGAAGAAAAAAAGTTTGCGTCTGTGGATGAACTGAAACAGGCAGTAAGTAAAGATATAATGAAATCAAAAGAGATTTATAAGGAGAGTCAAGAAAAATGAGCAAATTAAATGTAAAAGCAATATTCTTTGATTTTGACGATACTCTTCAGAGCAGAAAGGGTGCTTACAGACTTTACTGCGAAGCATTCCTTACAAAATATTTTCCAGACATATCCGAAGAAGAAAGACTGCAGAAGCTTGACGAAATGGAAGAGCATGTAGACGGCGGATATAAGGACAGAGAGGTATATTTCCCTGAAATGATTGACCTTTGGAAATGGGAAAATCACGCTCCCTTACAGGAGCTTTACGATTCCTTTAACTATGATTTCGGCAAATACATCGTTATGCTTGACGGCGCACTTGATGTACTTAAGGCAATCAAGGAAAAGGGTTATATTTTAGGATGCATCACAAACGGTGTATCCTCACTTCAGAATATAAAGCTTGACACTGCAGGCATCAGAGATATGTTTGATGTTGTGGTGGTATCCGGTGACATCGGTATTTACAAGCCCGACCGCCGAATCTTCGATGAAGCAATAAGACGTGCAGGTGTTAAAAATGAGGAGGCTCTTTTTGTCGGTGACCACCCTATAAATGATGTTCAGGGCGCTCTCGGTGCAGATATGCAGGTGGTAAGAATGAACTACGGCGATTTCAAGGGTAAGGGTCTCGGACAGAATACTGCCGCAGAAATTGAAAGCATCACAGAACTCCTTGACCTTATATAAGAGGGGATACAAAACAGAGAAAAGGAAGTTAAAGAAATGATTTGTAAAAACTGTGCAAATATATTCAGCGATGACCTTACTGTCTGCCCCGAATGTGATACTCCCGTAAGCGGAGCAGAGAAAAAAGAAAAAGATATTGAGGCAGTAGTTTCACTTGCCTTGGGTGAGTTTGAGGATATTTCTTCTTATTCCGAAAAAAAGGAAAATTTTTACGGCGAAGAAAAACAGGAAGAGTTCACTCCTCCTGTTTATGATGCGGAAGCACCTTTACAGCAGGAAAAAGAGCCTGTAAAAAAAGAAGAAAAGCCTCAACCGCCACAGCAAAGAGAACGTTCAAAAATGAAAAAGATGTCCAAAAAAGAAAAGGGAGCCTTTAATTTCATAATCTCTCTTATGGTGGTTGTATTTGTCGGCATGGCGGCGTTGGTGGGTATAAGTCTCGGCACCGACGTTTTCGAAAAGGACGAGGACGACGTTATGGCTATGGCGCTTTCAGGCTTTTCGGCCTCGGAAACGGCAGAGCTTGAAGATTATCTTTCAAAGATTTCCATTATTGCTTACAGCGGCTTTGACAGAGAACAGGATGTTATTGTGGACGTTATGGAGTTTCTTCGTCCCTATGATGCAGGCGGTCTTTACAGCCGTTTTTACGGCACTCCCGACCTTACGGTCAATGAGGCTGACCCTAACGGACGCTTTTCAAATGAAAACGGAGACTACAGCTTCTATGCTCTTGAGGCTGAAAAGGTTGATAAGATACTTTATACCTTCGGTTTTGACATTAACCACAATGTCAACGAAAAGGATTTCTATTTCTATGACGGAAAGTATTACTTTGCAAATAACGGAGACTATACTTTTAGTCCCGATGTTGTGGCTGACGTAAGCTCCTCCAAGCGTATACAGGACGGAAGCTATTATGTGGAATGCAGTTTCTACGATGAAAGCTCCGAAGAGGCAGACGGAAGTTATCTTAAGGTATATATCATTCTTGATAAAAACGCTGATGCCAAAGAGGGCGAGCTTCCCTGGCAGCTCAGCCGTATTTCCCACGATGCAATTTTTGATGCCACGGGCTTTATGATAAAGGATGAAAGCGGCAGAAACGAGCTTTCCTATTCTATCGAGCATAAAACAATTCAGGCTGTCACCGAGGACGGTACGGTCTATGCGGAATATAATGTTGAATATCCTTACTTCAAAGGCAACAGTGAGGGTGAAAAGGCTGTTAACCGAATGTTTGCCGAGCTTGTAAACAACTACACTCTTCAGACGGAGACTGCCGACAAGGAGTACAAAAAGTTCATCAGAAGAGGCGGCGATAAAAATGACCTGCCCTTTGTAACTCACGCTGTGGCGAGAGTAACCTACAACCGCGACGGCTATATTTCCATCGTGGAAGGACTTTCAAACTTCAAGCCACAGACATCAAAGACTACCGAAGAGACAGAGGAATTTATCACTCTTCCCGAAAGAACTGTCGAAGGTTATATCATAGACGTGGAAACAGGCAATTTCCTTTCAAGCAAAGAAATTATTGAGGCACAGTATCACCTTGTGTATGAAGTGATTTATCGCATTTACGGTGGCTACGAATACGAAAGTCTTCTTAAGGGCGAGGACGCCGCCATAGGCATTCCCGAGGATACTGACGAAATAGGCAAGACCTTCTATGAGTCCGCCTGCGCGCTTTCGGAAAACGGATTTATCTTCTGCTCCGTTCATCCGAAGGGTTATACGGAAACGGTGATAATACCTTATTCGACTGTGAATTTCTTTAGCAGCGATTTCAGTAAGGTGATAAAGGATAATTAGTAAAATTATAACAGCACTCATTGATTTGAGTGCTGTTAGTTTTTTATTCTTACTGAATATCCATAATAAAACCGAGCGTATCCCCGTGTTCAAAGAAATCCGAATAATTATTGAAATCAAGCAATCTGTCGTAATACACTTGACCGTGTATTTTCTTTGGAATATTGTTTTCACGGACGTAATTATCAATATCATTTACAATTCTCCACCAGTTATTATCCGCAAAATCTTTAAGTTCATAAACGCTTCCGTCTTTATAATTGATTTTATATGTAAAATACAGATAGTTTCTGACACCTCTTTTTCCTGCGCTGCTCTGAACTGACAGTCCTGTTTCCACGCTTTCTGTATCTTCGATATGATAAACTTGACTTACTTGTCCGGTAAGTTTATGTTTTGTAATGGCGTCGGCGGTAATTTCAGTTCTGCAGGGATAGAAAAGAAACGGTAATATCAATAAAAATACAAACAGAGAAGTGAACAGGCGGAAAGCTTTTTTACTTATAGGATTATAGAGATAGCTTTTAAATAGAGACCAAAAGCAAAGTAAGTTAAATGGCAAGGGGATTATCTGCAGAAAGCCAATAAAAGGTACGAACTCATAGTGCGTAGGAACCTGTGCATTAAATATCAAAGGAAGCAGCTTGTCTTCCGCTTCGACATAAAAGATAGTGCTTAAAATAGCTATAGCAATCCATATATTCCTAAATGTTTTAACTTTCATTTTAATCACCGTTTGCATAATATCATAGTTTTTAAAATTTGTAAACACAAAAATATTTCTCGCTTTTAACAAACGCAGCTTGTATGTCATCTTGAACTAATGTGAAAGATCTTTATCTCTGCTCAAGATGACAGATTAATACTTAAGTTAATGACATTGCCTGAAAGGAGAGGTGGCAGCCAATAGGCTGACGAAGAGGTATAACAAAAAAATTCCCCACTTTTCAGTGAGGAATAATTTTTTTGTTAATCAGTCGATTTCTACGGAAATCTTACTGTCGCTTCTGTTTGCAGTTGCACGCATTACAGTTCTGATAGCCTTTGCAATTCTGCCCTGCTTACCAATAACTCTACCCATATCGTCCTGAGCAACGTGAAGGTGGTAAACAACCACGCCTTCTTCGTTAATGTCGTCAACGTCAACAGTTACCTTTTCGGGCTCGTCAACCAAGCCTTTTGCAATAGATATAAGTAACTCTTTCAAAGTGGCGACCTCCGCAATTATTTAATGATGTCGGACTTTTTAAGAAGAGCCTTAACTGTATCTGTGGGCTGTGCGCCGTTAGCGATCCACTTCTGAGCTTTTTCTGCGTCGATTTTGATTTCAGCGGGTTCTCTCATAGGATTGTAGTAGCCGATTTCTTCGATGAAACGACCGTCGCGGGGATATCTTGAATCTGCTACAACTACACGATAGAAAGGTGCCTTCTTTGCGCCCATTCGGCGAAGTCTGATTTTTACTGCCATTTTAATGACCTCCAATAAAATAATTTTTTAGTTTGATATTTTAACACTTTAAGTGTCTTTAACTTACATCGGGAAACCGCCCATGCCGTTCATTCCGTTCATCATGCCGGGCATATTTCTCATTCTTTTCTGCATCTTTTTGGTGTTTTTACCGCCGAACTGCTTGAACATTTTCTGCATCTGTCTGTATTGGCTTAAAAGCCTGTTAACGTCCTCAACCTGCATACCGCATCCCGCTGCGATTCTGCGCTTTCTGGATGGGTTGATGATGTCGGGCTTTGCCCTTTCCTTGGGTGTCATTGAAAGGATGATTGCTTTAACTCTGTCAAACTGCCTTTCGTCGATATCCACTTCATCAACTTTCTTTCCGATTCCGGGAAGCATTTTGAGTGTATCCTTAATCGAACCCATTCTCTGCACCTGCTCAAGCTGGTCAAGAAGGTCGTTCAGGTCAAATTTGTTTCTGCGAAGCTTCTGTTCAAGCTCTCTGGCTTTTTTCTCGTCAAGCTCCTGCTCAGCCTTTTCAATAAGTGAGAGCATATCGCCCATACCGAGAATTGTTGAAGCCATTCTGTCAGGGTGGAAAACGTCCAGGTCGCCGAGCTTTTCACCCGTACCCACAAACTTGATGGGCTTGCCTGTAACTGCCCTTGCAGAAAGAGCCGCACCGCCTCTGGTATCACCGTCGAGCTTTGTTAAAAGAAGGCCGTCAATACCGAGTGCTTCGTTAAATGAGGTTGCCACATTCACTGCGTCCTGACCTGTCATTGAGTCAACA
Source organism: Acutalibacteraceae bacterium (assembly GCA_045604385.1). Taxonomy (GTDB): domain Bacteria; phylum Bacillota; class Clostridia; order Oscillospirales; family Acutalibacteraceae; genus UBA6857. Next base: position 43,824 of record JAZUNX010000007.1, read on the forward strand.
ACAAGCATAATTTCGTGAGGGTGAACCTCGCTTTTTATGTTCTTAAGCTCATTCATAAGCTCTTCGTCAACATGAAGTCGACCTGCAGTGTCAAGGAAAACGTAGTCAAAACCGTGATCCTTTGCATGTGCCACTGCCTTTTTTGCAATTTCAACCGGGTTAATCTGACCCAGCTGGAACACAGGAACTCCTGCCTTTTCACCAACAACCTCAAGCTGTTTGATAGCAGCAGGCCTGTAAACGTCACAACCTACAAGAAGCGGTCTGTGACCCTGATTTTTAAGCATAAGTGCTAATTTTGCACTGTGGGTGGTTTTACCTGAACCCTGAAGTCCGCACATCATAACTACCGTTGGCGGATGGTTAGCTGTGTTGAGCCTTGACTTTGTGCCACCCATGAGGCTGGTAAGCTCCTCGTTAACGATTTTAATAACCATCTGTGAAGGAGTAAGACTTTCCATAACCTTTGCACCGATTGCTCTTTCGGTAACGGTTTTGGTGAAGTCCTTTGCTACCTTGTAGTTAACGTCTGCTTCCAGAAGAGCAAGACGAACTTCTCTCATGGCTTCCTTTACGTCGCCTTCAGTAAGTGAACCCTTACTTCTCAGCTTTTTAAAGGCGGCTTCCAGTCTGTCTGAAAGTCCTTCAAATGCCACTTAAATCAAATCCTTTTCTGTTTATTCTTTATTCGCTCAGCATCTGTGTGAGCACACCGATTCTTGCTGTAGCGTCGTTTATTTCACGTGAAAGCACCGTTCTGCGGTTAACCTCGTCAATAACATCCACAAGCTCGTTGATTTCCTCAAGGCCTCTTTTGATGTTTTCAAAGCGTTCCCTGAGACCAAGATGCTTTTCGAATGTGTAAAGCTGTGCCTGCGCACGCTGGATTGCATCCCGTACACCCTGACGTGTGATACCCTCATTTTCGGCAATTTCCGCAAGGGAAAGGTCGTCGTTGTAATAATAGCTGATAAAATCCTGCTGCTTCTGAGTAAGCATTTCTCCGTAAATATCAAAAAGAATAATCACGTCAAGATCTTTCGCCATTTTACACATCCCCCTTCGGTGTAAAGATTTATAACTTTACAGCGGTTGCTATTATACTAAAGACAGGTGTAAATGTCAATAGCTTTACAGATATTTTTTGAAGTTTTTTTATGTGGTATGTATCAGAAAAAAATCCACCACAACAGATTGTGTATTTATATATAATCAGTTTAATTTTGACAAAACAGCTTTGTAAATGATAAAATTTTTTACAGATGAAAAAAATCTCACTTCATAATTGTTTTATAAGTGAAAGGAGGTTTAAGCATGTATTCTATTACCGGTAACGAATACATAGAGCAGATTGTTGCAAAACACAGTCAACCCATGCTCAGGGCCGCCTATGCGATTTTGAAAAATGAAGCTGATTGCCAGGATGCTGTTCAGGAGGCTTTTCTTAAGCTGATTGATAAAGCACCCGAATTCAAGGATGAAGCTCACGAAAAAGCATGGCTGTTACGCGTAACAATAAACATTTCAAAAAATATGCTCAAGGCATATCACAGAAAGAATTTGTCTGTTAATGAGAATATTATTTATGAACAGACACACAACGAAGTTCTTCCCTATGTGATGGAGCTTCAGGAAAAGTACAGAACGGTTCTGCATTTATACTATTACGAGGGC
>JAZUNX010000008.1:0-31200 GCA_045604385.1 Acutalibacteraceae bacterium
CACAGGTTGTACCCATGGAAGACATCAACCTTCACTTCACAGGCGACTTCCACGCCATCACAAGCGCTAACAACCTTTTAGCCGCTATGCTCGACAACCACATTCAGCAGGGTAATGCTTTAGGCATTGATGTAAGAAGAATTACCTGGAAGCGCTGTGTTGACATGAACGACAGACAGCTTCGTTTCATTACCAATGGTCTTGGCGGAAGAATCAACGGTACTCCCCGTGAAGACGGCTTCGACATCACCGTAGCCAGTGAAGTAATGGCTGTTTTATGTCTTGCTTCGTCCATCACAGACCTTAAGGAAAGACTTTCCCGCATCATCGTCGGCTATAACTATAAGGACGAACCTGTTACCTGCGGTCAGCTTAATGCGGCAGGTGCTATGACTGCTCTTCTCAAGGATGCTCTTAAACCCAATCTCGTTCAGACCCTCGAAGGTACTCCCGCTTTCGTTCACGGCGGTCCTTTCGCTAACATCGCTCACGGCTGTAACTCCGTTATCGCCACAAAGACTGCGCTTAAGATGGGCGACTATGCTATCACAGAGGCAGGCTTCGGTGCTGACCTTGGTGCAGAGAAATTTCTTGACATCAAATGCCGTATGGCAGGTCTTACTCCCTCGGCTGTGGTTATGGTTGCTACCATCCGTGCTCTTAAAATGCACGGCGGTTTACCCAAAACAGCTTTAGGCGAAGAAAACATCGAGGCTTTGGAAAAGGGTATCCCCAACCTTCTCCGCCACGTTTCCAATATCAAGAATGTATACAAGCTTCCCTGTGTGGTTGCCGTTAACCGCTTCCCCACCGACACAGACAAGGAAATCGACTTTGTTATCGCAAAGTGCAAGGAGCTGGGCGTTAATGTCTGCCTTTCAACTGTATGGGCTGAAGGCGGCAAGGGCGGCGAAGAGCTTGCCAAAGAAGTTGTCCGTCTCTGCGAAGAGGAGGACAATTCCGCATTCGCCTTCTCCTACGATGTTAACGACACTATCGAGAGCAAGATTAAAGACATCGTTACCAAGGTTTACGGCGGTAAGGATGTAGCTATCCTCCCCTCCGCACAAAAACAGATTAAAAAGCTTTGCGATATGGGCCTTGATAAGCTTCCCATCTGTGTGGCAAAGACACAGTACAGCTTCTCCGATGACCCGACCAAGCTCGGCGCACCCGAGGGCTTCACAGTAACCGTAAGAAATGTAAAGGTTTCCGCAGGCGCAGGCTTTATCGTAGTGCTCACCGGTGACATTATGACAATGCCCGGTCTCCCCAAGGTTCCCGCTGCTGAAAAGATTGATGTCGACGCAGAAGGAAGAATAACAGGGTTATTCTAATGCAGAACGCAGAATGGCGGGTGAGGTTTTATCAAGGATAACGCGATAGTCCACCCAATAAAATACATATAAAAATTACCGCAGAGTTGACGCTCTGCGGTTTTGCTTTTCAGGTTATATAAAGTCAATCTTGACAAACAACTCTTCCTGTGTTAAACTATACATAGAACACAGATGTATATAATTGTTCTATGTAAGGAGGTTTAATTATGAACATCAAAAAAGAGCTCACCAAAGGCAGCAGCTCCCTTTTAGTTCTCTCCGTCCTCGAAAATGAGGATATGTACGGCTATCAGATAGTAAAAGAAATCGAAAAACGCTCTGAATCGGTCTTCACTCTCAAAGAAGGCACCCTTTATCCCATACTCCACGCCTTCGAAAAGGACGGATATGTGGAAGCCTACTGGACAGAAAGCGAACAGGGCAGAAAGAGAAAGTACTACCACATCACTAAAAAAGGCCTCAAAGCACTTAAGGAAACCAAAGAGGAATGGGAAGCCTACTCCTATGCAGTAAAAAAAGTCATAACCGCAAAGGCGGTACTGACCTGACATCTTTTTCGGGAGGTGTTAATATGAATAATATTAACGAATTCATCAGTTCCTTTTTACCGAAAAACATTCCCTCAAAGAAAAGACAGCAGTTATATGATGAAATGGAATGCCACATTCTCGACAGAGCAGATTTTTACATAGAAATAGGCTATGACGAGGAAACGGCACTTAAGAAAAGCATGGAATGCTTCGGCGAAGAGAATGAAATGAAAGAAAGCATAAAGAAGGATTTCGAGGAGCTTTACCACGAAAGGCTTTACTATGCGGTAATTGCAGGAATCGTACCTGTAATTTTTAATCTCATAGCCGCACTTACAGGAAACTTCATTCATACTGCCGACTATGCAGGCTCCCCTTCGGCTGAAAATGTGTTTATGAGCTCTCTTTTCGTCTGCTTTATTATCCTGCAGATAATGTTCTGTTATAAGAAGGGTTACCGTAAAAGCCTTATAGCTACGGGAATTTCAAATATTCTGATTATATGCACGCTTATAGTCGTTTTCTATCCACAGTCAGCTCTTTACGCTGTGCCTCTCAATATTTCCTATCTGCTTGAAAAATTCACACCCCTGATAATGAAAAATACCGCCGAAGAGCTTCCAAATAGCCTCTCATGGTACGGTACGATTCTTTTCCTTGGCGGTACGGCGCTGATTTCCTTTATTCTGACTAAAAGAGTAAGAAACCAAGGAAGCAGTGAAAAGAAACCCTTAAAGGGTGTAGCTCTTCTTGCCTTTATAATGTGCGGTGTGTGCTTTTTTAACGGTGTACTATACAAGCCCGCTAAAGAGTATTTCAGAGAATACCGTACATGGTTCGATGATATGAACGATACAGTCAGCGAACAATCTCTTGAAACCTTTGACCTCATCCCCCTCGGATGCACCTACGATGATGCGAAATCCTATCTCGGATACCTCGGCTATGTAAACACCGAAGATTACATAAAAACTCTCAGCCGTGAGGAACAGAAAATGTTCCGCTATAATCTCGATAAAATGGATTTCTTTTTCAGTGATGATTATGAAATTTTCTTCGAAGAGGATAAAGAATACTACCGCCGTGAAGAAAACGCCTTTTTCTTCATCCGTTCCGATGAAAAGGGCATAGTGGCAGGCAAGGGGGTCGGCGTCGGCTCTGAATATGAAGATAAATACGGATCCAAGCATCACTACTGTTCCGCTGTTTATGACACAAATAAATTTATAGAAGATTTTAACAACACAAAAAAAGGGGACAGCAAATATGATGTACTGAAAAAATTCAGCGAAGAGAACGGGCACTTATATTCTGCCTTTTCCGAAATAACCAATGGTGTTCAGAAGGATTATTACAGAGTTCACTCCTACGGTAACCCGAGTGAATATGACAAAGACAGAGATATTTTTATTCAGTTGTGGTTTACCGATAATATACTTGAGAAAGCCAAACTGGAATATTACGACTTTAATCACGGCGGAAAAGAAGTATGCAAAACCATCGGATAATTTTTCCTTAATACTTTTTTATTGTTTACTTTAATTTGATTTAAAGTAATACCATTATACTCTAATTGTGCGATGGGAACAGATAAGTGTTTTTTTCCGATTTTTCACTTGTCTACCCTCCTTCCCACCGCACTCCCCTCTCCTTTCAAATATACGTAAAGAAGCCAAGCTCCCCCTCGCTTGGCTTCTTTATTGTTTGGGATAGGGTCATCCCGCCCTACAAATTCAAATTACTCTTCATCCTATTTCAACCTGTTTCCTCTGTGGGAAAGAGGTTAAAACATTATAACTCATCATCCCGCGACCGCCATTCTGCACTCTGCGTTCTGCATTCTGTATTCAATCAACCTCTGCTTTCAATTTGTGACAAACTTCTCTTAAAGTCGGTGATACACTCTTTTTTACAAAAAAATAAAAGGAGTGTTTTTTATGATTTGTCAGAAATGTAATCACATTCTGTCAGGAAGTGAAAGCTACTGTCCCGACTGCGGAAGTCCCTGCAGTAAAGAAAAGGAAGTATATAAAGAAGCAGAGGCGCCCTCGGTTATCTTTTCATCGGACAGGGATGTTTCCTCAAATATTTTTTCCGACGAAGCTCCACCGAAATACCGCCGCGAACAACCCAAAGAGAAAAAGTCAAGAGCAGGTCTTTATCTTGTTATTGTGCTGTGTGCGGTAATAGTAGGAGTTTTCGCTGTGGCAGGAACGGAAATACTTGAATTCACCCCTGCCATCGCCTCTCTCTTTTCTGCCTCTGCACCCGAGGAAACCACCTCACCGACAACCACTCTCACACAGTATGACCCGAATTCGGGCGTGGTTTCACCACAAGTCAATTACAGAACATCAGTGGCTTACATCACCGGTGACAAGGGACAAGCCCTTCGCAAAGGTCCCGACGGCTCCTACGGTCAGATTGATGTTATGCCTGTCGGCTCCGAGGTTCATATTGTGGGCGGAGCAAGTGTGGACGGAAGCTGGGTTTATGTCTATGTCCCCGAAAAAGACGCTTACGGTTGGATTGATGACGCCTTCCTTTCCTCGGTGATAAGTGATGTGAGTGTACAAGAGGATACCGAAAGCACCTCACAGATAACATCCTCGCAAAATAAAGAATAAACAAATGAAAAGACTGTGCCGTTTTTCAGCACAGTCTTGATTTTTATTTGCCGAGCATTTTAAGTAAGTCGGGAATTACCGTTTCGAAGTTTACGCCGTAGTCGTTTGAAGTCGGATCTTCGGCAGTAATGCGGATACATTCGCTTGTGTAGTCGGCGGCAACCTTTACAGCCTCTTTCCAGTCGAGACCGTTCATTATGGCACCGATGCAAGTACTGGAGAAAATATCTCCTGTGCCGTGGTAGGAACGGCTGTGTTTTTTATGGCAGTAATAGTAGTATTCGTCTTTTGCCTTATCGTAGCCCATAACACCTGTCTTGCCTTCCTCAAAGCTTACGCCTGTAAGGATGGAAATCTTTGCACCAAGGTCGGAAAGAGCCTTGAGCATTGTCTTTGCATACTCTTCGTCATATTCTGCCTTGTATTCAATGCCTGTCATAAAGGAGGCTTCCGTGATGTTAGGAACGATGATGTCTGCCTTGGCGCAAAGAGTAGCCATATATTTGGCAAACTCTTCGCTGAAAGCGGGATAAAGCTTTCCGTTGTCTGCCATAGCAGGGTCAACAAAGATAATGTTGTCATCGGTTTTGTATCTTTCAAAGAATGCCTTCATAAGGTCAATCTGCTCAAAAGAGCCGAGATAGCCTGTGTAGACAGCATCAAATTTGAACTTTTCTCTGTTCCAGTGGTCGGAGATGGGCTGAATCTGGTCAGTTAAATCCTTAACGGTAAATTCGCTGAACATAGTGTGAGTGGATAAAACCGCAGTAGGAATAATCGCCGTTTCAACACCCATGGCAGAAATAATAGGGAGAGCGACGGTAAGAGAGCATTTGCCCACACAGGAGATATCCTGTACTGTAACTATTCTTTTCATAGGTAACACCTCTTGATTAATTTAAATTACAGTACAGATTATACCTCTTTTTGGATATATTAAAATGACCAAAGTGTAACATTTTTATATAACCAGATTAAATTTTGTGTATTTATGTATTAATCTCTATCTTTTTCCCATTCGATGATTTTGCCTGTTTCAGCATTGATACAATAATCGTAATCATATCTGCCGTATTCAAATTCTACCTCATAAACCTGAACGCCGTCTTCTCTGTCGAGCTTACAATTAAAGCCCCTGACCTGACTCTTTTTAAGTCCTGCATGACCAAGTGCTGCGGATTCAGCCTTGGCTTTACCGATAAGAGTGTTTGCAGAAGAGGAAGATGATGAAGAGGAGCCTTTTGTTTTAACATTAAGCACATCGGAAAATTCACCGTAATATTTTTTCTCTCCGCCTTTAAAATAGGCTCTTACCTTGAATTTATAGGTTGTACCTGCTTTGAGGTCTTTCACAGTGGCTGAATTAGATTTAACAGTCACCTTTCTCACGTACTTGCCTTTTGCTGAATCGTAAAGGTAAACCTGATATCTTGTAGCTCTCGGCACTTTTGACCATTTAAGGGTAACTGTGGTTTTAGCCTTGGAGGATGCTTTTACATTGTCAACCTCGTCAGGCTCTGTGGCGGCGGTGAGAACGGAGGAATATTTTCCGTAAACTCTCTTTGAGCCTTTAAGCTCGTAGGCTCTTACCTTGAACTTGTAGCTTTTCGCACTTCTTAAGTCATCCGCCTCGAAGGAGGTTTTCTTTGTTCTGCCGAGGCTTTTCCATTTGCCGTCAGAGTAAACCTTCACCTGATAGCCGTCTGCTCCCTTGACCTTGTTCCATTTAAGATTGATTTCATCATCATCGATGTTATAGCTTTTAAGTGAAGTTACCTTTGGAAGTGCCGCCGCCGAAACAGTATAGGTTGCAGACGAAAATACGAAAGCACCAAGAACAACAGCCAATAAAACATTTAATAATTTTTTCATTTATAAATCCACCTTTCTGTGTTGTGTTTTAAGAGATGTGTTTCTCTTTACAGTTACATCATACAGAAAAATGATTAAAATATGATTAGAAAAATTAAAGTTTTTAATGCCGTTTTAAGCTGTAAAAAAACAGAAGCCAAAATACTTCAGCTTCTGCCATTTGATATTTAAACCTTTTTATCCTTATCAAAGCTCGCCTGAACAGCGTTCATTACCGCCGCTTCAAAGCCGTCATTCTGTAAGGAAGCCACACCCTCAATGGTGGTACCGCCGGGAGAGCACACTCTGTCCACGAGTGCCCAGGGGTGGTCTGCTGATTCAAGAACAGTCTTTGCACTGCCTAAAACCGACTGTGCGGCAACAGCAAGTGCCTGTGATTTCGGCATACCGTTTTTCACTGCCGCTCTTGCCAAAGCATCGATATACATATAAGTAAAGGCAGGTGAACAGCCGCCGATAGCACTGAATATAGGGAAAAGCTTTTCGTCGATTTTCACCGCAGTACCGAAGCATTCGCAAAGCTCCACAGCAAAGTCCATATCCTCATCCGTTACATTTTCCGTACCGCAGATACCCGACACAGCCGCACCTACGAGAGCGTTGATGTTAGGCATTACACGGATAAATTTCGCCTCATAGCTTACACATGAAAGAAGATATTCCGTAGTTTTGCCTGCGGCAATAGAAATGAAAAGAGGAGCTCTTTCTTTCACAATACCGTCAACAGCTGAAAGCACCGATGCGATAACATTCGGCTTTACGGCGAGAACGATTACGTCACAGCCTTCTGCTATCTCTTTTTCCGATTCCTTTACAACAGCACCGAAATCCTTTGAAAGTCTTTCTGTTTTGCTTTTATCCAAATCAAAGACTGCTACCTTTCCGTTTGCGGGAAAGTTTGCTTTATACATTCCTTCAATTATAGCAGACGCCATATTGCCTGCACCGATAAAGCCTATCATTCTGCTGCCTCCTCTTGAGGAAGGTCAGATGTACAGTGGGGGCATTTTACAGCCTCAATGCTGATTTCACTTTTACAGAAGGGACAAGCCTTTGTAGTGGGTGCTTCTTCCACAGGCTCTTCCTTTTTCTTGCCGATTTCGGAAAGCTTGTTGATGCCCTTGACCAGAAGGAAGATAACGAATGCCATAATAAGGAAGTTGATTACGGCAGTAATAAAGGAGCCGTAGTTAAGAGTGGCATAGCCTGCCTCCTTTGCAGCTTCGGCTGTGGCAAAAACCTCGTCAGTAGAAGCGAGAACGATAAATTTATCGGCAAAGTTGATGCCCTTTGTAAGAAGAGAAAGCACAGGTGAAACGAAATCGTTTACCAAGGAATTAACGATAGCCTGAAAAGCACCGCCTATGATAACACCGACAGCAAGGTCGATAACGTTACCGCGCATAATAAATTTTTTAAATTCACTCATAAAACCTTTCATTTTAAAAACCTCCGTTATTTTTTACTTTTAAATTCTAACACATATTTTTCCAAAAATAAAGTCCTTTTTTATTTTAATCCTTATAAACATTAAACTCCCGTAAAATCGAAATCGGGGATAAATTCCTCATCGGCAGAAAGAGGGCTTTGAGTAAAGATATTTTCGAAGCCGAGATCTTCGGCATAATCGATAACCTTAAGGTATTCCCTTTCGGTGATTTTACGCTGAAGCTCGGGGAAGGCTTCGATTTTACCATAGGGAGTATATTGAGACATAAGGCTGACGGTGGTATCCGTGCCAAGATTTTCTTTTATCCAGTCTAAAATTTTTAATGACTGATTAGTGTTTTTCGGAAGGATAAGATGCCTTACTATCATACCCTTCTGCATTATCCCCTGTTCATCATAAAGGTTTTCGGGACACTGCCTTTTCATTTCCAAAAGAGCCTTTGAGGCAAAGGAAAAATAATCGGGTGCCGAGGAATACTTACCGCTTCTTTCATCGCTTATGTATTTAAGGTCGGGCAGATAGATGTCTATATTACCTTCCAGTTTTTCAAGGGTTTCCGTCTTTTCATAGCCGCCGCTGTTATAAACTACAGGCACGGAAAAGCTGTTCTTTTCCAAAAAATCCGAAAGTGCAAGAGCGTAATGGGTAGGATTGACAAGATTGATATTATGTGCACCGTCATTTATAAGAGAGATGCAAATTTCACGGAGCCTTTCAGCACTTACGTTTTTTCCATTACAGCCATGGCTTATCTCATAATTCTGACAAAAGACACAGCCTAAATTACAGCCCGAAAAGAAAAACGTTCCGCTTCCATTTGTTCCGCTTATGGGTGGCTCCTCCCAAAAATGCTTTGCCGCTCGGGCCAAAGTAAAATCTTCACCCACACCGCAATAGCCTTTTTGACTTTTTCTGTCTGCCCCGCACTCACGGGGACATATAGTGCATTTCATAATCTATCACATTCTTTTTATATTTTAAGTTATTGTATCATATTCATTTGACTTTTGCCACAATATTGTATATACTTTTTTATACAAAGGAGTGATTTTATGCTTTTAGCTATCGATATGGGTAACACAAACATCACCCTCGGTGCTTACAGGGACGATGAGCTTGTTTTTGTTTCCCGTCTTTATACCTCAAGACACAAATCAAGTGACGAATATGCTATTGACCTTTTAGATATTTTTAATCTTTACAGTGTCTCTCCCTTGGATTTTTCGGGCTGTGTTTTTGCCTCGGTTGTTCCCGAGCTTACCCAGGCTGTCAGCCTCGCCGTAAAGCATACCATAGGTATTGAGCCTGTAATCGTGGGCGCAGAAAATTACGGAGAGCTTAAGGTGGAAATATTACCCGTTTCCTATCTTGGCGCAGACCTTATCGCAGGTGCAGTTGCCGCCAGAGAAAAATACCCTCTCCCCTGCCTTGTTGCCGACCTTGGTACTGCGACAAAAATACTTGTTATAGACAAAGACGGCACCTTCAGAGGCTGTACCATTTCCCCCGGTGTGAAGATTTCTTTGGACGCTCTTGCCAAAAACGCGGCTCTTCTGCCCTCGGTAAGCTTCACCACACCGAAAAAAGCCATCGGTGAAAACACCACCGAATGTATGCAGAGCGGTATCGTTTTCGGTACAGCGGCTATGCTTGACGGTATGATTAAACGAATCCGCAGTGAACTCGGCTACGAAGAATGCAACCTCGTGGCCACAGGCGGCTACAGTACTGGAATTATCCCCTGCTGTGAAGAAAAGCTCATTTACGATGAAAACCTTCTCCTTGACGGGCTTAAAGCAATTTACGAAAAAGCTGTTAAATAAATAACTTTTTCACGATATAGAATTGATATTGAATGCAGAACGCAGAATTGTGGTCGCGAATTTATCTCATTATAGAAAATTACCCTCTTTTCCGCAAAAAAAATTGTGTGGTAGAGGTAAAAAGTAAATCATAAAAATAAACTTACAGTGTGGTATAGTATTAATAATAGAGAATGATTTCATTCTGAACTCGGCTCTCGCCCCTATATTCTGCATTACAAAAAAATAAGAGGCTGTTTTTACAGCCTCATTTTTTACTTTATGCCGGTTCACCACGGAATACATCATAGAAGATGTATTTGAAGAAATTGGCGATCTCCATAATGAAATCAATGAAAATTTCAGCAAAGGTACGGTGTTCTTCTTCGCCTTCTGCAGGTGCCTGTGTAGCATCTTCTGCCGAAGCACCGACAGCCATTACAGACATAAGCATAAGTACAGAAAGAAGAAGTGCGATGAATTTTTTAAAGTTTTTCTTCATATTATTGTGCCTCCATTCTTAATTTTTATATTTACTTGGTACTATTTTAACTCAATTGACGGAAATAGTCAATAATTTGAAAGAAAATTATTTTGTTTTGACTTTTATCGATTTTGAAGGTTTGCTGATAAAGCTTTTACCGCAGGCGTTCTTATATGCCTTAACACGATAATAATATACAGAAAAGGCTTTCTTTACCGTATCCGTATATCTTAAAGAAACGTCAGAGTCAGTCTTTGCGATTTCCTCAAAGCTTTCTCCATCTTCACTGCGTTCAAAAATATATCCGTCGGCTCCTGCGACTATTCTTGCCTTAAGGTCAACCTTTTTTAAAAACCTCGACTTGGCATAAACAATTTCACCAGAATCAAGGCTCACACAGGAAACCTCCTTGCTGAAATTACCCTGACCGTTACCGCACAAGCTCTGAACGCTGTAATGATATACCTGCCCCTGAACGGCACTGTTATCGATAAATTTGTTTCCTTTGACACTGCAAAGCGGAAGAAGCTGATTGAAATGCTCGTTCCTGCGATACACAAGAAACTCGTTTATGCCCGACGGACTTTTCCAATCAAGTCTTATATTTGCACCCTTGCTTTCAGCAACAAGGCAATCAGGTGCCGGAACGGCTGAAACAATCATTGCTGTAACAGGGCTTGTTTTTTTTGACTTCTTTTTGTTTTCGAGTTCCTTTACGGCAACAATTCTGTACCAATAGGTAGTATTTTCTTTTACTGTCTTATCTATATAGACACAGCTTTTCGCCCAGGCAACACGTTCAAACTCGCCGTCAACCTTTTCCGAACGTTGCACAGCATATTTATCAGCTTCGGGAACCTCCGTCCATCGGACACAGATTTCTCCGTTATCGGTAACAGAAGTTTGGGTTATTTGAGGACACACCTTTAACTTTTTGTTATCAATACCCATATTTTCAATGATTCACAAGTAAGAATCGCCTTTCTGAATAATTAGTCTTTACTGAGGAGAGATGCACTCTCCTTATCAAGGAAGACGGTAACATCAGCGTGAAGTTTTAAAATTGTTGCCGGGCAAAGAGTTGAAACCTCACCCTCAACAAGCTCTTTTACTGCCTTCGCCTTACTTTCACCGGTGGCAATAAGAATAATCTTTTTACTTCTCATAATGTCGCCGATGCCCATTGTAAGCGCATATTCGGGCATCGTGTCACCGACAGCCTCAAAATACTTTTTGTTAGAGTCAATGGTGCTTTGAGTAAGCTTTACAGCAAAGGGACCGTCTGCAAACTTATCGCCCGGCTCATTGAAGCCGATGTGTCCGTTTGTACCGATGCCCAGAAGCTGAATATCAATGCCGCCGCTTTCTTTGATTTTCCGACTGTAGCGGTCACATTCCGCTTCCATATCTTCGGCAGTACCCGAAAGGAAGTTTACGCGGTCAAAATCCACATCGGTTTTACCGAAAAGATTATCTTTCATAAAATAGAAATAGCTGTTTACGTTTTCTCTGTCAAGGCCTACATATTCGTCAAGATTGAATGTGGTTATGTATTTGAGAGAAACCTCCTGTCTTTCATAGGCTTCGATTATTCTTTTATAAGTTTCAACAGGTGAAGCACCCGTAGCAAAGCCGAGAACACTGCCGTGTTTGTTGTTTACCTGCTTTATGATTATGTCAGCCGCTTCCTTTGAGATTTCGAGAGCGTCATTCATTACAATTACTTTCATTTTATTTTCTCCTTTGCCTTATATTTCACTTTATAATAACACATAAATTACACTTTTTCAATAATGCACTATTGTTTTTTTGGTAAAATTTATGCTATAATTCCCAAAAAGCACAGCAAAAGGAGAGAATAACCGTGAACGGAATAATGAAAAGCCTCATTGAAAGAAAGAGCGTCCGCCAATTCACCTCACAGGACATCGATGGAAGGACAAGAGAGCTTTTACTTCTTGCCGCCTCACAGGCACCGACAGCAGGAAACCAACAGCTTTACACCATAATCGATGTAAGAAAGCAGGAAATAAAGGATAAGCTTTCCGTTTCCTGCGACAATCAGCCCTTCATTAAAACCGCACCGATGGTACTCATATTCTGTGCCGACTGTAAAAAATGGGACGATGCTTACCGCAGTATAGGTCTCGAGCCGAAAAATGCAGGTGAAGGTGACCTTCTTATAGCTATCGAGGATGCCGTAATCGCCGCACAGAATGTGGTGGTTGCCGCCGAAAGCTTCGGTCTTGGCTCCTGCTATATTGGTGACATAATCGAAAACAGAGAATTTCACAAAGAGCTTTTCAGCCTTCCCGACAGAGTTATCCCTATAGCTATGCTTGTCATCGGCTACCCCACCGAAGGACAGATAAAAAGAAAAAAGCCACAACGCTGCGACCAGAAATTCATTGTACATACAGACGCTTACCGCACAATGGAAGCTGACGAGCTTCGCAAAATGCTTTCATACAAAGCAGGAGAAAAATCCTATGAGGAATGGCTCACTGCATTTTGCAAAAGAAAGTACGATTCCGATTTCTGCAAGGAAATGACGAGAAGCGCGAAGGGATATATTAAGGAGTTTGAGTAAGATTTTAAGTGCTAAACGATAAACGCTAAACGAGCGGGATGAAACTGCAAGGACACAGTGCGATGTGTCCGCCTTATAAATTGCTCTCTGCCCTCTACCGCACGATTATCTCTGCGGACAGAGGGTAATTTTTTATGATTTTTATTCGCGACCACAATTTCGCATTTCGAATTGGTTTGCCCCGCGACCGCCATTCTGCATTTGTATACTGACCGCAAAATGAAAAAGCACGCCGTTTCCGACGTGCTATGTTTGCAATTATAAAATGCTTATTACTGCTCAACAGCGTAAACGCTTACCTTTTTACGGTCTTTGCCCATTCTTTCGAACTTAACCTTACCGTCGATAAGAGCGAAGAGAGTATCATCCTTACCCTTGCCTACGTTGTTGCCGGGGTGGATGTGTGTGCCGCGCTGCTTAACAAGGATGTTACCTGCAAGAACGAACTGACCGTCTGCACGCTTAACACCAAGTCTCTTTGATTCTGAATCACGGCCGTTACGGGTAGAACCCATACCTTTTTTGTGAGCGAATAATTGAATGTTTATCTTAAGCATTTGTTACACCTCCGTAGTATTTTTAAAGAGTTTTTTCTTCGCACAGAATAAATTCATCATAATCCTGCGCCAGAGTGCTGATGTGAAGTTCAAGGCCCTGAAGAATAATTTCGGTTTTATCGTTTTCTTCCTTCACCGTCAGATCAAGATAACCGTCATCAACAGTTATATCAGCCTTTGCGCCGACGATTTCCGTAAGAGTGTTAGCTGCCATATATGCCGCAGAAGAAACGGATGCACATATCACATCGCTCCCCTCTTCAGCATAGTCGCTGTGCCCTTCGATAAGAAAGCCTTTGATAAAGCCGTTATTCTTTAAAAAGATAGCCTTAATCATGGTTAAGCGTTGATAGCTGCGATTTCAACCTTGGTGTAAGGCTGTCTGTGGCCCATCTTACGCTTTGAGTTCTTCTTGCACTTGTAAGTGAAGACAACAATCTTCTTACCCTTACCGTTTTTGATTGCCTTTGCTGTTACGGTTGCACCGTCAACGTAGGGAGCACCAACCTTGATGCCGTCGTCGCTGCCAACTGCGATAACCTTGTCAAAGGTAACCTCGGAGTCTGCTTCCACGTCAAGCTTTTCAATGAAGAGGGTATCCCCTGCTTCAACCTTATACTGCTTGCCGCCTGTTTCGATAATTGCGTACATAGTTTCTTTCCTTCCTTTATTATGGACTCGCTACTTTGGGGCAGATAATATCTTTATGGCGCACAAAAAATACGCCGCCCGTAATATGCGGTATGAATGAGTATAGCACAAGTGTCAATCTTTGTCAATGATTTTTTAAAATATTTTTCCGCTTATTTCTTATTCTTCTTCCCTGTAAAGAGAGATAATTTCTTCTGCCTTTTTCACTATCTCTTCGCGAAGCTTCGGCGGCTCAAGAACTCTTATCTTACTGCCGAACTGCATTATCCAGGAGGCAAGACCTTCACTGACCACACAGCGGGAAGAAAGAATGAATCTGCTCTCATCCTTGTCTGCTCTTATCCCATCATCACCGAAACGGTCAATAATCTCCTCTAAAATGGAATTGTCACAGGAAATTACGAGCCTTTGGGTGTCACCGCTGTACATATTGAAGCTTTTTGAGGAATAGTCGGCAACATCAAAGTAATTTTTGTATTCGGAAACCTCGGAAAAATCTCTTGACTTTTCTTCGGTTATTCTCACCTTTTTCATTCGGTCAATGCGTGTGTGCATAAGGTTATCGTATTTTTCGTTGTTGGAGACAAGATAATAATGGTCGTTACTCCAAATAAGAGCGTAGGGGCTTACGGTAAATTCCTTTTCGTCGCTTGTGATAACCTTTTCACCGTCATTTAGCTTTCTTTTATAGTAAATGAAGCTGATTTTCTTTTTCTGCTGAATTGCTCGGCTTACAACATCAATATTATAGTATATCTCTTCATTGGCACATTTTACTCTGTTGTCGATATAGACCTGCTTTTGCAAAGCCTTGCTCTGGAAAGAGCTGCAGAGAGTTCCCATTTTTGAAATAAGCTCTCTGGTCTTTTTGGGCGAGATAAAATCCGCCGCCTGTACTGCATCAATAAGAAGTCTTATTTCGGGCACCTCAAAGTCACGGGACAGGACTGCATAACCTGTAAAAGGCTTCTTGACCGAGGCAATATCAACTCCGTATTCTTTAAGAGCCTTAACATCGCTGTAAACGGATTTCCTTTCGCAGGTAATCCCCTTTTCCTCCAGCATATCCGTTAAAATTTCAACGCTAACGGGATGTTCTTCGTCGCTGTTTTTTTCGAGATAATCCTTTATGTATAAAAGCTTGAGCTTGGTATAGCCTTTATCCTTCATAGTTATTCCCCTTTTTTATTTTTAAGCATTTCACCTTCAAGTGCAGGAAGCAAAGATGCAAGCTTTCTATATTCGTAATAACAATGTACAGCCATATCACGGGCTATTTTTTCCTTTAAAAAGATTTTACGGAAAAGCGGATTCCTCAGCTTCTCCCCTATCCAGAAACGGCTGACGAGAAAAAGTCCGTCTTCTCTTTCAAAGAAAATGTGTGCCATCTGCGTATGCTTTACCAAGCCGAAGAAGGCTCCTACAGTTCCGCAGACTACGGTTTTTACCTTGCCTTCGTCCATCTTTTTCCGTGAAAAGCCGAAGTTTTCGGGCCTTTTGAAATCAATGGAAAGAGGCATTGGAAGACTTCCGATTTTTTCAATAGGGTACTGTGTGTTCTCACAAAAAGAATCGAAGGTGCGTTTTTTAAAATATTTTCTATCCTTCGGTGAATAGAAAACGGCAAAATGCTCACCGGGATACCACATCCTGTACCGCTCACTTTTTTGAGGGTGCCACCAGAACCACAGGTCAACCATCTCTTTTGTAACGCCCGGCATAGGGCATACCATAGAAACAAGATAATTCCCCGACTGCATTTTAACAAAGCCTGCTTCTGACTGAATTTCTCTGTCGGTTAAAATTACGTTTTTATCCTCAAAGGCAGTAGGAGTTATGTTTGAGCTCTTTAAGCCTTCATTAATATTAAATTCCCGCAAAAAGGTCACTCCTCACTTACAAAACACGCTGACCCGAAATACAGGGTCAGCGCCTTTTAATTAATATGTCATCTTTTCGTTGATTTCCTTTACAACATCCTCGTGAAGCTTGATAAGCTCTCTGTCATAGGAAAGCATACCGTTTACTTCAAACTCAACGTCGGAAACCTGGGTATAAACTGTGGCAGAAAGACCCTTTTTAATATTGGGAATAATCTGCTTTTCGTGAAGCTTTTTATATGCAGCTGTAAGAGCATCCTTGTCCTTATACATCTGATAGCCGAAGCTCTTTTCCCAGTTCCATACATGGTTCGGGATTTTGTTGCTGTAGCCGCCGTATTCACTCAGCACGATAGGTCTGCCGTCATATTTGGGAAGGATAACGGGAAGGATGTACTTATGCATACTTCTGAAATCACAGCCCTTTTGGTCATACCAGCCACTTGCATGGTCAACGAAGCGTGAGGGGTCATAAGCCTTGATTGCATCGCCGATCCTTTTTGCATCGAACTGTCCCCAGCCTTCATTGAAGGGTACCCAGCAACAGATTGACGGGTAGTTATAAAGTGAATCGATCATTTCAAAGAGTTCATCCTCAAACTGCTGTCGCCATTCGATTCTGTCACGGTTGAAGGTAGCGTATGCATTGTCCTTCTTTGTGAGGTTCACAAGAGGATTGAGTACGCCCTGTACATTGGGAAGAACACCTGCATGGAAGGTGTTGAGAGCCTTACCGCCGGAAACCATATCCTGCCATACGAGCATGCCGATTTTGTCGCAGTGATAGTACCATCTTGCCGGCTCAACCTTTATGTGCTTACGGAGCATATTGAAGCCAAGGTCCTTCATAACCTGTATATCGTAAATCATCGCCTCATCTGTGGGAGGTGTCATTCCGCCGTCACTCCAGTAGCCCTGGTCGAGAAGACCTCTCTGGAAATAAGGCTTGTTATTGAGGAAAAGTCTGTTATAGCCTTCGTATTCGCCGATGCTGAACTTTCTCATAGCCAAATAGCCTTTGACTGTATCTTCTTCAGCATCGCCGTTTTTAAGCGAGAGAACGAAATCGTAGAGATTGGGCTCTTCGGGGCTCCAGAGCTTTGCATCGGGAATTTCAACTGCATCATCGGCAGAAACAGCCTTTTCAGCTACGAGAGCATCGCCGTCAAAGACTTTGACATAAAGGTCACCCTTGCCGCAGATGTCGGTTTTTATATTGATGATACCCTTATCGATGTCGGGAGTGAGCTTATAGCCTCTGATGTAGTTTTCGCTTACGCTTTCGAGCCAAACTGTCTGCCATATACCCGATGTTGAGGTATACCAAAAGCCGTGGGATTCGCTTGCCTGCTTACCTCTGTTCTGCCAGCCCTCATCGGTGGGGTCATAAACCTTTACAACAAGCTCATTTTCACCCTCTTTGAGTGCAGAAGTAATGTCAAAGGTAAAAGGACAGTAGCCGCCCGTATGTGAGCCGACCTCCTTACCGTTCACAAAAACATTACATTCCCAGTCCACGGCACCGAAATGAAGAAGTGTTCTCTTTGACATATCGGCTGTGAACTTTTTACGGTACCAGAGGCGGTCCTTTGCGCTTATTCTTTTGCAGATGCCCGAAAGACAGCTTTCAACTGCAAAGGGTACTCTTATTTGCTCGGTATATTCCGCGCACCATTCGGTTTTTTCGTCGCAAATAGCAAAGTCGAACATACCGTTGAGGTTTGTCCAGTTTTCTCTAACCATCTGGGGACGGGGATATTCCTTAAGGGGTAAATCGCACATAGCCTCGTCAGCCCAGCGTGTTTTCAATGTCATCATAATTATTTTCTCCTCTTTTTAAAGATATTACTCCTGTTTTTCAAGACATTACTTAAGATATGCGGTTGAAACCCAACCTGAATAGCCGTAAGTGGTATCTGTTACATAAGCCCAGCCCGATACACCGTTCTTATAGCCGATTACCTTAACAGGATAATTTTTCGGAATAAGGGTGACAACATCGTAGTCCGTTCCGGGACCCTTGCGAAGATTAAGTCCGTTTGTTGTATACTTAACCTCTGCCTTGCTGTATTTCTTATCGGGAGTTACCGTGTTTTTGTAAACCTTGGTGGTTTCTGCCTCGGGTCTGCTGTCGGAAGCATAGGAAGCACTTACCCAGCCGTAAACACCGTAGCGGTTACTTCTTACATAATAATAGCCATTTTCCTTGGCATAAGCCGTAAGGTCAGCACCCTTTGAAAGGTAAAGAACTCTTTCGGAGGATTTCGAGGGAGCGTTACGAAGGATAACGCCCTCTGCAGTACAGTAAACGGTGTAGGTTTTGCCGGTCTTTGAAGGCTTCTTAACCTCAACATCGTTGATGCCGTAGGGGTCTGTAGTGGTAGGCTTTGTAGTTGCAGGTCTCGTTGTGGTTACGGGCTTTGTGGTAGAAGGTCTTGTTGTCGTTACGGGCTTTGTGGTAGAAGGTCTTGTTGTCGTTACAGGCTTCGTAGTGGTGGGAACGGTAGCGGGTTCCTCTTCCACCTCTGTCACTTCTTCAGTAGTGGTTTCTTCCTCGTCTTCTGTGGTATCCTCTTCACCGACAGCACCTGCGAGAGTTGTATCTTCTTCGGTTGTGTCTTCGTCTTCAGTTGTATCTTCGGCCTCGGTGGTGTCTTCTTCGGCTTCGGTGGTGTCTTCAGCCTCTGTGGTATCCTCCTCGGAAACATTACCTGCCTGCTGTGCTTCGGTGGTAGTTGTTTCGTCATTTCCCGCGGAGGGAATGATATTCTTTACAGCGTAAACGCCACCCACAATCACACAAACAACCGCAATAACAAGGAATACGGCAAGTACACCGTTTTTCTTTTTACCCGGCTCCACATATATGTCATCAGAATCGATTTCTTCATAATCCTCTTCGGTAGGATTAATCACTTCGTTTTCTGCCTGTGAGTTTTTATAGGATTCATATTCGGGATATGTAATCTCTTCTTCGGGAACTCTTATATCAAGTTCATCCTCATCGGGCATATCGGGAGCGGGAATATATTCGGGAGCAGTAAGTTCCTCTTCATCCTCATCCTCTTCGTATTCCTCTTCGGTGTCTTCCTCTTCTTCGGTCTGCTGTTCACTTGCAGTCTCTTCCACAGCTTCTCCAGAAGGCTCTTCTTCATCAGGATCGCCCGATGAAACATCCTCGAACTGAACGGGGACATATTCGGGAACCTCTGAAATATATTCGGGAATATTTTCCGTTACGGGAACAGTCTCCTCTTTTCCGTCGCTTTCAAGCTCCATAGCAGGAACAGAAGGCTCTTCCTCTTCCACATCAATAGCCTTGAACACATTCGGTGTGTATTCGGGAACCCTGAATTCAGGCTCCTCGACCTGTGTTTTTTTATCTTCACGAGTTTCATCAAGACCTAAAATCATACCGCATTCCGGACAGAAATCAGCGCCTTTTTCAAGTTCGTTTCCGCAGTAACTGCACTTCATAATATCACTCCTGTTTATTTATATTCTTTATAGTTATAGTTTTCCTTTTTACTCTTAACTACTATGATAACATAGAATAAGAGGGATTTCAAGATGAAAATGTTAAAGATATAAAAAGAAAAATCTCCTCTGCCTTAAAAGGCAAAGGAGATAATGTCTGAAAGATATCAACTTTTGAACATTTCATTATAAATATAGTCATATATACCTTCACAGCAGTTACTCATGGGAAGATAAAATTCATCCATTCTCTTACGGTATATTTCTTCCGGAACAAAGTCTCTTTCACAAAGCTTTATCAGTTCATCGACGGCTTTTTCTGCCTCGGTTACAAAAGGTCCAAAAGCCTCTTCGAAAGGAAGATCAAGCTCTCTGTAAAGATTCATACCTGATCTGAACTGATCATAGTCGGGTACGAAATAGAGAATAGGTCTCGACAGATAAGCATAGTCAAAAACAAAAGATGAAAAGTCAGTAATGAATAATTTATAATTTTCAAGGTTTGCTTCAGAAACAAAATTTATTCTGTTACTGTTTGTTGAGAACAAATCAGAAACAATATCGTTAATGATGGGATGCATCTTGACATCAAGATAAATATCATATTTTTCAAGTGCCGCATGCAATCTCTCGTCATTGAGAAATTTCTGAAAATTGATAAAATAATCCGTCGTGCAGAAGCTTCCCGTGCTTATCCGGTAAGTGGTGGGAGTTATATTTTTTGCAAAATAGCTTCTCCACGAGGGTGCAAGAATTATTCTGTTTTGAGGCTGCGAATCACGGTTGATAAGCTCGTATCTGGGCATACCGCATGTAATAAGATCTTCTTCCCTGAAAGCATATTTTTTAGTCATGTTTTCAATTTCAAAGTTCGTGGATACCACAACCTTATCACAACGCGCATTTTCAGCAGAATACTTAATCGGATACGTGGCGTGAAGCACACCATGCTGCATATATATCACTCTGAAATGCTCGATATCGTAATAATTTCCTTCTTCACCTTCCGTAACAAAAGGTGAGATTGATTCTCTTCCAAAAAATGAAGTTATTATAATTTCCGAAGCAAGATAAAGAAGTCTGTGTGCCTGTGTACCAAACTCAACCAGATATTCTTTCTGCTTTTCGTCAAAAAGATGGGCTATTTCTTCATAAGGCTTTGAGTAAACATAATATCTGTCCACACCGTCATTTTTTCCGAAGTCATTTACGAACTGATAATAACCATTGTCTTTTTCGACGGAATTAGAATCAAAATAAATCCATACTCTGTGTTTATATCTGTAGTCAATAGCCTCATTTTTAAGTTCTGCTATGCTAGTATTTTTTATAAAAGCAGATACCTGTGTTTTTTCGAAATCGTATATTTCCTTTTTTGTCTTTTTTGAAATGTAGATTGTATCCTTATTGTAAGAAATAATATAATTACCTCTGGCAAATGAATAAAATCTAGTCTTATGCTTGAAAACAGCCGTACCCATGAAATTAAGGGATACACTGAACGAATAACCTTCCACAACACACTTCAAAGAAAAGTTTTCCACCTTTTCAGGATCAATGAGATAATCGAAGCCATAGGCTCTGTTAGTGCGGATATTGGTTCCGACATAACCGTATTTAGACTCAAAAACTTCAAGCTTTTTTTCCTGTTTGGAATTTTCAATGACATACCATTCCGGCTTATCATCTATATAATCATAAATCGTTGACTCTATAACACCTTTGAGTCTTAATTTCCCGTCGTTTGTCTGTTCAAACTTAACAAGCCGTACGTTCGCCCTTACAGTTGTTTCAATACTGTAACCGTCAACTACAATTCTCACCTTATCATCAGTAACATAAGGAACAGGAAAAACATTAGGTTTAAGATTAAGCCAATAATGGATGTGTCTTTTTGAAATAGACGGATTTTTGATAATAATATTTGTATCAACCCTAGCAAGAAGAGCTTTGATTCTGTTCATTGCCTCTTCAAATTTTTCTTCACTGTAATGGAACGGATAAAGAATTCTGCTCGTAAGCTTCCATCTCAAATCGTGAAAAAATATAGCCTGGTAATATCTGGGAACCTTATCTTCATATTTTGCAAAAAGTCCCTCAAAATACTTCATTGAATCCTCAAAAAGATAATAGGCATGGAAATTAGTGGCAACAGAACTGTTTTCATTATTTCTGTTATAGAGATATGTTGCCTGAGAACAATAGCCTATTTTAAAAGTTCTTTCAAGAACCCTGTTTATATATTCCTGATCTTCCTGGCGTTTCATCTCTTCGTTAAAATAGCAATTATTTTCAAAGAGATTCTTTACACAGATATTCATAGTTGTCTGGATAATGTAAGGATTTTCATCCAAATCATAAACACCCGTTACGGTAAGATCCGAATCAAATCTTGAATGAGGCTTAAGCAATACATCTCCCTTATAAGGCTGTATGAAGTAGGTTACAAGATCAACCTCATCGTAAACGCTGTCAAAGAACTTAACAATATTTTCGATGGAATTACTTGTAAGTTTATCATCGGAATCAAGAAAAAGTATATATTTACCCTTTGACATTTTAATTCCCATATTTCTTGTTTTTGAAACACCGGAATTTTCCTTGTTAAAATATTTTATATATGGATATTTTTCGGCATACTTCTCACATATTACGGAACTGTTATCCTTTGAACCGTCATTTATAAGAATTACCTCTATATCTTTTTTTGAAACAGTCTGTTCCTCAATTGAATTCAGACAGTCCTCAAGATATTCTTCAGCATTGTAAACAGGAACTATAACAGATACTTTATATTCAAAATCCACTTCATTTACCCTACTTTCTTAAATACAAATATATTTTCTTATTCTGTATCTGATAAGCATTTTTCTGAAAAAGTTTTTCTCTTCATAGTAAACATCAATATTTTCAAAGACAAAATCTGCAACTAACTTTTTTGATACACTGTGCATGCCCTTAAGATTGAAACTCTTCAGTATCTTTTTAAGATTCTTTCTGTTTTCGTAAAATTGAACGTAACTGATTTTTTTGGGTTTCACCAGCTTTTCTCTGCAAACCAGAGTCTGTTGCACCATGCGTATTTTCTTTGAAAGAGAATAAAGGTTAAGAAGAAACATAAGCTGCTCTAAATAATCCATTTTCTTTATGAATATGCCGTTATCAACCACAAAACGTGTACTGAAAGCATTATTCCAAACAGATGTTCCCAGATTAATATACTGTTCAAAGGTAAACTCCTCTTCACGCGGACACAGAGGAACAAATTTTTTCTTTACAATACGGGAAATATTATAAATTACACAGTCAGCTTCTTCTTTAAGTATTTCATCAACAGCATTAACTGTGTAAACGGAATCCTTATTCGCATAGACAAAGTATTGGGTTTCCATTTCCTTAATTAATTTGTTGGATATTTTGACAAAGTCCTTTTTACCCTTGATTTTAACAACTTTGATGCCCTCATACTTGTTTTTCAGTTCTTCTTCAAAACCTTCTATATTTGTGATTGCCACAACCTCAAAAGCCTTATTCAGCTGTCTGTAAATACTGTTCAAGCATCCGATTACCGGTGCCTTTTCATCGACAGCTCTGACTATAAACGTAACTGCTTTTCTCACGATTATTCCCCTTTTAACTGCAAAAAATATTATGGTATAAATAGTCACATCGATTATTATAATTATAAAAAACTGATTTGTCAATACTGCGTTATTACGTGTATGATGCTGTTCCTTTTTCGTCTTCACAATTCCTTTTCTTGACTTAAAAGAATAATAATGTTATATTTATATATGATTAGTATTGTCACAAGGAGTTGAAAACATAATGACAATAGAAAAGCTTAAAGCTCTTGAGCCTATTTTCGGTGCCTGGTATATTGACTCAAAGCTTGCCGAAGGCAGAAACTCAAAGGTTTTCAAGGTGTATAAAACCGTTGACGGCGTTACTGAATTTCTTGCCCTGAAAACAGTAAAATTCCCTGCCAATGACAAAGAACTCAGCAGAGTTATCGAATCAGGCAGATATAAAACCGTCGGAGAATATCTTGATACCCTCGAAGCAGCTGTCACCGACAATATGAACAAAATGCTGTCTCTTCGCACCAACACAAACATTGTGCGCTTTGATAATTTCCGCATTGTCAAAGAAAGCTCTTGCTTTTATGTGATTATGCTTATGGAGCTTCTGTCTCCCTTCAGCGAAGGTGTTAAAATCAACGACATCACCGCTGATCAGGCTGTCAGAATAGGTTGTGACCTTTGCACCGCCGCGGAAGGCTTCAGAAACATTGGCATTATGCACCATCAAATCAAACCTGAGAATATTTACGTGGACGAAGAAGGCAATTTTAAATTAGGCGACTTCGGAATATCAAATGTGGCAGGCCGTGTAAGAACTGAAGCCTCACCTTATATGGCTCCTGAAGTATATAAGGAATCCGCTTATGATACTTCATCGGACATATATTCCATAGGTGTTCTGCTTTATAAGCTTCTTAACAACAATCGTCTGCCCTTCCTTCCCGAATATCCCAACCCGGTTTCTCTCAGCGAAAGAGAAGCTGCTTTTGAAAAACAGCTTCGCGGAGAACCCTTGTCTGCTCCCGTAAAAGCAGACGCCGAAATGTCAAAAATCATTTCAAAGGCGCTTGCATACCGCCAGTCGGACAGATATTTCAGCCCGATTCTCATGAAGGCCGAAATTGAAAGATATGCTGAATTATTATCCGAAACAAAAACAGCACAAGAACCGGTTTATCAGCCTGTCCCCCAGCCTCCTGTCTATATCCCCGTAACTCCCGTTTCTTCTGTATCAGGTTTTCAAATTGCCGACGAAGAAGATGAAGAGGAACAGCCTTCTGTTTATCTTAAACCGGACACGGCAGTTTCTGAGGCGGAAAAAACAGCCTTCAGAGAAACCTTCAAAGAATCTGTCGAGGATGAGGACGAGGACGACTGCAAGGATAATAAAAAAATGTATTTACTGGTAGCCGCTATTATTGCACTCGTCGCCCTTATTATCGGAATTGTATTTTTAGGCGGTCGGTCCGGGAATTCAAAAAACACCACTACTCTTCCTGTAACTCTTCCCACAGTAACCACAACACAGCCTCCTACGGTTACCACAACAGTTCCACCCACAATCCCTACAACAGCGGAGTCTATAACCACCGAAACTACTACGGAAACTACCACTGAAACCACAACAGAAACCACCACGGAACCCACAACCACCGAAACCACAACAGAACCTACTACAACTGCTTATACAGGAACTCCCGAGCTTGTTGTTTCCGGCTTTTCCGACGGTGATATTTCTGCTGACGGCAGAATTTACACAGCCATAGAGGACTATACTCTCGTACAGACACCTGAAAGCGAATTCTTTGACGAGGTTATACTTGAAATCTCCACCACCTTCGGTGAAAATATAACCGCTCAAGGAGATGTCTACATCTATGAAATGTCCGGTTCTTCCGTGATACAGAAGACCAAGGCAAATTTAGAAATCACCTTATCTGAAAGCGACGGAGAAGCACTTATCTGCTGCTATATCACCGTTGATGACGGAGACTTCTATTACTCGCCCGAATATTATCAATACTATATCTGTATGAATGAAGGTGCATTTGTTTCTGACAGTGCAATATCGTTACCTCTCCAACTTCAGATTTAAAATAAGAACCTCTCCCGCTTCGCGTTCGGGAAGCTTGTTGTAATATACAATTAATACCCGTCGGCCAACTGTAACTGCAGGCAGCAAAACCGACGGGATATTTTTATAAAAAACAGAATTTTTTTTGCAAAAAAGGCTTGACTTTTCTGTTCTTTGGTGATATATTATACAAGCACTTGCGAGAGCAGGTAAGTTAATATGCGAGAGTGGCGGAATCGGCAGACGCGCACGTTTGAGGGGCGTGTGGGGCAGCTCGTACGGGTTCAAGTCCCGTCTCTCGCACCATGATGCGTGTTCATAAAGGATTTGAACACGCATCCTTTTTTGCTAAAAACAAATTAATATAAATTTTATAGTTTGTCGCAGATTATCTGCGGCTTTTTTCTTAATTAAGCAAAAATATCATCATTAGTTTAAATATGATAAAAACCTCAACAACACATAAACCTCTTTCAGCAATCAGCCAAAAGAGGTTTATGTGTTTTAGTGTATGGATTTAGGGGAGATATAGGTTAGTTTATAAAACAGAGATTGCATCACTTATTGTTTTTTCAAGTGCTTCTTTTCCGTATTTATCAACCTCTGCCTTGTTCTTTTCACCGTGAGTAAGACAGCCTGCACCGCCGATACAGCCGCCAACACATGCCATACCCTCGATAAAATTGGCATCAAGAACATTTTTACTCTTTTTAAGAAGCGCTATTCTACACTCATCAATGCCGTCACAGGGAATTGCTTTAAGATCAAAGCTGATATTCTGTTCTTTAAGCCCTTGTTTAACAGCATCGGAAAGGCCTCCCGAACGGGCAAATATTCTTCCAAAATAAGATGCATTGTCAAGCACGTCTTCCTCAAGGGTTGTTATATCAATATTACGGCTGTCATAAAGTGCCTGTAACTCTTCAAAGGTAAGAACAGCATCTACATAGGGTTTTACAGATTCGAGCTGAGCCTCTGCCTTTTTTGCCGTACAAGGACCGATGAATATTATTTTTGCCTTATCATCAGTTCCTTTTATATATTTTGCAAGCGTTGCCATAGGTGAAAGGTTATGTGATACCAACGGTAAAAGCTTCGGGAAAGCGGTTTTCACATACTGTACGAAAGCAGGACAGCAAGAGCTAGTCAGAAAGCCTTTTTCAGAAAGCTCTTTTGATTCAGCGTGGGCTACCATATCAGCGCCGAGTGCCGCTTCAACAACAGTATAGAATCCGAGCTCTTTGAGGCCCGTTATCACCTGTCCTAACTTGGCATAAGTAAACTGACTTGAAATTGAAGGAGCAACCATTGCATAAACCTTGTATTTCTTGTTGCTTTCGCTCTTTTTGATAAGGTCGATAACATTCAGAATAAAGGATTTGTCTGTAATTGCACCGAAGGGACACTGATAAACACAGGCACCGCACTGAATACATTTATCGTTATCAATGGAAGCAGCGTTGTCCTCATTTATGGAAATTGCTTTCACCTTACATGAAATCTGACATGGTCTTTTACGGTTTACTATAGCTGCGAAGGGACAGACCTTGGCACACTGACCGCATTCAACACACTTTGATTTATCAATATGTGCTACGTGGTTATGGTCAAAGGAAATAGCTCCTTTTTTACATACATCCTCGCATCTGTGGGCAAGACAGCCACGGCAGGAATCTGTTACCTCATAACCGGCGGCAGGACACTCGTCACAGGCTATGTCTATAACCTGAATAACATTATTGTTATCTGTTTCACCGCCCATTGCCATTTTTACTCTTTCGGCAAGAATAGCTCTTTCCTTGTAAACGCAACAACGCATAGTGGAGGTTTTGCCGGGTACGATAATTTTCGGAATATCAAGAAGATTCTGTAAAAGAGTATCGTTCCACGCCTGTGAAGCCACTTCACGAATAACTTTATATTTTAAATATTGGACTTTTGTATCAAATTTTCTCATTTTAAGCTCCTTAAAAATAGCTCACTTTAATTCTTTTGCCCATCTTTTTCAGGCACTCTGAAAGCTCCTGAACAAGATTCATTTTTATACTGAAATTAATAGGAAGATCAGGATTCTGATGAGCAGGGTTAATGGCTCTGCCAACATAGAAATTTATATCTGTTGCCTCTTCAAACAGAAGCCTGCTGATAAGAGAAGCACCGTCACGCTTGAAGCTCCAATGCTCATAATACTCGTTATCACCGAGATAGTCTTTAGCAAATTCAAGCACCTTGTTGACTGTTATAACACCTTCGGTTACAAGGTCAACGCCCTCAATTTCTGCTATAGGAGGCACATCGCTTTTTTCAAAGTTAAGTGTTGCTCTCAGCTCTTTTCCGAGATATTTAGCCGCTATCGATGATGTTGTGCCGCCACAGATAATATGCTTACCCTCTTTGGAGAAGAAAAGTGACATCATACGGTCGGCATCGTCACGGTTTGACGGAGGACCGAAAAGCATATTCATCGGTTCTCTTTTTCTTATTCTTATAACACAGGCAGTTGCATCGTCGCCGGGTTTTCCGCCGTAAAGCTTATTACATTCGTCAACAATCATTGTGGAAAGAGTCTTTGCCGTATAGCCTGCAGGAGCAAGGGTTTCTATAAAATCGATAATGTCTTCTCTTTTCCAACCGAAATTATACATCATACCGATACCCGCATGGGGACAGCCGTCACTCATCGCTACAAAAATATCGTTTTCCTGAAGATTTATAACTGACTTAAAAATCTTCTTGCCGTCAATATTCATTTCGGTTTTCGGATAATCATAGTTTTTTTCATCACGGATAACTATCACGTGAGGATTATCATACTGAATAATTTCGGCGATTTCGTTATTTTTAATATGAATAATTGTAAAGGTAGAATATGCCACACCTCTTAAGGAGCAGACGGGAAGCGTTGCGGCAATAGTCGAAACACATTCTTCAATGGGAAGTCCCTCTGCCATCATTGTTGAAATGATTTTTGATGTAAGAGTGGAAAGTATACTCGCCTTTACACCGCTTCCCAGACCGTCAGCAAGAACGATAACCGTAGAATTTTCACTTTCTTCAACCACATCAACGTGGTCACCGCAAAGCTCTTCACCGAAATGATTTATACTTTTATATCCGATATCTGCACATAAATCATTCATCAGTTATCGACTCCTTCAATTTGGAAAGTGCAATTTTGGTTTCGGCAGCAGTTTCGCCGAGAAGCGAAGCAATCTCCTGAACAATTCGCATCTGCTTATCTACTACCTTATCAGCAACTTCAATTGTCTTACGGCTTATGTTTTCTTTTCTTTCACGCTCATATTCTTCATCGGTTACATCACGCATAATACCTACAAGAAGATGAGAGTCTTTATCGTAAACGATGGTCTGTTCAACATAACGCTTATATTCCGCAAGATAAACTCTCTGGTCCTTTACATCCTTACCGCTTGTGATAACATTCATAAACACTGTAGGATCGAGGATACGGATAACCTGGTCACCGAGAATATCTGAAGCAGAGCGAATATTCATAATCCTTCTTGCGGCTTCATTTATTTGCTGAACTTCGAGATTTTCATTAAGTACAATCAAACCGTTCGGAGTGTTTTTAACTATTGTATCAGAGAAGCTTTCTGCCTTGTCCTTAAGGAAGGGAAGGCACATTGAAATTTCTGCCTTGCCCTGACAGATAGCAATAGCCTTTTCACGGCAGGTATTGTATCCGCAGGAGCCACAGTTAAGCTCATCGGAAGGCTTGAATTTACCCATCTGACGAAGAGCGCTTCCTATCTGAACTTCTGAAGGCTGAGGAAGTTTATGTTCAATAAATACAATATGTTTTTTGAGTTCGGAGGATTTTGGCTGAAGCACATCAAAATCCTTGTTTCCTGCATAGGAGGCAACCTCAAGATAATCCTTAATGTTGGAATCGTGATGATACTTTTCTATAACAGGTCCACCCACACAGCTACCCGTACATGAAGACATTTCAATAAAGCATTTGTGGATTTTACCTTTTTCTATATCTCTTAAAACAGCCATACAGTTTTCCACGCCGTCAATAGCAACATAGGTGTATTTGCTGTTTTCGTTCATTGTTTTCAGAACGCCGCCGGTTGTAGGGAAGAATCTTGCTCGGCTGTATTCGTTATAATCCATTTCGGCCTCAAGTTCAATTCTTTCTTCCTTCATCCATTCCGTAAGCTCTTCGAAGGTAAGTACAGCATCAACAAAACCCTTATAGTGGTCTGCCTCGTCCTTCTTTGCCACACAGGGACCTACGAAAACAGTCTTGGCATTGGGATATCTTTTCTTTATATCTGCACAGTGAGCCTGCATAGGTGACATAACATCAGCCAGATATTCCAGGCAAGTGGGGAAATGCTTCTGGATAAGAAGATTAACAGAATGGCAACACGAAGAAATGACTACATCTCTGTCCTCTTCTTTAAGCATTCTCTCGTATTCATTTTTGACAATGGTTGCACCTATTGCTGTTTCCTCTACGTCATAAAAGCCCATTTTTTTAAGTGCTTTTCTCATTGAGTTTATACCTGCGCCGTCATAGTTAGCAATAAAGGACGGAGCAAGAGAAACAACAACGGGATCTCCGCTTTGTATGAACACCTTTGCCTTTTCGGTTTCGTCAACTATCTGCTTTGCATCCTGAGGACAAACAACAAAGCACTGACCGCAAAGTATACATTCATCATCTATAATATGCGCCTGATTGCCCGAAAAGCGGATGGCTTTAACCGGGCAATGACGAATGCACTTGTAGCAGTTTTTGCAGTTGGATTTTTTTAAAGTAAGACAGTTTGACACTTCGGTCAACTCCTCTCTTTATTTATAACATCTAAAATATTTCCCTTGAAAAACTCTTTGAAGTTTTCTTTGGTAATACCCGTATGAATATCATCGTCTACCTGAACAGTGACACCTATTCGATTGCACTTGCCGATACAGAAACTACCGGCAAGCGTTATTTCGTCATCAAGATGATAATCAGCTACGGCTTTCTGAAACAGCTCCACTATTTCGGGCGATCCCTTCAAGTGACAGGAACTGCCTACACAAACCTGAATTATCATTTTATTTCACCTTCGCTAAAACTTCTTTTTCAAAGAATTCTTTAACTGATTCAGGTGTTACGGAATAAAAAGTATCATCAACGGTAACACATACACCCTGCTGACATTTACCCATACAGAAGGTGCCGCCAAGCTCAACCTTATCTCCGAGGTCGTTTTCTTTAATGAGATACTGAAGTTCCTCAACCACCTGACGTGATCCCTTGATGTGACATGAAGAACCGATGCAAACTGTAATTTTCATTTTTATCTCTCCTTTAATTATTCGTAATCAACAACATTAACCCATGAAAGAAGGAATTCTCTTTCCTTTTCGTTACCCTTTACGGACTGAGAAGCCGCAACGATGGGCATCCACTTCTGAACATACTGTTTGGCTGTGTCACTTTTCTGACAGAAAAGATCAAGATATTTTTTTGCTCCGTCAATATCACCGTGAAGCCAGAAAAGAAGATAGGTTCTTGCGGCATCTGCAGGAGCATTGCCCTGAGTTGCGTGTGCCCAGTCAAGAATGTATGCCTTGCCCTCATCGGTAATGATAACATTTGAAGGGTTGAAATCTCCGTGGCAGACCTTGTTGTGCTTTGGCATTGCCTCAAGTCTTGTATGAAGGTCATAACGGGTTGTTGCATCAAGGTCTGACTGACAGATTTTTCTGTTCATCTTATCCTTGAGCTTTCCTAAAAGAGGACTTACCTTTGAATGCACTTCAAGCTGAAGGTCTACGAGCATTTCAATATACTTATCTTTGTTTTCGCTGTCCTCATCCATAAGTTGCTGAAGTGTTTTACCCTTGATATAATCGGAAACAATTGCCCATTTGCCGTCTACCATTGTAACCTCACGGACCTTGGGAATGTTAAGGCCGGTTTCTTCGATTCTTGCCTGATTGAGAGCTTCGTTAAGAACATCTGCTTTTGAATAATCGTCGTTGAACACCTTAACACAGACATCTCCGTCACGGTAAATTGTTTTGTTGTTTCTTACTGCAATCACTCTGTCAAGTTTCATTTTATTCTCCTCCTTCTCTTATGCTTTCTTACCTACACGGTATGCTGCCTTGACTGCATCGGGCTTTACATCCTTTTCGATGTCGTCAGCCGTAGGCATATCAGGCTCTGTGAAATGCTTGCCGTAATAAGCATTGAGATACATTTCTTTAATTTCACTCATAAGAGGATATCTGGGGTTAGCACCTGTGCACTGG
>JAZUNX010000009.1:0-13799 GCA_045604385.1 Acutalibacteraceae bacterium
TACAATAATCGTAGAATCAAGCTAAAATTAAATGGCTTGACACCTGCTGTGCACAGATCTCAAGCCATTTTAGCAGCTTAATATTTAATTTGCACAAGTTTTTCTAAAAAACTTTGTCTAACTTTTTGGGGTCACTTCAAAAGGCTGATACAATGGTTTCTTTTGTTTTATTGCTTATTTCACATACTTCATCACATACTCATAAAGCAAATCATCTGCCCTTTTTGCACAGTCGGGGTCATTTGCAAGTCCGTGGTCGGAGTTGGGATAGCTGATAAATTCATATTCCACACCGTATTGCTCAAACTTTTCTACGATTGAAAGGGCATTTGAGTAGGGAACCGTAATATCCTTTTCTCCGTGGCAGAGAATGGTGGGAACTGTGTTTTCGTTTACATAAGCGACGGGTGAAGCCTTGTAAAGTGCCTCTTTTGCATTGTCCTTATTCTCTATACTAAAGGTTTCACCGCAGGCGTAGGATAAAAGCTTACACATAAAGTCCGTGTCGCCCAGGTTGTTGCCGTAATAGAAGTTATCGTCATAAAGGTCTGTGGGTCCGCAGTAACTGCAAACTGCGGTGGGCGTGATGGGAGCGGTGTCGTTTCGTGAATAGGCATAGAACATGGAAAGGTGTGCGCCCGCCGAAGATCCCGTAAGAAGAACTTTGTTAATGTTTACTCCTTTATTCTCGCCTTTTTCCTTAATGGCTGAAAGAGCTGCATCGATATCGTCGGCAATATCGTGAACATCAGTGTTTTCGTTGATATAGCGGTAATTGAGAGCCGCAGCAGCTATGCCGAGGCTGTTTGCGCAGTAGCCTAATGCAACCTTATATATATCCTTGTCTCCTGCAACCCAGCCTCCGCCGTGGATAAAGAGTATAAGACCGACTTCACCGTCGTTATCCTTTGGTATGGCGAGGTCGAGAACCTGTCTTTCGTGGCTGCCGTAGGTCATATTGGCGAAAACATAAGCGTCCGAGCTGTCTATTCCCCCGAAAACGCCACCAAGTCCGAGAAAGTTGAGAACGGAAAATATTACTGCTGTGATAAATGCTATGATTCTGTCAAACATAATGTTGCCTCCTTCTTGTTTTCTTTTCTTATATGCCGAAATGCTTTATCAGTCTTTCGTATTCCTCATCGCTGATAGAGCATATACTGCCGTGCCTCGGTGAGAAGTCCATTGAATAATCTTCTCTTTTGACGGGCAGATAATTTTCGAAGTCCTCGGTCTGCTGCATGAAAAATCTGCCTTTGCCGTATTCATCCATAACCATAATGAAGGTGTCCGTGCCGTTAATGGGGTACATCTCACTGCCTTCCACACCGCTCGGTGCCACGGAAACCACCACGGGTTTATCCTCGTAGGGGCCTTCGGGTCTGTCGGAAAGAACATAAGCTATGGTCTGATCCTCGTCGTGCTTGAAGAAAAGGTAATATTTTTGATTTTTCTTGTTATATATAATGTCGCCATCGATGGTCTGTATATCACGGCAATACATTTTTTCGGGCTTTGTGATGGTTTTGAAATCATCGGTAAAAGCATAGTACATTCCTGCCGTGTTATGCTCCTTTGTGGAGTGCGCCCAGTAAAGCATATAGGTCTGCTTTTCCTCGTGCCAAAGTGCCTGAGGTGCCCATGCTCTTGTGGTATTGGCGAACTCACCGCCGAGAGATTTTATGTCGATTATGGTTTCATCCGTCCATTCGGTAAGGTTTTTCGACTTCCATGTGACAAGAGCGTGATTTGATTCCCAGCCTTCCTCACATCTCATATCCGTTCCGACTATGTAATAAAATCCGTCCTGACCTTTTAAAATGTAGGGGTCACGGACACATTTTTTGCCCTTATGCTGTATGATGACAGGCTTGTTGCCGTTGAGGGGAGAAAAGTTGTAGCCGTCCTCGCTTACTGCAAAATGCAAGGTTTCCTCACCTTCGCCGTTGCCTACGAAGTAAACGAAAAGGTATTTGCCGAAAAGGCTTTTTACGGGTGTTGCGTAGTCCATAATGTTTCTCCTTATTTTTTGATTTTGTCCCAGTATTCCTTTGCCGCCTGTTCCGTCTTGTTGTCTCCGTAGACATAATACTTCTTATTCTTTATCTTGTCCGGGAGATACTGCTGTGGAACATAGTGTGACGGATAATCGTGGGGGTAAAGATAAAACTGACCTTTGTTCTGATTGTCCTCGCCGTCATAGTGCATATTCTGAAGCTGGCGGGGGATCGGACCGAAATTGCCTCGGCTCACATCAGCCATAGCCTCGTTTATGCCCATATATGCCGAATTTGATTTGGGCGAATTGCACACAAGGACAACTGCATTTGCCAGGGGTATTCTTGCTTCGGGAAGACCTACCATAAGTGCCGTGTCAACGGCGGCCTTTACGATGGGAATTATCATCGGGTAGGCAAGACCCACATCCTCGTTTGCACAGACTAAAAGTCTCCGTGTGGCGGAGGGCAGGTCTCCCGCCTCTAAAAGTCTTGCAAGATAATGGAGCGCCGCATCGGCGTCACTGCCACGCATACTTTTCTGAAAGGCAGAAAGAATATCGTAATGCTCGTCACCCTCGCGGTCATATTTGAGAGCGCTTTTCTGTGTAAGCTCCCGTGCTTTTTCGAGGGTGACGACTATTTTGCCGTCCTTGTCGGGCAGAGTGCTTAAAACGCACAGCTCTGCCGAGTTCATCGCCTTTCTTACGTCACCTCCGCAGGAAAGAGCGATATGCTTTATTACATCCTCGCCGGCGGCGATAGGTGTATTATTCTCTGTGGCAAGGTAGGAAAAGGCTCTTCTTACTGCAGGGATAACGTCCTCTGCAGTAACGCTTTTAAATTCAAAGACCGTGCATCGGCTTAAAATCGCCCCGTGGATATAGAAATAGGGGTTTTCCGTGGTGGAAGCGATAAGAGTGATTTCTCCTCTTTCGATATAGTCAAGGAGTGTCTGCTGCTGTTTTTTATTGAAATACTGTATTTCGTCAAGGTACAGGAGTACGCCGTTGGGGGCGGCGAGGGTGTCAAGCTCGGCAACGATGGCTTTTATGTCAGCTGTGGAGGCTGTGGTGCCGTTGAGCTTGTGGAATTTGCGGTTTGTCTTTTTTGCCATAATGGAGGCAAGAGTTGTTTTGCCTATGCCCGAAGGACCGTAAAAAATGAGGTTGGGCAGTTCTCCCGAATCAATTATATTTCGGAGGGCGGCACCTTCCTTTAAAAGATGCCTTTGTCCGACTATATCCTCGACCGTTTGCGGACGTATTCTGTCAGCAAGGGGTGCTTTCATTTGTTTCACCTGCTTTTTTTGTTTTTATCTTTTATAATTTTAACATTAATTTTTTCTGTTGTAAATAGTTTTATGAATTGCTTTAAAGGTAAAAATTAAAGGGGCTTTTTAAAGATGAAAAGCAGATAATATTAAAGACCTCACTAAAATATTTTTTAGACAAAATATATTTAGTGTATTTTTCACAAAAAGGCTGAAAAGTACTTTTAATTTCAGAAAAATGATGTTATAATACATTAGTTATATAATGAGTTATACTGTCTTTGATAGGGTTCGATTACCGTCACCCTAAGGACGAAAAATATATTGGCGCATTTCCGAACAAAAAAACGGAAAGGGAGATTTAATTTTGGAAAAATTAGTTATCCACGGCGGTAACAGACTGTCGGGCGAAGTTGAAATAAGCGGTGCAAAAAATGCCGCTGTTGCCATAATTCCCGCAACTCTTCTCGCTCAGGACGTATGCCGTATTGAAAATATACCGAATATAAGCGATGTGTCCTGTATGGTAAGAATTTTAAGCCAGATGGGCGCACAGGTTAAATACATCAACAAACATACAATCGAAGTAAATACAAAAACCGTTAATTCCTACATCGTACCTCATGAGATGACAAAGCAGCTCCGCGCTTCCTACTATCTCATCGGCGCACTTCTGGGCAGATATAACAGAGCAAAGGTTGCTCTTCCCGGCGGATGCGACTTCGGTGTAAGACCCATTGACCTTCATATCAAGGGCTTTGAGCTTTTGGGTGCCACTGCAGTTACCGAGGGCGGTATGATCAATGCAAATGCTGACCACCTTACGGGCAGTGCAATTTATATGGATAAGGTTTCCGTAGGTGCCACCATAAATATTATGCTTGCCGCCGTAAAGGCAAGAGGTCTTACCATAATCGAAAACGCCGCAAAGGAGCCTCACATCGTTGACCTTGCAAACTTCCTCAACGCTATGGGTGCTGATGTAAGAGGCGCAGGTACCGACGTTATCAAAATCCACGGCGTAAGCAATATGCACGGCTGTACTTATTCCATCATTCCCGACCAGATTGAAGCAGGTACCTATATGGTTGCCGCAGCGGCCTCGGGCGGTGATGTCCTTGTTAAAAATGTTATACCCAAGCATCTTGAGTCAATTACTGCAAAGCTTCTTGAATGCG
Organism: Acutalibacteraceae bacterium; assembly: GCA_045604385.1. Classification (GTDB taxonomy): domain Bacteria; phylum Bacillota; class Clostridia; order Oscillospirales; family Acutalibacteraceae; genus UBA6857. The sequence goes on from JAZUNX010000009.1 coordinate 4,449, forward strand.
GTGTTCAGGTTACTGAATATGACGATGCCGTAAGAGTTCAGTCCGACGGCAATTTCAAAAAGTGTAATCTTAAAACTATGCCTCATCCCGGCTTCCCCACGGATATGCAGCCCCAGATGGCTGTTCTTCTCTCCGTTGCCAAGGGTACAAGCCTTGTTTCCGAGGGCGTGTGGGATAACCGCTTCAGATATGTGGAACAGCTTATAAGAATGGGCGCCAATGTTCAGGTTGACGGCACAATTGCCGTGTTCCAGGGTGTCGAGGAGCTTACGGGTGCTCCCGTCAAAGCCGATGACCTTCGCGCAGGTGCGGCGATGATTATTGCAGGTCTTATTGCAAGAGGCATTACAGAAATTGAAGACATTATCTATATAGACAGAGGCTATGAAGACTTCGTCGAAAAATTCAGAAATCTCGGTGCAGATATTTACCGCAAGGAAATCCGTGATGCCGAGGTAAAAAACAGCGCAGGATAAAAAATAAAAGAGTTTGTGAAAGTTATATTTTGACAAACTCTTTTTTTGCGGGAAAGGAAATATATGGCAAAGTTTTGTTCTTTGTTTTCATCATCTTCAGGTAATGCAACCTTTTTGGGAAACGGTGACCGCGGTATACTTATTGATGCAGGTGTAAGCGCAAAAAAAATTAAGGAAGCGCTTATTTTAAGGGAAATTGACCCTTGCAAAATCGACGGCATTTTCGTCACCCACGAGCACAGCGACCATATAAAAGGTATAAGAATAATTGCCTCTACATATAAAATTCCCGTCTATGCCACTGAGGGTACAATGTCAGCTTTGGAAGAAAACGGCACGGTAAACGGCAAATTTCCCTTTGAGATTATGCCCCGTGAAGGTGTTACGGCAGGAGATTTGTTTGTAACTTCCTTTGAAACACCTCACGACAGCCGTGAAAGCTGTGGGTATAAAATTACCTTCCCTCACGGACAGAAGGCAGTTATCGCCACGGATATAGGAGTAATTACTCCCACAGTAGAAAAAGCTCTTATGGGTGCAGAGCTTGTAATGCTCGAATCAAATCACGATATAGGTATGCTACAGAGCGGAGACTATCCCTATTATCTTAAAAGAAGAATACTTTCCGACAGAGGTCATCTTTCCAATCTTGCCTGTGCCGAAGAAGCGGTGAAGCTTATAAAAAAAGGAACTACCCGACTTTTTCTCGGACACTTAAGCACGGAAAACAATTTTCCCGACCTTGCCTATCAGACGACCTTTTCCGCTTTGGAAAGCGAGGGGGCAAAAGAGGGGATTGACTATATACTTAAAGTCAATGCAAAAGAAAACACCGACGGTATAATCAGGTTTTAAGGAGAAAAAATGCAGAATATAACGCTTATCTGTATCGGCAAGCTTAAAGAAAGCTATTTAAGAGATGCCGTCAGCGAATACATAAAAAGGCTTTCAGGCCTTTGCAAGCTCAATGTGGTTGAGCTTCCCGCAGAAAAGCTTTCCGACAACCCCTTACAAAAAGAGATTGAAAACGCTCTTGAAAGCGAAGGGAAAAGGATACTCGAAAAAATACCCAAGGGCGCATATGTTTACACAATGTGCATCGAGGGTAAGCAGAAAACCAGCGAAGAATTAAGCGAGGATATGGAAAATCTTGCCGTGAGAGGCTACAGCAATATAGCCTTTATAATCGGCGGCTCCTTCGGCATCAGCGAAAAGGTAAAGGCTGTGAGTGACTTCCGTCTTTCAATGAGCAAAATGACCTTTCCTCATCAGCTGGCAAGAGTTATGCTTCTGGAACAGATTTACAGAGCAACTCAAATTTCCATCGGTACCAAATATCACAAATAAAATTTTTTCAAAACGGAGGACATTATGGAATTTTTTGGTTACACACTTTTCGGCTCACTGGGCGGCGGTGCTCTTATGGTAGTATCCGCAGTAATTTTTGTTGTAGGTCTTGTCTTTATCATTAAAGGCGGTGACTGGTTTGTTGATTCGGCATCATGGTTTGCCGAGGCCACAGGTATTCCCAAGTTCGTTGTAGGTGCCACGGTAGTATCCTTTGCCACCACACTTCCCGAGCTTTTAGTTTCTGTAAGAGCGGCCATGAACGGCTCCGCACAGCTTGCCATCGGTAATGCGGTAGGCTCTGTTACGGCAAACACAACCCTTATTATGGGTGTTTCTCTTGTTGCTATGGCAGGTGCGGTTAACAGAAAGAGCTTCACTCTCAAGGGCGGTCTTCTTCTTGCCGCTTCCATCGGACTTACTCTTCTTTCTCTCTCTCTTGAGCTTCCCACCTGGTCAGCTTACATTCTTTGGGCTATCTTCCTTATCTTTATGATAAGTAACCTCGTTGAAGGGAAAAAGGCTTCCGAAAGTGATGAAATTGACTCTTACGAAAAGAAAGAGATTCCCTCAAAGCTTCTCTTCTTTGTTCTTGGAACAGCCGGTATCGTTTTAGGTGCAGAGTTCCTCGTAGGCTCAGGTCAGACTATTGCCAAGGGCTTCGGTATCAGCGAAGCAATCATCGGCTTCACCGTTATCGCTCTCGGCACATCTCTTCCTGAATTTGTTACTACTCTCACCGCTATCCGTAAAAAGGAATCAGGTCTTTCAGTCGGTAACATAGTGGGTGCAAACATTATTGACCTTACACTTATCCTTCCCGTATGTGCAATCATTGACGGTAAGGCTCTTCCTGTTGAACAGATGAACATAAACTTTGACTTCCCCGTATGTATCTTTGCTTGCGCTGTTGCAGTTGTTCCCACCATTATCGCAGGTAAATTCAGAAAGTGGCAGGGTGTTGCACTTCTTGCAATTTATGTCGGATATATGGCTTGTCTTGTGCTTAACGAAATGGGCGTAGTTGCTTTTGCGTAATTAGCTTAATATATGGTTAACCGAATGTTTTAGATTTTTGAACCAATTGTTAAAAGTCTAAAAAAGATTTAAGAAAGCCTTTTCTTTTGACTATGCAGATGATATAATACTCGGGTAAGAAAACATACAAAAAGTTCAAGTTAAAGGGAGAAAAAAATGAAGAAATATTTAGCTAATATTGTTACATCAAGCAGAATTGTGGGTTCTGCCATTCTGTTTTGCTGTAATGATTTCTCGACACTTTATTTATGCGTTTATTGTTACTGTGGCTTTACGGATTTTATCGACGGACCTATCGCCAGAAAGACCGGCTCCGCCAGTGCTTTAGGTGCGGCTTTGGATACAATCGGTGATGTGCTTACCTATTTGTCACTTGTAAAGATTCTTATTGTTCAGAAACTTGTACCCGGTTGGCTTCTTATATGGCTTGGTGTTCTTATTGTTTGCGGTTTTGGTGTAGCATTTCTTTCGCTCCGTAAGTTCAATAAGTTCTATATCCCTCATACTTATATCGGTAAGCTTTTAGGCGCAATTGTCTTTTTCTTGCCTCTCGCTGTTCAGATTATGGAACCTCAGACATGGGAATTTGTTATCTGTGCATTTATAACCACTGTTCTTCTCGAGGCTGCGTATATTCAGCTCAGAAGCAAGGAAGCAAAAGACTTCGTAGCATCAATCTTCCATGTTAATAAGGACACGGAAAAGGAACTTGCTGTGGCAGAAAACAAATAATTATCAAAAAATCAAAACACTCAAGGCATCTCTGCTTTGAGTGTTTTTTTTGTATGCTGTATCAAAGATACTCTTCAGGAATATTATCAGCAAAAAGCTTTTGTCCGTCAATGTTGTAATGGATAAAATCCTTGGTGAGCTCTGCTTTTAATTTTTCTCTGTCATTTTCATCTCTTAAATAATCGGTGGTAATCTGTCCGTCATGTTCATCGGTTTCTGCAATCCATTTATCAAGAGCATCAATTATATCCTGTGTTTCCCTTGTCCATTTGAAATCATCGATGAAAAGGAAAAGATTGCCGTAGCCTTTCAGAGGTGTTTTCCTTGAAACATAAACCTCCCAGCCCTTTTCCTTGCACTTTCTGATGGCTTTTTTTGTTCTTTCTATTACTTCTTCCGCCGTAACGGGTGTACCTCTTGTCAGAAGTGAGACGGGATGAATGATGTCGTTGATGCCCTCTTTGAAAATAACCTTTTTGACACCGGGGCATTTTGCAATATCTTTATCAAAACGGCCGAGAAAGCTTTCACCGTAAATGTTGGCTATGATGCCCTTTCCGTTTTCGCCTATACGGTTTCCGGCAATGGCCTGCTGAATAACGGCGACATTATCTTTTCCCATCTTTTTCAGTCTTTCGGCAAGTAAGAAGGGAACTTCATTTGCGAGGGTGGAGTCACCTGCGATAACTATGGCATAAGCGTCACCGTCTGCTAAAGTGTCCACACGGGTGAGGAAAGGATTGGTTTGCAGTGTGAAGATGTCTGTTTTCAGTATGAGGTGCCACATAGGTTTAAACTTGCGGTTTTTTGTCCGGTTGCCGAAGGAAAGGTGGGTGTCACTTCCGTAAAGACCTTTCGTGCGCATAACCGCCGATTTGACGAAGATATTCACGGCGATTTCCTTAAGGCTTTCAGTGGGAAAGACCACCTCGTCGGAGGTTATATCTTCGCCTGCAGGGATAGTAACTTCCTCTTTTCCGCCGAAGGTAACGGAAACCGGCGTGTCCGTTTCGTGCTTTTTAAGGTTTGTCACCGTAGCCACGGAGCAGGCAGAAATGGTGAGAGGCTTTTTACTGTAGCGGTTAGAGAAGGTAAGTCTGATTTTTTCTCCTTTAAGGGTAGGTCTTAAAACGGTCTGTGCCGTGGAATAGAGAAGACCGTTATTGAGATGAATGAGGGGACCGATGTGTATACCGCCCTTTGTGGGGGCGGCTGACCAGCAGGCAACCCATTTTTTGTTTTCGTTCATAAATGCTGACCTCTTTTCTCTTTTTGTGATTAGATTTTAGCACTTTGAGAAGGGGTAGTCAACATTTAGATAAGATTTTTTATTCTGCTACTGTAAGGACATTTTCGTAAATCTTTGTATGACCGAAAAACCTTACTTCCATAGTGTAAATTCCCGGTTCTGCATCGGGAGCGAGAACGGAACAGCAATTTTCTCTGAATTTTTCTCCGCTTTTAATAAGTATAGGGTTTGGCTCGGCATCGACACTTATGCCCCAAACTGAAAGATACTCTTTTTCACCGTTTTCGTATTTATAAAAGCTGACATGGGCATTGTCGTGAAGGTCTGTTCCCTCAAAGGGTCTGCCCGTATTTTCGCAGCGGCAATAAACATTAAGACTGCTGTCGAGAGGTGTTTCGATATTATCTCCTGCCACTATGTCCGTTCCGTTTATGCTCACCGTATATTCTATCTCTATAGGAGTGTCCCCGTATATCAAGCCCACGAAAAGTAGGACGACGGATAAGAACACGGACTGAATTTTAAAAAATACACCCTGAAAGTCATAATACATAAGCTTAAACATAAGATTGCCTCCTTAAAAAGTCAGCTTACGGAAAAATAGACGGTTTTCTGTTGCTTCGAGGTTGAATTTATGCCTGTGCCTACACGGTAAATGACGGTGAGCTTCTTTGGACAGCATCGTTAATTGCTGAGTTTTCCTATAACGGTAAAAGTTCAGTGTGTGACAGCGCTGATACCCGCTGTATGATTTGCGATTCTGACTGGACACTCGTTTCAAAGGACTGCTCAAAAAGCGGAAATACTGCATCGGCTACTTTTAAAGTTAGACAGTATAAGTTGGGAGTTCCGCTTAAAGCCATAGAAAAGACAATCACTCTTACTTGCGATAAAGACGGAAACATTAAATAAAGCAGGGTTTAAAGCCCTGCTTTTGCTATTATCTCTTCCACACATTCTTCAGCCGTAAGTCCTTTGCACTCCACGGTGAAATCTGCATACTTTTCATAAAGTTTTTTTCTTTCTTCGAAAAGCTCCTTCAGCGTAACACCGTTTTTCATAGCCACGCCCCGTGTGTGAATATCCTTTATGCGCTTTTCAAGTTCCTCCACGGGTAATGACAGATAAACCACGATGCTGATTTCCTTCAGCTTTTCCATAGCCTCTTTTCCGTAAACGGCGCTTCCGCCTGTGGCGATTACGGCGTTATCGAAGCTTTGAGATAGGATTATTCTGTTTTCCGTTTCGAGAAATTTTTCAGTTCCCTCTTCTTCTATGATCGCGAACAGACTTTTTCCTGTTTCTCTTTGAATAATAAGGTCCGCGTCCGTGAAATTCATAAGCAGTGATTTTGCAAGTAAAACTCCGACGGTGCTTTTGCCTGCTCCGGGCATACCGATAAGAGTGACGGACTTTTTCATAAATATCATCCTTTTCAGTTGATAAGTGAATTTTACCATTATACTCTTTTACGGTCAAGAGAATAATTAAACTTTATAAACAAAGCAGTAAAAAAGTGCATTATTGTGGACAAAACAAAGAATTTATGCTATTATTTAGTTTAAAGGCATACAATTATATACCGAGGTGAATTTATGAAGAAAATTGATATTAAAGAGCTTAAGGGTAATGCTGTTTCTCTCTTTGACGACAAATGGTGTCTCATTACTGCGGGTAACGGTGAAAGTTACAACACAATGACAGCATCCTGGGGTGCTATGGGTGAACTGTGGAACAAGGATGTCTGCTTCTGCTTCATCCGTCCCCAAAGATACACCTATGAATTCACGGAAAAGAACGAGCTGTTTACATTAAGCTTTTTCGGCGAAGAGTACAGAAAGGCTCTTTCCTTCTGCGGAAGTAAAAGCGGCAGAGATTACGACAAGGCAAAGGAGACAGGTCTTACTCCCAAAGAAATCGACGGCTCTGTTGCCTTTGAGGAAAGTGAAATTGTCATAGTCCTCAAAAAGGTTGCTTTCCAGGATATTGACCCGAAAGGCTTTATCGACGAAACCATTGATGAAAAATGCTATCCTCAAAAGGATTATCACCGTATGTATATCGGCGAGGTTGTAAGCTGTTATATAAAATAATGTAATACTATAAATATAAAGGAGAAAACAAATGAAAAAGATTATCTCGCTTAATAATGATTGGGTATTCTGCAAAGAAGGTGTGAAAGAAACGGTAAATCTTCCTCACACCTGGAACGGTCTCGACGGTCAGGGCGCAAACGAAGGCTCTTACTACAGAGGTGCCTGCACCTATACGAGAATTATTCCCAAATATGAGGGCACAACCTATCTCGAGCTTAAGGGTGCAAACAGCGTAGCTACCGTGAAAATCAACGGCAGAAAGGTCGGCACACACGAGGGCGGTTATTCCACCTTCCGTTTCGATATTTCTTCCTTCCTTTCTTCACCGAAAAACTTCCTTGAAATCACCGTTGACAACGGCGAAAACAAAAAGGTTTATCCCGGCTTTGCTGACTTCACCTTCTACGGCGGTCTTTACAGAGAAGTAAGCCTTATCACTGATGTTCCCGAAACAAGATTCTCTCTCGACGATTACGGCAGTAAGGGTGTTTATGTTACAGCGAAAACAAACGGCGATGTTAAGGTAAAGGCTGTTATCACGGGCTATCAGAAGGATGTTAAGATTCTTTATGAAGTACTTGATGCTCAAGGTAATGTTGTGGCATCAGCAGGGGACAGAGAAAAGCTTCACGTTGAATCTCCCATACTTTGGAACGGCATGAAGAATCCTTATCTTTACACTTTGAGAGCAACCCTCAAAAAGGGTGCTGACCTTATCGACAAGACCGAGCTTCGTTTCGGCTTCAGAGATATTAAGTTTGATGCAAAGGAAGGTTGCTTCCTTAACGGCGAATACATCAAGCTTAAGGGTGTTTCCCGTCATCAGGACAGAGAAGCTATCGGTAACGCTCTTACAATTGCAGAGCATAAGGAAGACCTTGACCTTATCAAGGAAATGGGTGCAAACTCAATCCGTCTTGCTCACTATCAGCAGGCAGAGGAATTTTATGACCTTTGCGACGAAATGGGCTTCCTTGTATGGGCAGAGATTCCCGTTATCTCCCGCTTCTCAAAGGCTGCCCAGGACAATGCTTTAAATCAGCTCGAAGAGCTTATCAAACAGAATATGCATCACGCATCAATTTATGCATGGGGTGTGCAGAACGAAATCACCATCACCAACGAAAACGAAGCACTTATCGAGGGTATCAAAGAGCTCAACGCTTATGCAAAGCTTCTTGATTCCTCAAGACCTACCACCTGTGCACAGTTCACAATGTGCGGTCTTGATTCCGAGCTTAACAAGGTTACAGATATTCTTGCCTACAATCACTACTTCGGCTGGTATATGAAAACCTGCGAAGGTCTTGACGAATGGCTCGAAAAATTCCACGCCGCCAACCCCGACCTAAAAATGGGTATTTCCGAATACGGTGCAGAGGGCGTTTTAGGTTACTTCAGCGACAATCCTGTTCAGGGTGACTATTCCGAAGGCTATCAGGCTCTCTATCACGAGCATTACATTAAGACAATCAATGCCAACAAGTGGATATGGGGCTCTTATGTATGGAATATGTTTGACTTTGGCTCTGCAGTAAGAAATGAGGGCGGTGTCAAGGGTAGAAACAATAAGGGTCTTGTAACCTTCGACAGAAAGACAAAGAAGGACTCCTTCTGGCTTTACAAAGCATTCTGGGCAGAAGATAAATTTGTACACCTCGTCGGTGACAGATATCCTCTGCGTAAAATCGGCGAACAGACCTTTAAGGTTTACTCAAACTGCGACAAGGTGCAGATTAAGGTGAACAATAAGCAGAAGACAGTTACTGCAGAAGGTATCTTCGTATTCGAAGGCATGGAAATCAAAGCCGGCGAAAACAAGATTGTCATCACAGCAGGCGATATAAAGGAAACCTATATCATAAACGGTGTAGAGGAATATCCCGCCGAATACACTATGCCCGAGGGCGCAAAATCAATGGTGCGCAACTGGTTTGTTGAAAGAGACAGCACAAAGAACGATGACTGCTACTCTCTTGACGACACCATCGGTGACCTTCTTAAGAGTGAAGATATTCTCGGTATGGTTGGCGGTGTTGCCGGTAAGCTTATCAAAAGTCCTCTTATGCTTGCCGTTAAGCCATTTACCTTAAGACAGCTTCTCGACCTTCCCATCGTGAACCTTAATCCCGAAATGGTTGATATGGTGGAAGATTATTTGGGAACTATCAAGAAATAAGTATACTATATATAATAAAAGACAGACTTTCTTCGGAGAGACTGTCTTTTTTAGCATATACCGCATATAGGACAAAAGAGAATAAACCAGAGTCAAACACAACATATAGTGTTGATTTTGAAGTTGCACCCAAAAACGCCCGGCAAGTCGTACAAAAAGAGAGATAATAGTGCATAATTGACAAATATTTTTAAGAAAAACTGTTGACAAAGACGGAAAAGGGTGATAGAATAA
>JAZUNX010000010.1:0-27903 GCA_045604385.1 Acutalibacteraceae bacterium
ACCTCGTCAATAACCTCGGCAGGTCTTGCACCGGGGCGGGCGATTTTATTTACAACAACCAAAACCTTCTTTTTGAGGCCTAAAGCCTTCTTAAGCACGAATCTCGACTGGGGCATACAGCCCTCGAAGGCATCAACGAGCAGAAGCACGCCGTCAACCATCATAAGGATACGTTCAACCTCGCCGCCGAAGTCAGCATGACCCGGGGTGTCAACGATGTTGATTTTAACATCCTTGTAGTTTACGGAAGTATTTTTTGAAAGAATGGTGATGCCTCTTTCTCTTTCCAGGTCATTGGAGTCCATAACTCTGTCAGCGACCTGCTCATTTTCACGGAAGGTACCGCTCTGTTTGAGCATTTCATCAACCATGGTGGTTTTGCCGTGGTCAACGTGGGCAATAATTGCAACATTTCTTATAGTGTTTCTTACGTCCATTATTTCACCTGATTTTTACTATAAATTTAACTTTACTATTTTACCACGATTTACGGTAATTAGCAAGTTGAAATTAATCTTGACGGAAAGAAGAATTTTGTGTAAAACCTACAATAAAAAAGAGAAAAATAATTTGCTTTGACTATTGATATTTGTCGAAGGAATATAATATAATAAAAGGTACAATAATGCTTTTAAGAAATATTTATGAGGTGATTTTGTGTCGGGCAACGTAATTTTTATGCCGGATATTGAATATAAAGCCTGGGTTAACGGAAACAAAGAGCTTTTAGAGGATATAATAAAGACAGGCAAGGTTTCCACTCTCTGGCTCAATAAGGGAAATAATAAAAAGTTTTTGGTCCGTTATTTCGGTGAGTGCGGATATACAATTTCAATTGACGATTAAGGAGAGAAATATGGATAGAGAAACTGTAATAAATCTTCCGAGAAAAATACTCAAATTCGTTATAGCTGCGAAGATTGTAACAAAGGCAGTAAAAACAGCCGAAAGAATTTACCGATTCATTCCGAAGTTTGATAAAATCACCGGGATCAATACGGATAAGTTAGTGGAAAATCATATATCAAAGTAAAAGTCGCCACAGGCGGCTTTTTTTAATGCAGAGCGCAGAACGCAGAATGGCGGTCGCGGATTTACCGCAGTATAGTATTTTACTCTCTTTCCCGCGGAGGAAATAAACCGATAAAAGTTAAAGATTAATTTTAATTGTGGATGACCCTATCCCGCCTCAATCAAAGTGTTTGTGTCACAGAAAATCATAATAATCCGTTCATTTTGGCGGTGTAATACTGAAAACAGAGAACAAATTCACTCTGAACTCGGCCCTTCAACAGATGTTTTTTATATTAATTTTTCTTTTTCCGTATTGTCAATTTGCCTTTGATGTTGTATAATGAAATATATGTTTCTATTTTCGCCAATTTACTTATATATAAAGGAGAAAATGCTCTTATGAGAAAGAACACCTTTGAATGGTTCAGACTTGATAATGCGGCAAAAATATTTCCAGGTCAGAACTCAAGAACATGGTCAAATGTTTTCCGTTTAGGTGTGGAACTGAAGGAAGAGGTTGACCCCGAGGTTCTTGAACAGGCACTCGAAAGAACCCTTAAAAGAATACCGACCTTCAATGTCCGTATGCGTAACGGCTTTTTCTGGCACTATTTCGAAAAAAATCCCAAAAAGCCTTTAGTCTGCCCCGATATAAACAATCCCTGTTACCGTATTAACTTCAAAGAAAATAACGGCTTTCTTTTCCGTACCTATTATCACGGCAGAAGAATCTGTGTAGATGTATACCACGCATTGTGTGACGGTTACGGTGCAGTAATTTTCGTTTCCACTCTTGCCGCCGAATATCTGCGACTTAAGGGACACAGCATTTCGTATAACGATTTTGTCCTTGATGTAAACGAAGCACCGAAGCCGGAGGAGCTGGAGGATTCCTACAGTAAATATGCCTCCTCAAAGGTAAAGTTTGACCGCGGGGACAAATGGGCTTATCACGCGAAGCAGACCCGTCTGCCGAGACACGAAAGGAACTATATCACAGGTGTGATGTCCTTCAGTCAGGTGCATAAAATCGCCAAAAGCTACGGCGTTACGGTGACTGAATTTTTTACGGCCTTGCTTATCGATATTCATTATCACAAACAGCTCAGAGAACACAAAAAGCAAAAGGAAATCAGTGTACAGGTTCCTGTTAACCTGCGTAAAGCCTTTCCTTCGAAAACTCTGAGAAACTTCGTTCTTTGTCTTGTAGTCAGGATTAATCCGAATCTCGGTGAATACACCTTCGAGGAAATTCTTCGCAGTGTATCTCTTCAGCTTCGTCTTGCCAATGACCCGAAGCTTATCAATTCACTTATGACAGAAAATATGAAAATCGAAAAAAATCCCGTCGCCAGACTTCTTCCTCTTCCCATAAAGGATTTAGGTGTAGCCATAACCTTCCTCATTACCGCTGAACAGAAAACATCCATTCTGCTTTCTAATGTGGGACTTGTAAAGCTTCCCGAGGAAATGTATGAGCATATTGAAAAATACATTTTCTACACGGGTGCAGGTAAGCTTAACGGTGCGAGATGCTCCGTTATGAGCACGGGAGACACACTTATTTTCGGCTTTTCGAGCTGTTATGAGGAGACGGATATACAAAGAGAGTTTTTCACGAGACTTGTAAAAATGGGTGTCCACGTAAAAATAGAAAGCAACAGAGATTAAACCCTTAATTTTATTAAATTCAAAGGAGAAATAAAATGTCTTACTGTGTTAACTGCGGCGTTGAGCTTGATGTGAGCGCCCGTAAATGTGTCCTTTGCGGTACTGCCGTATATAATCCCAATAATAACGAAGCGGAGCAAAAGGAAACGCTTCATCCTTTTTCCGAGCATATCCATCTTCCCGAGGAGCTTTCCCCCTACGGAAGGAAAAAGCTTGTTCTTGCCATTGTAACTACCGTTATGGCAATACCGAATCTTGTATGCATCCTTCTCAACCTGACCTTTTTTAAATCTCATCCCTGGTCACTCGGTGTTATTTCGGGAACACTTTTCGTCTGGTCGGCATTCGTTCTGCCCTTTGTGACCAAAAAGCCCCGACCCTATATTCTTTGGGCGGCAGACAGTGTTTTGGCATGTCTCAATGCTCTCGTTTTCGTGTGGCTTTACGGTGATATAAGCCTGTTCCTTGAGTGCCTTTTGCCGATAATTGCCTCTTGCAGTATATGCGTTCTTGCTTATATGCTCTGGTACAGTAAAAAAAGACATATAATTCTGAAAATAGCCTTTGTGTTCCTTGCTCTTTCTCTTGCTCTTCTTTCGTGCGGTATTATTCTTAACATTTCCGGGATCTTTGCTTACGGAACGGAAATCGGCATAATCTGCTTTGTATCCTTGTTTGCTGTTGCCTGCTTCTTCCTTTACTGCTATTCGAGTAAGACAATCAGAAAATGGGCATCTAAACGCTTTTTCCTTTAATCTTTTTATTACTGATTGCCTCGGGGAGGTAAGTTTTTGAACAAATTTGAAGTACTGAACAAATATTTCGGATACAGCGAATTTCGACAGGGTCAGGAGGAGCTTATTGATGCCATTTTGCAGGGCAGAGATGTAATGGGAATAATGCCTACAGGTGCAGGTAAATCCATCTGCTTTCAGGTGCCTGCTCTAATGCTTGAGGGCATAACTCTCGTTATTTCACCCCTCATTTCTCTGATGAAGGATCAGGTAAATGCTCTTACCCAGCTCGGAATAAAAAGTGCTTATATCAACGCCTCACTTTCCGAAAAACAGCTGAATACTGTTTATGCCAAAGCGCAGACAGGGTGGTATAAAATCATATATGTGGCTCCCGAAAGATTGCTCACACCTGTTTTCACTGACTTTTGCCGTAAGGTAAAAATCTCTATGCTGTGTATTGACGAAGCTCACTGTGTTTCCCATTGGGGGCACGATTTCCGAACAGCTTATCTTGACATAAGCACCTTTATTTCCTCTCTTTCCGAAAGACCTGTGGTAACTGCCTTCACAGCCACGGCAACACAGAGGGTAAGAGATGACATAGAAAGTCTTATCGGACTTAATAACCCTTTAAGAGTAGTAACGGGCTTTAACAGGGAAAACCTCTATTTTGAGGTTCTTCAGCCTAAAATCAAGCTTGTGGCATTGAGACGTTATCTTGACCTTTATTCGGGCAGAAGCGGTATCGTCTATTGCTCTTCACGAAAGACCGTTGACGAGCTTTATGAAACTCTCCGCGAGGAAAAATACAGCGTCACCAAATATCATGCAGGTCTGACCAAACAGGAAAGAAGAATAAATCAGGATCTTTTCATCGGCGATGAAAAAGAGATTATTATTGCCACCAACGCCTTCGGTATGGGTATAGATAAATCAAATGTCTCCTTCGTAATTCACTACAATATGCCCGGAGATATTGAAAGCTATTATCAGGAGGCAGGCAGGGCAGGCAGAGACGGTAACGAAGCCGACTGTGTCCTTCTTTACGGTGCGGCTGATATAAGAATGCAGAAATACTTCATTGATAACCCCGAGGAAAATTCCGAGCTGACCGATGAAGAAATCGAAGCTCTCCGTCAGCTCCGACTGCAGAAGCTGGAAAAAATGATTTACTATTCCACCAAAGCCTCCTGCTTGCGCAACTATATACTTAACTATTTCGGCGAAAGAACAAAGGGTAAATGCAACAGCTGTTCGGGCTGTAACGGTAACGAAATGAGTATTGATGTCACCGTGCCTGCACAGAAAATCTTTTCCTGCATAAAAAGAGTAAGGGAAATCGAGAATAAAAGAACTGTCATTGATATACTTAAGGGTAACGAAACCGAATACATCCTCTCTAAAAATTATAATGAGCTGAAAACCTTCGGCACAATGAGTGACAGCGCCGAAAGTGAAATAGAAAAGCATATCGATCACTTCCTTAAATACGCCTATATTTCCGAAAAAAGGACGGGTAGCCTTTATCTTGAAGAAAAATGCTCCGATGTTCTTTGGAAGGGCAAGAGAGTGAGGAAGTTTGTCGAAAAGAGCGAAAAAACCTCTTCGGGAGGCACCTCACAGGATGTGGATATAAGGCTTCTTCTCAAGCTGAAAACTCTCCGTAAGCTTCTTGCCAATAAAAGCGGTGTACCCGACTATTCGGTGCTGACTGACTATGCCGTGGTCAAAATGGCTATGGATAAACCGAAAACGGTTGAACAGCTTCGTAAAATTGACGGTATATCCGAGCATAAACTGAACAAATTCGGCACTGTTTTTTTGAAAGAAATTGTCAGACACTGCGGTGAAAATATTGAAAAAGAGTAAAATAGGTGCTATAATATCTAATTATTATTAAATTTACAGAAAGGACTGAGGTGAATGAGCCGTAAAAAATGGGTAGTGTCTTCTCTCGATAAAGAACTCGCTTCCGATATAGCCGAAGAGTATGGGATAGACCCCTTTGCCGCTCTGCTTCTTGTTTCCAGAGGTATTACCGACGAGAGAGAAATTGCTGAATTTTTCTCCGAAAGCACCTCTCTTATCAGTCCTTTTGAGATTAAAGATATGGACAAGGCTGTGGAAAGAATCATCCGTGCTATGGATGAGGGCGAAAAAATCGCCATATACGGTGACTACGATGCTGACGGTGTCACTTCTACGGCGCTTATGTACCGCTTTTTCGAAATGAACGGCTGTGATGTCATAACTTATATTCCAGACAGAAACAGCGAAGGCTACGGTCTTAATAAAGAGGCGATAAGGAAACTCAAAGAGCAGGGTGCAGAGCTTATCATCACCGTGGACAACGGCATTTCCGCCTTTGAAGAGGCTGAATATATCTATGAACTCGGTATGGAGCTTGTAATTACCGACCACCATAAAGCAGGGGATAGAATACCCCGTGCCGAAGCTGTTGTTGACCCCCACAGACAGGATTGTCCCTGTCCCTACAAATTATGGGCAGGTGTAGGCGTCGCTTTCAAGGTTGTTTGCGCTCTTTCGGGTGCTGACGATGAAGAGATGCTTTCGATGTTCTCTGACCTTGTAACCATCGGTACCATCGGTGATATAGTGCCTCTGACAGGTGAAAACCGCACCCTAGTAAAACACGGTCTCCGTTGTCTTAATAGCGAAACGTGTATGGGTGTGACGGCCTTAAAAAAACAGGCAGGTGTTGACGGTAAAACCCTTGGCGCCACATCCGTTGCCTTTTCACTTGTTCCCCGTATAAATTCTATTGGCAGAATGGCTCACGCCTCAAAGGCTCTTGAGCTTCTTTTGGGTGAGGACGAAAGGGAAGTTTCCGTAATAGTCAATTCTATTGATAAATCAAACAATGACCGACAGGAAATCGAAAAGAAAATCACTGCCGAAGCCGAAGAACAGATTAAAAGCAGCCCCGATATGCTCTGTGAAAGAGTTCTCATTTTTTCGGGAAAAAACTGGCACGGCGGCGTAATAGGAATTGTTGCTTCAAGGCTTGTACAAAAATACGGCAAGCCCTGTATTGTTATAACCGATGACGGAAATGAAGCCAAAGGCTCGGGAAGAAGTATAGAAGGCTTTTCTCTTTATGATGCCATTTCCAGCACCAAGGACCTTCTTACACATTACGGCGGTCATGTACTTGCCGCAGGCTTCGGAATGAAAAGTGAAAATCTTTCCGCTTTCAAAAAGGCAATAGCCGACTATGCCAAAACTGTCGAAATGCCTTTTCCCGTAACAGAGCTTGACTGCCGTCTCAAACCCGAATTTATTTCCGCTGATATTCTCTCCGTCATTTCGGCTCTTGAGCCCTTCGGTGCAGGTAACCCACAGCCTATGTTCGGCCTTTTCGGCGTTACCCTTGCATCTGTTCAGTCCATCGGTTCGGGAAAGCACTTAAGACTTAATTTCAAAAAAGGAACTGCTTCTTTTTCTGCCCTTTATTTCGGTATTACGGAAAAGGAGTTTCCCTATGCACCCGGTGACAGCCTCGACCTTGCCGTCAGACTTGAAAGAAACGAATATATGGGGCAGGTTAGAGTAAGCATATACATAAGAGATGTAAGAATGTCGGGCACAGATGATGAAAAATATCTCAAAAGTGTCCGTCTTTATGAAAAAATGCGACGCAAGGAAAGACTTTCCCCGAAGGAAGCCACCTTTATCCTTCCGTCAAGACAAACCGTTGCCGATGTTTACCGCTATATAAGAAACATCGGAGTTTGGAGGTACGACAGCGATGTCCTTTGTTACCGTCTGGGCGGTGACGGCAGCAACGCCTGTACCGTTCTTACGGCAATCGATGTATTAACGGAACTCGGAATACTCAAAAAGGAAGACGGTGAAGTGAGCATAAAAGACACCTCTGTCAAAGTAAATCTTGAGGATTCCCGTATTATAAAGCATATTAAAAAGTATCTGTAAGGAAGGGGGATACAGTAATGGATTATAAAAAAGATTTTGAAGCGCTTCTTGAAACCGTAAAAGAAACCTTTTCGGAACAAGACATCAAAAAAATCGAAAAAGCCTTCGCCATAGCTGACGAAGCACATAAAGAGCAGCGCCGCCGTTCAGGCGAGCCGTACATCATTCATCCTATTGCCGTAGCCCGCATTCTTTCGGATATGGGTATGGATGCTGATTCCGTCTGTGCGGCACTTCTTCACGATGTGGTTGAGGACACTCCCACCACTGCAGAAGAAATACGTGAGTTGTTCGGTAAGGATGTGGAGCATCTTGTTGACGGTGTAACAAAGCTCGGTCAGATTCCTCTTTCCGCAAGTAAGGAAGAGGAGCAGAGCGAAAACATCAGAAAGATGTTCCTTGCCATGTCAAGGGATATCCGTGTTGTTATTATCAAGCTTGCCGACCGTGTGCATAATATGCGCACACTTAAGTTTATGCCCGAGGAAAAGCAAAGATATAAGGCAAGAGAAACCCTTGAAATTTATGCTCCTATTGCTCATCGCCTCGGTATCCGTGCCTTTAAGGAGGAGCTTGAAGATCTTGCCATCAGCTTCCTTGACCCTGTGGCATACGGTGAAATTGCGAAAACTTTGGAAAAACAGGTGGAATCCCGCCAAAGCTTCCTTGATAACATAAAGGATGAAATTCTTGAAAGAGTTCGTAAGGACGTACCCAATGTTCATATTGAGGGCAGAATTAAAAGTGTTCACGGTATCTACCGTAAAACATATATGCAGAACAGAACTATCGATGAAATTTATGACATTTACGCTGTAAGACTTATTGTGGATTCTGTCTATGAGTGCTACTGCTGTCTCGGTATCATTCACGATATGTTCAATCCTATTCTCGGCAGATTTAAAGACTACATTTCCACCCCAAAGCCTAATATGTATCAGTCCCTTCATACCACCGTTATCGGTAAGGCGGGTGTACCCTTCGAGGTGCAGATACGAACCTGGGAAATGCACCATACTGCCGAATTCGGTATTGCGGCTCACTGGAAATATAAGCTTGGTATGAGCGGTAAAGTGAAATTTGAAGAGCGTCTTGCCTGGATAAGACAGCTTCTTGAAAGTCAGAAGGAAAGCGATGATGTTGAAGAAATCGTAAAAACCATCAAAACCGACTTCGTGCCCGAAGAGGTATTTGCCTTCACCCCCAAGGGTGACGTTATCAGTCTTCCCATGGGCTCGTGCATTATCGACTTTGCCTATGCCATTCACTCGGCTGTCGGTAATAAGATGATAGGTGCCAAGGTTGACGGCAGAATCACTACCCTCGACCACAAGGTAAATAACGGTGAAATTATCGAAATTCTTACCACCTCACAGCAGGGCAAGGGTCCCAGCCGTGACTGGCTGAAAATAGCCAAGACCACCTCTGCAAGAACTAAAATCAGAGGCTGGTTTAAAAAAGAAAGACGAGAAGAAAATATTGCCGAGGGTAAGGCAGAGGTTGAACGCGAATTTAAGCGTAACAACATCGTTCTTCCCGAAAAGCAGATGTTCGAATTCATCGGTAAAATCGCCGAAAGACAGCACTGCAACAGCATCGACGAATTCTTTGCCGCCATCGGCTACGGCGGTCTCACTCTTACAAAAATTATCCCGAGAATCAAGGATGACTATGCAAAGCTTGTAAAAGAGATGTCGCCCGAAACCCGCGAGATAATAAAGCCCGAGCCTAAAAAGACCGTCAAAAGCACCGAGGGTATTATCATCGAGGGCATCGACAATTGCCTTGTCAAATTCTCCCGTTGCTGTGACCCGCTTCCCGGTGACGACATCATCGGCTTCATAACCCGCGGTCACGGTGTGTCTATACACACTAAAAAGTGTGTCAATGTACCCAAAGATATTTCAAAGGCGGCTGAGCCTGAAAGATGGATTAATGCCTCCTGGGACAGAAAGGTGCAAAATTCCTACCGTGTTACTCTTGCCGTAACCTGTATGAACCGTATGGGTATGCTTGCTGACTTGTCGGCTGTTATAGCAAATATGCACGTTATGATTCACTCAATTTTCACCAAGGATGCAAGTGACGGCAGATGCACCATCTATATGACTATTACAGTTAACGGTGCAGAGCATCTTAAGAGCGTTTGCGAAAAATTAAAGAAGATTAAAGGCGTTCTGGAAACAGAGCGATCAGGTTTATAATATGAAAGCAGTTATACAAAGAGTAAAAAGAGCTTCGGTTACCGTAGATGGCAAAATAACAGGTGAAATCGGCAAAGGCTTCCTTGTTCTTTTAGGTGTTGTACAGGGTGATACGGAAGAAGAAATGAAGCTTCTTGCCAAAAAAGTGGCACAGATAAGAATTTTCACCGACGAAAAAGACAAGATGAACCTTTCTCTTGACAAGGTTGACGGTGAGGTTCTGGTGGTTTCACAGTTCACTCTCTGCGCCGATGTTTCCCATGGCAGAAGACCCTCTTTCATAGGCTCTGCACCGCCCGATATAGCCAATGATCTTTACGGAAAATTCTGTGATGAGCTTCTTAATTACGGAGTTAAAAAGGTGGCAAAGGGTGTTTTCGGTGCGGATATGGATGTGGAGCTTATAAATGACGGCCCCGTAACCATCATAATGGATACCGACGAATGGAAGAAAAGGTGACACCGATGAATATAAAAGTTAGGGTTTGCCCTCTCACTCCTTTAATGAGCAATTGCTGTATTATTACGGCTGAAAACGGTGATGCGGCAGTTGTTGACCCGGGTTCTTTCGGCATAAAGCTTCGCAAAGCGCTTGAAGAAGAGGGAATAAAAGAGATTAAGTATATCCTTCTTACTCACGGACATTTTGACCATATTTCGGGTACACAGAAACTTAAGGACAGCTTCGGCGGAAAAATAGCCGTTCACCGCCTCGATGCACCCTGTCTTAAGGATGCCAACGAAAGCAGAGCGGCATTTTTCGGGCTTTTTTCACCCTCCTTTGACCCTGACATTGTCCTTGAAGACGGTGACAAGCTTCCCTTTGGTGACGGTGAAATCGAAGTTATACACACTCCGGGTCATACGGTTGGCAGTGTCTGCTTTAAAGTCGGGGACAGCCTTTTCACGGGCGACACTCTTTTCCGCCTCAGTGTGGGCAGGACGGATTTTCCCGGCGGCAGTATGACTGAAATGATGTCATCGATGAAAAAACTCAAAGCCCTCGAGGGCTCTTATAAGGTTTATCCGGGACACGAGGAAGTATCTGACCTGGCCTTTGAAATAGCATATAATCCTTATATGAAAGGTATATAAGATGCAGATAATTAATATAAATAATTCATATCACTACGAAACGGAAAATCTTCTCCGTGTCTTTTTCCCCGAGGAAAAATTTCTCTGTGCCGAAAGTGCAGAGGAAGGGGAGGACTACTGTATTTTTGAAACTGACGGCAGCAGAGTGAGAATTGAAGTTTCCCTTTCGGGTGAAAAGCTTTTAAGTGAAGAGAGCTTCTCCTTTGATGATAAGGAAGAGGGTGAAAGTGACGAAAGCTTTTTAGAGCGTAAAGGCGCCGTGATGCTTTTCAGTCTGCTTTGCTCTTACACATCATACACACCTCCCTGGGGCATTCTTACGGGAGTAAGACCTGCCAAGCTTATGACAAAGCTTATGTCTTCTCTTGGCGAGGAAAAAGCCAAGGACTACTTTATAAATGAGCTTAAGGTTAGTGAGGAAAAGACTGAACTTGCCCTTTTGGTTGCAAAGAATGAAGTACCCTTGATGGCAATAAACACGAAAAAATCCTTTTCTCTATACATTTCCATTCCCTTCTGCCCCTCACGGTGCAGCTACTGCTCCTTTATTTCTCATTCAAATGAGAGTGCTAAAAAGCTTATGCCCTCTTATGTGGAAAAGCTTTGCGAGGAAATAAGGGTGACGGGTGATATTGCGAAAGAACTTGGTCTCACTCTCGAAAGCATATATATGGGCGGAGGTACACCTACGGCACTTACGGCGGAGCTTCTTAAAAAAGTTACCGATGCCATAAGTGAAAGCTTTCTCGTCTCCTCTGTCCGTGAATATACTATCGAAGCGGGCAGACCCGACAGCGTAACCGATGAAAAGTTAGAGGTTATCAAAAACTGCGGTGCAACCCGTATAAGCATAAATCCCCAGACCTTTTCCGACGATGTGCTGAAAACCATCGGCAGAAACCATACAAGTCAGATGACCGTGTATGCTTTCCTTAAGGCAAGAGAAAAGGGGTTTAACAATATCAATATGGACCTTATCGCAGGTCTTCCCACGGATACGGTGGAAAATTATGAGGAAACACTCCGTAAGGCTCTGTCCTTCTCTCCTGAAAACATCACCGTACATACCCTTGCTCTCAAACGCTCATCCACTCTTGTGACGGAAAAGCGGAATACCAATTCGGGTGAAACTGCCTCAAAAATGCTCTCTCTTACCCAAAATGAGCTTCTTTCGGCAGGCTATATCCCTTACTATATGTACCGACAGAGTAAATGCCTCGGCAATTTAGAGAATGTAGGCTGGGCAAAGAAGGGCTACGAAGGACTTTATAATGTCTATATGATGGAAGAAATTCATTCCGTTTTCGCAGTAGGCGCCGGTGCTGTAACGAAGCTCAAAGCACCCTGCGACAGCTCAATTGAGCGTGTTTTTAATTATAAGTATCCTTACGAATATATCGGCTCCTTTGATGAAATAATAAAACGAAAAGAACAGATTAAACTTTTTTACGGCAAATATTTTTAATAAGGTGATAATGTGAATAATTTAACGGTTGATAACATCAACACTCTTGTCAGAGAGACACCTGAAAAAATAATATCGGAAAGTGAAAAAAGATACAGAGATATAATTACCGTCACGGCAGAAAAAATCTGCGCCAAAGATGGCAGAACTCTCGTAATGGTGGCAGGTCCCTCTTCTTCGGGAAAAACCACCACCTCAAAGCTACTGAAAAAAGCCATTGAAGGAATGGGCAGAAAGGCAAAGATGATTTCTCTTGACGACTTTTACAGAAGTCAGGGTGAAATTTACTTTTTCGAGGACGGTACCGTAGATTATGAGACCGTAAAGGCTCTCGATGTGGACTATATCGGTGAATGTCTCCACTGCCTTATGAATGAGGGCAGATGTAAGCTTCCCCGCTTCAGCTTCATTACCAAAAAGAGGGAATATTACGTGGAAACCGTGGCACAGCAGGATGATATAGTAATTGTTGAGGGACTTCACGCTCTCAATCCCGTTATAACCGATCAGCTTGAAAATGAGCAGATGGTGAAAATATATGTCAGCGTTTCCTCCCGCATTTTTGACGGTGACGAGGTTTTTATGTCAAAGAGAGACATCCGTCTTGTCCGCCGTATGATAAGGGATTATCACCACCGTGACTCTTCACCTGAAAATACCTTCTATCTGTGGAAAGGTGTGAGAATGGGTGAGGACAGATATCTTTTCCCTTTTGAAGACAGGGCAGATATTAAAATTGACTCCATTCATCCTTATGAGGTCTGTGCTTTTAAGGATGTGGCAATAAAAGTACTTGACCGAATGGATAAAAAGAGTGTATACTATCCTGCGGCACAGGTGCTTAAAGAAAAAGTTTCGAAATTTGTGTCCATCGGTGAAGATTCTGTTCCTGAAGGCTCACTTTTAAATGAATTTATAGGATAAGTTATAAGGTGACTTAACTTAAGAAAAGAGATGATAATAATGGCTGAAAGAAAAAAACAGTCCTTACTTGCAGGCGCAGGTGTTCTTGCGATTGCAACAATTGTCGTTAAATTAATCGGCGCAGTTTATAAAATACCGATGACCAACCTTCTGGGTACTGAAGGCTACGGTTATTTTACGGGTGCTTATGCCGTTTACACACCCCTTTATGCCATTTCTATGGCAGGGCTTCCCGTTGCTGTGTCAAAGCTTGTTTCCCAGAATATGGAGCTTGGCAGAGTAAAAGATGCAAAAGCTATTTTCAAGGTTTCTCAAAAGATATTCTTCCTTGTTGGTCTTTTGGGCACACTTATTCTTATGGCAATAG
The DNA here is from genome assembly GCA_045604385.1 of Acutalibacteraceae bacterium. GTDB lineage: Bacteria > Bacillota > Clostridia > Oscillospirales > Acutalibacteraceae > UBA6857. The sequence goes on from JAZUNX010000010.1 coordinate 13,432, forward strand.
CTGTGCCTTATTCTGTTTACTCGGCAAAGGCTCCCATGAACTACATAAGCGTTCTTGCAGTTGCTCCCTGTGTGCTTTTCTGCTGTATGATGTCTTCCTTCAGAGGCTACTATGAAGGTCTCAACAATATGACACCCACAGGTGTTTCGCAGGTTATTGAGGCGGCGGTTAAGCTTGTTTTCGGTCTTTCTGCCACCTATGTATTTATGAACGGAGCAATTTCCTATTACGATACCAACGCCGTTGAGGGCAAAATGATGCTTTTCGGTGTGGAGGTAACAAATAAAGCCGAGGCTATGGCTGCAATTTATCCCTACGGTGCGGCTGTTGCCATTTTAGGTGTAACTCTCGGCTCTGCCTTCGGTCTTGTCTATCTTTTCGTAAGATACAAGAAAAAGGGCTTTGGTTTTACACGGGAGGAGCTTGTCAATTCACCCCAGGCAGAAAGCGACAAATCAATCCTTAAAAGTATTCTGCGCATTTCAATTCCCGTTGCTGCATCATCTCTTGTTCTTAATGTCAGCAATCTTATCGACGATATTACCATCAGAAGCCGTCTTGTTCACGCCCTTGAAAACGGACTTGAAACTATCAAGACAATGTACGGTGACACCCTTGCCGTTTCACAGACTCTTGATGAAAACATATCCACCTACCTTTATGGTATGCACGGCTCTGTAATCAACATAAAAAACCTTATACCCACAATCACTCTTACTCTCGGTATCAGTGCGATTCCCGTTCTTTCAAAGGCCTGGACAGCAAAAAATAAAAGGGATATAAAGCTTTGTGTTGAATCAGCAATCAGAGTGGCTATGCTTATTGCTATGCCTGCAGGTATAGGTATTGCAGTTCTTTCCGAGCCTATATTAGCCCTTCTTTACGGCGGAAACAATCCTGAGTTTGCTCCTGCTGCCGCTCCGATGATGTTTGTTTACGGACTTGCCCTTCCTCTTTTTGCTATGGCGTCACCGCTTACGAATATGCTTCAGGCGGTAGGCAAAACCAGAGTTCCGATTTTCACAATGTCAATCGGTGCTGTCATAAAAATAGTTCTCAACTTCATAATGATAGCCAATCCCGACATCAACATCAAGGGTGCCTGTATCAGCTCAACTGTATGTTATCTTGTGATGGTGTTCATTAACTTCAATATTCTTACAAAGACAGTAGATGTAAAGATAAATCATATTTCCGTTTTCCTCAAACCCTTCCTTGCCGCCCTTATGTGCGGTGTGGGTGCATGGGGTGCAAACTACCTTTTAGTGGACGTTCTTGCCATCGAAAGCCGCCTCACAACCCTTTTGGCAGTAGGCGTGGGCGCAGTATTTTATGCAATATCTATACTTTTACTTAAAGGAATTGTGAAAGATGACATAGAAATGCTTCCAAAAGGAGAAAAAATTGCAAAAGTCCTTGCAAAATTTGGATTATTAGGGTAAAATAGGAGCAATGAGGTAAAGAAATGGAAAATTTTACTTTTAAAGACAGATACGCCATTGATGATTTGCTTTCCATTATGTCTGTTCTCCGCGCTCCGGGCGGTTGCCCCTGGGACACAGAGCAAACCCACGAAAGCATAAAAAAGGATTTCATTGAGGAAACCTACGAGGTTATCGAGGCGATCAATAAAAAAGACAAAACCTTACTCGAGGAAGAACTCGGCGATGTGCTTTTACAGGTTGTCTTTCACGCACAGATTGAAAAGGAAATCGGCTCCTTTGATTTCTCCGATGTCTGTGACGGCATCTGCAAAAAGCTCATTGAACGACATCCTCACGTTTTCGGTGAAGTCAAGGTAAACGGCACTGATGATGTTCTCAACAACTGGGACGACATAAAGCGTAAAAGTAAGGGGCAAAAAACACAGGGATCTTCAATGCTGAAAGTTCCCAAAGAGCTTCCCGCTCTTATGAGAAGTCAGAAAATTCAGTCGAAGGCAAAAAAAGCCGGCTTTGATTGGGACACCGTTGACGGCGCTTTTGAAGCACTTGAAAGCGAAATTGCCGAGCTTAAAGAGGCGATAAAATCGGGTGCACAAAAGGATATTACCGAAGAATTCGGTGATCTTCTCTTCTCCTGTGTCAATGTGGCAAGATTTATTCACGTTGATTCGGAAGAAGCACTGAACCTCTCAACGGAGAAATTTATTTCCCGTTTTCTTGAGGTTGAAAGACTTGCCGCCGAAGGAGATATTGATATGAAAAATTCCACTATTGAGGAATTGGACAAACTCTGGGTGCAGGCGAAGCAAAACTTAGTATCCAATCGGGACTAATCCCGTGGAAAAATAAATTATATTTTTGGAGGAAAACAAAAATGAATAAAACTGAATTAATTAATGCAGTTGCAGCAAAGGCTGAAATTTCAAAGAAGGACGCAGACAAGGCTCTCGCAGCAGTTATTTCTTCAATTGAAGAAGCACTCGTTAAGGGCGAAAAAGTTCAGCTCATCGGCTTCGGTACATTCGAAGTTAAGGAAAGAGCAGCAAGAACAGGCCACAACCCCAAAACAGGCGCTGCTATCGAAATCGCAGCTGCAAAGGTTCCTTCCTTTAAGGCAGGCGCAGCTCTTAAGAACGCTGTTAAATAATTAAAATTCAGCTTATTCGGACTGTTCTTCGGAGCAGTCCTGAATTTTTTCAGGTGATTAAAATGAGACTTGACAAATATCTTAAGGTATCACGCCTTATCAAACGCAGAACCATTGCCAATGAAGTGTGCGATGCAAAGCATGTAACGGTCAACGGCAAGGTAGCCAGAGCGTCCTACGATGTAAAAGTCGGTGATGTAATCGAAATACAAATGGGTGAAAATTTACTCAAAGCCCGTGTGCTTATCGTAACTGAACACGCCACAAAAAACGACGCAGGACTTATGTACGAAATTCTTTCGTGACAAGAATATAAAATCTCCTTACGGAATAAACTTTTTCCGAAGGAGGTTTTTTTATGACCGAAAATAAAATCAAAATGCCCCACAGCCTTATTCTGAAAGACAGAAGTCAGCTTACCTTAAGCGGAGTGACGGATGTGGATTCTTTTGATGAAAATCTTATAACTGCTTATACGGATTACGGCGAATTAACAATAAAAGGGGAGGGGCTTCACATCAGTATACTGAATACGGATACGGGCGAGCTTGCCATCGACGGTACCGTGTCCTCTCTTACTTATCTGGAAAATCAGCCGAAGGCCACATCCTTCTTTTCCAAGGTGTTCCGATGAATTATTCCGAGCCGCTTATAAGCCAGGTAACAGTTTTCTGTCGGGCAATAGGGTGCGGAGTTATTCTCGGTATGCTCTATGATACAGTCAGCTTTATCCGTATGCTTTTCGGAGAAAGAAAAAGCTTTTATGTCTTTTTTGATACGGCTTATTTTCTCTTTGCTTCGTTTATATCCTTTTTCTTTATGGTGCTTTATAATTCGGGGCAGGTGAGGCTTAATCTTATGTTTGCCGAGCTTTTCGGCGGGGTTGCTTTTCACTTTTCCTTCGGTAAGTACATACTGCAAAGGTGTGCTCTCCACCTTCAAAGGATGAGAAAACTGCTTTCTTTTCTGACAAGACCTTTTGTAAAACTGGCGGGAAAGCTGTGCCTTTTTTGCAAAAGGCTTCTGTCTTCCGTGCGAAAAACGGTGACAGAAAGAAAAAACATGGAAAAAATCTGAAAAAATTTTCTAATATTAGTGAAATCCTCTTGAAAAATTAAAACAAATCTGTATAATTAATAATTAGGTGTATAGTTCTGTATGCTGAATTTTTTAAGGGGTGAATTTGCTTGGCAGTCAGAAGTTTTGATGAAGCAAAAAAAGCTAAAAAAAAGGAAATCAAAATAGTTCACATAGTGTCAATTTTTGTTGCTGTTGTTTTAACTGCACTGCTTTTTTCGCAGTGTGTGTCTAACTATGCACGTGCTGCTGAATATAACCATGAAGCTGATGAAGTTGAAAGTCTTGCAACCTCAATAAGCGTGGAAAGCTCCGAAATTTCCGAAACCCTTAAAGAAGAAAATCACAGGGCATATTTTGAAAAAATCGCCCGTGAAGAATACGGCTACTGTAAGCCGGGAGAAAAGGTATATTATAATTCATCTTTCGGTGAATGATCTTAGGAGGATTCAATCTTTTTATGCTTGAAGTTGGCGCAATTTTTGAAGGTAAAGTAACAGGTCTCACAGCTTTCGGTGCTTTTGTAAGTCTTCCCGACGGAAAAAGCGGTATGGTACATATTTCCGAAGTTTCAAACAGCTTTGTAAAGGACATCAAAGATTTTCTGAAGGAAGGTCAGGATGTCAAGGTCAAGGTCGTAGGCATTTCCGAAGAAGGCAAAATCAGCCTTTCCATCAGAAAAGCCGAAGATGCACCTAAAAAAGAAAACTCCCGTCCTCCCCGTAAAAGTGAAAAGCCCGTACGTGCAAATGTATGGCAGGGACAGCCGAAGCAGAATAATGACTCAATGTCCTTCGAGGATATGATGGCACGTTTCAAGCAGGTCAGCGATGAAAAAATGACAGACCTGAAAAGAAACTCCGATTCCAAGCACGGTGGCGGATATTCGCGTCGCGGTTCAGGAAGAAACTGAATTTAAGAACTACCGGTTAAAATCGGTAGTTTTTTTGCTTTTTCTTCACAAATATTAGGCGTAAATTTTACATTTAGCATCACCGTGATGTATTTCTAACAATGTGTAACATAAATTTTCTGAAAACATTGACTTTTTGGATTCTTTTTGGTATTATTAATAGGTTGAAAATAATGGGAAGGAAGGTGTAGTTATGAAAAAGAACACACCTTGTGAATGTTACGATCTTATCCCTTCACAGCAAACGATGTATCTTATGGTTAAGTACAGCTTCAGTAAACAGCTTACCCAGATACCTACTTCTTTTTCTGTCGATGAGGATATGGATTTTGATGTTCTCACGAAGGCACTCAATATCGAATTTGAAAGAAACGATTCCTTGCGTTTGAGATTTAAAAAGGACGGCAACACAATAAAGCAATATTTCCTGCCCTCTTTCAAAATGAATAAGGTTCCGCAGAAATACTTCCGTAATGAGCAGGATCAGCAAAAGTTCTTTGAAGCAGATGCTAAAAAGCCTGTTTATTTCCTTAAGGATGAATGCTTCAGAATTTGCTTTTTCAAAAATGCAAACGGAACAAACGGTATTTACTTCAATGTAAGTCACCTCAATATGGATGCCCTCGGCTCTATGATATTTTATTTTGATCTTATTTCCGTCTACAGACATCTTTATTACGGCAAAGAAATGCCCAAGCCTCTCGATTCATACGAGGAGTACATAAAAGAAGAGCTGGAAAAGGTCAAAAACGAAAAGAAAATGAAAAAGCACGCGGAGTTTTACAAGGAATACTTTGCAAAAGGCGGAGAGCCTTTCTATGCAGGTGTTCACGGACCGGCTTTTCTCGAAAAGGCAAGAAAGAAGAAAAAAGATCCCAACCTTCGTGTGCCTGCCGCCTATAATCCCATTTATGACAAATGTAAGATGATTACCGGACACATCGGTACCGAGGATGCCGGAAAAATCATTAACTTCTGCATAAAAAACAGCATCGCACCTGAAAGCCTCTTTATGTTTGGACTTCGTTGTCACTGCTCTGCAATCAACTACCGTGCCAAGGACGTCTTTATGCAGGCAACCTGCTCCAAGCGTTCAACAATGAAGGAAAAGAATATGAGCGGTTGTCTTGTACAGCCCATTCAGGTCCGCACCATTATTGATGAAGATAAAACCTTCCGTGACGGCGTAAATGAATACACCTATGTTAGAACCCAGCTTTATCGCCGTGCCGATTATCCCTATATCAACGCCCGTGAAATTTCGAGAAGAATGTATAACTACAGTCTTCTTCAGGGACCTGCCTGTCTTATGTTCTCGTGGATTCCCATACCCTTTGATCTTGACGGCTACGGACTTAAGATTGAATTCAAAACCTATGACCTTGGCAGATATTTCACCCCGCTTTATGTAATCTGTTCCACGGATCCGTCGGATAAAGGCTTCAACCTTAATTATATGTACCGCATAAAGCTTTCCAACAAAGAGCAGATTCAGGCGCTTCATGAAAATACGGTAAAAGTTATTCTTGCAGGTATTGAGAATCCCGACATTACCGTCGGTGAGCTTCTTGATATGTGCCTTGAGTAATTATAATACACACTACAGAGAACAGAAAATATTTTAAGGAGATTCAGAAATGACAATTCAGCACAGCAAAAAAGAAAGAAAAGAAATTGCAAAACTCAGAACAAAAATCCATAACTATGGTCCTATCAGCACCATTAAGGACATTTTCGTAAGAAGCGAAGAGTTCGGTGACAGAGTGGCAGTTGTGGAAAAAATCAAAAAACAGGATGTATGCTACACAGTCAAAGAGTTTCATGACAGAGTAAGATACGTTGGTACCGCCCTTTATGAAATGGGTCTTGGCGGCAAACATATTGCAATCGTCAGCGAAAACTCCTATAACTGGATTGTTGTATACTTTGCCATCGTTTGCGGCGGCGGTGTAGCCGTTCCCATCGATAAAGAGCTTTCCGACAAAGACATCAGTATGCTCATCTCAAAGGGCGATGCAGAGGCTGTTTTCCACAGCAAAAACTACAAAGAAACCGCAAAGTTTCATATGGAACAGGATGAACGCTGTAAGTATGCTTTCACCATGAACCCCGGTGCTAAAGCTGACGGCGGTAAATTCCTCACCGTTGACGAGCTTGCCGAAATGGGTAAAAAGCTTGTTGAGGGTGGCGACAGACGCTTTATTGATGCCGAAATCACAGGCGATATGCTCGCATCCATCGTATTCACATCGGGTACCACAGGCACAAATAAGGGTGTTATGCTTTCACACTTTAACTTTGCCTCAAATGTTGACGGACTTCTTGAATTTCTCGGACCGGAACAGTCCACTATGTCAATTCTCCCCATGAACCATGTTTACGAGCTTTCCTGCAGTGTTCTTACTGCCATTTATATGTACGGTGTAATCTATGTAAACGACAGCCTTAAGAATATCCTTCCCAACATCAACGACTTCAAGCCTACCGCTATGGCCGTTGTACCCCTTGTTCTTGAAACAATTTATAACGGTATCTGGGCAAAGGCTGAAGCAAGTGGTAAGGCAGATATAATGCGCAAGGCTATCAAGGTAAGCAACAAGCTTCTTGAAGTGGGTATCGATATCCGTCCCATCGTTTTTAAGCAGATCAAAGAAAACTTCGGCGGTCAGTTCCCCACCATGTCCTGCGGCGGTGCCCCTGCAAGAGCAGACCATATTAAAAACCTTTCCGAGCTCGGCTTCAACATTATTTCCGGTTACGGTATGACCGAAGCATCACCCACCATCACTCTTCACAAAAATGGCAGAAAGAAGCCTCTTTGTGCAGGTAAAGCATTTCCCAAAGCACAGTTCAGAATTGACAGCCCCGACGAGGAAGGCATCGGTGAAATTCAGGTCAAGGGTGACAATGTAACCAAGGGCTACTATAAAGACGAAGAGGCAACCAAGGCTTCATTCACAGAAGACGGCTGGTTCAAAACAGGTGACTACGGCAGACTTGATGAAGACGGCGAGCTTTACATCACCGGCAGAAAGAAGTTCCTCATCATTCTTCCCAACGGCGAAAACATCTTCCCTGAAACCGTTGAAAGTAACATTATGGAAAATCTTCTTTATGCTGTTGAGGTTGTTGCCTTTGAAGAAAAGACTGAAATTCTCGGCAGAGAAAACGTAGTAATGTCTGCTGCTGTTTATGTTGACAAAAATAAGCTTAAGGGCATGACCGACGAAGAAATCATCGAAAAGACAAAGGTGGATGTTGCTGCTTCAAACAAAGGCCAGCCTGCTTACAGAAAGGTACAGAACGTATATGTATCCTTTGAAGAGTTTGAAAAGAACTCCACCAGAAAGGTTATCAGACAAAAAGTTATAGACAGATACACAAAAACTATTGCAAAATAAGCAATTTTAGGTTATTATATAACGGAAATAACCTTAAAGGAGGCTTTTAAATGCTTGATAAAATGAGAGAAGTAATCTGCCGTTATGTTTCTATCGACCCTGAAAAGCTTACGGAAGATACCAATATCAGAAGTGACCTCGGTCTTAATTCTCTTGAACTCATCAATATTGCCGTTGCAATCGAAGATGAATTTGATGTTGAAATTCCTGACCGCGAGGTTGCAAACCTTGAAACTCTCGGCGATGCAATCAAAATCATTCAGAAGTATATGGAAGACTGATAAGAAAACTGCCTTGGGCGACACTTCGCAAGGAGGTTAAGGTTTTTATCTGCTTTTTTCCGCTTAAAGATTACGAAAAACTCCCGAAATACGCAAGTATGACGGGAGTTTTGTCATTTCCTTTAAACGAAAAATATCTCGATAAAAACTGTATACACCTTAAAATTAAGATATTTTTGATGCAGAACAAGGCAAAAAGCACAGTAATCCTTTACGGATTACGAGCATTTTTAACGAAGTTATGCGCTAAAATAGCAAATTTTAAGGCTTAACATCCTTACGAAGTGTCGCCCTTGGGCAGTTTTTAATGCAGAATGCAGAGTGCAGAACGCAGAATGGTGAAAAAGATTTCAGACAGCAGAAAGTGGTATTCCGCCAAGTTAATCGAGCGCAGAGGGTAAAATAAAATGTAATTGTAGGGCGGGATGACCCTATCCCGCCGCAAAATCTTAATTCTGCATCCTGTGTAATTTCTTTTCTTGCCTTTTACGGTTTTTTATGTTATAATTAAAAAAGTATGTTTTTGAAAGGAGAATGTTTATGGTTAATCTTGCCTCCGATGAAAAAATCGAGCCTTTGGGCAATAATATGGAAATAATAGTCTCTTCCTCTCACACCTTCGGCACTGATGCCATTCTCCTTGCGAATTTTGCTTCCATAAAAAGAAAAGATGTTGCTTGTGATATGGGTGCAGGCTGCGGAATAATTCCTCTTATATGGTGTAAGGGTGAAACCAACCGCATATATGCCCTTGATATTCAGGAAAAAGCCATTAATCAGGTGAAAAAGTCCATTGAGCATAACAGTCTCGGCGAAAGGATAATTCCCATAAACTGTGACCTTCGTTCGCTTAAAGGTGTTCTGCCTGAGGGTGCTTTCGACCTTGTTACAATGAATCCTCCCTATAAGCCGGTGGGTACGGGAATTGAAAGCATCAGTGAAGCCGAAAGAATCGCCAGACACGAGGTGACCTGCACGGTGGACAATGCCGTATCGGCCGCAACGAAGCTTTTAAAATACGGAGGCAGATTTTGTATGTGCCACCGCCCCGAAAGGCTTTGCGATATTATCGTAAGTATGCGAAACGGCGGAGTTGAGGTCAAAAAAATACGTTTCGTCAAACAAAGTGAGGGGAAGGCACCCTGGCTTGTACTTGTGGAAGGTAAAAAGGGCGGCAAAAGCGGTGTTACCGTAATGCACGACCTTGTGATGAAAAACAGTGACGGAACGAATACAGATGAATTCAGGAGTATGTTCGGCGATTATATGGACGGACATCAATAAGGTGATAAAATGAGTATGCTTTATGTTGTAGGCACCCCCATAGGAAATTTAGGTGATATTTCTCCCCGTGCTCTCGAAACACTGGAAAAGGTTGACTTTATAGCCGCCGAGGACACAAGAGTAAGCCTTAAGCTTTTGAATCATTTCGGAATCAAAAAGCCGATGATAAGCTATTTCGAACATAACCGCAGAGAAAAGGGCGAGATTATCGTTGACCGTATTCTCGGCGGCGAAACCTGTGCGATTATTACCGATGCGGGTATGCCTGCCGTTTCTGACCCGGGCGAAGACCTTGTTGCTCTTTGTCACGAAAGGGGAGTGAAGATCAGTGTTGTGCCGGGGCCATCTGCTTTTGTGGCGGCTCTTGCTCTTTCGGGTATGAATGTGGGCAGATTTACCTTTGAGGGCTTTTTGAGTATGAATAAGCAAAGCCGAAGAGAGCATCTTGCCTCTGTCCGCGACGAAAAAAGAACCATGATTTTTTACGAGGCACCCCATAAGCTTGCCGCCACATTAAAGGATTTATACGAAACCCTGGGCGACAGGGAAATTACTATAGTCAGAGAGATTACGAAAATCCACGAAGAGGTTATCAAGACCACTCTTGCTCTCGCCTCGGAAAAATATGCGGATAATTCTCTTAAGGGTGAAATTGTTCTTGTTATTGAAGGAAAAAAAGAGGATGAAGAAAGTGACATAACTCTTGATGATGCCATAATTCTTGCCCGTAAATATATCGACGAGGGAATGGGTGCTTCCATGGCGGCAAAACAGGCGGCAAAGGAAACAGGCATCAAAAAGGGAGACATTTATAAAGCACTCCAGTAATACCGAAAGGATGTTTAATGATGAAAGATTGGTTATCACAGCACGGCTATCTGCTTTTGGTTTTGGTGGCAGTGTGCATTATAGCGGTGGTCATTTTTTACTTTGCCGTCAGAGCCTATTCAAAGCATAATGCTCTTTATAAGGCGCAGGAGGCTGAAATGCGCCGTCTTCTTGCTCTCAAGGAAAAGTACATGAATTTCACGGCTGAAACGCTTGAGAGTGCCGATGAGGGAGAAATTCTTGAAGGTGTGACACTTTCTTATCAGTTGAGATTACAGAAGGTACCGGAACCCGAAAAGGCATTTTCTCTTATGAATGAGGAAAAGCAAAAACTTTATGTTCTTGATGTTTTCTGTGCTGACGGCGATGTTAAGGTTTTCTTTTCCGAAAACGGAAATATCGTAAAGGACAGAATTATCCCTGCTCTTTCTATGATAGGTATGGAGGATTTTGCTCATAAGCTTAAAGAAATCTTTGATATGTACGATGAAGAAAATGAAGAGGTTTCCTTCAGTGAAAAGAAAATTGAAGAAATAAACGAATTTATAGCCGTAAATGATATTTTAAGAAAAATTAAATCAGAGGGTGCAAAATATATAAAAAATAACTTTTCTGCAGTGAAAAATTAACACTTTGTTGAATTGACATATTCTTTCTTTAATAGTATAATTAATTGATTTATTTTATTTTTAGGAGGCGTCAGAGTTGCGTAAAATTACTGCAATTTTTTTAGCACTTGCCCTTATAATGGCTGTTGCAGTTGCCTGCGGCAAGGATAACGACGAAGTTACCACCACCGCACCCATCGGCACTCAATATGTTCCCACTACAGAGCCTACTACCATCCAGCCCTCAACAAACGATTCTGCATATATCCTTACCACACAGACAGGACAGACAGCACCCTGGGCGGCAACCACAAGATTTGAGTTTTCCGATGTTACAACAGGTAACAATGTTACCACCCAGAATGTGGGTTCATCGGATTACAACATTTCCTTTAATGTAAGTGAAATTGCACCGCCTAATGTAAACACCTCCGTGGCTCCTCCCACCACAACCCAGAAGCCCTCCGGCACCACAAAGGGTAATACAAGTACCACGGCAGATAAAAGTGCAGAGCCTGTTTCTCTTATCGTTAACTCTTACGGTTACGGTGACGGCGTGATTTATGTTGAGGTTGACCCCTCAAACTGGGACGGCAATTTTGCCGCCGCAAGTCAGAACATCACTCTGAAGGTTAACGGAGCTGCTCTTGCCACCTCGGCAACCTGCAGTGTTCCTGCAAAGAAAACTGGAAGTATTTATGAAATCAAAATCACCATTCCCGAACAGTCCGTAAATTCCGGTGATGTGGTTTCCTTTACTATTCCCACAGGCGTAGTTAAAAATCAGTCAGGCTCACAGTATAATTTGAGCTACAGCTCATCGGTTACAGTTTAATAAGTAATTTTCACCGCTTTGTTTATGGCAAGGCGGTGCTTTTTTTGTTTATATAAATACTTCCCGTCAATAATAAAAAGGGAGTGATATTATGGTTTCTCTTTTTCGTCTTAAGGGCAGAGCGTTACAGATAGACAATACTCTTATTATGACCCTTGCCTTTTTCACGGGACTTGCTTTGCTCGTTTCGGTAAATTTCCTGCCTGCTTTATACAAAAGGTTTATTATCCCTCTTTTTGATTTCGAAAGGGAAATTATTCCTTTTGCTCTGAATTGTATTTTTTCCTTTATCATTCTCGGAATTGCCTTCGGATGTTATTCGTCAGTCCGTTTGGGAATTAAAAGGTATCTTTTAAAAAAAACAGTCAAAAAAAGGTCAACATCCCGTGATATTTTCTTCTATTTCAGACCCGCTAAATTTTTTACAGCCTTTTTCTATTCTATGCAAGCTTCCTTTGTAAAGCTTGCACTGTTACTGTTCTGTTTTCTGCCCTGCATAGTTTGTTTTGTATTTGTTGAATACTTTTCGCGTCAGGGTGTTTCGGCACTGGTCTGTTTATCGCTCGCGGTGACGGCACTTTGTCTTTTTATGAACGGGGGAGTGTTTTATTCTCTCTTTTATTCATCCTTTTTTCTTTGTGATTATTATTTTATTGAAGGCAAATATCTTACCTTCCGTCATCTCATATCCTGCTCCCAAAAAAATATGCGACAGAAAAACACCCTTCTCACCCGACTTAAACTGAGCTTTGTCGGTTGGTTTATTTTGTGTCTTTTCATTATTCCCATACCTTATGTGTGGGGGTATTATAATCAGTCTCTTGCCGTGGCGGCAGCTGAATTTATGAAAGGAAAAGAGGATTAACCTATTTACAAATTCCTTCACTTTTGTTATGATATTAGGGTGAAATGAAAGTGAGGAATTTTTATGGCAGACTATGATATTTTTGTACCTCTTTTTCCTTGGCTCATCGGTGGCTCAAGAATAGGGGGCAGTTATAATATTTACTGTGCATCCCGCGGTACTGACGGTGAAAAGGGCTGTATCGGCAAGGACATTTTCAATTACCGCATCTGGATTGAAAAGCTTGATGAACAGGAAATACTGAAAGCCGCCGTTTACTACGGACTTAAAAGCTATGAAAATCAGAACGAAGAGGATATTACCGTAAAGGTTTTCGATTTTGAAGAGGAAAGTCTTGACGAAATTAAAAAATGGCTGGAAGAAATGGCAAAGAGCTTTTTCGGTGAATGAGAAGAGGGTGAATGCTCTCTTTTTATTTTTTTGTTCACACTTAAACATAAAAACTTTTTTTGAGAAAATCAAAGGAAAACAGAGTAAACAAAAGAAAATCAAAGGTTTTCAAATAATTCATCAATTTTGCACCTGAATTTTGCTGAAAACCGCAAAAAAAATGTTGACATTTGCACAAAAATGTTTTATATTGTGTCTTATACAGAATTTAATATTTATTCTGGGTTAATGGGGACTTTTTTGTCCCTTATAATTCGAGCGGGCATGGTTTTTCATGGAAAGGGGTTTAATAATGATGGAAGATAATGTAATTATCAAACTTCAGAATATTTCCAAAAAATTTGAAGATGATGTTATTCTTGATAATATCAATCTGTCGATAAAAGATAAAGAGTTTATGACTTTTCTCGGTCCTTCGGGCTGCGGTAAAACCACAACCTTAAGGATAATTGCAGGTTTTCTTGAATCTGACAGCGGACAGGTGCTTTTTGAGGGTAAGGATATAAACAACCTGCCTCCTCATAAAAGACAGGTAAACACCATATTCCAAAGGTACGCTCTTTTTCCGCACCTTAATGTTTACGATAATATTGCCTTCGGTCTTCGCATAAAGAAGATGAAGGAAAAGGATATAAGCAAAAAAGTATATGAAATGCTTGAGCTTGTTAACCTCAAAGGCTTCCAGAAAAGAAACATCGCTTCCCTTTCGGGCGGTCAGCAGCAAAGAGTTGCTATTGCAAGAGCTCTTGCTGTTGAGCCGCGAGTTCTCCTTCTTGACGAGCCCTTGGGTGCTCTTGACCTTAAGCTCCGCAAGGATATGCAGGTTGAACTTAAAAATATTCAGAAGAGAATGGGTATCACCTTTATTTATGTTACCCACGATCAGCAGGAAGCCCTTTCAATGAGTGATACCATCGTGGTTATGAACGACGGTAAAATTCAGCAGATAGGCACTCCCATCGATATATATAATGAGCCGAAGAATGCCTTTGTTGCCGACTTTATCGGTGAAAGTAATATTCTTGACGGTGTTATGCTCAATGACTTCAAGGCTAAATTTTCGGGCGCTGTTTTTCAGTGCCTTGATAAAGGCTTCGCTGTTAACGAGTCCGTTGATATAGTTGTCCGCCCCGAGGATGTTGATGTTGTACCTGTGGAAGAGGGTACCATCAGCGGTGTCATCACCTCCAATACCTTCAAGGGTGTACACTTTGAAATGATTGTTGATATTGATAATTTCAAATGGATGATACAGACCACCGATTACTATCCCGTAGGCACACGCATAGGTATCGAAATTGAACCCGATGCCATTCACGTAATGAAAAAGAGTGAATATTCCGGTATGTACGGTGACTTCAGCTCCTTCAGTGATGAAATTGAGCACCTTTCAGACCC
>JAZUNX010000011.1:0-3913 GCA_045604385.1 Acutalibacteraceae bacterium
ATATCCTTGAAATCGCAGTTCATCATTCCTAATTCTTCACCCTGATAAATATAGGGTGTTCCCCGACCTGTCAAAACCATTGTGCCGAGAAGCTTTGAAAGAGGCTTTCTGAATTTTGGGTCGGGATTTACCTTTGACACCATTCGCGGATTATCATGATTTTCGATAACCAATGATGGCCAGGATGAACCACAAAGAGAGAATTGATAATCTATAAGTGCTTCCTTTAAATATTTAAGGTTGTATTTATAATCCTGATATTTGGATTTGCCCGGATTTTCAATATGGTCAAAGAGGAATGCCTGACGGACTTCTCCACGGGTTTCGTCGGAAATGAGCTTTACCATTTCAATACCCGTGCTGCAGGGCTCTGCAACACAGAAAGAGCCGGGAAAGCTTTTGAAGGTCTTTTCATTAAGCTCACCAAGATATTCGTGAAGCCTCGGTCCCCATGAATAATGCTCGGCACCGCAGCCGAAAAGCTCGGCAACAGCCGGATCACCGTCAGGAAGTCCGGGAGTTTTTGAAATAAGGGTTATAACATCCATTCTGAAGCCGTCAACACCCTTTTGGAGCCATCGGGAAACCATACCGTAAACTTCTTTTCTCAGCTCAGGATTATCCCAGTTAAGATCCATCTGCTTTGAGGAGAAAAGATGCAGTGCCCACTCGTCAAGCTCAGGATAATAATTCCACGCAGAGCCCGAGAAAAACGATGTCCAGTTATTCGGAGGGATTCCGTCACCCTTGCCTTTACGGAAGAAGTAGTAATTCTTATACTTTTCGTCACCTGCAAGCGCCTTTTTGAACCATTCGTGTTCATCGGAGGTATGATTTACAACAAGATCCATAATCAGCTTCATTCCACGCTTATGGATTTCAGAGAGCATCTCATCAAAATCATCCATTGTGCCGAATTCGGTCATAATTTTCTCATAGTCACGGATGTCATAGCCCATATCATCATTGGGTGAATCGTAAATGGGGCTGAGCCACAGTACGTCAACACCCAACTCCTTAAGATAGTCGAGCTTTGAGATTATGCCCTGCAAATCACCGATTCCGTCACCGTCTGAATCCATAAATGAACGGGGATAAATCTGATAGATAACAGCTTCCTTCCACCATTCTGGGGCTGTTTCACTTTTTGATATAACCTTTTCGGGGTTACCGTTGAGAATATCAAGAAGATATTTCATCGATTCATCTGTGACCTTACCGCCGAGAAGCTCACCTAAGGTATTTTGGCAGACTGTCTCTTCCGAGAGAATTTCGGCAGCTATGTTTTTACGGTAAACTACCTTTTGAGCAATATCATAACCTACAGGGTTATTAAGCACCTCGGAAAGAGTGCTTTCAGAAGTAATTTTCATATATATTTTTTCCTCAACAGTTTGCTTAATTATTCGCCAATGGCTTCCTTTGTCTGTCTGATTGATTCATTTTCCTTATGGCGCTCTGCTCTGATTACTTCAAGCTCACGGTACATCTGCTCTTTCTTTTCACCTTCAATATTGTAGAAGAACTTAAGAATAAGGGCCTTGAGAACATTTGCAAGGGTATAACCGAAGAGAAGGAATGCGAGAAGCTTGAGACAGGTGTCAAGGTAAGTGGGCTGAGCCTGCATTGTTTTAACAAGGTCGCCCTCTGATGATGAAAGATAGCCTGCCCATGCAATCATATAGGGGATTGAAACGTCCTTTATGTAGTTGCACACTGAGTTGACCCAACCGGGAACAATACCCTGGATAGCTTCCATTCTTTCGCCGCACTGCCATTCAAGATAATCATAGAACTCAACATCAAAGTGAGATTTTGAAAGCTCCTGAATACCGATGCCGATACCGAAAATGAAATAGAACACATAGAAGAATATACTGTTCCAGCCCTCGAAGAATCTGATGCCCATTTTTGCTTCAACAAAGCAGATACCGAAAAGTATACCTGCTGCAACCGGTGAATAGATACCGCAGAATTTGAGAAGCTTTGTCGGCTCATGCTTCTTTGAAAGCTTTGTACAGATAAGATTACCCACAACAGTACCCACAGCGGTGGGAAGTGTAAGAAGGAGGTTCTTTGATGAACCTACTGTTATTGCTGCAAGGAAGGTTGACATTTTGCCGAGCATAGCAAAAGCGTTTACCCACTGCATATACTGGAAGGCGCGGTAATTTCTGTATTTGAAAAGTGAGAAAAGTGCTTTGGAAACCTTAACCTTGGGCTTGGAAGGAATTTCAATACGCTCCTTACAGAACAATGCACACATAAGGTTACCGAAGGCTGTAACGATAGCAGCAACAAGTGCAAGGGTCATATACATCTTGTTCTTGTCGTCGCTGAAAATACCGTAAACGAAGGTTGCAATATATGCTCCGCCGTATCCGATATAATATGATAACTGCCAGATAGTAGCAACTGTTTTCTTTTCCTTGGGATTGGGGGATATAACCTGAGCAACAAACTGACCGCAGTTGTTGAAGGCATTTATGAATGTCTGGCTGCAAGCAATTATGTAACGGAATAAGGTCATCTGCTGAACTGTCCAGCCCTCAGGAACATAGAAGTATAAAGCGGTAAGAGCAAACAAGGGAATAAGACAGATAAGATACCACTGACGGTATCTGCCCCAACGGGTTTTCCACTTCTGAACAACTATACCTGCTAACGAGGGAGCAATAAGACCGAGTATCCATGTAAGAGTTGTCTGTACGGCATTAATATCAGCAATTTCATCTGAGGTTACACCAACAGGACCGAAATAAAGCTCGTGCAGAAAGGCTGCAGCAAGAGTACCTGTAAGTGTTGTGCCGAACATACCGCCGATTCTGGCAAGCATAATACACACATACTCAAATTTAGATACATACTTACCCTCATTTCCTGATAATGCATTCTGCGGAGCGGCCGCAGAAGAAGCTTTCTTGTTTTTAAACATCATATCATCTCCTGAATTTTCTTTTAATTAATTATATCACAAAAAAAATTAAATGCCATAGATTTTTAAATTTTATTAAACGGAATGTCTATTTTTATTATTTTCAAAATATAACATCAACAATAATAGGATAATGGTCTGAAGGATACATATCCATTACAGTATTTCGAATGATTTTGTATTTGTCAACTCTTACATTTTTTGAAACAAAAGCATAGTCAATAGGTCCATTTGCATCCTCCTTAACTTTGCCATATCCGTGAAATGTTATACCATCATCACTGTTATCGGCAACAAACTTTGAATCATTTGTTTTCATAAGCATTTTACCATAAGCTTCGCCTGTTGGTTCAGCATTAAAATCACCTGTACAAACAACAGAAAATAATTTAATTTATACCGGGTGTTTTGAGAATACCTGTTGTACGAAGCACATATTCGTAGCTCCAATTGATTCCTTCTGTTCTCCACGCACCGGGACCGTGCCATTTTTCATTCAGATTTACAAGGTGAAGCGATCCGAATGAGTTATAACGGTGAGTATAAAGCTTTAAGCCTATCTCGTGTTCACCGTCAGGAATATCCTTGATTTCAAGTGTGTACGGCGGATAAATAATATCGCCCTTAATTTCACCGTCAACACTCACTTCAACAAGTGCTCCCATATAGTCACTTGCATTAACTGTAAGACTACCGTTTTCAGTTTTTTTCTTGATTTTATATGTAACTGCACCTGAATAGAATGGAAAGCCCTGATTAAGCAAAGAACCAAATGCTATTTTTTCGGGAAGCTCAGTAACAACTGCAACAGAGCCCGCTACTTTTACACCGAAATCACCGAGAACAAACACATTTTCAAGACCTGCAGTTTCACCGAAGGGAAGAGTGATTTCAAGTATATTCTCACCCTTTACGATATTGCCGAGCTTCATTTTGCCGATTGAAATATCGACATAGAAGCCTTCCTCTCGTTGAGTA
>JAZUNX010000012.1:0-37677 GCA_045604385.1 Acutalibacteraceae bacterium
CTTTTTTGACAAGAGAAGCATTGAAGAACATTGCCGAAACAACGATGGAAAATCTGAGACAGTACTTTGACGGAGAAGCACTTCCTAACGAAATTTGTTATCGGTGTGCAAAAAGACCGGGGCCGACAACGATAACTGAACGGCCTGAGTAGTCAACTCGCTTACCGAGAAGGTTCTGACGGAAGCGGCCCTGCTTACCCTTAAGCATATCCGAAAGAGACTTAAGAGGTCTGTTGTTGGGGCCTGTAACAGGTCTGCCGCGTCTGCCGTTATCGATGAGAGCGTCAACAGCCTCCTGGGGCATACGCTTTTCGTTGCGTACGATGATGGAGGGAGCGTTGAGCTCAAGAAGCTTTTTAAGACGGTTGTTTCTGTTAATTACACGGCGGTAAAGGTCATTAAGGTCACTTGTGGCAAAACGACCGCCGTCGAGCTGTACCATGGGACGGATATCGGGAGGAATTACGGGGATAACGTCCATAATCATCCATTCAGGCTTGTTGCCTGATGCCTTGAAGGCTTCAACAACCTCAAGTCTTTTGAGGATTCTTGCCTTCTTCTGACCGCTTGCAGTAGCAAGCTGTTCACGAAGCTCTTCATTGAGTACTTCAACGTCGATTTCCTGTAAAAGCTCTTTGATAGCCTCGGCACCCATACCTACTCTGAATTCTTCGTCATCATAGTAGTATTCTTTGATGTCATCATACTGCTTATCGTTGATAACCTGTCCCTTCTTTACGCTGGGTACTGAACCGGGATTGATAACAACATAAGCTGCAAAATAAAGGATTCTTTCGAGATCTCTGGGAGAGATGTCAAGGATAAGTCCCATTCTGGAGGGAATACCCTTAAAATACCAGATATGTGAAACGGGCGTAGCAAGTTCGATGTGACCCATACGTTCACGGCGAACCTTTGCCTTGGTGATTTCAACATGGCAACGTTCACATACCTTACCCTTATGGCGGATTCTCTTATATCTTCCGCAATGACACTCCCAGTCCTTGAGAGGTCCGAAGATTTTTTCGCAGAAAAGTCCGTCACTTTCGGGCTTGAGTGTACGATAATTTATAGTTTCAGGCTTAGTTACTTCACCGTAAGACCATTCTCTGATTTTTTCGGGAGAAGCAAGACCAATCTTAATTGATTCAAAGGTAATATTTTCCATATATATTTAAGCCAGCCCTTTCCGTATATTTAAAATTTAATGTCAGTCATATTGCCCTTTGCTGTTCAGATCAAATCATCCGAACAGCATCGGGGATAATTACATATTGTCTTCGTCGGGCACAAATCCGTTGCCGAAACCTGCGTCATTGACGGTGGGATTCATTTCATTGAAGAATGCATTCACGTCAAATTCTTCATCTTCACCGTCATCTTCGCCGAAAGCGTCACCGAAAATGGAATCCATATCAAGTTCATCGTCATCTCCGGCGAATTCGTCTTCATCTTCGGAAAGATCAAGGTCGTCTTCATTGTCGTCTTCGGGGCTTTCCTGTGCTTCGGGAGCACGGTACTTATGAAGAGAAACGCCTTCATCACCGTCAATGTTCTGTTTGAGATCGATTTCCTGATCGTCAGCATCAAGAACCTTGACGTCAAGACCAAGGCTCTGAAGTTCTTTAACAAGAACCTTGAAGGATTCGGGAACACCTGCCTGAGGCACGTTTTCACCGTTAACAATGGATTCGTATGTCTTTACACGACCGACAACGTCGTCTGACTTAACTGTAAGAATTTCCTGAAGAGTATAAGCTGCACCGTAAGCCTCGAGAGCCCAAACTTCCATTTCACCGAAACGCTGACCGCCGAACTGGGCTTTACCGCCGAGGGGCTGCTGGGTAACGAGTGAGTAGGGACCTGTGGAACGGGCGTGCATCTTATCGTCAACAAGATGATGGAGCTTAAGATAATACATAACACCGACGGTAACTTCGTTGTCGAACTTGTCACCTGTACGTCCGTCATAAAGAACAGACTTACCTGTGGTGCTTATGTTTGCAAGTTCAAGTGCTTCTCTGATGTCATCCTCGTGAGCACCGTCGAATACGGGAGTCATAATCTTCCAACCGAGCTGACGGCAAGCAAAGCCAAGATGTACCTCAAGAACCTGTCCGATGTTCATACGTGAGGGAACGCCGAGGGGGTTAAGAACGATGTCAAGAGGAGTACCGTCTGAAAGGAAGGGCATATCCTCCTGGGGAAGAACGCGGGAAACAACACCCTTGTTACCGTGACGACCTGCCATCTTATCGCCGACCTGAATCTTTCTCTTCTGGGCGATATAGCAGCGTACAACCTTGTTAACACCGGGAGAAAGCTCGTCGCTGTTTTCTCTGGTGAACTCTTCTACATTAACAACGATACCGTATTCACCGTGGGGAACGCGGAGAGATGTGTCACGTACTTCTCTTGCCTTTTCACCGAAGATGGCACGGAGAAGTCTTTCTTCAGCAGTAAGCTCGGTTTCACCCTTGGGAGTAACCTTACCGACAAGAATATCACCTGAATGTACTTCAGCACCTACACGGATGATACCTCTTTCGTCAAGATCCTTAAGAGCATCACCAACATTGGGAATGTCGTTTGTGATTTCTTCGGGTCCGAGCTTTGTATCTCTGGCTTCGAGTTCGTATTTTTCAATGTGGATGGACGTGTAAACGTCGTCACGAACAAGCTTTTCGTTAATAAGAACGGCGTCTTCGTAGTTATAGCCTTCCCAGGTCATAAAGCCGATAAGGGCATTCTTACCGAGGGAGATTTCACCGTGGTCTGTGGCGGGACCGTCAGCAATAACCTGATTTTCTTCAACACGGTCACCCACAGCAACTACAGGCTTCTGATTGATACATGTGCCCTGGTTTGAGCGCATGAACTTAATGAGATTATAGGTATCAAGACGGCTGTCGTCAGTCATAACGTCAACTCTGTCTGCGCTTACATAGGTAACGGTACCTGCTGCTTTGGCAAGAACGCATACGCCTGAGTCTGTTGCTGCCTTGTATTCCATGCCTGTACCGACCATGGGAGAGTCACAGGTAAGAAGGGGTACTGCCTGACGCTGCATGTTTGAACCCATAAGTGCACGGTTAGCGTCGTCGTTTTCAAGGAAGGGAATGAGAGCCGTAGCAACGGAAACAACCATCTTCGGTGAAACGTCCATATAATCTGCTCTTGAGGGGTCAATTTCAAGGAATTCGTCACGGTGACGTGCATTAACCTTGTTTCTTACGAATCTGCCGTTTTCGTCAAGCTTTTCGTTAGCCTGAACAACTGTGTATTCGTCTTCAACGTCAGCTGTCATATATTGCAAGGTCTCAAGAACCTTGCCTGTTTCCTTGTCGATGGGACGGAAGGGAGCTTCAATGAAGCCGTATTCGTTGATTCTTGCGAAGGTTGCAAGGTAGGAGATAAGACCGATGTTGGGACCTTCAGGAGTTTCGATGGGACACATGCGTCCGTAGTGTGAGTAATGAACGTCACGGACATCGAAGCCTGCACGGTCACGGGAAAGACCGCCGGGGCCGAGGGCTGAAAGTCTTCTCTTATGAGTAAGCTCGGCAAGAGGGTTGTTCTGGTCCATGAACTGTGAAAGGGGTGATGAACCGAAGAACTCTCTTACAGCAGCGATAACGGGTCTTGTATTGATAAGAGCCTGAGGAGTAACCTTTTCGCTTTCCTGTGCCTGAAGAGTCATTCTTTCCTTGACAACTCTTTCCATACGGGAGAAGCCTACACGGAACTGATTCTGTAAGAGTTCACCTACGCTTCTGATACGGCGGTTACCGAGATGGTCAATATCATCAGCACTGCCTACGCCGTTTGCAAGACAGTTGAGATAGTTGATTGATGCTAAAATATCGTCAACGATAATGGTTTTGGGGATAAGTTCGTCGCCCTTGGATTCGAGATAAGCAAGACCTTCTTCCTTGCTCATACCTTCCATTTCCGTAAGAACATCCATAAGAACGGTATATCTTACGCGTTCGTTGATGCCGATGCTGTTTAATTCTTCAGCTGTATAGTCGGGGAGATAGCCTCTGATGTCTACCATCTGGTTTGAGATAACCTTAACGGGCTCTTCAAGACCTTCAACGGTAACGTAAGCAACCTTAACACCTGCCTGTTCAACCTCGAGGGCACGTGCTTTGGTCATAATCTCGCCTTCTTCGGCGATGATTTCACCTGTAAGCTCGTTAACGATGGGCTGTGCAAGTCTGAAGCCGCGGATTCTGTCGGAGATACCGAGCTTTTTATTGTACTTGTAACGGCCTACTCTGGAAAGGTCATATCTTCTTTCATCGAAGAACATACCTTCAATGTGGTTCTGTGCGCTTGCAAGCGTGGGAGGCTCACCGGGACGGAGCTTTTTATAAATTTCGATAAGTGCTTCGTCGCTGTTTTTGGAGTTATCCTTTTCGAGAGTTGCTTCGATTCTGTCATCATAGCCGAAGAACTCACGGATATCTGTGTCAGTGGAAACGCCTAAAGCACGGATAAGTGTGGTGATGGGGATTTTTCTGTTTTTATCGATTCTTACGAAGAAAAGATCGTTCTGGTCTGTTTCATATTCGAGCCATGCACCGCGGCCGGGAATGATAGTTGAAGTGAAAAGCTTTTTACCTGTAACATTATGTGTCATTCCGAAATATGCGCCGGGTGAACGGACAAGCTGTGAAACGATAGCACGTTCTGCACCGTTAATGATGAAGGTACCGCTTTCGGTCATAAGGGGGAAGTCACCCATATAAACTTCGCTTTCCTTCACTTCACCTGTTTCTTTATTATAAAGACGTACGGTAAGTCTCATGGGAGCAGAGTATGTGGTGTCTCTCTCTTTACATTCCTTTACGGTGTACTTGGGTTTGTCATCCATTCGGTAGTCAACGAAGGAAAGGACTAAATTACCGCTGTAATCGGTAATATCCGACATATCCTTAAGAACTTCTTTAAGACCGATGTCGATGAACCATTTGTAAGAATCCTTCTGAACCTGGATAAGATTGGGCATAGGCATAACTTCTTTAATTTTGCCGAAGCTCTTTCTTACGTTTGTTCCGAGTTTTACGTCGGTTACATTTACCATTGGCTTATCACTCCATATCTTTATTATTTTCCTCGGGAGAGGAATTGCTTTACGATGTTTTTTCAAAAATGTATTGACATTTTCGTTCATTAATGGTAATATTCACTTAAGAGAAAAGACATTAAGGCATAATTACACATTATATGTTTTGCTATGATAACATATTTGTGTTTTTATTGTCAAGAGCTTTTTCTGTATTTTTTTATATTTTTGGGATTTTTTTGCATTAAATATGCTTTTCACCGCCATAAGGGGCGGATTTTTTTCTTTTCAGGCAAGAATAATGAAATCACACTACATAAAAAATAAAAGAACACTCCCCTGCCATAAAGTAAGGCAAGGGAGTGTATTTTTCTGTTTTTTGAATTATCTTGCTTCGAAAACACACGGGTTAGTGTGTTTTTTTTGATAGAAGTCATCAAATACCGAAGATACTGATTATAGCATTAAAAATACTGATGAAGAAGTCGATGATAGCTGCCAACGGATTTTTCCACACTGCAGACGCGTTGTCGCTGAGCGTCTGTGACGAAAGCCAGTAAATAAAGCCCTCAGGATAAGTCAGTGTTATACTGTTTCCCTCTCCGTCCACGGTGGACATAGCCTTATATTCGCTGCCGTCATCCATAAACAGGTCATTGAGAACAGGTGTCCAGGTGTTATGAATTTCCTCCTCACTGATAAAGCCACCCGTTCCGTAATATTCGGAAAAGCAGGACCAGCGGTTATTCTGAGGATTTTCCGAATGCTTATTAAGATAGTTAAAATAGGTTTTAACCGATGTGTTTGAAAGCTGAGGATAGTTATCATTACTGTTACTGAACACCCATACTGCCGTGTCGGAAAGAGCCTTCAGTTCAGTGTTAGTCGGGATATAAACGGGTGACAGAGGAAAAATGGCCGCGAAAACCTCAGGATAAGCGGCGGCTATTTTGTAAACACCCTTACCGCCCATAGAGTTACCGCCTGCATAAATACGGTTAAGGTCGATATTTTCACCGTATTCCTCGATAAAATCATCGAGAACCTTTTTTGCATCCTCTACCGCAAAGTCCCAAGCAAGGCTGATGCTTTTCGTAGGATCGCGGGGCAAAAGAAGAAAGGCACCGCCCGCCTCCTTGAAGCGTGCCTGAAATTCGTCGGTAGAAAACTTATATATATCGCTGTTTCTGAGCTGATGCCCGGGATAATCGCCCGAGGAATTACCGTGGAGCCAGAGAATAAGCGGATACTTCGTAGTGTCGTTTTCATCCTTCACAGGTGAAAAATAAACATAATCGAGTGCGCTCTTACCGTCCTCAAAGCATTCATAAGCCGCCTCCGGGCCTTCTTTGAGAGAAACGGCAGATGCTGTAAAGGACAGAGAAAGAGATACAATCATAAGCGCGGAAAGAAAAACTGAAATTAATCTTTTCATAGTTAAGCCCTCTTTCATTAATATTTCGTTTACAATTATACACTGTGTATAATTGTAAGTCAACAACAAAAGCAAACTTTAATATTATCGCAATCATTCTGCAATAAGTATAAAAAGAAGGCCTTCCCTTAAGAGAAAAGCCTTCTCATATTGTGTGAAATTATAAATCCTTAAGATGCTTACTTCTGGAGGGGTGACGAAGCTTACGGAGAGCCTTGGCTTCAATCTGTCTTATTCTTTCACGGGTAACATTGAAAGCCTTGCCCACCTCTTCAAGAGTTTGAGGTGTGCCGTCACGGAGACCGAAACGAAGACGTAAAACCTCTGCCTCTCTGGGGGTAAGAGTTTCGAGCACCTCATTGACCTTGGCTTTAAGGAAGGTCATAGCTGCGGCATCGGCAGGTGAAAGAGCATCTTCATCGGGAATGAAGTCGCCGAGATGGCTGTCCTCCTCTTCACCGATAGGTGTTTCGAGAGAAACAGGCTCCTGCGAAATACGGAGAATGTCACGTACCTTCTCTGTCTGCATACCGAGTTCCTTTGCTATATCCTCGGGAGAGGGATCCTTGCCGTCACGGTGAAGGAGCATATTGCTTGTCTTTTTAACCTTATTGATGGTTTCGACCATATGAACGGGAATACGGATAGTTCTGCCCTGATCGGCAATAGCGCGGGTGATAGCCTGTCTTATCCACCAGGTGGCGTAGGTTGAGAACTTGAAGCCCTTGGTATGGTCAAACTTATCAACAGCCTTGATAAGACCTAAATTGCCCTCCTGAATAAGATCGAGGAACATCATACCTCTGCCCACATATCTTTTTGCGATTGAAACAACAAGACGGAGATTTGCCTTGGTGAGGATTTCCTTTGCTTCTTTATCGTTGTTGGAAATACGGATTGCAAGGTCAATTTCCTCTTCGGGTGTGAGAAGAGGCACTCTGCCTATATCCTTAAGATATACTTTTACAGGGTCGTCGATAACGCTCTTCGGGTCGGTGGCGGCGATAGAGGAATTATCGTAATCCTTCGGAAGGTCGATGTCGATGGAGATGTTTTCAAGGATTTCATCGCTTAAGTCGTCAACGATTTCAACGCCGGCGCTTTCGAGCTTTGAATAAACCTTTTCCATTTCGTCAACGTCAACATCAGCCTCAACAAGAACTGTATCAATGTCCGTTGAGTTGATTTTACCTGTGGCAATACCTCTGTCAATGAGAGCCTTGATCAATGCATTTTTTTCCTGAATGTCCATATTTTATATATCCTTTCTGTTAATTCCCTTTATTAAAGCAAGAAAATCTTCATCACTGAGTCCCCCCGCAGAAACATTCTGCTGTCTTTTCAGACTCTCTTCCTTCATAACCTGCACACAGTCAGTGCACAGCTTGAAGGTATGTCGGAGATTTTCGTTCTTCTTTATTATCTGCACAAAAGTGTCCATTTCCTCACTTGTCATTTCCTGTGAAAAGGAAGTAAGCTCCAGACTTCTGTGTTCTTCTATTCTTTCCGTAAGCAGGGAAAATATTCTTTGGTGGGTGCTTACAGAAAAATCAACCGCCGTTATTTCACCCTTTATGCCCCTGTAAAAATCAGGGTTACGGTAAAGAACGCCCAAAAGCTGTTCTTCGGCTTTTACGGCCCTTATATTGGTTGAATTTTTAAGAGCAATTTTTGAATTTTGACTCATTGAGTCCTGCTGTATCTTTTTATATTTCTGCCCCTGCTCCTTTTTCTGTACCCGTCGGCGAAACTGTTCGATGCGAATGGCTATTTTCGCCTTGTCCACTTGTAATTCCTCGGCAAGACGGGAGGTGTAAATATCCTGGGCAATTACGCTTGTTTTGGCTAAAACCTCGGCGGCTCTTTCAAGATATTTCATTTTACCGTCACTGGTTTCAAGATCGAAATCCTTACGCAGGCGAACAAGCTCAAACTCAATATCGTTTGCCGCCCCGTCAATAAGACTGCGGTAACGCTCGGGACCGTATTTTTTCAGTATTTCGTCAGGGTCCTTACCGCCCGTCAGATGAACTACTCTCACCTTCATACCGATTGACGAGAAAATGCCGATGGCTCTGTCCGTAGCCTTCTGTCCCGCATCGTCGGCATCATAAGAGAGAATGATTTCATCCGTATATCTTGCTAAAAGATGCGCCATTTCACTCGTCAGCGCCGTACCGAGACAGGCAATAACATTATCAAAGCCTGCCTGATGAAGAGAGATGGCATCCATATATCCTTCCACCAAAATTAGGCTTTTTTCCTTAGTGCTTTTGGCAAAGTTGAGACCGAAAACACCGAGACTTTTTTTGTAAACGAGAGTGTCAGAAGAGTTTATATATTTTGGCTTACTGTCATCCAGAACTCTTCCGCCGAAGGCAACCACATTACCTCTGACATCGATAATTGGTACCATAACCCTGTTACGGAAGGAATCGTAGAAGCTGACTTTGCCGTTTTTTTCGCTTTTGTTTGCAAGGTTGGCTTCGTAAAGCTCTTCGTAGAAATAGCCCTTGCTCTTCATATAGGTAAGAAGATTACGCCACCCGTCGGGAGCATAGCCCAAACCGAAGCGGATAATCGTCCCTTTTTTCAGTCCTCTTTCTTTATAATAATCGAGGCCTGCTTTCCCTTGCTCTTCAAAAAGGCAGGCATTGAAAAATCTTGCCGCCTCTTTATTGATTTCGTACATTCTTTTTCTTTTTTCGGCAAGTGAGCTGTCATAGCCTTCGCTCGGCATCACCATACCGCATCGGTCGCATAATAGCCGTACCGCTTCGCTGTAGTCCAAATTTTCGGCACGGCGGATAAAGGAGATTACCTCACCGCCTGCACCGCAACCGAAGCAGAAAAAGCTCTGACTTTCGGGGTATACTGTAAAAGACGGTGTTTTTTCATTATGAAAGGGACAAAGACCCACAAGGTTTTTGCCGCGTCTTTTAAGAGGAGTATATGATGATATTATCTGCTCAATATCACATCTCATGCGAAGCTCCGCAAGAAATTCATCGGAAAATCTTTGTGCCATGGTTACACCGTCCTTTCTTTTAAAATTCAAAAATCCTTCGGGCGGATAATATCCGCCCCTACTGATTAAGGTTTGGAATTCTTACCCGCGATTGCGCATTCCGCATTCCGCATTAAATCAGTAGTTCCAGCCTTTCGGGATGAAATAATCGCCGTAAACCTTAAGCACATAATCGTCGGTCATACCCGCGATATAGTCACAGGCGGCTCTTTCGGCGCCTTCCTGCCAGGCTATGGTTATGTATTCATTGGGAAGCTCATTGGGATTTGATACAAAGAACTCATAAAGAGCCTGAATGAGCTTTATTGCCTTGCCCTCTTCACTTTTACAGGCAGGGTTTGTGTAAACTCTGTCAAACATAAATTCGTGAAGCATATCAAATGCAGACTGAATGTCACTGTCGAGAACGATTTCATCCTTTGTGTTTTCGATGGCGGACATTACGAGGGTATTTATTCTTTGACTTTTTGTTTCGCCTAAAATCTTTCTTGCCTCGGCGGGAATGTTTCCTTCGGTTATTATGCCGCCTCTGACTGCATCGTCGATATCGTGGTTTATATAGGCAATTCTGTCGGCAAGCTTTACTATTCTGCCCTCGAGGGTTGATGCCTCCTCGCCTCTGGTATGGCAAAGAATTCCGTTTCTGACCTCGTAGGTAAGGTTGAGACCCTTGCCCTTGTTTTCGAGATGGTCAACCACACGGAGACTTTGCTCGAAATGCTTGAAGCCGCCCGGGTAAACCTCGTTGAGAGCTCTTTCACCTGCGTGACCGAAGGGTGTGTGACCGAGGTCATGTCCGAGGGCAATAGCCTCGGTGAGGGTTTCATTGAGAGAAAGCCCCATAGCTATGGTACGGGCAATTTGCGAAACCTCAAGAGTATGAGTAAGGCGTGTTCTGTAATGGGCGCTGTCGGGCGCAAGGAAAACCTGTGTTTTATGCTTTAAGCGTCGGAAAGCGGGACAGTGGATAATCCTGTCTCTGTCTCTCTGAAAAGCAGTTCTTACGGGACATTCCTCTTCGGGAGCCTGTCTACCCTTGGTATTTTCACAGAGAAAGCCGTATTCGGAGATAGTTTTTCTTTCGTTTTCCAAAGACCTCATTCTGATATGAGACATTAAAAACACCCCTTTTAAATGCAGAATAACACTTCATAAATATATATACGCTTTTTTTTGATTTTCTCCCCTGTTTTTCCCCTAAATTTTTAAAATTAAATTTCACAAAATTTTTCATCGATGACCTGACAGTCGAATCTGCCGTTCGAAAAATCGATGAGCTTGGCTCTGAATGAATCCAGAAGACCTTCGGGAATACGGAAGGTTACGGTGACATTATCGGTAAATTCCGTATCCTCGACTATACCTCCGCATTCGCAGATAAGAGGTACTAATCTGCCGTAAAAATTATAGTCAGCCGTGGCAGTAACTATCTTGCAAAGAGACATAGTGATAATTCCGCCCGAGTCAAGAGCAAGCTTTGCGCCGTGGGAATAGGCTCTCACAAGCCCTCCCGCACCGAGCATTATACCGCCGAAATATCGGGTGACAACCACACAGCAGTCAGTCACATCCTCCTTTAAAAGCACATCAAGACAGGGAATACCTGCAGTACCCTGAGGCTCGCCGTCATCGCTGAAACGGCGTACTCCACCCTCTCGAAGGACATAGGCATAAACATTATGAGTGGCATCCCAATGCTTCGTTTTTATACTGCCGATGAAATCCAATGCCTCCTGCTGGGTTTTGACAGGCTTTACATAGCCGATAAATCTCGACTTTTTGACAATGAATTCGTCGGAGTTTTCGGTTTTGATGGTTCTGTATTCGGGCACGGTGTAAACCTCCTAAAATGCGCAATTCTCAATGCGCAATTCTCAATCGCGAAGAACATTAAATGTAGCGGATGGCAACATTCCGCCCATATCAATTCGCGTTTTAATAAATTAACGGTTAAGCTCTGCGAAAATTTATGTTGTTCAGCAAATTGCCGACAGTCTTATATGAACTGTAAATCAGGCGGAATAAGGGTTGTTTTTTAATAAACTTTTTCCGCGATTGCGCATTGCGAATTGTGCATTGCTAATTCCTTTTAAATGAAAATAAGACGATACAATAATTTGCATCGTCTGATTTACATGAAAAATAATTATTTGCTGAGGTTGAAACGCTTGTTGAATCTGTCAACACGTCCGCCTGTATCAACAAGCTTCTGCTTACCTGTGAAGAAGGGGTGGCAGTTTGAACAAATATCAACACGCATATCCTTTTTGGTTGAACCTGTGGCAATTTTTGCACCGCAAGCACATCTTACTTCTGTCTGTTCGTAGTTGGGATGAAGATCCTTTTTCATTATTGTTCACCTCTTTCGGCTCTTTGCATTATTTAACGAATGGTATTGTAACACAAGAAAAATGAAAAATCAACATTTTTTTGAAAATAATTTATTTTATTTGAAGATTTTCACATTTATAAATAGTTGTGATTGAAAAATACGATACATAAACTTCCATCTTTATCTTCACGAAGCTAACCACATATCAACACACTCTTGAATGCCACAACGCCAATTATTTTCATCAACCGCTTTTTCACATAAATTCAAAGCACTATCAAGAAAACTCCTAATATCAGTTGGTGTAGGCTGAGTTTCGTAACTATATGAAATCTCTACAAGTTTCATAAACTGATCCAATTCTAGAGGGATTATCTTCGATTTTCCACCATAAAGTGCAATTGACAAATGATTCAATACGTAGAAATGTGCTAATGTTGCTGCATTTATTGTCGGTGCAATAAATAGGCAATAGGTGTCTTTACCGGACTTTTTCTTTAACTGACCATAATGCCGCGCGACCGGTTCACCTTCTGATTCGTACTGGCGTTGACCGGATTGTAATGTAACCTCTACAGCTAAAGAAAAATTCTCATAATCACATTCAATATCAGGCATATTTCCCGATGCAGTAGAAAGAGGCTGTCCAATGTCATCAAATTTAAAATTACCTTTGATATTACCGCCATCAAGCATGGTCATTGCTCGCCAAGTATTATATTCAAACATAAGCGGCGCATCATAATATTGATCCGAAACAATTTCATTAAATGTGTCGATGATTTCTGAATATAGTGCATAGGACTTGATTTCAGAAACTTGCTCGTTAATAACATTCTCTTTGTGCTGAGCAACAATACTGTCTCGCAAATCTTTTAAGTCTTCAATATCGTAATCCACCAAATCACGCTTTGTGTATTCACTCATACGCAGAACAACATCAATTATGTTATCAATATTGTCTGTATATAGTTCAGGAGTGGTCGCATTGAACAAATGCGCCTTATAACTATCTTCATCATCTAAAAAAACAGGATTTCGATTAACACTATTAAGAATGAATTCAACATCACGTTTTTTGTCATCAAAAACAGAAATTGTTCTGCTTTTGTGTGCTATGGATACAAGACCTGTAAATCTCAAATATCGAAAACAAGCATCTGCATAATCACGCATATTACCTTTTTGTGTTTTCACAAATTTGTTTATACTGGCATCTCTTGTTTCTCTTGTTCTTGTTCGCCCTTCGGCTATTCGGCCACTATGAATTTCTAATACTGCATTTGTCCAAACATCATTTATAAACTGCTTATATCGACCACGGTGTAAGTCCTTTTCATTTCTAAAACTACGAATCTTTTCTTTTACTTCTTCATATTTATGATAGTCTGTAATTTGAACAGCAAAAATTTTCAACTCATCAAAAGTCAAGTATTCAAGATCATATATTAAACGCAATACCTCTAAATATGGGCGCACAAAAAATGTACCGCTTATTTTTGCATTCTCTGTGTGATACGGTGAAGGTAACTGAAATTTAAGCAATTGACGCAGAAAAATTTCTTGTGGTCTTTTACCAAAAATCAAAGCACGACCTGCTTCAGTCAATGAAACATATGGCTTCAAGTCTACAAACCCTAATGCTTTAGGAGCACGATTAATTCTGTCACGTGCACTAAACGCTTTATCGGAGGGAGATCCTGTTCCCTCGAAAAAACTGCTTTTCGCAAGTTCATCAATGTACTTTTCTTGTGTAATTCTATTCCACGGTTTTCCTTCAAATTTATCACAAAGCAACCCAATTTCAGGAATCATCTTTGCAGGAGTTCGTGGTGAAGTTGTAAAAAACAGAACTTTATTGTCCAGTCTTGCCATAACTACCACCTCAATAATTTTTTACAACGATATGCATTTTATCGTTCTTGAAACGATTTCTAATGTTTACCGCATAGTTTTTATAGTACTCATCAAATATAAAATCACCATACAATTCTTCAGTAAGAGGAGTTTTACCGATAATCATCAAAGTTCTGCAAGGAAGATTTCTAAAATCAGCTGCTAATCGTCTATGCTCTCCTTCATCAAACCCATTCATCATATCAATATTTCCATAATCATTGAAAACACAATCATATGGAGGATCCAAAAAGATAAAATCATCTTCTTGTGCCATATCAAATATATGGCTATAATCAAGGTTGAACAGTTCTGCCCCTTGCAAAAGCTCACTATGTTGCTGTGTTACAAGTCGAGTATTAAGATTTGGATACCTGCCGAAAGGAACATTATAATCACCATTATTATTATATCTAATCATTCCCGAATAAGCGGTTTTATTGATAAAGTAATATAAAACACCATCTAAATATGTATCATCAGGATAGTTAAAAAGTTCCCGCATACGATAATAAAGGTCTTCATTAGCATTAGGGACTCTCTTATCCGGCGTTAAAGCTTTTAACCTCTTAAATTCCTCTTGGTTTTGTTCGTATATGTGCTGAATTTCATCCAACTGCTGACGCATCAGCGGATATTGATCTCGTAACTGTGTATAAAATGTCATCAGTCGCTCGTTCGCATCATTAATAATGGCATTGTCAGGCTCAAGATGAAAATAAACAGCTCCTCCGCCAAAGAAAGGCTCAATATATCTATTGAAATCATCCGGTATGTATCGAAGAAAACGTGGAATTTCCCGAGATTTTCCACCACGATATTTTAAAACTGGATTCATTGGTTAAACCTCGCTTTCCATTTACACACAATAAGACATGTATACTGTACCATAAATCCCTATACATTTCAATGTGTTTTCTTTGAAATTCAAATTTTCATATCATTTTTTTGTTTTTTCACTTGTTTCCGAGTTTGTTCTACATAGCAAGTAATTCTTTTCATTTTACGGTTATCGCCTTACCAAGATAAAAAGAATAAAGCACCGTTTCCTTAACCCTGTAATCGGTACACACGGAAAGAGCCTTTTTGTAAAGCTTTACCTGTGAAGAATACTTTTCGATGAACTCCTCTTCGGTTTTAAGTCTGTCGGTTTTATAGTCCACTACCACAAGCTCACCCTTTTCCGTGAAAGCACAGTCGGCAATACCCTGTATCATTACCCTTTCATCGGAAAACTCTTCCGTGCCCTCATAGACTTCATTTATGGGAACCTCGATAGTAAACTTCTTTTCGCGCATTACATTTTCACTGGAAAGTATCCTCTTTGCAAGGTCGCTTTCAAAGAATCTCTCAACGGCAGGTACATTAATACCCTCTGCCTGTACATCGGTGATAATCCCCTTTTCACGAAGGCGTTCAATCTCTCCCCTTGCATCACGGGAGGCCCTTTCGTAATCGGCAAACTGCATAAAGGTGTGGGTTGCGATACCCTTTTGTGCACCCGTGAGACCGCCGTCGGATAAAAAGGACGGCATTGATGAGGCAAAGTATTCACGGTCAACAAAGTCTTTGTCAACCTCGGAAGCGGCTCTTTTCATAAGAACATTTGAAAGTGCCTCGTATTTATATCTGAAGCTGACCTTTTCCTCAATAGCCTTAAGGAGATTTCCGTCAGGCTCGGCAGATGTCTCTCTGCTTTTGCCGAAGGAAGGGATAACCTCCTCTTTCATAGAAGAAACAACCACCTTAAGCGGTGACTCACAGTCTAAAACTATATGCTCCTTACAGCCGAGGATTTCACGAAGCTGTGCCGCATCCCTGTGGCGGAGAAGAGCTGTAACTATCCACTCACCCATACCCGTCGCCGAAGAAACAAGGAAGGGAGAAACTTTTTCTGTTTTAGGATTTATGTTATCAAAGCACTTTTTGAGAGTGCTTTCTATATCCTTCGTGCCATAGACCATAATAAGTCTTTCCCTGGCTCTGGTCAGTGCAACATAGAGAACTCGAAGCTCTTCACTTAAGCCCTCGAGACCCTTGGAAAGCTTTATGGCCGAATGGCATACTGTGTCGTACTGGTCGAAGGTGTCAATATCCCTTCTTATTATGCCAAGGCCGTGCTTAAGGCTGATGAGGAGATTTTCCCTTTCATCCGTCTTATTGAACTTACTTGCGCAGGAGCCGATAATACACACGGGGAACTCAAGACCCTTTGATTTATGGATAGACATTATCTTTACCACATCGGCACTCTGCACCTGACCGAGACAGGCGGTAAGATCCTTTTTATTGTTTTTCAGCCTGTCGATGAAACGAACAAAGCCCGAAAGACCGCCCGAGCCTGTTTTTTCGTAGGTATCGGCATAATCCGTGAGAAGCATAAGGTTTGACCTTTTCATTCCCGTTGGGTCAACGGCATCAAAGATATTCAGTATCGACGTATCCTCAAAGACCTCGTCAACCAAATCTCTCACACATCGGCAAAGACTTATTCTGCGCCAATGCCTTATTTTTTCATTGAAGGCCTTCACCTTTTCGTTACCCTTTTCCTCCTGAATGAGAAGGCAGGAATAAATGTCACCCTTTCTGCTGTCGATACGGTACTGACTTATATCGTCAGCGGTAAAAGCGAACAGCGGAGAGAGCATTACACTTAATAAAGGCACATCCTGTTTCGGGTTGTCGATAATCCGGAGAATGTTAAGAGCAAGAGCGATTTCCGACGACTCAAGGAAAGACCCTGTCGGCTCGGTAAAGGAGGGTACACCCATACTGCGGAAGGCATCGGCATAGATATTACTGCGGCTTTTTGCCGAGCGTAAAAGTACGGCAAAATCACCGAAGGAGGCTTTTCTTTCACCGTTTTCACCCTTTACCGTAAAGCCCGAATCTATCATTTCCTTTATGGTTTTCGCTATATATCTTGCCTGATTTTCGTCACTGCTTTCAAGGATAAGGTCACCCGTTTCCACAAAGTGAAGCTCTGCACCCAGACGGTTTTCATCCTCGTAAAATGCAGAGGGTACAAGCCTTTCTTCCTCATTATAATCGACAGCACCGCAAGCTTTGCTCATAAGAGCATCAAAAATGAAATTGATTATATCCGTAACACCCTTGCGACTGCGGAAGTTATTACCGAGGACAATTTTTGCAGGGTAATTGTCCTTCTCACGGTCATAGAGAGGGTATCTTTCCTTAAGAGAAATGAATATTTCGGGCATAGCCTGTCTGAAGCCGTAAATACTCTGCTTAACATCGCCTACACGGAAAAGGTTATTCCGTGAAATGGCAGTAAAGAGCATATCCTGTGCTTCGTTGGTGTCCTGATATTCGTCGATAAGTATTTCATCATAGGCTTCGGCTATTGCCTTCGCCTTTTCGGTTTTTTCATATCCGTCTTCCGTCTTTCTCACCAAAAGCTTCAGAGCTCCGTGGGCAATATCACTGAAATCGGCTAGCTTTTTCTCTCTTTTATTTCTTGTATAAATCTCACCGTAAAGCTTGACTGTTTTAACGAGTGCTTTGATAAGGGGCGCAAAGAACTCCATGTCCTCTCTGAAATCCTCTTGAGAGGAGAAAAAGTGGTTTTTGAGAGCTTTTACCTTTTTGGTGCAGGTGTCACGCTTGTAAACGAGAGAATCAAAGAAGCTGTCTTCCTTAAGGGATTTGGGTGCTCTGCCCCTTCGTGCGGGAGAAAAGGAGAGTATTTTTTCTCTTGCCTTGTCCCACTCACCTGCCGAAAGATAATCAAGACAGGCGGTGTACTGTCTTCTGTCCTCAATTACAGCATCGTAAAAAACAGAGTTATAGTCTTCGTTACCTGTACTTTCGGATAAAATATAATCGGCAATATCCACGGCGTAGTTAAGGCAGTCGGAAACATAGGGAATTATAATTTTTCCGTAAACGCTTTCACCTAAAGCGGTCACTTCATCGAACTCATCACAGAGAGAGTCAAGCCAGCTTTCAGGGAAAGGAAATGAACGGGAGTTTTCATAAAGCTTTTTCACCGTTTCGGCTAAATAGGAGTCATCTCTGCCACGGAAAAGAAGCTCGGAAAGATTACGGAAATCCTCTCCGCCCTCATCGTACATAAAACAAAGAGCCTCGTTTACGCCGTCGTTTTTTATTATTTCAAGCTCACCCTCTTCGGCAGTGACCGTGTCGGGAGAAAAGTCCAAAAGCTCAAAGTTTTCCTTGACCAAAGAAGCACAGAAGCTGTCAATGGTACAGATCTTCGCCGTAGGCAAAAGCATCTGCTGTTTTATGAGGTTGGCATCCGTGGGGTTTTCGCGGAGAAGGCCTTCCACGGCGGCAGTTATTCTTTCGAGCATTTCGTTTGCGGCGGCTTTGGTGAAGGTAACAATAAGAAGTCTGTCGGCAGAGGTAGGGTTTTCTCTGTCGGTAAGCCTCTGTATTACTCTTTCTACAAGAACTGCCGTTTTACCCGAGCCTGCGGCGGCGGAGACAACTATATCTCCCCTGCGGGAATTAATGGCATCCTTCTGATTTTCTGTCCAGCTTCTGCTCATTCTGTCTCCTCCTCTCCTCTTAAAAGCTCAAAGCATTCATCGTGGGGTATTTTTCTGATATATCTCTTTTCGGGGTCTTCCTCAAGGCAGATTTCCCTGTAATCACAGTAATCGCATACGTCTGTATATGAACTGCCGTAAACGGGCCTTGCAGGGATGATACCATCCTGTATGCCCTTTGCCATATTTATGATAACCTCGTCCATCTTTTCACCGAGCTTTTCAAGATAGAAAAGAGAGATGAATTTACCCTTGATTTTACCGCTTCGTTTGTCGGTGGTAACAGGGATAAAGAGACCCTTGCCCTCTTTGTCCATATGGCTCACCATATCGTAATCGTCAACTATCATACCGTTCATTTTGCCTGCACGGTAGCGGTTTTCCCGGCGGATATCCTCACCGTCACCGCGGCCTTCCACATTGACCGTACTCATTTTGGCAGGGAAATAGAGTATACCTGCAGGAATAATGTCCTTATACTCCCCGTCACCCTCTCTCCATATAGAAATAAGATAAAGAAGCATCTGCATATTAAGTCCCTCAAGGACATCGGAAAGCTCGAAGGTTTTGCCTCCCGTTTTATAGTCAACAACTCTTATGAAGCGCTTACCGTCAAGATCCATTTTGTCCACACGGTCGATAACGCCTCTTATCTGCACCGTACCCTTTGAAAGTTCAAGAGTAAAGGGCTTCACATCTCCGTCACGTCTTATGGTAAGCTCGAAGTCGCAGGGTTCAAAGTCACTGGAGGCGAACTCACAGCGAAGTCTTTCCATAATGTCACCGAGCACCTTGAGAAGACGGGAATAGATATAATTGAAGCGTGAATCCTTGGTATCCCTTCCGCCCATTTTATCCTTCATATATTCTTCGAGACAGAGATGAAGCTCTTCCTTTATCTGTTCGTCGGAGAGAGCAAGGAAGTCTTTACCTTTATATTTTTTCAGTATTATTTCAAGCACGTGGTGAACCACCGTGCCGCTCTGTGAGGCGTCAAGCTTTGCTTTTACTCTCGGAGAGGCACCGATACCGTAACGGCAGTAATACATAAAGGGGCATTTGCTGTAGGTTTCCATCTGCGAAGCGGAAAAATATAAATCCTTGCCGAAAAGTTTAAGGGCAGTTTCCTTATCTTCGATTTCGTAAGGCTCTTTATATATTGCCTTGCTCATAGAGGAAAGGACACCGCCGTATTCCTCTTTATTTTCAAAGAAGGAATAGAGAGTATTACTTTCCGCGCTGTCTGTACGGTATCTTTCAGCCATAAGCCTGAAGGCGGATTTTTCACTTTCGATAAGGTCGATAAGCTCCTCGTCACCTGTAATAATATTTTTAAGAGAAGGTATCATCTTTTCACAGAGAGTGATACCCTCACTCTTGGTTCTTTTTTCGTCACCCAGTCCCGAAACGCAGTAGGAAAGATAAAGCCTGTCAGAGGGTGAGGCAAGAGCGTTATAAAGTATGAAGTGCTCCTTGAGGCTCTTTTCCTTTACTCCGTCGCCGAAAGAAAGTCCCGTGTTTTGTATTTTGTTCTTTTCGAAGGCAGAGAAGAGACCGCTTTCCGCTTGGTTTTTCGGAAAAAGACCGCTGTTAAGACCAACGGCAAAAACAACCTTTGCCTTTTTGGTGAGCATTCTTTCCGCACCCACCACACTTACCTCGTCAAAGCCGTCGGGAAGCTTGCCTAAAGTCTTTTCACTTATTACAAGGTCAAAAATTTCACTCAGCCTCTTCGGGCTTACTTTTCTTTCACCCAAAGCCCCTGCAATATCGTCAAAGACCTCCATAAGAATGTCCCATACCTGCTCCTGCTCAAGAGCAAGAGAGGTGTCCCCCTCTTTTTCCAGAGCGAGTGCATATTTTTTTAGGTTTTCATCGATGTTGTTTTCTCTTAAAAAGGAGTAAACCGCCTTTATTGCTTCAAGAGCATTCCCCTGCTCGATTTTTTCCTTAAGAGAAAGAATGGGTGCTACGGTTTTCTCTCTTAAAAGGTTAAGCTCGTTAAGCTCTGCCTGTCTTTTTTCATTGAGGCTTTCACCGAAGCCGTCGGGATTATATTTCCATTCGGAAAGCCACTTTTTACCGCTTATGTCCCACATAAAGCAGTAGTTTTCCATCCTTGCACTTTCTTCGTCGGTAATGCCTGTAAGATAGGTTTTAAGCAGGCGGAAAACATAATCGCTGTCGAAGCCTTCACCGCAAATCATAAGAAGACTTCTGACAAAATTTATAAGAGGCTGATTGATTATCTCCTGTCTTTTATCCTCAAAGAAGGGTATACCGTAGGTGCGGAAGGAATGGCGAAGCTGTCTTTCATAGCTTTCGTCATCTCTGTAAACCACGGCAATATCCCTGCAGCGGTACTTACCCTCTCTTATGAGGCTTTTGATTTTTCTTGCCACAGCGTCACATTCGTCATAAAAATCTCCTGCCGTGATGACGGTTACGTTTTCACTTTCGCCTTCATAAACAGCAAAATCAGGCTTATAAAGATTTTTTTCTATATGGGCAATATCCTCTTTAAAATACTCCCCTTCACCTGTGCAGACAATAGGCTCTGCCACCTGAACATTATGCTCACCTGCAAGGCGCATAAGCTTACGTGCCGTACGCTGTATATAAGGGAAGGAACCCGTTTTGGCAGTGATATCGATTTTGTCGAGGCAGAGAGTTACATAGACATTTTCAGCCTGTCTCATCATAAGGGAAATAAGCCGGAGTTCATCGTGAGTGAAGGCGGGAAAGCCGTCAATGACCACGGT
Organism: Acutalibacteraceae bacterium; assembly: GCA_045604385.1. Lineage (GTDB taxonomy): Bacteria > Bacillota > Clostridia > Oscillospirales > Acutalibacteraceae > UBA6857. The sequence goes on from JAZUNX010000012.1 coordinate 21,057, forward strand.
TTTACCCGAAAAGAAGTCTTCACCGCAGAGAATATCGTAAACCTTCGAAAGTAAATCTGTGTCATCAAAGGCACTCTGTGCAACAACGGCTTCATAGGTACGATAAATGAGGGATGCTTCTTCCATTTTTTCACGAAGAAGTTTATCTGTTATACCCTCGGCGCTTTTCATAAGGTCATCGGCTGTTATGCCCTCATTTTTCATTTCGTCCACGAAGGTGAGAAGCTTTGTAGCAAGGGCAATATCGTTTTTATGCTTTGAAAAAACACGGAGCTTATCGCTTAAATTTTCCACGGCAAGGGACATATAAATAAGTCTTGCGGCACCGGAGGCTATGGGCTTTTTAATTCCTCCGTAGGTGGAAAGAGCGATATGAGAAAGACGGGTGAAGCTTAAAACCTCCACCCTTGAGGCCAGCTTGGGTCCTAAAAGCGAAAGGATGCTCCTGTCGCTTTCGAAGGTGTACTGACGGGGAACAATAAGCATAGCTTCCCTGCCCTGACTGACCATTTCACCAAGGATTTTATGAGCGGAAGTTGTTTTGCCGCTGTTTTTGCTGCCGATGATAAAATTAAGCATAGTAAACTCTCCGTTGATTTAATAGACATATTATACATTAACCCTTTTTATTTTTCAAGTAAGCAAACAGACTGAGAGACAATATCAGGACTGTAAAAGAAAGAAAAGTCCGCAAAGGGACTTTTCAACAAAAATGTTCTTACGCAAAATATCTGATGAGATAAAGAATAAGCATATGCACCGGATAAAAGGCGTAAAAGCCGTACTGTATTGCCTTGTTCTTTTTTCCCCTTCTGCCGCCGTAAAGCCAGATGGAAATAAGTGAAAATACGGCAAAAGCCTGTGTGGGAATTTCGAAGTATTTTCCGTAAAGCTCAAAGGGTATAACCTGACCTTCAAAGAAGACGATATTGATTAGCACCATACCCACGAGCTGAAGCACCCAGGCAAAAGGAAAATCTCTGAAAAGATAAAACATTACTACGGTTATCACACCGAGAAAGCCGTAATCAACAAAGCCGATTACAGAAGCAACAGCAATAAGAAACAGCCACAAAAGAGAAAGGGCAATATTCTTTGCACTTCTGTCCTTTTTCAGCCTGTCAATTACAATGATGGCAAGAAGACCGAGCAGAAGGGTGAACATAACATTCTGATGATAGGGATTGAAGGTACGACTGCTGTAAAAAAGATTAAAGGGTAATTCGGAAATAATACCAAAGCCTAAAAGCCGAAGAGCATATTTTTTCACATTTGACGTACGGCAAAAGCCCTCTGCGATAAAGAAAGCAAAAATGGGAAATGCCATTCTGCCCACATAGGTCATCCAGTTGCCGAAGGACATATAGGTTGCCCAGATATGATCAAGGAGCATAAGAAGGACGGCAATAAGCTGAAGCATTTCCTTTGTAAGACCGCCGAAGGGAATTTTCACAAGCGGACTGTTATAAGGTAAGTTTTTTTCTTTCATAGTTGCACCCCCTTTTTCTCTTATGGGTATATCTTACCATAGGTTTTGCATTTGTCAAGAGGGAAGCTTGACTGAATTCGGAATGCGGAATTCCGCACTATACAAATCATATATAATTATATATATAATATTGAATTTTCTTTAATTTTAAGGTATAATATAATGAATTATGTTCAGGAGATGAAATTATGAAAACTTACCGTATACATCTTATCAGACACGCGCTCACACAGGACAACCTCGACGGCGTATATGCAGGCAGAACCGACTCTCCCCTTTGCAGTGAGGGTATTGAGCAGTTAAAGGACGCCAAGGAAAAATATATTTACCCCCAGGCTGACTTCGTTTTTTCCTCGCCCCTGAAGCGCTGTACGGAAACGGCAGAGATTATTTATCCCCACCTCAAGCCCATCATTATGGACGGACTTACGGAATATAACTTTGGTGAATTCGAGGGTCAGACAGCAGAGGTGCTTCACGAAAAACAGCCTCTTTTTGACCGCTGGATAAGAGGTGAAGAGGGCGTAAAGCCTCCTTTCGGTGAAAGCAACGCCGATTTCGCAAACCGCGTCTGCTCCACCTTTGAAAAGATGGTAGACGGTATTATCAAGGCAGGCACCGATTCCGTGGCTATCGTTACCCACGGCGGTGTTATTTCTACCATCCTTTCAAACTTTGGTATTCCCGAGGGAAGTGTCAGCCAGTGGCTTACCCCCCCCTGCTGCGGATATACTCTTCTCGTTTCCCACTTTTTGTGGATGAGCGGCAGAAAGGTCGAGGTTATAAAGGAAATACCCGAAAGCCCCGATGAAAACAAGGGCGGCAACTACTACGACGGCTGGGACTATTATCCCGACGACGATGATTTTGATGTAAGCGAATATCTTAACGATTTTAAAGATTGATTGGAAGAAATAATATGAATATTCTTGTTTTAGGGGATGTCGTAAACGGCGTAGGCTGTGACTTTTTAAGAAAAAAGCTCCCCTCCTTCAAAAAACTCAAAGGAATAGATTTCTGCATAGCAAACGGTGAAAACTCCGCTACAGGCAACGGCATCACTCCCGATTCCGCCGAACACCTTTTCACAAGCGGTGTTGACCTCATTACCACAGGCAACCATGTTTTCCGAAGAAAAGAGGTCTATACCTATCTTGATGAAAATGAATTCATCATAAGACCCTTTAACTTCGACTCCTCCGCACCCGGCAAGGGTATGGCTGTGGTAGATATGGGCAGATATTCCGTGGCTGTTATAAACCTTATGGGTAATATGTACAGTGATTGCTGTGACAATGCTTTCAGAGCTGCCGACAAAGCACTCAAGGAAACCGAAGGCAAAACAAATATAATTTTAGTTGATTTTCACGCCGAAGCCACAAGCGAAAAAAAGGCTATGGGCTTTTATCTTGACGGCAGAGTTTCCGCTGTTTTCGGCACACATACCCACGTTCTCACCGCCGATGAAAGAGTTTTACCCGACGGCACAGGCTACATTACCGACATCGGTATGTGCGGAGTAAAGGACAGCGTTTTGGGTGTGGATAAGGATATAGTTATTGGCAAATTCCTCACAGGTATGCCCGCGCGCTTTGACGGTGCACAGGGAAGCTGTATGATTAACGGCTGTATTTTTACCGTTGACGAAAAAAGCGGCAAATGCCTTTCTGCCGAAAGAGTATGTTTTGAATAAGTTGGTGAATTTTATATGAAAAAACTCATTTGCGTTTTTCTTTGCATTATAACGGTTTTCTGTCTCTTTTCCGCCTGTAAGGACGATAAGGAAGAACCGACAGAAGAAACCACTACCGAAGCCGAAACCACACAGCCCCCCGTTTCCGAAAAGGAAATAACTCTCGGCTATTTCAAGGACAAGGGCTTCAACCCATATAAGACCGACAGTCCTCTTAACAGAAGTCTCCTTACCCTTATTTATGACAGCCTCTTTCTTATTGAGGACGGCTATGCCGTATCCCCTCTTATTGCCGAAGGCTTTACCAATGAAGGTAACAAGCTTACGGTAACAATAAAGGACGAGCTGTATTTTTCCGACGGAAGCCTTGTGGATGCATCGGATGTGGTTTACTCCTTCAATATGGCAAAGGATAACTCCTTTTATGAAAAAAGACTTACCAATATAAAATCCGCGACCGGCTCCGACTCTACGGTAATTTTCACTCTCGGAAAAGAGGATATTTTTGCCGAAGGCTGTCTCAACTTCCCAATAATCAGAGCAGGTGACGGCGGAGAAAAAACACCCGTTGGAAGCGGCAGATATGTTATAAAGAATAAAGACGGAGCTTATTTCCTGAGAGCAAACGAAACCACCACCCGTAAAGAGGAAATGGCGACAGAAAAAATTAATCTTGTCCCCGTCAGCGCAGATAAGGGTGAGCTTTACCTTTTACAAACAGGTGACCTTACCTATTTCTTTGACGATTTAAGTGACGGAGAATACACCAAAATCGGTGCAAATATGGTCAGAATGCCTCTTAACAATCTGGTATTTCTTGCCTTTAACAGTGACGGCGTTTTTGCGGAAGAAAGCCTGAAAAAAGCGATTAACCTTGCCCTTGACAGAGTAGGTATCTGCGACAAGGTTTATGAGGGTATGTACCGCAGAACAAAAAGCGCCTTCAATCCCGACTGGCATATTGCCTCCTCTGTACCTGTCAGTGAAAACCCCTATAACACAAAAGAGGCGGAAAGCCTTTTAGAAAAAAGCGGATATATTTATGCCTATTCCCACAATGCTTACCGCTCAAAGAATTTCGAGTTTCTTAAGATAAGACTTCTTGTCTGCAGTGATACACAGGTAAAGGTCTCTCTTGCCAAGGAAGTGAAAAAGTCCCTCGAAAGCATCGGCATCGGTGTTGACCTTTATGAAAAAGAATACAGCGAATACATTGACTGCCTTAAAAAAGGTGACTTTGACCTTTATGTGGGAGAAATAAAACCCGGTGCAAACATGTCTCTTTCATCCTTTTTTGCAAAGGACGGAAGCTCAAACTACGGTATCGACACAAAAAGCGTTACTGCAAAGGCTTACTTTGATTTCGCAAAGGGAGCCATTGACATTTCCACCTTCGTTCAGGTATTTGACAGCACTCTCCCCTTCATTCCCCTTTGCTACCGCGACGGTATGGCGTATTATTCGCGGGAGCTTTCCTATGAGGGTAATGTGAATGAATATGAGCCGTTTAAGAATGTGTACAGTTGGGAAACGTGAATCAATTCGCAATTCTCAATGCGCAATCTCGGGAAAGATTTCAGAAAATAAGCAACGATATTCCGCCATTTTTATGGAGATTATCGTATGTGGTGGTGACCACTGTATCCCATCGGATTACCGTCAAAGACGGCTTTCCGCTTCCGATGATAAACAACGAATTTAAAGAACCGAATAACATCAGGCAGACATATTTTTACAGTACTGAAAATAAAGCAGAATTTCAACAGGCGGTATATCACTGCCTCGTTGACCAGGTCTTACACGCAATTGCGAAATGTGAATTGCGCATTGTGAATTAATCCGACTGGAAGGAGGATAAAAATGACCCCTGTTCAATACATCAAGGGCGTGGGTGAAAAAAGAGCCGCCCTTTTAAAAAAGCTCGGCATAGAAACTCTTTATGACCTTGTGCATTTTTATCCCCGCACCTATTTCGACTTCACTTCTCTTACTCCCATCTGTAAGCTCGTTCCCGACAGCATCGGCTGTTTTTCTGCCGTGGTGGGCTATGACCCTGTGGAGCATCAGATAAGAAAAGGTATGACAGTTTATAAAACCCTCGTCACCGACGGCGAAGCAGGCGTTCATATAACCATTTTCAACAACAGATTTCTTGCTGAAAAAATAAAGCAGGGCGAGGAATATATTTTCTACGGCAAGGTTACGGTAAGCCGAGGCAGCTTTGAAATGACAAATCCCCTTGTTGAGCCTGTAAGTGAGGATATGTCAATGATGCCCGTTTATCCTCTCACGGCAGGTCTTACCTCGAATATCCTTTCAAAGATTATGACCAACGCTCTGCCTCTTTATATGGAAAAAAAGGAGCGGGACTTTCTCCCCGACAAAGTAAGACAGGACTATTCTCTCTGTCACGAAAGCTTTGCCCTTAAAAACATCCACTTTCCGAAAAGTAAAAAGGAATACGAAATCGCCAGATACCGATTGATTTTCGAAGAGCTGTTTATTTTACAGGCAGGAATGAAAATGCTTCGCAAAAGAAACAGAAAGAAAACCTCGGGAAAAATCGAAAAGGACTGCAGTAAAGAATTTATCTCTTCTCTCCCCTTTACTCTCACGGGCGCACAGCAAAGAGTTGTCGACGAAGCAGTAAAGGATATGCAAAGAGACGTGCCTATGAACCGTCTTGTTCAGGGTGATGTGGGCTCGGGTAAAACGGTAATCGCCTGCTGTCTTACCTTCGTGGCGGCAAAAAACGGCCTGCAGAGTGCCTTTATGGCTCCGACAGAAATTTTGGCAAGACAGCACTATGAAACAGTAAAAAAGCTTACGGAAAACACAGGAATAGCCGTTGACCTTTTGGTCGGCTCTCTTACCCCCAAAAAGAAAAGAGAGGTCAAAGAGAGACTTGCCGACGGAAGAACGGATATAGTTATAGGCACTCACGCCCTCATTACCGAAGACACCGTCTTTAACCGTCTCGGTCTTATTGTCACCGATGAACAGCACCGCTTCGGTGTCGCGCAGAGAGGCTCTCTTTCCGCCAAAGGAAACTGCCCTCATACGCTGGTTATGAGTGCCACCCCCATACCACGCACCCTTTCACTGATTATCTACGGCGACCTTGATTTGTCCGTTATTGATGAGCTTCCCAAGGGCAGACAGAAGATTTCCACCTACTGTGTCGACACCTCTTACCGTCAGCGTCTTTATGCTTTCATCAAAAAGCACCTTGATATGGGACTTCAGGCTTATATAGTCTGCCCCGCCGTCGAGGAGGGTGACAGCGAACTCACAGCCGCTACGGAATATGCAGAAGAACTTAAAAATGAAGTCTTCAAGGACTACAAAGTAGGTCTTTTGCACGGAAAAATAAAGGCAAGTGAAAAAGAAAAGGTTATGACGAGCTTTTCAAAGGGTGAAACGGGACTTTTAGTTGCCACCACGGTAATCGAAGTCGGTGTTGACGTGCCGAATTCCGTCATAATGGTAATCGAAAATGCCGAGCGATTCGGTCTTTCACAGCTTCATCAGCTTCGCGGAAGAGTAGGCAGAGGCAGTGAAAAATCCTACTGCGTTCTCGTAAGCGATGCAAAAACAGAAACCGCCAAGGCAAGACTTGATATAATGTGCCGCACGAGTGACGGCTTTAAAATAGCAGATAAGGATCTGGAGCTTCGCGGTCCCGGCGACTTTTTCGGCTCAAGGCAACACGGACTTCCCGAACTGAAAATTGCCGACCTTACGGAAAATATGGACATCGTAAGAGAAAGCAGACAGGCCTGCGAAGACCTTTTCAGGGATGACCCCACACTTTCAAAAGAAGAAAACAGAGGCATAAGGCAGGGTATTGCAAGGCTCTTTGCCTCACAGAAATATATTTCGTTTAATTGAAAACCGAAAGGAAAATATTAGTATGAAAAAGATTGCAAGCTTTACAATTGACCACACAATTTTACCCAAGGGTATGTATCTTTCCAGAACGGATATGAACACCGTTACCTACGACATAAGATGCCGCCGCCCAAACGTTGAAGAGGTTATGGATAACGGCGCTATACACACTCTCGAGCATCTTTTTGCTACCTTTGTAAGAAACAGCGCAGTTTCCGAAAAAATCATCTATTTCGGTCCCATGGGCTGCAGAACAGGCTTTTATTTTATCACTTCCGACACTCTTTCAAAGGAAGACGCCATCAACCTTACAAAAGATGCTCTTGCCTTCTGTGCTGCCTTTGAGGGTGAGGTGCCCGGCGTTTCTGCGAAAGAATGCGGTAACTACCGCGACCATAATCTCCCCGTGGCTAAAAAAGAGGCAGCGGAAATGGTAAAGGTTCTCGAAAACTGGAAAGAGGAAAATCTTACTTATCCGACGAAACGGTAAGGCTATTGAAAATTTTAAGGTTTTGTGATAGAATTATTTGGTGTTTCGGCGGGATAGGGTCATCCCGCCCTACAATTACAAATTGCTTTTTATTCCCTTCTGTATGATTTTCTCTACGGAAAAGAGAGTAAAATATTATAACATTTCAACACACGACCGCAATTCTGCATTCTGCATTCATAAAAGGAGGTGAGCCTATGGAAAATAACAAAGAACGCTTTAAAAGGGAGCTTTCGGACACGGTGTCCTTTAACCTTAATGACACCTACTTTCTGGATGATGATGTTCCCTATTCCCCCTTCTGCGGTGAAGATGCGGCGGAGATAATCCTCCCCCTCGAGGAAGAAACACGCCCCGAAGCCACCGTTACCCCCGAGGTAGCAGAAAAACCGCAGACATTGAAAAAGCCTGTGCCGAAGAAAAGACCAAAGCCTTCCGACCTTGACCTTACCTATCTTCTTTACACGGCTGAAGAAAAAATCGAATACATCGGCGAAGAGACAATAAAGCTCATAAAGTATATTTTCTCAAAGGTTTCTCCCCTGTTTGTCATTCCCTATCTTCTTATCAGCAATCTTCTTGTGGCTTTGTGGAGAAAGGTCAGGGCTCTTCCGAAAAAGGTTCACTTGAGCATAAACGACGATATAAAGCGTATCGCACTTGAAATAAAGGCAATCATCAGGGCAACAAAGTCCATGAAGGAAAAAAGAACCACCGTTTTCACCAAGGCTATGGGCAAATATTTTCTTATGTCCTTTAAAAGGCACAGCCATTTCTGGAAAACTCTTTTCAATATATCTCTCCCCCTTGCCACCTGCTTTGTGATTTTTCTTACAGGTAACGCGATCACAAAAGACAGCACCTTTGCCCTCGAGGTAATATATAACGGCAATTCTTTGGGCTATATTGAAAATACGGAAACCTTCGAAAAGGGCAGAAGTCAGGCTCTTGCACTTCTCTCCTCTTCGGAAGAAAGCTCCGCCATCACCCTTAACAAACAGCCTCAATACAAATTCAGCAGAGTAAAGATAAACGAGCTGAGCAACTCACAGATGATAAGTGAAGGCATCATTACGGGCAGCGGTGAAAACTATGTCCGTGCCTGCGGAGTATATATTAACGGTGAATTTATCTGTGCAGTCAGAAATGAATCCGATGCAGTTGCTGTTTTTTCGAAGATTCTTGCCCCCTACGAAAAGAAAGCCGAAGAAGGCACCATGGTAAGCTTTGTTGAAGAGATAGAATATATTCAGGGCTACTACAAGGAGAACAGCGACCTTATATGGGACGCTTCAAGACTTCAGGCAATCCTTTCAAAGCCGAAAGCCGAGGCCAAATACCATAAGGTTAAAAAGGGGGACACTCTTGCCTCTGTGGCAAAGCAGTACGGTCTTACCCGTAAACAGCTCCGCACCCTTAACCCGGGCAAGGACTTTTCCGAGTTTTCTTCCATCAAAAAGCTTTTAGTTGCCGAAGAAGAAAACTATGTAAGAGTAAAGGTTATGAAAACACGTACGAGAAAGGTTTCCATCCCCTACGAGACTATCGAGAAACAAAGCTCCTCTTTAGCCAAGGGTACAAAGAAAACCACCCAGAATGGTGCTTACGGTCAGAAGGTTATCACGGAGCTTGTCACCTATATCAACGGCGAGATTTCCTACACCTCCTTCCTTTCGGAAAAGATTACAAAGAACCCCGTAAGCAAAATAGTTCTGATCGGTACAAAAACCTATTCATCCCCTGTCTATTCCGGCTCCGTTACCTCACGTGGCTTCACCTGGCCTACAAGAGGCGCTTACAGCATCTCCTCTCACTACGGCTACAGAAATCCCGGTATTTCAGGATGGGGCTTCCACGGCGGTATTGATATTATCCGTTACGGCGGCTCTACGGGTATTCCTGTTGTGGCTTCAGCATCAGGCACAGTTGTCACAGCCTACAGCGGTTGGTCAGGCTACGGTCACACGGTGGTTATCAATCACGGAAACGGCATCACTACCCGATATGCCCACATGCAGCCCGGCTCCCTCTGTGTAAGAGCAGGTCAGTATGTATACCAGGGACAGCAGATAGGCAGAATCGGCTCCACAGGTAACTCCACAGGCCCCCACCTTCATTTCGAGGTGCTTGTCTACGGCAGAAAGGTTAACCCGCTGGGGTATATAAGATAATGCGGAATGCGCAATTCTCAATTCTCAATCGCAGGGAAGATTTACTGAATGAACAAACGATATTCCGCCCTGTAAAAACGATATAAAATTATCCCACAGACGAAAATCTGTGGGATTTTTGATTATTGACTTTCAATCACAGAACTTTCCTATGATTTGGCAGAGGAGGATATATCCCCACCTCACGGTAAAATCGTAGGGGATGGCGCCTCGACATCCCGTGAAAACATCACAAATTTTAAGTTATCCTCGTAGGGGCGACCATTGATCATCCGATGAAAATACCATTTAATTTTCCAATAGCCGTTATCTTTTACTGCTTTTTCCGTCTATCATTTCTTCAAGAGTTTCAGTTCTATAGCCAAGATAATAATAAGCAACTTTGTTTTTGGCTTTATTTATTTTTACTCTGTAAATGTGTTTTCCTGTTCTTTTATCATAAATTCCCTTTATTTCGGCGACAAGTTTTCGTACTTCCCTCCAAGTTTCACACCCGTACATATCATCTGTCCAAATTCGTTTGTCATCTACGATTTTATATGTAGTTCTTATTTCGCCTAACAGATTAAGATATAACCATTTAAGTTTTTCTGTGGCCAACTTTTCTAATTATTCATGTGTGAATTTTGGTGTGTTTATCGGCGGAGGCTCGTAGGCTTTCTTCTTTTTGAATAACACTTTCATCAATCCTCTTTCCCGTAAAAAATAAAAATGCGCCTACCGAAGCAAGCGCACAAAAACGCAAACTCCGTTAGTCGCCAAACTAATCCTTGTAAAATCGGTATTACCTCATAAGCAAAGACGTGGAATTTGCATTTTATCAAATTCAGTCTTTACTTACGAAAAAAGGATATACCTGTTCCATAAATAAAATAATACCGATATTGCAATATTTGATTAGTTTGGCACAAATAGTATATCAAAAAAGATTATAAAAATCAACAATTTAAGAAAAAAGAATGACACAAAAGGAACAAACCTGATGTGTCATTTTGAGCGTAGCGAAAAATCTTCGTACGGATAATATCCGCCCCTACCGGTTTAATATAAGGTTTGCCGACAAAATTAAGGACACGGCAAGCCGTGTCCTTACATAACAGTTCATTTTCAAATTGTTGTTTAACTGCGGATGAACAATTGTCGCCCCTACGATTACAATCTGTAAATTCGGCGGAATGTATTTTCCTGTTACCGAAAATCTTTCCCGCGATTGAAAATTGCGAATTGACTTACTCTCCGCGTCCCTTTTCGGCGGCAACCTTGGGTTTGTCTTCCTTGGGCTTGATGTCTCCAGCCTTGGTGAGGGCAATCTTGGTCATAAGAGGTCCGAAGAGCTCATAAATGAGAACGCCGAAGAGAACGATGTTTCTGATAACGATGCCTGTCTCACCGATTTCAAGAGCACTGATAGACATACCGAGGGCAACGCCTGCTTGCGGAAGAAGAGTGATACCGAGATACTTTTTGATGTTCGGCCCACATTTTGCAATATCTGCACCAAGTCTTGCACCGAACCATTTGCCGAATGAACGTGCAACAATATAAACAACACCTATACCTACAACGGCAAGGTCGGTGAATACGGAAAATTCAAGCTCTGCACCGCTTAAAACGAAAAAGAGAATAAACAAAGGTGCTGTCCAGCGGTCGGTTTTTTCCATAAGATTTGCGGAAAAGTCGCAGACATTACAAAAAATCGTGCCGAGCATCATACAAACGAGGAGAGGACTTAAACCGAACTCGACGGGGCCGAGGTGAAATTTAAGCTTTGAAAGGGCAACAGCAAGGAAAATAGCCGTTACAACGATAGCCTGTCTCTTTGAGCGGGAGAAGAAATACTTTTCTGCCCAAGCGAGGAGATAACCTAAAATCGCACCTAAAACGAGTGAAAAGACAATCTCAACAATGGGATCAACGAGAACGGAATAAATATTGAATTCACCGCTTACGAGAGTTTTTGCAAAGCCGAATGAAACGGCAAAAATTATAAGTCCAACAGCGTCATCCAAAGCAACGATGGGAAGGAGCAAATTTGTAAGCTTACCCTTTGCCTTGTACTGTCTTACAACCATAAGAGTTGCCGCAGGCGCCGTGGCCGAGGCGATTGCACCGAGGATGATTGCCGAAGAAAGAGGGAATTTATCTTCACCCAAAGCAAAGTGAAGTCCCACTAAAGCCACATCAACCACCGCAGTTGTAAACACAGCCTGTAAAATACCGATTATCGTTGCCGCCTTACCTGTCTTTTTAAGCTGTTCCAAACGGAATTCATCACCGATGGCAAAGGCTATAAAGCCCAAAGCCACGTCATTTATTATGCTCATGGCACTTACCTGCTCGGTGCTTGTGAAGCCGAAGCCGTCAATGCCGAGTTTACCAAGACAGTAGGGACCGATAAGTATACCTGCCACAAGATAACCTGTTACTGCAGGAAGCTTGAGAGGCTTTACCACTCTTGACATAAAAAGACCTGCACTCAGGGCAATTGCTATTGATAAAAGAGTTTCCATTTTTTATTCCTTCTTTTTTCTTTAAGGTGACGGTAATCGAACCTGATAAGCCTTAAATGTCCGATTTACAGCACCTTTAATGATTTTTCTCCTCGCAATACGCGAGTATAGCTTCGTTGAAGAAATCCTCAAATGCACTATAACTCGGGCATTTAAGATTCTTCGAAGTTTAATGGGAGGAGATTTTTATTGTAACGAGGCAAAAACCGCAGGAAGGCCAGCGCCTTTCAAGGGCTTTTAACGAAGTTACGGTGAAAATATGCCCCATTAAAGCTTATAAGGTTTGACTACCGTCACCTTATTATTCCAAGGATTTATTATAGTTTCAGGACAGGGTAAAGTCAATGATTATATTGACGAAAAATGGCGTTATTTTACACTTTTATTTATTAAATTTTTAAGTTCAAAAGGTAAAAGCAGGGTGTTGATTTTATATCAGAAATATAGTATAATAAATGTGACCTGACACAAAGACGGTTTTTCCCTCTGAAGATAAGGCAACGGTAAATAATTCGCAATGCACAATTTACAATGCACAATCGCGCTGAAGGTTTCAGTAAAAAATAAACGACAATCCGCTCCATAAGGCTCTGTATGCGATATGCTGATGAATTGTTGCATAATTAAGATTAAAAAAATAAATATCTGTTTTATTCGGCGGATGCCCTTTTCCTTTTTGCGAAGCTTTACCCGCAACTGCGAATTGTGCATTGCGAATTGCGAATTGATTTAATTTGATTTATGTTGCCATACCTTTTAGTCGGGGTGTGGCAATTATTTTTTTGGAGGTAATTATGGAAACAAGAGTAGCGGTTATGAGCATAATCGTGGAAAAAAGCGAAACCGTGGAAAAGCTGAACAGCCTTCTCCACTCCTACGGTGAATACATCATCGGCAGAATGGGTATTCCCTACAGACAGAAGAATATAAATATTATTAGTATCGCCATTGATGCGCCCCAAAACACCATTTCAGCCCTTTCGGGACAGATAGGAAGACTCCCCGGAATCAGCGTCAAAACGGCATATTCAGGTGTGATTTCAAATGAATAAACGTATACAAGAACTCATAGACAAGCTTATTACCACCCACTGTCTCGAAGAAAGTGAATACAGAGAGCTTATTGACCTTCGTGATGAAGAAAGTGCCCTCATATTACAGAAGGAAGCCGTAAGGATAAGAAAAGAAATCTACGGAGATTCTGTTTTTATTAGAGGACTTATAGAAGTAAGCAACATCTGTAAAAACGACTGCTACTACTGCGGAATAAGAAGGAGCAACCGAAACTGTGACCGATACCGACTTAATAAAGAAGAAATTCTTTCCTGCTGTAAAGTCGGCTATGACCTCGGCTTTCGCACCTTCGTAATGCAGGGCGGCGAGGACGGATATTTCAGCGACGATTTTCTTTGCGATGTAATTAGCAAAATAAAAAGCCTTTACCCCGACTGCGCAGTTACCCTCTCTTTGGGTGAGAGAAGCCGTGGCTCCTACGAAAGGCTTCATAAGGCAGGTGCAGACCGTTACCTTTTACGCCACGAAACGGCAGACAGTGAGCATTATTCCCGACTTCACCCGGAAAATCTTACCCTTGCAAACAGAATGGACTGCCTGAAAAACCTCAAGGAAATCGGCTTTCAGGTCGGTTGCGGCTTTATGGTCGGCTCACCTTTTCAGGCTACGGAAGCCCTCGCAAAAGACCTGAAATTAATTGAAAGCTTTAAGCCCGATATGGTAGGAATAGGCCCCTTTATTCCCCACAAGGATACTCCATTTGCTGACTTTCCCGCAGGAAGTGCAGACCTTACCTGTTTTCTTCTCTCGATAATAAGAATTATTCATCCCCCTGTCCTTCTCCCCTCAACAACAGCCCTCGGCTCACTTGAAGAAGGCGGAAGAGAAAAAGGTATCCTGCACGGAGCAAACGTCATTATGCCCAACCTCTCCCCCACGGACGTAAGAGACAAGTATATGCTTTATAACAATAAGCTCTCTACAGGCGCTGAATCGGCGCAGAAGCTCGACGAGCTGAAAAAGAGAATCGACGGTATCGGATACGAAATCGTGTGCAATAGAGGCGACTTTATAAATACAGAAAGGAAGTATTAATATGGCAATCTACAATCCCAAATCACTCAAAGCAGAAGAATTTATCAATGACGGAGAAATCCGTGCAACCCTCGAATATGCCGAGCAGAACAAAAACAACCGTGAGCTTATCTTAAGCATCATCGAAAAAGCACGTCCCCGCAAAACAAAGACAGGCACTGTCTGCGCAGGTCTTACCCACCGTGAAGCCTCGGTGCTTTTAGCCTGTGAGGATGAGGAGCTTATTGAGAAAATCTATCAGGCAGCCGAAGAAATCAAACTCGCCTTTTACGGTAACAGAATCGTTATATTCGCACCCCTTTATCTTTCCAACTACTGTGTAAATGGCTGTGTTTACTGCCCCTATCACATTAAAAATAAAAACATTGCCCGTAAAAAGCTTACACAGGAGGAAGTAAAGGCAGAGGTTATCGCCCTTCAGGATATGGGACACAAGCGTCTCGCAATCGAAGCAGGTGAAGACCCGAAAAATAATCCCATCGAATACATCCTCGAGTGCATCAAAACCATTTACAGCGTTCACCATAAAAACGGTGACATCCGCCGTGTAAATGTAAATATTGCCGCCACCACCGTGGAAAACTACCGCAAGCTCAAGGATGCAGGCATCGGCACATATATTCTTTTCCAGGAGACCTACCACAAGGACAGCTATCTCAAGCTTCATCCCACAGGCCCCAAGCACGATTACGATTATCACACAGAGGCTATGGACAGAGCTATGGAAGGCGGAATTGACGATGTAGGACTCGGTGTGCTTTTCGGTCTTGAAATGTACAAATATGAATTTGCAGGTCTTATTATGCACGCTGAACATCTCGAAGCAGTTCACGGCGTAGGACCTCATACCATCAGCGTTCCGCGTATCAAAAAGGCTGACGACATTGATCCCACAGCCTTCGACAACTCTATTTCCGATGACATCTTCGCCAAAATTACTGCCTGTATCCGCCTTGCAGTACCTTACACAGGTATGATTATCTCCACTCGTGAGACCGAGGAAACCCGCACAAAGCTTCTCCGTCTGGGCATTTCGCAGGTAAGCGGCGGCTCAAGAACTTCTGTCGGCGGCTACACCGAAGAGGAAAGACCTCACGATACAGAGCAGTTTGACGTTTCCGACCAGAGAACTCTCGACGAGGTAGTTGCCTGGCTTATGGAAAACGGTCATATCCCCTCCTTCTGCACAGCCTGCTACCGTGAAGGCAGAACAGGCGACCGCTTTATGGCTCTTTGCAAAAACGGACAGATTATAAACTGCTGTCATCCCAACGCCCTTATGACCCTTACTGAATACCTTGTGGACTATGCGAGTGACAGAACAAAAGAAATCGGCTTTAAAATGATTGACGAGGAAATCGAAAGAGTTACCAAGGACAAGGTCAAGGTAATCGCAAAGCAGAACATTGAGGACATCAAAAATTCAAACCGCAGAGACTTCAGATTTTAAACCTCTCCTTTCAAGAGAGGCTATATCACCATAATTGAAAGGAGCGTATTATGAGCCTTAACAATGTTCCCTCTTCGGAAAGAGTTCATATCGGCTTTTTCGGACTGCGAAATGCAGGTAAATCCAGCCTTGTAAACGCTGTTACAGGGCAAAGTCTTGCAGTGGTTTCCGATGTTAAAGGCACCACCACAGACCCTGTTAAAAAGGCCATGGAGCTTTTACCCATAGGCCCTGTTGTGATAATCGACACTCCCGGTATTGACGATGAAGGCGCCCTCGGACAAATGAGAGTGCAGAAGGCAAGGGAGATTTTAAGTAAGACGGATATTGCCGTACTCGTTCACGATGTAAAAGATGCCGTATCTCCCGCCGAGGAAGAGCTTATTGGAATATTCCGCGAAAAGAAAATCCCTTTTATAATCGCACATAACAAATGCGACACTATGAAAGACACACCGACGGCAAAGAAAAATGAAATTTATGTTTCTGCCACCGAAGGTAAAAATATCTCTGCGCTTAAGGAACTGATAGCCGAAACTGCAAAAGCTTCGACAAACGAAAAGGTAATTGTCAGCGACCTTATAAACGCCGGTGACACGGTGCTTCTCGTCATTCCCATAGACAAGGCCGCACCCAAGGGCAGACTTATTCTCCCCCAGCAAATGACCCTGCGTGATATTTTAGACTGCGGTGCTGTGGCTGTATGCTGTCGGGACAGTGAGCTTACGGAAGCTTTAGGCAAGCTTAAAGAGCCTCCCTCTCTCGTAATAACCGATTCGCAGGTTTTCGGCAAGGTTTCAAAGGCTTTGCCCGAGAGT
>JAZUNX010000013.1:0-11344 GCA_045604385.1 Acutalibacteraceae bacterium
TTTTTTCTTTTTGTATTGTTTCTACCACTTTTTGCTTGAATTCTCCGGTATATCTTTTGTTTGGTATTCCTTTCGGCATAAAAAATCACCCCTTATGTTAAACATTATATCACAATGTCTAACATTTGGGGTGCATTTCACTTTCAGCTTTTACAATGGTTTTCTTATGCTTGTTATCGGGGCTGTATCTTTACAGCCTCTTATTCTTTTTCCTTCCAACCCTTTTCATAGAATTTGAAGTATGCCTCTGCAGCTTTATCCCAGCTCTTATAAGCATCCTCACCTCTGTGATCGGGAGTGTAGTATCCTTTTTCCTTAAGGAATTCACAGACATATTTTGTACTCTTGATGCCGCCTCTGGAATTGAGATGACCTTTGTTTACGAAATCCTTCTTAAGGTCTATCCCTGATTCCTTGAGGACAGTCTCATCGGTAAAGTCGATGGTATCATAACCCTGCTCACTGCAGAATTTAACAAGGTTTGAAAGCTCTTTCTGTTCAGCCTTTGAACGGAAGGAGGGAAGAGAAATAAAGATAAGCTCTATATTCTTTTCCTTGCCGTATTCGAAAAGCTTTTCAAGCTGCTGTCTCTGGAAGCCGTCAATCTCGCCCGTGGTTTCATAATCCCATCTGTCAAGATAGCCGCTGCAATCCTCCACACCGAAGGCTTTGCCCTCACGGTTATCGGCTCCGAGGAAATTGTTCTTTACTGTAACAAAGTCTGATTTGACCAGCCCATCCACCCAACGGGAGTGGAAAACATAAACAGGAAGATAATATGACTTATCGTTAACATTAACATATCTGCCTCTGTCCTCGGTGGGTTCTCCGTAAAACTCAAAAGCCATTTCGGCATAATCGAAAATAGAATGAAGAACCTTGAAGCGCGAAAAGAAATCAGGGAAATTCAGATAAGCGCTTCTGACCTTGGTA
Source organism: Acutalibacteraceae bacterium (assembly GCA_045604385.1). GTDB lineage: Bacteria > Bacillota > Clostridia > Oscillospirales > Acutalibacteraceae > UBA6857. Next base: position 934 of record JAZUNX010000013.1, read on the forward strand.
GCCTTAAGGCTGGATATAACAGTTTTCGATCTTAAGCCGTGAAGATCAATAACGGCATATTTTATGTCATGCTTTTTAATGGCATAATCGATAAAGGGCTTAATAACTGCAAAGGGCTGTTCACTGGTACCCATATGATAAACAGCCATACCGTAATCCTGCCATGCCGCAGGTGTATTCCAGGAATAGCCTATAACACTCGTGCCGAAAACAAGACCGTCAATGGTGTTATTCTTTTCCGCATCAAAGGCGGCAAGGTTTCTTGTGTCGTAGGAAATAGGAAGACCGTAGCATTGTGACACTCCCATAAAAGCAATCGCAAAAAGAAGAATAAAAGCGACTGAACGTAACCATCTTTTGTTTTTCATTTCTTTTATCCTCCTTTATCAGAACTGCTGGTATACGAAATCAGCGGCATTGAACTTGTCGCCGTATGCACCGTAAATTACCACAAACATAATCGCGCCTATTATGACTATCCATTGGAAAAGAGCGTTCTGTTTTTCCAGACTTTCTCTTATCTTCATACCCTTTTCCTGCATAAGACTTACCACAAGAAGTACAAGTATTACAAGGAACACGAGGAACATCTGTCTGGGCTGAAGACCAAAGGTATAAAGAGTTCCGTCCGTAAGCACCCAGGGGTTGAATTCGGAGAGCATATTCTTAATCATTTTAAGAGAAATCATAAGAGAGTCTGCGCGGGAGAAAATTCTGCCCACACTCACAAGAAGGAAGGTTCTCAGAATCTGGAAAAGCTGCCAGGAGAAGCATTCAGTATTGATTTTCAGCTTTTCGATAATCTTTTTATATACAGGCTCTAAAAGGATGCTTCCCGAAATAATAACACTGTTCCATAAGCCGTAAACCACATATTTGTAGCTTGAGCCGTGCCAGACACCCACAAGGAAGAAAGCGATAAAGGAAGCAAGGAAAGTCGGAAGCATCTTTCCTATGTAAGCGCCGAAAACCTTTCTTGTCTTTTTACCCATGTTGGCAAAAGCCTTTGAAAGAGAAAGAGGATAGAAAACATAATCTCTCATCCATGCACCGAGAGTAATGTGCCACCTGCGCCAGAACTCGGACACAGAGCGTGCAAAGTAAGGTCTTTCAAAGTTGACAGCCATTTTAATGCCGAAGACCTGTGCCACACCGCCTATCATATCCATACCGCCGGAGAAATCAGCGTAAACCTGAACACCGTAAACCATGGCACCGAAAAGGATAACAAGACCCTTGTACTCGGTGTAATTGCCAAAAATTTCGTCAGCAATTATGCCCATATATTCGGCAAGGGTGAGCTTTTTGATAAGACCCCAAAGGAAAAGCTGTGCACCGAATTTTGCTTCACGGAAATTAAAACGGTGACCCTCGAAAAGCTGGGGTGCCATATGACCGAAGCGTCCGATGGGACCCTGAATAATTTGGGGGAAGAAGGACACAAAGAGGGTCATCTTTGCAAAATTCTTTTCTGCGGAAAGCTTACCTCTGTAAATATCAACAATATAGCTTGTTGCCTGAAGAGTGTAGAAGGAAATACCCAAAGGCAGAGCAAGATCAATTTTCGGAGCAGTTCCCTTCACACCGAAAAGAGAAACAAGGCTGAATGCCTGTTCCGAAAGGAAATTGAAATATTTAAGAAAAACGAGGAAAGCAAAGGATATTACAAGACCTGCCGAAAGGATAAGTCTTTTCTTTTTCTGCACCTTTTGCTTGATTGCCTTCTTTTCATCCCTTGTAAGGTCGGGATGGCTTTTAAGATAACCTTTGTGGGCTATGTTATGCTTGTCTAAAAGCAATCCCGTAACATAGACAGCCGCCACGGTGAAAAGCATAAAGTAGCCTGTACCCAAGCCGTTCCAGAAATAGAACACAAGGCTCGAGCCTAAAAGAACTGTCCAGCGATGCTTGAGCGGGAAGATATAATAAAGCAGTGCAGAAGCAACCCAGAACAGAGCAAATTCAACAGATATTAAAGTCATAGCTATTCTGCCGATAAAAAATTATCGGTTTTACCTCCATTATTTTGACAAAATGAAGCACCGCCTAACGCAATAGACGGCGCCGTCTTAATCAGTCTGCAAGCTCTTCGATAAGCTCCACCATAGCATCAACTGTATCAAAGTTTTCGGGCTCAAGATCATCAACACCGATAGTGATGTCGAATTCTGCATTAAGCTCTGCAACCAGTGACACGATGTCAAAGGAGTCGAGTATTCCTTCTGTTACAAGTGCTGTTTCGTTTTCGAAATCAACATCTGCGCGGAGTTCACGGAGAATGGTTAAAAGTTTTTCTTTCATAATTAAAATCCTTTCATATATAATTGTTCGCATAACATACCGTCTTTTTGGAAATCAAGACGGTCATACAATGCGACAGCTGACAAATTCTGACAGTCTACCCACAGTCTTAACACCGTAAGCTCCTCTTCTTTTGCACAAAGGAAGCATCTGTTCATTAAAGCTGCGGCAAGACCTTTTCTTCTGTGAGAAGGAGAAACGGACAAATGCTGTATAAGACCCTGCTTTCCGCTGACAGAAAGCACAACCACAGCGGCAAGGTCATTTTTACCGTCGAGAACGGTGAAAAGGTGTCCCTTACTGAGAAGCCCCTTCAGCTCCTTTTCCTTTGGAAGAGGAGTGCTTTTTTCGTCAAGAGCCTCTTTCCATAAGTCACCGAGCTTTTCACAGTCACAGTAATCACGTGACATAATATAACCCTCGGCAAGGTCGGTTTTCACGGCAGAAAAATCAATCTCCTTCACATTCAGCTGCATACGCTGATAGGTTTTGTAATTTTCTGCAACGCCCTCTTTTATAAGTCTTTCGGGAGTCAGGGTGTCTCCTCTTCCCGAACGGGTAACTATATCCGCAAAAACATCCTTGTCCTTCACGGCTTTCAGGATGTCGCCGACCTCTTTCGCATCGGAATCCTCCACGGTATAGTAAAAGAGACTGTAATAGTCGTCTCTGTCACAGAGAAGAAGTAACCAACCCTCGGTTTCTTCGGCATAAAGTCTGCCTTCATTTATGAGGGTTGCAGTTTCGTCGGGCATAAGGAAGCAGTTTGTAAGAGCCTTACCCTTACGGGCGCGGAAGTTCTTTACAAGACTTCCGTATTCTTCGGGGCTTTTAATTTTAATCATCGCCCAGATACTCCCCTTTCAGCTTAACCCTGTCAATTTTTGCATTTTTTGTCATGGGCAGAGCCGTAAAGTGAATCATACGGTTGGGCATCATATATTTAGGAAGAAGCTTACAGCCGTCAATCATAATTTCCCTTTCACATTCGTTTTCCGACTGATAGAAAAGAACAATCTGTTCATTGGGCTTGTCATAAATGCAACAGCCCGCTTCGATATAGGGAAGGGAGTTGATGGCTATTTCAACCTCGCTAAGTTCAATTCTGTGTCCCATATGCTTTATCTGATAATCCTTACGGGAAACGAAATAGATAAGTCCGTCTTCACCGTATTTTGCAAGGTCACCGGTGCGGTAAATAAGCTCGGGGTAAACCTTGTTGAGAGGATTTTGACAGAAGGCTTCGGCTGTCTTTTCGGGATTATTGTAATAGCCATGAGCAAGAGAAGTACCTCTTACGCATATTTCACCCTTAACGCCCGGCTCGGTAATAAGAGTGTCGCCGTCAAGAAGGAGTATATCGGTATTTTTAAAGGGAATACCGATGGGAAGAGCCTCCTCATCCTTGAAGGGCTTGTCAACCTTATAGTAAAGGCAGTTACAGGTAATCTCCGTCGGGCCGTAAAGATTTACAAAATTCACCTCGGGAAGCTTGTTTCTCCAGTAATTAAGCACCTTATTGGGCATTACCTCGCCGGAGAACATTACCGTTTTAAGACATTCGGGTAAAGTCTTCTCAAAGGCATTAAGATTTTCGATAATACGCAGAGCAGAGGTTGCCCAGATTACCGTGTTTATTTTCCTCTCATTTATGCAGGCAATAAGCTTTGCAGGGAAGGAGAAGAAAAGCTTGGGTATTACGTGCATTGATGCGCCGTTTCTTATGCAGGAATAAATATCCTTTACCGACACGTCAAAATCAAAGGGTGCCTGGTTACCGAAAACTCTTGTATCGTCAAAATCAAAGGCTACCTTAAAGTTTTCGATAAGGTCAATTACACTTCTGTGGCAAACAAGAACACCCTTGGGAACTCCCGTTGAGCCGGAAGTGAAAATGGCATAAAGAGGGTCTGTGTCAATGGCTTTTTCTCTTACAAGAGAAAGCTTTTCTTTGTCGGCAGTATAAGTCACCGCCTCATCGTAAACAATTCTCTGACCTTCAAAGCCGATTTCGTCGAGGATTTTTTTATCCCTTTCCCATATAATTGCTGCCACGGGATTAAGCGTGTTCACAATAAGCTCCACTCTTTTAACGGGAAGCTGACGGTCAACGGGAACATAGAAGTTACCGCTTTTTGCTATACCCATAAAAGAAATTACGCTTTCGATATTTCGGTCAATAAACACCACGACAGGAGCATTTTTGCTTTTGCATTTTTCGATAACAGCCGTGCCTATGGCGTCGGATAAAGCACCGAGTTCATTATAGGTCACCTGATTTTTGCTGTCGGACAAAGCAACCTTTTCGCCGTACTGCGCCACGCTGCCGTCAAGATAATCAAGTACATTAGTAAACATTTCGGATCACCTTAAAATAAAATATAAAAGGTTAAAAATAACCGAATATAGTATAACAATAATGAGCGTAAGTGTCAATACAAAACCATTTTTTCCTGTGAATTAACAAAAACTTAAGAAAGCCGCAGACGCACATTTTTCAGTGTGACATACTGAATATTGACAAATATCTCCCTTATGATATAATCAAATAAAAAGCATAGTGAGGTGCAATATAGCATGAAAACAGTTATATCCTTTTTTATGTCAATATGGTTTGCGGTTATGAGTATGCTGGGCATCCCCTTCACCTCTCCCGACCTTGAAAAAGCAGAACCGAACTCCGCCGTGGCAACCGAAGAAAACATTGCTCTTTTCAAAGAAATTTATGAGACGGAAACAGAGTGGCTCGCTTCTTTACAGCTGGAAAACGGTGCTATACCTATGACCTACGCCAAAGACGGACAGCTTACCATGAACCCCTATTTTGCAGATTTTTCCGCTCTTGCACTGCTTGATAATGCAAAAAAGTATGCTGATAATGTTGTGAAATATATGGACTGGCACTTTGAGCACCTGAATACTGCCGAAGAGGATTTCAACGGTCTCGACGGCACTATCTATGACTATGTAATCACTATGAAGGACGGCAAAATCGAAAGCGAGGTTGTATCTGTTCCCGATAATGCGGATTCTTATGATACAACAGACTCCTATGCGGCAACATTCCTTACGGTGGTGTATAAGTATTTCCGTAAAACGGGTGACAGCAGTTATTTAGTTACTCATGCGAAAGACCTCGAAAGAATTACCAATGTAATCTTTTCAAACCTGCAGGACGGTCTTACCTACGCAAAGCCCAACCATAGGGTAAAGTACCTTATGGATAACTGCGAAGTATATGAGGGTGCCATTGCAGCCACAAGAATTTTTGAAGAGATCGTACTCAGCGGCAGAAATGAGTACTCCCATATGCACAATGACTGTAACGAGCTGATTTCCACCATAAAGGAAAACATAAACAACAAGCTCTGGAATTATGTGGGCGGATACTACAAGCCCGGAATAACGGCTTATGTCAGCGTACCTACAAAGGTTTTCTCCTGGAATATATATTATCCTCAGGCCACGTCTCAGCTTTTCCCCATAATCTGCGGTGTTATTGATCCCGACACGGAACGCGCACAGCATCTCTACGGTAAATTCTGCGAAACCTACGAGTGGAAAAAATTCAACTATCCCGACGATTTCTACTGGGGCGCCAATGTCTATGCCGCCGCAGTTATGAACGACCTTGACAGAGTGGTTACATATATGACCGAATACAGCTCTCTCATCGACGAGCACAAGTGGCCGCTTTATAACGCCGACAGCGCCAGAGTTTCCATGGCGGCGTATATGATGCTTGAAAGAGCGGAAAAGGTTTGATAAATAAGAAAAAGGAGGAATACTATGCTTGATTTTTTGGAAAAGCTCGATACACCGCAGATAATTGACGAAAGAAACTATCATTCTCTTATGACGGAGACGGTAGAGCCTTATCTTCTCAAAAAGAGAACTGACGGCACCTTCCTTTCCGCTGACGGTCTTACCATTCACTATGAGCAGTACGATAAAAAGCTTTCACGGGGAAGTGTGGTCATTCTCCACGGCTTTACTGAAACGGCTGAAAAATTCCGTGAGGTGGCATATTATTTCCGCAAATTGGGTTACAGTGTTTTCTCTCTTGACCTTCGCGGTCACGGCAAAAGCGAACACAGAAGTGGCAAAGCCGAAAGGGTGGAAACTGACAGCTTCGACCTTTACAGGGAAGACCTTGAAATCTTTATGGAAAGCATAGTAAAACCTGCCACAGGGGACAAAAAGATATACTTTTACACCCATTCCCTCGGCAGTACCATTGCGCTTTTATATATGATGAAAAATCCCTATGCGGTACATAAAGCGGTGCTTTCTTCACCGATGATATGCGGTAATATGGGTATGCCCGTTGCCGTGGCAGGTACGGTTGCGAAGCTTATCTGCCTTTTCGGCGGCAAGAATATATCCGCACCGGGCAGATGTGTTTTCGATAAGGAGCAAACTGCAGAAAACAGCGACGCAACGAGCAAGGCAAGATTTGACTACTACCACGAAAAGAGAAAAATGGAGCCTTTATATCAGACGAGCGGACCCTCCTTTGGCTGGGTCAAGGCTTCACTTGAGGCGAGAGATAAAATTCTCTCTCCCCAAGGAATAAAAATGCTCAAAACCAAGCTTCTTATCTTCAAGCCCGAAGAGGACAGACAGCTTTTGAGTGAATATACGGATAAGTTCGCCTCCATGGCAAGAGTGAAAAGCAAAAAGGTACAGGGCGCAAGGCACGAAATCTTTATGAGCGGAGACGAAACCCTTAAGTGGTATTTTGAAGAAATCAGTGAGTTTTTCAGAGACTGAAAAAACAGTTGCCAAGCAACAAAAACAGTGTTAAAATAAAATGAAATAAAAAATTAACGGAGGAAACATTATGGCAAAATATGCAATTTACGGCGCAGGCTCTCTCGGTACGGTTTTAGGTGCCTTCATAACCAAAAACGGCGGAGAGGTTGACCTTATTAACCGCAACAAACAGCACGTGGCTATTCTTAATGAAAAGGGAGCAAAAATCACGGGTACAGTTGAAATGACAGTTCCCGTAAAGGCTATTACTCCTGACCAAATGGAGGGCAAATATGATGTTATTGTTCTTCTCACCAAACAGCTTTTCAATAAAGAGGTAGTTACATTCCTTAAGGACTATCTTTCCGAAAAGGGTGTAATCGTGACTTTGCAGAATGGTATTCCTGAACCCGGAATTGCTGAAATCATCGGCGAAGATCATACTATGGGCTGTGCCGTTGAATGGGGTGCCGCACTCGTTGAGCCGGGCGTATGCGAGCTTACAAGTGAGCCCGACAGTCTTTCCTTCCACATGGGTAAAATGAAGGGTATCACCGACGAGCAGTTCAAAGAGGTTAAAGACCTTTTAGAGCTTATGTGTCCCGTTCACGAAGAGCCTAACCTTATGGGCGCACGCTGGTCAAAGCTTCTTATCAATGCCACCTTCTCGGGTCTCGGCACAGTTGTAGGCGGTGTTTTCGGTGATGTTTCCGAAGATAAGTATGGCAAACAGGTAGCCATCCGCTGTATGAAGGAATGTATCGATGTAGGCCATGCGGCAGGTGTAACCTTCGCACCTGTACAGGGCAAAAACATCGTAGGTCTTTTCTACTATAAGGGTGCATTAAAGCGTACCTTCGGCACACTCCTTCTGCCCATCGCTATGAAAAAGCACAGACTTATCGAACCCTCAATGCTTCAGGATTTAAAAAAGGGGAAGCCCTGTGAAATCGATGCAATTAACGGTGTGGTCTGTGAATTCGGCAGAAAGTACGGAGTGAAAACTCCCATCAACGACCGTATAGTTGAAATTATAAAGAAAATTCAGGCAGGCGAGCTTAAGGCGGACAAGATTAACCTGAAGCTTTTTGACGAGTTTGTGAAGTGACCACAAGTTCCTTCTGAAAACCCACCATTAATTCAACGCAAAAGCAAGGGCAGTTCAAATTGAACTGCCCTATATTTATTTAATTTTGTCAATCATCCAACCTCAACAATACCGTCTTCCTTAATTGTTACGGTCATACCATCCTTAACATAGTCGAGGAACTCTTCACCGAGTGAATCGATAACGGGCATTGTCACGCCGTCTACCCAAACATCGGCTAAAACCGCACCTGCTGCTGCAAGAGAGTCGATGGGTAAGGAGAAAAGCATACAAGCGGGATTTTTCTTAAGTGCGCAAGCACAGTAGAGAACAAGACCGCCTGTGGTGGATCCGATGGTCTGAGGAAGGCAAAGAGCCTTATTCAGAAGAGATTTACCGTATAAATCTGCATTATTCTGGTCGCCGCATTTTACTTCCTTGTCACCGAACTGAAGAGCGTTCTGGAAGGATGCGAGGGTATTGAAACCGCTTTTGGTAACCACAGCCTCTGCCGTTACCGTACCGGGAGTTACAACTCTGCCTTTAAACTGTTTCATTATTTTTTACCTCCGTCAGTAATCATTGATAAAATCTCTTCTTCCCTGTAAAATCTTGCAGTGGTGTAAGTGCGAAGCTTGTTTGAGCAAGTGATTACAGGCATCTTTTTGCAAAGAGGATTGTTCATATACATAAGAGGACAGATGTAGGAAATGATAACACCTGTGGCACGAAGTCTGGCATAGTAGGGTGTTTTTTCAAAGGCTTCGAGAACCTTGGGAGCGGCGGTAAGAACGGTGGGGATGCTTACCTTCACGTTGCCCTTTCTCTTAAGCTCACTTTCGATATTGTCTGTCCAGTCCTTAAGCTGCTGAAGTGAAAGGTGAGGACAGCCTACAAAGCAAAGCTTCGGAGCGGCATCGGGCTTTTTCCAGATAACGGGATAGTTCTTCTGTACTCTTTCAAGCTCTGCATCGTCGATGATATATTCCTTGGCTCCCTCTGCGATAAGGTTTTCACCGAGTTCAACTGCTTCGGGAGTGAGAGCATCGATGTGGTAAAGACCTACTGCACCGTTTGATGCTGTGGCGGCACCGAAGTCCTTAAGATATGCACAGGCGCTGTCGTCAAGCTCACTGCCTATCCATTTGTCAAGACCTACAACGTAGGGAACGTCTTCCATAACCTTCATACCGATAGCGGAGCCTAAAAGCTGTGCTTCGGGCTTTTTGGTAGTTTCAATCTTAACAACCCATGTAGCCTTTCTGCCCTCATCGGTAAGAAGACCGAAGTAAGGAACATAGCCTACGATGGAGCCCATAATGTCGATAATACCCGAGTTACGGTTACATCTTGCGCCTAAAACAGAGTTGGCGTAAACAACTGCACTTGACTCCGCCCAGGAGAGAACGTCACCCTTTTTGGGCTTGTTGCCTACTTCATCCATATAGCAGGTACAGGTGAAGGCATCCTTATTGAGAAGACCTAATTTTTCAAGCTGTCCCTCATAAAAGTCCTGCTTGGTGTACATAAACTTATTGAAAATAAGGTTCTGAAGGAAGTTTGCAGGAACGTTTTTGTCGATGGGACGGGGGTCAACGGAAAACTTCTGACCCGAGGAAACACCTGCATCTAAAATGGTCTGCATGAGGTCATAAACAGGTGACATTACCTTAAGGCCGAAGGAAGTAACAAGGTGGTTGTAATCAGAAGTGATGGGAACTAATTTTTCGGCACCGAAGGCTTCACCGTACATAACGAGGGTTTTCATAACCTTCGCCATAACGTCGCCCTTTGAGCCGTTCAGTATTTCCTGTTGCTCGTTGGTTAAAATCATTTTTATTCTCTCCTTTTTTCAGTTTAGATTTTCATAGCGATGTCCCATGCGCCCCAGATAACGGTACGGAGATTGCCGACCTTTGCGGCGTCACCGATAATGTGAACGTTCTTTGCTTTGGGAGCAAGAGGAGTGGGAACATAACCTACGGACATAATTACGCTGTCAGAATCAATGTCGAAGGTCTTGCCGTTTTTATCCTTGACGGTAACCTTACCCTCACCGATTTCGGAAAGAGCGGTTTCAAGGTGTACGGGAACCTTGTTTGCTTTGAAGAAGTCACGAAGAAAGGAGGTGTTGGCAAGGCAGATACCCGGTGTGGTGATAAGGTCATCCTGCATTTCAACGATGGTGGGCTTTTTGCCCTGAAGATAAAGGTCATAGGCGATTTCACAGCCTGTAAGACCGCCGCCGATAACTGTTACCTTTTCGCC
>JAZUNX010000014.1:0-28674 GCA_045604385.1 Acutalibacteraceae bacterium
TATGTAAGTTTCTTCGTACCGCTGTATTTACCTTTAAAGGTTACCGTTACGGTATATTTACCGATAGACTTTCTCTTTTTGGGATAGGTTACTGTATAGTCAGTTCCTTTCTTTAAGGTTTTACCCTTACTGTCTTTAACTGTAACGGAAGGTGTTTTGGTTTTCCCGTTGTAGGTGTAAGTTGTGGCAGAGAGCTTGATTGTCTTCGGGTAGTAGATTGTAGCTGTTGATTTTACAGTGCCGCAGACGGAGCATTTGGTGACTGTTTTGCCGTTCTTTTTGAAAGTTGCCTTGGTTGTAGTTGTTTTGTAGGTGTGGGATTTCTTCGCTACCACATTCTGCTTTTTGATAACGGCTTTGCAAACAGAACAGTGTGAGCCTTCGGTGAGTCCCGTTTTGGTGCAGGTAGCGGCAACTGCTTTGTCGGTGACCGCTTTATGTCCTGTTGCTTTTATCGTCTCATCAGATTCAGCACCACAAGTTGTACATATTCTCACTTTAATGCCAGTTCTGGTACATGTAGGCTCTCTTGTTATAACATACTCTCCTAATTGGTGTTCAGTTTCTTTCTCAACAGCTATCTCAAATTCATCTGTTTTCTGTTCAATTTTTGTTTCTTGTTTAACTAATCCTGTATATGTAGCAGCGGTTATATTTTCAAGATTACTTTCAGCTGTAGCTTTAACAATATTGTCAGTTGCGCTTATCGACACATCACCACTGGCTTTTGCAGAAATAGATGCTATACCCTTTTGACCGTCAAGAGCATTCTCATCCGTTGTCATACAAGCCTCAAAGACATAATTATCGCCATCCAGTTCTATTCCCTCTGAAAATGAAAGTTTAGCTTTTGAAGCAGAACTATCTTTTAACATAAGGTATCTTTCCGAATTATAAACTTCAAACATTATATTTTCATCAGTACTTTCCACTTCGAAATATTCTGAATTATCTGTTTTTATTGAATATCTCGTATCAGCACCTTCACCGACAAATGTCAGTTCATAGATCTGCAAATCCCCTGAAAGTCTCTCACCGTCATAAGACAGTTTTTGCCCCTCTTGGTTTTTTACAGTTATCGGTTTGTTAGCATAAAACTCAAATTTTGCATAATCATTTTGTGATGTTTTAGTTTCTACCGACCGTTTCAATCTAAATATTGAATTGTCTTTTTCTTTGTATGCAATCTGTGCTAAATTATCAAATGTATAAAGCACCATTTTTTCCATGGTTTCATTTGAGAAATATGTTTTTCCGTTCCAAACGAATTTAAATCTTGTATAATCGGGGCTTATAATCATCTCGTGAAAATATCCCCTTACAGAAATTTCATTTTCCGACAACCTTTCTCCTACAGTATTCATATCATATAACTTAATACGATACTCTTTAGTTTCTTTTATATATTCATATCCTGTAGCTAAAATTGCATGGCCTTCTCCACCGCCAGTATAACATATGAGCGCTATTTTTCCTTTTAACATCTCCGCGATTAGGTTTCTCATAAATGTAGCATTGGTATCGTAATCAAATGATTTATTACTGAGATTTGACAATCTATTTTCATTATATGTTACAGATGTTGCCATTTTGCTCTCGTCAATTTTACCTATATAACTTGCCACCTGATAATACTGAATATTATCAAGGAACTGTTTATTATTACTTGGTCTGCCAATTTCAAAATAATTATTTACTTTTCTGTCTGTAAGATCTCTTACTGTAATATAATCTTCGAACAACAAGCCCATACTGGCAGAAATACCAAAGCATGAACCACCCCATTCCATATTATTAATAATCAAAGCTGTTTTTGCTATTTCAACGGGATTCAGACCTTCTGTTAATTTTCTAAAATATTTATAACTCAATGAATAATCATATACTTTATAAAAACCAGAAGAAGCGTCAAATTCATCAAAATGATAAAAGCTGTTATTGTCTACACCAAGTTTAAAACCTGAATCAATAGAAAAGTCAGCGACAGGTATGTCAGTTTCATCCATATCGCCAGTGCTGTTATAGTGGATATTAACAGATGTGAAATCTATATTATAGTAATCTTTCTTGATTTCTAGCCACTGTTCTTCATTTCCGCCATAATAAACATCAGTAAGATTCGGACACAAATAAATTGCATACCCCTCTATGCTCGTAACACTGTCAGGGATTGTTATGTTCGTAAGACTAGCGCAATTATAAAAAGTACTCTTCTTTATACTTGTCACACCATAAGGGATTGTTATGCTTTCAAGACTGTCACAACTGTAAAATGCATAAGAACCGATACTTGATACGCTGTCAGGAATTGTTATATCTGTAAGACTGTCACAATTTTCAAAAGTTCTAAAACCTATACTAGTTATACTATCCGGAATCGTTATACTTGCAAGACTTTTACAGTTGTAAAAAGCTTGTTCACCCAATACTGTCATACTATCTGGGATTGTTACACTTGTAAGATACCCTCCCGAAAAGGCACGCTTTGCAATTGTAAGGGTTCCAGGTTTAATTTCCACTGTGTTTTTATTCGCAGATGGATTAACCATAATCAAATGATTATTAATGTATAATATATCATTTTCCCAATTTGATTCATCTCTATAATATCCAGTATCATAAAACGCATACATACCTATGCTTTCAACGCTGTCTGGAATAGTTATACTTTTAAGGTCATAACAATAGCTAAATGCATCATCATCTATACACCTTACTCCGTTAGGTATTATTATTTCTTCAAGCTTTTTACAAAAATAAAATGCATCCTCACCTATTTTAATTACACTATCAGGTATACTTACATTCTCAAGACCAGTGCAATCGGCAAATGAATACCGACCTATACTTATTACGCTTTGAGGTATTACTATACTTGTAAGATTGTGACAATGATAAAATGCTTTCTCACCTATGCTCGTTACATTATAGCCGCCTAAAGCATCAGGAATAACTATGTCACCGCTGATGGCAGTATCCACATCAATAATAGAAGCCTCTCCATCAATAACAGTGTAGTTATAGTATCCCTCTGTATATACTGTAGTCGCACTAACTGAAAAAGCAAGACACACCATAGCCGTCATTACAACAGCCATAATCAAAAAGATTTTCTTAAAAGCAGTTTTCATTATAATTCCTCCCGAAATATAAAAAGTGCGCCATAGAGACGCACCGAAAAATGCATCTCATTTGCTGCGACACAAATCTTAACTCTCACTGTGGGAATAGTTAAACAGAGACACACTTTTACCTAAAAAGTGTCTCCCACATAAGAGTGAATATAAAAGATTTGTAGTCGCAAAAATAATTTACCACAAATACCGATAAAAAATCAAGTCAAATTAACCTCTTTATAATCTTGCCCAAAAGCAAAACTCCCGACTTTTACATCGGGAGTTAATTATTTATGTATACCTTATTTCATCCTTGCCACAAGCTCGTCCGTATCCTTAAGATTAATTCTCTTCGAGCAAATGGATGTTCTGTACTCTTTGCCGCCCTCGGTCTTTTCCTCGGCTCTGTACTTACCGTAGCTGCAGGTAACTACCGTACCGTCAGCAAGCACCACATTACCGCAGTAACCCGTGTCAGCATTGGCGTAATATTCGGGCTTGGTCTGTCCCTCGTCATAAATGTGGGCAATTTTGATTCTATACTGACCCTCGTTGCCGTTTTTGAGGTCTTCGTATGTTCCTACCCAGGCAACAAGTCCTTCACTTATCCAGCCTCTGTTTTTGTCTGTGGCGTTTTTGGCGTTTTCTCTTGCCTTATCTCCTCTTTCGATGGAGCGGAAGGTGATGAAAAGTCTGCCGTCGGGAGTATAGTCTGCCTTATGTCTTTCGCCGTTGAGAGCCGCAGGTGCTTCCACAGGTGCGCTCCATGTCTTGCCCTCATCGGTGGAGAAGGAAATAAGGGAGTTAATCTTTTTCGAGTTGCTTCGGGTGATAAGACATAATTCGTCACCCTTTCCCATATCCGAGCGTATTACTTCAACCTCGCACATATTTGAGCTCTTTTCTATTTCACGGTGAGCGGCAAAATACTTTTCGGGTACGCTCCACTGCATATTCCCCTCTTCGTCGAAGGTGAGAATTGTTTTGTAGTTATAGAAATCCGCATCGTGGAAGAAGCCCATCCACTTATCGACAAATTCGCCGTTTTCCTTAAGTCTTGTAAGACTTGACATAGCAACGATGGGTACGACGCTGTTTTCGTCTTCAAGACTGTAAAATCTTTGGAACTCTGTCCAGGTCTTGCCCTCATCCGAGGAAAGAGAGCATTCAAAGCCTCCGGGAGTTTTCATGTTCGGCCATTTTGGATTAGCGGAAATAAGAATAAGCTTGTCGGGAGTACCGTCGCTGAACTCAAGACGGTAAACAGTGGGAGTTTCAAGGGAATTTACCCAGCTTGCAGGTGTGTTTTCCACAGTGCTGTCCCAGCTGATGCCGCCGTTTGTGCTTATCTTATTGAGTACGGCTCCCTTGCCGTGACCTGCAGGATATACGGTGAGAATGTTACCGTCCTTAAGCAGTACGCTGTCGGGGTGTGCCATATAATCTCTGGAATTATCAACGGTGGAAAGAGTGTAAAGATATTCGTATTTGCTTCCCTTGAGGTCTTCGGGCAGAGTGCTTAAGTCAAGCTCGGGTATGGTATAGTCACCACCCGTAAACTTATTACCCGAAAAGAGAACTGCTATTTTGTCAAAAAAGAGTTTGATTTTTTTGATAATTCCTTCAAAAAAAGCCTTTATGTTTTCGCCCATTTTTGAAATACCTCCTCCGAAATTACAGTCTGTGCTTTTTGTCTCTGCCGCCATCGCAGTAATTCCGCAGGTAAGAAGCAGTGTCGATGCTAAAATGATGCAGAGAATTTTTCTTATTGCTTTCATAATCTTTACTCCTTTGTTTATTACAGCTTCAATTATGTCATAAATTCATTAAAAAGTCAATTATCTGTTCTTTTAAGAAAATCTTAATAATTCTTTCCCTTCAAAAGAATTGACTACGGATTTTTCCTGTGCTAAAATCAAATTAATAACATTAAATTTTTACTTCAAGAGGTATGCTATATAATGAAAAGACTTTTACTCCTGCTTATGCTTACATTCCTGTTATCCGCGGCAGTATCGGGTACATATATTTCTTCTGCACAGAATTTACCGGACACTTCTGTCGTTCCCCCAACAACTCTCCCTATAACTCCCCCTACGACGGAAACCACCACTGTCCCCGCTGTAACAGAGCCAGTTACCAAGCCCGCAGTTCCGAAGCCCGAGACACCCACAGGTCTTGCCTTTTCTTCGGCTACAGCCACAAGCATCACCGTGAAGTGGAATGCTGTCAAGGGCGCTGAAAGCTATAAAATTTACTGCGGAATTTCCGGTATAGACGGCTATACCCTCGCCGGCACATCAAAAACCAATTCCTTCACCATCACAGGCCTTAACGGTGACAGCCGCTACAAAATCAAAGTAAGCGCCGTTTCCGAAGGCGGCACCTCAAAAAGAAGCGAGCTTATCCGCCTTTACACCCTGCCCAAAAGAGCCGCAAGACCCTCTGTTGTATCCCGTGACAGCAAAAGTGTTACCATAAAATGGGAAAAGACCGGCAGAGCAAACCTCTACGCTGTTTATATGGCATCCTCAAAGGACGGAAAATACAAAAAGCTGACCACCACCAAAAAGACAACCTACACCTACGAAAAAAAGGTTCCCGAAAAGGTCTGCTATTTCAAAATTGTTCCCATCATCAAAACCGATTTTCAATACTCCGAAGGAAGGGCTTCGAAGATCAGAAAGACCTCCATCGGTAAAATTTCCATTGAGCTTCCCGATACCATAAGAAAGGGTGAATATCCCGAAATCACCGTACCCTATTATAATTCAAAGGTGAAATGGTATTCCTCGGACAAATCTGTTATCAAATATAAAGGCGGCCGTCTTTATGCAGCAGGTCAGGGTACGGTTACTCTTACCGCCGTGTACAAGAAAAAGTACAAAAGAAGCGTCAAGGTAAAGGTTACGGCTCCCACCGTAAGATATATGTCAGCTGTTTACGATGTGACAAACAAAGAATATGTTTACCATAACCGTCTCAATGAACGCTGTTACCCTGCCAGCATCACAAAGCTCGTTACTGCTCTTGTGGCACTGAAATATATGGATGTGGATGACACCATAGTAGTAGGAAATGAGCTTAATATGGTGGAGGCTTATTCCAGCCGATGCGACATCAGAAGGGGCGAAAAATACAGGCTCGGTGACCTCCTTTACGGTCTCCTGCTTCCCTCGGGCGGTGATGCGGCATACACCATCGCCGTAAACTGCGCAAGAAAGGTTTCGGGCAACAAAAATATGGGTTATGTTGCCGCAAAAAATTACTTCGTAAGCCTTATGAACAAATATATGGACAAAATCGGTGCCACAGGCTCCCACTTCGTAAATCCTCACGGTTACCCCGTTAAGGGTCATTATTCCACGGTACACGATCTTGTTCTGGTGGCAAGAAAGGTGCTTGCCAATAAAACCCTCAAAAAAATCACCTCTACCCCCTATAAGTATGTGACAGCTCTGACGGGTCAGGGACATTCCTGGGGTACCACAAACTCCCTTATTGCCTCTTATGCCTATTACTATTCGCCCTACGCCCACGGTATGAAAACGGGTACCGTACACGATGAATACACAGGTATAATCGGTGCCGCAACAAAAAACAAACGGACCATCATAACCGTGGTTATAGGCTGTGAAAGCTATAATGCAAGATATGATGCAACTCATAAGCTTTTGAGGACATATTTGTAAAAAGCAAAAACTCCCGATTTTTACGTCGGGAGTTAATTTTATGCTTTAAATCTTATTTTATTGCTTCTTCAACAGCAACTGCATGAGCGGTCATACCAACGGGGTTGCCTTTTTTATTCCTGAAGATATACAAAAACGGTACTGTTTGTTCCATGGTATATTTTGCTGTTGTAAAGTTTCGGGATGTCAGGTGCTTTTGTAAAGGTTTTGATATGAATACAAGCTTTATTTATTAATCAAATTGTATCTGCTCATTACAATATCAATAACGTTCTACCCTTATATCCCATCCGCTCATATCCCCACCAATGCAATCAATATCACATTTGCCGTCGGCAAATCTAACTTTTGCCAATATATCGGGCAGACAAAGCGGGAATGTTATGTTTTCATCAATAGGATTAAATGTGATCTTTTTGTTTTGATAATCAACCTTCATTCCTGACGCGGCAATAAGTGTTGACCAGCTTGACATAGGTCTTGTGTAGTGATGCCCACACTCCCAATGATCCCAGAAATGACCTAATCTTAACTGATTGTTATGTATTGAATCAACAATAGTATCAGATATTTCATTAAGTCCCACAGAAAGAGCAAGAGCAGAAAAAGCATAACCTATACCCGTCCAGACAGCACCTGCCTGACAGTTTTTATAGGTATGTATGGTTGTTTTTCTGTTTTGAGGTACAGTAGCATTGACTAAGCCTTGTTCATTATCAAAATTGGTGCGGAATATGAAATCAACAACCGAACGAACTCTCTCATCGGAAATATTTCCCGGTAAGCCTATCATTCTCAGGAACCATTCTCCGTCAAGCTGATCAGTCATAAGAGATTCATCGGTTTCATTATCATTCCTCCAAAGATTATAATACTCACCGTTCCACAGCTTTTCTTCAAGTGATTTTTTGCCTTGATGTAAAATACTGTTCCATTTATCAGAGCAAGACTTCTCCCCCACTCTGTCCGCAATAACAGCTGCAGCCTTCAGAGCTGCAAGCCACAGAACAGAAATATATGCAGGAGTACCCGAAAAATTCCAGGCGTCATAAGTATTTCGTTTTGTATCATAATCGGGAAGTCCGTCTCCATCGGTATCGAGTTTTTCAATAGAATCCATAGCCCGTCTGACATTATCCCAAAGAGAAACAAGATACTCTCTGTCACCTGTAAAGAGATAATCCCGAAGCACCATCAACACAAACTGCATATTCATATCGACACGGTCGAAGTCCTTATCGGTATGCTTCATATCAGGCTTAAACAGATGGTGTACCCTGCCGTCTTTTCTTTGAAAGTCTGCACCCATTTTCATTTGCTTTTTCTGCAAATCCGGGAATAGACTGATAAGAGAGAAAGACGCATGGTAGGTTATGTCAGTAGTATGAAGTCCGCAGAATCCTAGGCCTTCCCACAAGCCGAATTTACCGTTTTTAAGATAAACAGAGCTTTTTACGAGAGGTGAAAGATTTGACGACCATGAATCCGGATAAAACGAGGGTAAATTTGTAGAATAAAGAAGGTCAGCAAATTCAACTGCTTTTCCAAAAACGCTGTCATAGTTATCGGCTAAAAATCTGTTGGCATCAAGGGAACTCTTGTAAAGATTTTCGTAGTAATGACCAAGCTTTTCTCCCTTTTTACTCAAATGATTAGGGAAATACCAGGTCAGAATAAAGCGTATGTTTTTCCTTTCTCCCGGTTTAAGTGTTACTTCAGAACAAAGTGCGCATGAGCCGAAATCCTTGCCCATTCTGAAAATCTGTCTTAAGCAGCATCCGAGAAAAGCAATTTTATTTTTTCTTGAAGAAAGAAAGTCAGGATTGCAGTACCTGATTCGACTGAGCAAAGAAGCCGCAAATGGATATTTTGAATATTCACTGCACAAGGAGGCAAGTTTAGCATCGCTGAACAGTCCGAAATTTACAGGTATAGTGCTTGGTTTTGAGCCTGCCTCACTGTTTGGTAAATTCCCCTTTTCTCTGAATCCGAAAAGAAAAGACTCCTGTGTTACGCCAAAGCTTGAATTACCCACATATTCTTTCATAAAACGGTAATAGTCCGCTGTGATATATGATTTTTCTCCGTCACCGTTTACGCTGAAGCACAAATTTCCACATGACGGTGATTTTGTTGTTTTATTCGGCTCTATATGGACACCTACACCGTCACCAACTCTGTGAAGAGAGTTTTTGTTCCCCTCTTTCTTATTGGCAAAATTGGGTTCAAGAGTACCAAGGAGACTTATAGTCAGATTACTGTCAGTCGGGTTTTCTACTGTAAAATCCATATAGAAGCCCGGTGTTGATGAAATATCACTGTTATGCGGAACAAAGGGAGAAACCGACTTAAGATTAAGTTTACAAGATAATCCACTATCAACATAATTCAGGTTACAAACAGGAAACCTGCCGTCAAACTCAATCTTTTCAACGGGTTTATTCCAGGCAAACATACGGTAAGTAAAATCGTCAGCATCAGTTTTCATGCCAAGCTTACGGACAATCGGGTTTCCGCCCACCTTGCTTTCACGCACCCAAAAAGACAGGGCGCCTGCACTGTCTTCGCCGTCATCAACCTTTTTTTCAAAGCATATATCAGTTAATCTCGGCTGATTTGCAATAAGCCAATAATGAAACTCTCCGTCAGGCAGAAGTTCAACGCTTCCGCTACCGATACCGCCTAAAGCGATACCGCTTGCATGAGTTTTAGTAGTTATAATCTTTGCCATAAGCCACCTCTATATAGTGATTTATAATACTGTTTTTATCTAAAGTAATATTATCATATATACAAAAGCGTTGCAACAATTAATTTTTAATCTGAAAACGCAAAAAATCACCCTTCCGCCTAAACGGAAAGGTGACTGAAGTCATTATAAGGCGACTTATTTACTTGCCTCTTCAATAGCAACTGCACATGCAACAGTCATACCAACCATGGGGTTGTTACCTGCGCCGATAAGGCCCATCATCTCCACGTGAGCGGGAACTGATGAAGAACCTGCGAACTGAGCGTCGGAGTGCATTCTGCCCATTGTGTCTGTCATACCGTAGGAAGCAGGACCTGCTGCCATATTGTCGGGATGAAGTGTACGGCCTGTACCGCCGCCTGAAGCAACTGAGAAGTAGCTTACGCCGTTTTCAACGCACCACTTTTTGTAGGTACCTGCAACGGGATGCTGGAAACGGGTGGGGTTGGTGGAGTTACCTGTGATGGAAACACCAACGTTTTCTTTTCTCATAATTGCAACGCCTTCGGGAACGTTGTCTGCACCGTAGCAACGAACCTTTGCTCTGTCGCCGTCGGAGTATGCTGTTTCATTAACAACCTTAACAGTTTCTGTGTAGGGGTCAAATTCAGTCTGAACATAGGTGAAGCCGTTGATTCTGGAAATAATCATAGCAGCATCCTTGCCGAGACCGTTAAGGATAACGCGGAGAGGCTGAACTCTTACCTTGTTTGCGTTAAGAGCGATTTTGATTGCGCCTTCAGCAGCTGCAAAGCTTTCGTGACCTGCGAGGAAGCAGAAGCACTCTGTTTCTTCTGAAAGGAGCATTTTACCAAGGTTACCGTGGCCAAGACCAACCTGACGGTTGTCAGCAACTGAACCGGGGATACAGAAAGCCTGAAGACCTTCACCGATAGCAGCAGCAGCGTCAGCAGCCTTTGTGCAGCCTTTCTTGATAGCGATAGCACAACCGACTGTGTAAGCCCATTTTGCATTTTCGAATGCGATAGGCTGGGTTTCTTCTACGATTTTATAGGGGTTAATGCCCTTTGCATCGCAGATTTCTTTACATTCTTCTACGGAAGAAATACCGTATTCTTTTAAAACAGCAAGAATTTTGTCAATTCTTCTTGAATAACTTTCAAATAATGCCATGTCCGTTTACCTCCTTATTCTTCACGGGGATCGATATACTTAGCGGCGTCAGCAAATCTGCCGTAAGTGCCCATAGCCTTTTTATAAGCCTCGTTGGGTTCCATACCCTTTTTGATGAAGTCTGTCATCTTGCCGAGGGAAACGAATTCGTAACCGATAACCTGATCGTCAGCATCAAGAGCCATTCTTGTAACATAGCCTTCAGCCATTTCAAGATAACGAACACCCTTAACCTTTGTGCCGTACATGGTACCAACCTGTGAACGGAGGCCCTTACCGAGGTCTTCAAGACCTGCGCCTACTGAAAGACCGTCTTCAGAGAAAGCAGACTGGCTTCTGCCGTATACGATCTGAAGGAAGAGTTCGCGCATAGCTGTGTTGATAGCGTCACAAACAAGGTCTGTGTTGAGTGCTTCAAGGATGGTTTTGCCGGGAAGAATTTCACTTGCCATAGCGGCGGAGTGTGTCATACCGGAGCAACCGATGGTTTCAACAAGAGCTTCCTCGATGATGCCCTCTTTGATGTTGAGAGAGAGCTTACAGGTGCCCTGCTGGGGTGCACACCAACCGATACCGTGTGTGAAACCTGAAATGTCTTTGATTTCGTAAGCCTTTACCCATTTGCCTTCTTCGGGAATGGGAGCAGGTCCGTGGTGAGGTCCTTTTGCGACCGTACACATTTTTTCAACTTCATGTGTGTAATTCATGATGAACAAATCTCCTTCCGGAATATTATTGGTTTAGTTTTACCACTGCTAATAATAACAAATATTTTCTTTTCTTTCAATAGTCAAAAGAAAATATTTTATGTTATTTTTAAAATTTCTATCATTTTTTCACCACTTCAAAGCCGAAGGGCGCAAGTGCAAGCTTTGCAAGCTTGAAATACTGCTTACCGAAGGGTATGCCGATAATCGTTACACAGAAAATCAGACCTATGCAAAGATTTTCAAAAGCCATAGCCGCACCTGTAACGATAATCCAGATTATATTTGCTATAGTGCTTATTGCACCGCTGTCATTATCCCTTACTTCCTTGTTAAAAGGCATGAAGGAAAGCTTTGCGAACTTGAAGCACTGTTTACCCAAGGGGATGCCGATTATAGTACAGCACCACAGTACGCCGTAAAGACACCATATAGCCGCCGTGATTGCACCGCCGAAAATAACCCAGATAAGATTGCCTATTGTTTTCATTCTTTTCAACTCCTTAATATTATGGTACTTTAATCATACACCATAAACATAAAAAAATAAATAACAGAAAGTGAAAAAACCGAGTACCGATTTTTCACTTTCTGCAATTTCATATTAATTTATTTCCCCGAAAGAGAAGATATAGGGAACATATCCTCGCCATAGCCTAAAACTCTTGCAAGCTGAACGGGAATCTGACGGTTCTTTATTTCGGTGCCCGAAGTAAAGCCTGCATCTTCGGCAGAAACAAATACGGGTACATCGTCAAAGTCGTGCTGTCCGCTTGTGAAGTAGTATTCATCCTTTTCCGCATTATACTTAATACCGCCCGTACCGTGGTCAGCAGTAACCACAACCAAAGTTTCGCCGTCTTCTTCAGCAAAATCCAAAGCGGCGGCGACAGCCTTATCAAACTCCACTGCGGAAAGAGTAACATTTTCCATATCGTTATTGTGAGCATGCTTGTCAATACATGCACCCTCAACCATAAGGAAGAAGCCGTCTTCATCAGCGGAAAGAAGGTCGATAGCCTTTTCGGTCATTTCCTCTATAGTAGGAGTATTATGCTCGTTTTTACAGTATTTAAGATCATCGAAATTAAACTGTGCGAAGGAACGGCTACCCTCTCCGAGAGCCATAAGCTCATCCTCTGTGTCCACATAGGTCCAGCCGTGTTCTGCAGTGTTCTCTTCATTGATGCTTTCACTGGAAGCGCCCCAGATAAGGTCAAAGCCGTTTTTAAGCTGATCGGCACTGATGTCTTTTTCCATAGTTCTGGAAAGAGCGTGAGCAGAGAAGGAGGAGGGTGTGGCACCGCTTGTTTCGTCCGTGGTAACAACACCTGCGGCTTTACCGTTTGCCTTGGCAAGCTCGGCAATATTTACGGGAACGTTGTCCACAGCAGAAGGAGTGAAGGGGTCAAAGGGGAAAAGACCGACAGAGTTAATCCACACTCTCACGCCGCAGGCAAGAGCAGTACCGCCCGCCGCTGAATCGGTATAGGGAATAATAAATGAATCAATGTCACTTTTAAGAGCGACGGGCATAGTCTCCATAGAAAGCTCAACACCTTCTAAAGCCTTTGTTGCCTCAAGAGTATTAAAGCCCATACCGTCACCGATCATAAGAATAACGTTTTTATACTTGCTCTCGGTGTAATTATCGCTTACATTACTGCTCATACCCACAAAGCCGTAAAGCATAAGCACGAAGGCAGTCATAATCGAAATCATTTTTTTAATAACTATCATATTTTTTCTCCTTTCGGGTTATAAAGTTAAATACATTATACTTTAAAATGTTTCTGTTTTCAATATTTATACAGAATAATCGGATTATTTTTTTCCCTTTCATTGAAAAGTTTCTTTTTATATGATATTATATTCCCTGAATTTTCGTCAAAGGAGAAAATAAAATGGGCATCCGCAAAAACTTCCGATACACCTTCTATGCCTCTTATGCAGGCTATTTCGTTCAGGCTATCATCAATAATTTTCTGCCCCTTCTCTTCCTGACCTTTCAGAAAAGCTTCTCTTTAAGCTACGATAAAATCTCTCTGCTTATCATTATAAACTTCGGTGTACAGTTAGTGGTGGATATGCTTTCCGCTTCATTTATTGATAAAATAGGCTACCGTTCCTCGGCTGTTCTTGCCCACGGCTTTGCCTTTGCAGGACTTTTCGGTCTCGGCATTTTTCCCTTTATTCTGCCACCCTATTACGGTATAATACTTTCAATAATTATCTATGCTACGGGAAGCGGTCTTATCGAGGTTATCATAAGCCCCCTCGTTGAAGCCTGCCCAAGTCAGAGTAAAAGCGGGTCTATGAGCCTTCTGCACTCCTTTTACTGCTGGGGACAAATGTCCGTTGTTCTTCTGTCAACGGTATTCTTCAGTATCTTCAGTGTGGAAAATTGGCGGTATCTTGCCTTTTTATGGAGCCTTATCCCCCTGCTGAACGGCATTTTCTTTTCTCTTGTTCCCATCCCCGATGCACTTGCAAACGGTGAGGGTATGAAAATCAAAGACCTTTTCAGAACAAAGCTTTTCTATGTCTTCGCCCTCATTATGCTTTGCTCGGGCGCAAGTGAGATTGCCATGAGCCAATGGGCTTCTGCCTTTGCCGAATCGGGGCTTAAGGTTTCCAAGACCCTCGGCGACCTTTCAGGCCCCTGCCTTTTTGCTGTTCTTATGGGCTCGGCAAGAGTTCTCTATTCGAAAATCAGCGAAAAGATTTCCCTTGAGAAAATGATGACGGCAAGTGCCCTTCTCTGCATCGTCAGCTATCTTACGGCAAGTCTGTCTCCCTTGCCCCTTATTTCTCTTTTCGGCTGTGCCTTATGCGGTCTTTCAGTAGGTATTATGTGGCCCGGCACCTTCTCACTTGCCGCAGAGAAAATTCCCACAGGCGGTACGGCTATGTTTGCTTTTCTTGCCCTTTTCGGTGATATGGGCTGTTCGGTAGGTCCCGGTGCCGTAGGCAAGGCTATCACTCTTTTCGACGGAGATATGAACAGGGGTATGCTGGTGGGCACCCTCTTTCCCATGCTACTGATTATAGGACTTAAATTAATGCAGAATCGCGACAAGAACTTCGTGAAATAAGAAATGATATTCCGCCGAGGATGTTTTAGTGCTAAACGCAAAACGGTGGGTCACTTCGTTCCGAATTAATACGGTCCGCGGACATTATTCCGCATTCTGCATTTAACAACAGGAGTTATGTTATGAACAAAAAAGTAAAATCTACTCTTCTTGCTCTTTTAAGAGTTGCTGTGGCGATGACAATTTTCGTTATTGCCGTCGTCAACTACGAAAAGCTGAAAAACATTGATGTACGTGCCCTGGTTGAAGCCAGCGCAAATATGACCGCCGCCGTACTTACAATATGGGGTGTTTACCTTGTAAAGTCCGTGCTTTTCATTTTACCTGCTTCTCTTATCTATATTTCAATCGGTATGGCTTTTCCCACTCCCACAGCCTGTCTCATCAGTCTTGTGGGTATCATTCTTGAAGTGACGGTCACCTACTTCCTCGGTGTTTTCCTTGGCGGAGATTATGTAGAAAAGCTTCTTATGAAAAGCAAGGGCGGACAAAAAATCCTCGAAAAAAAGTTCAACGATAACTTCCCTGCACTTTTAATCATCCGTGCCCTTCCCGTTTTCCCCATCGATTTTGTAAGTCTTTTCTGGGGTGCATCCAAATGCAAATTCCCCCGCTACTTTATAGCTTCCGTTGTCGGCATTATGCCACGTGTGGTGCTGTTTACGATTTTGGGTGACGGAATTTATGATTACATTCCCATTCATCTTATAATCAAGATAGTTATTTTCTGCATACCCGTGGGAGCGGTTATTTACCTTGTGAGGCATTTTGTGAAGCTTAATAAAGAGGGATGAAAAAACAGACACTTGACATTCATATCAGGTGTCTGTTCTCTTTTTTATCTTACATCCCTATTGTCACAATCTCAAAGGGCTTATACTCAATTACATCCGTTTCACCCTGCACTCTTTCGAGCATATCGAGTATCTTAACCTTTCTGTCAAGCTTAATCTGACCTCTTGTGCCGTCCTGCTCGGAAAGGCGGATAACGGTCATAGTACCGTCCTCACTCTTCTTCGCACTCTGAAGATAAAGTGGCTCAAAGGTAGGAAGAGTCCATTCTGCGTCGCATTTAACGAGAGGTACATTATACTGGAAAGCAATGTTATTTATCTTTGCCGAAACTGCATCGCCTGCGTGAGGCATAATCATATAACAGAAATTATGCTGTCCCATATCGGAAACCACATCGGGACGGATTGTGGCACGGAGAAGTGAAAGACTTATAACATTCTTTTCAAAGCCTGCGCCGTATTTGCCGTCATTGATAATGGCTATACCGCCGCACGTTTCCGAAAGGTCGCACCATTTGTGGTGACAGCATTCAAATCTTGCTTGCTGCCAGGTGGTGTTGCGGTGGGTTTCTCTTTCAATAAAGCCTGCGGAGGTGTCGCAAAGAGCCTTCCTCGAAAGAACATTACAAGCGAATTCCGCCTTGGCAAGGCGGTGCTTTTCGTGCCAGTCAACGATGTTTTCCACCTCAATGCCTCTGCTCCTTCTGAAAAGACGGATTATCATTTTCCATTCTGATTTTTCCGTTTTCAGCACAGCGGTAAACTCGGCACACTCGCCGTCCTTGGATGTAAGAGTGAGGGGAGACGCAACCTCAATTTCAATCTGCTTGTCCTTATAGTTGGGAAGAATGTCCCAGGCATCGTAGTTACCCGGGTTGTCGGTGTAAATTTTAAGCTTGTTGAAATCGCCGTCTGCCCACTGTCTTTGGTTTTCCTTATCATAAAGGCTTTCAATGGAGCCGTCGGGGTTGAATTTTATGCTGTAGCAGGGTGTTTCAACGGTATCACCCACAGTTATCCATTCCTTGGCATATTTTGTGGCACGGAGTGCTCCACCGCTCATAGGCTTGAGAGAAGGAATAAGCCAGTTACCCTTTTTGCCGTAGCGGACAGATGTGCCCTTTTTGTTTTCAACGAAGGTGAGAGCATCACGGGTAAAGTTAAGGGTATTGAAATATCTTGAGCCTGTTCCGATAATTTCGTCAAGCCCCTTTTCAATTTCTTCGTAGTCCTTCATCGCATCGGTGAAAACGGGATTGATATGAGAGCCGGGGAGAATATCGTGGAACTGATTGACAAGGAATTTTTTATAAAGCTCCGTGATTTTTTCTCTGTTGTCCTCACCGCGGATAAGAGAAATAATTTCTGCACTACGGAATTTCCATTCGAGGCGTCTGTTTGCCCTTTTAAGGTCGCTTTTGGTGGTGAAGGTGCCACGGTGCATTTCAAGATAAAGCTCACCGTCCCACACGGCAAGATTTTCATTATCCTTAAGATTTTTTTCAAGGAACTCCGCACCGCCCACGTGTTCACATTTGGGCATAACAGAGAGCTTATCGAAGCGGTGCATCATTTCAATCATTTCTTCCGTACAACCCGAGCCGCCGTCACCGTAGCCGAACATATTGAGAGTCTTGCCGCCGCTGTCCTTATCGATATATGCTTCCCAGTTTTCCTGTATCTGCGAGGGCATATTCCATGTTATGAAATGGGTGGGAGGCACACAGGCATAAACCTCACTGCCGTCTATACCCTTCCATATAAAGTTATTGTGGGGGAAACGGTTGGTATCGTTCCAGGTGGACATTTTGTTTGAAACGAAGTATTCCACACCGCTCTTTTTAAGAATCTGCGGTAAAATCCAGCTGTTGCCGAAAACATCGGGAAGCCACGCGTTATTGACGAACTTACCGAACATTCTTTTATAGGTGTACTGTCCGTAAAGGCACTGACGGATAAGAGACTCCGCCGAGGGAACATTACAGTCAGGCTCCACATACATAGCACCCACAGGCTCGAACTGACCTGTGGCAACCTTTTCCTTAAGCTCTTCGAAAACCTCGGGATAATACTTTTCCAGTGTCTCGTAAACATAAGGCTGTGTATGAGTATATTTGAAGTCGGGGTATTTGTCCATAAGACGGAGCTGAATGAGTACAGTACGGAGATTTTTCTGTACGGCGTGTATCCTTCTCCAATAATATGCCACATCTAAATGAGAGTGGGCAATAAGTGCCACATCACCTGTTCCTTTATAGTTATCGTTGGCGTAAATCACCTCGTCAACGTATCTCTTTGCCTCTTCAACGCCTGTCAGCTCTTCGGCTTCGAAGTCGATAAGATTCATAGCATTATTGAGCTCTTTGTTAAGAAACGCCCTGTAATCCTCATTGAAAAGGTCACTTTTTGCTATATCCAAAAGCAGCTCAAAATCCCACACAAGGTTCTGAACGGCGTGATTTACCGTGGTGATATATGCACCCTCAAAAATCTGACGGCAGCCTCTTACTGAAAGAGATTCGGGGTTTCTTTCATCGTCGGGCTTTGAACGGTTGTAGCCCATCATTTCGAAGTGAAGGGTTTCATTTTCGTTTATGTAGGGTGAAAGAAGCATTCTTTCTCTGTTCGGATCCACTCCGCCCACATACTTTCCGTTGACCTTTACGCAAATTTCGGCAGCAGTTTTAAGAGAAAACCAAAGCTCCTGCCCTTTCAGCTCTTCGGGCAAATCTACATCTGCTTTGATGAAAGCCGTTCCGTCGGGAGTGAAGTACATATCACCTTTATTGAGGGGACGGTATGAGTCGGAATAATATTCGAACTCCATTTCATTTATCTGTCTTGCATCACGGATGAGGAGATTTGTTATTTCCCACTTTGATGAATAAATATGTCTTTTCAGCCAACCGAAGCGCAGGTCTGTCCACTCTTCGGGACGCATTGAGCGTCTTACAACTTTAATATGTGCCATAAACAAACTTCGGCACGGATATATCCCGAAAAGAAATATATCCGTACCGTTTTCCTTTCATTATGTGTCCTGAAAATAAGGCTTTTTGCGTACTGCATTAACCTTAACTTTTTTGTTAAGGTCCTTTTTTATCTGCTCTTCAATCCAAGCCGTACAGCGGTGAAGAATTAGGCATTTTGAACATTCGCCTCTGAAAACAGCCGTTAAAATGCCGTCCTCAAAGGAAACATATTCAATCCAGCCGCCGTCACCCTGTAATTTGGGCTGAAGCACATTTTCAACATAAGCCTGTACTGTCATTTCTTACTCCTTGTTGATAACAGAAGAGATATACTCGCGAAGTCCTGCAAGTCTCTCGGTTGCTTTTTCCTTGTTTTCTTCGTTTACCGAATAATAAATTTTGATTTTCGGCTCTGTACCCGAAGGTCTTACTGCAAGCCAGGAGCCGTCCTTCCAGGTGTATTTGAGTACATTTTCTTTGGGAAGGTCCGCTACACCCTTGCTGAAGTCAATAACCTCGTCAATGCCCTCATATACATCCTTGCCGAGACTGCGGAAATAAACCATAAGCCTTTCTATCTTTTCCGCACCGTCCTTACCCTTGAGAGTGAAGGAATCGAGATGATCAAGATAATAGCCGTATTCGGCATAAATGTCATTAAGAGCGTCCACCAAGGTTTTGCCCTGATTGTAGTAATAAGCCGCCATCTGACAAATAAGCATTGAGGAAACAACGGCATCCTTATCTCTTGCGTGCATACCTACTAAATAGCCGTAGCTTTCTTCATAGCCGATAACGAATTCTCTTTCACCTGTTTCTTCATATTTGCACATCTTATCACCGATGTACTTGAAGCCTGTGAGAGTTTCTTCTACATTAAGGCCGTAGCTTCTGCCGATATTGGCACCAAGCTCGGAGGTAACGATGGTTTTGATAAGAGTTGACTTTCCGTTAAGAGTTGCCTTTTTCATTTCAAGTACAAACTTAACTAAAAGTGCACCTGTCTGATTACCTGTGAAAAGAACATAATCTTCACCGTTCTTTACGGCAATACCTACTCTGTCACAGTCGGGGTCTGTACCCAAAACAAGGTCGGCACCGATTTCCTTTGCCTTTTCGATGGCAATGGTGAGAGCGTCCTTTTCTTCGGGGTTGGGGCTTCTTACGGTGGAGAAATTACCATCGGGCATCTCCTGCTCTTTTACAACGGTAACATTCATACCCTCGAGCATTTTTCTTACAGGAATGTTACCTGTGCCGTGAAGGGGTGTGTAGACAATCTTAATATCTGACTTTTCCTCATAAAGGCTCTGCTTTTTAACCTGCTTGCAGAATTCACCGAAAACATCGTCACCAATAAGAGTGATGTTTTCGCTTTCCTCAAGGAAGGGAATTGATTTATAGTCAGTGATTGCATTGATGTAGCCGATAGCCTCTGTAGCATCCTCTGTGCAAAGCTGACAGCCCTTTGAATCGTATACCTTATAGCCGTTATATTCCTTCGGGTTGTGGGAAGCGGTAATCATAACGCCTGCATTACAGCCTAAAAACGCTGTGGTGAAGGAGAGAACGGGAACAGGTAAGGCTCTGTCATAAAGATAAACCTTGAAGCCGCAGGAAGCAAAGATACCTGCCGCAACCTTTGCGAAGTATGCAGAATTATTTCTCGTGTCATAGCCGAGTGCTACCTTGATTTCGCCCTCATATTTATTTTTAAGATACTGTGCAAGACCGAAGGTTGCTTTGCCGACGGTGTATTTGTTCATACGGTTTGAGCCTGCACCCATAATGCCGCGCAGTCCCCCTGTACCGAAAGCAAGGTCTTTATAAAAACGGTCTTCCTTTTCTTTTTCGTCCGTTACTTTAAGAAGTTCTTCTCTGGTTTCCTCATCAAAGGTTAACCACTGTTCGTATTTTTCGGAATATGTCATAAAAAGTCTCCCTTCTTGAATTTGTGCTGAAAAATCAATGACAAAGCTTTTTAAGAAATGCCATTTCATCATCGGTTATCTTCCCGTCAACGGCAAAGATACCGCAGAGAACGGATGCGAAATCGTTGAGCTCGTCTTCATCCATACACTCAACAATATCCGTAAGCTCCTTTATAATTTTATCGTCCTTTTTAACCTGCTCCACAAAGCCGTGGAAATCCTTTTCGCTTATTCCCAAAACATCGCCGATAAGCTTCACTTCGATTTCCGAAAGCTCGTCGTCCACGGTGGCTGTGTAAGCGGCAAGTCCCACGAGAGTGATTGTTGCCCCATCAGGATCGGAGTATTTTCCGATGGTGTCAAGCACCTTTGCAACAGTTTCCTTTCCTTCTTCCACTAATTCTTCGTAACTGAGTTTAGTTACACTGCCGATTAATCTTGTCCAGTCTCTCATATCAATTCTCCTGACTTTTATTTAATTTTGTTTTTATATCAATGATATAAATTATCGTTTTCATATTCGGGCTCCACCGTAAGGTGTATGCCTAATTTGTGGTATATCATTTTATCCACATCCGAGGGAATAACGGAAATGTGTGCCTGACAGTTTTTGAGTTTAGGCAGACATTCGAGCACCTTCGCCGCATCCTTGTCCGTGGCGGCAGAAACGGAAAGTGCAACCAGCACCTCGTCAGCGTGAAGACGGGGATTTTTACTGCCGAGATAGCTTACCTTCAGATTCTGCACCGGCTCGATAAGAGTCGAGGGT
Source organism: Acutalibacteraceae bacterium (assembly GCA_045604385.1). GTDB lineage: Bacteria > Bacillota > Clostridia > Oscillospirales > Acutalibacteraceae > UBA6857. The sequence continues at coordinate 20,963 of JAZUNX010000014.1, forward strand.
AAAAGTAAAAGCTCATCGTCAAGACCTGCTATACTCTTAAGAGCATTCAGAAGAGCGGCTGAAGCGGCACCCAGAAGGTCTTTGGTTTTACCGATGATGATTCTGCCGTCATCAAGCTCGATAGCGGCGGCAGGTGCGCCTGTATTCTCTGCCACCTCGTTAGCCTTTACGGCTACGGCTCTGCTTTCGGGACTTATCCCCGCTTTATTCATAAGAATAGAAATCTTTTCTCTTTCTTTTGCCGTATCGGCGCCGTGTCTGGCATCGTAAAGAGCGGAATAATATCTGCGGATAATTTCCTGCTTTGCCGCATCCTCGACTATCTTTTTATCGAAAATGCAGTGTCCTACCATATTTACACCCATATCCGTAGGTGATTTGTAAGGACAGGAGCCGTAAATTTTGGTGAATATAGCCTCGAGTACAGGGAAAATTTCCACATCGCGGTTATAGTTTACTGTTGGAATACCGTAAGCCTCCAGATGGAAGGGGTCGATCATATTCATATCGTTAAGATCAGCCGTCGCCGCCTCATAGGCAAGGTTAACAGGATGGTTAAGGGGAAGATTCCATACGGGGAAGGTTTCGAATTTGGCATAGCCCGACTCGATACCTCTTAAATGGTCGTGATAAAGCTGTGAAAGGCAGGTTGCCATCTTTCCGCTTCCGGGGCCCGGAGCAGTTACCACAACAATCTTTCTTTCCGTTTCGATATACTCGTTTTTACCGTAGCCCTCCTCGGAAACGATGAGAGGTACATTTGAGGGGTAGCCTTCGATTTTATAGTGTGTGAACACGGAAACACCAAGTTCACGGAGCTTGTCTCTGAAATTATCGGCGGATTTCTGTCCGTCATACTGTGCGATTACCACACTGCCCACGTAAAGACCTACACTTCTGAAAAGGTCAATAAGTCTTAAAACTTCTTTGTCGTAGGAGATATTAAGGTCACGGCGAAGCTTCTTTTCTTCGATAGCCTTTGCGCTTACGGTGATGACTACCTCTGCCTCATCCTTGAGCTGTAAAAGCATTTTAAGCTTACTGTCAGGCTCGAAGCCGGGCAGTACTCTTGCCGCGTGATGGTCATCAAAAAGCTTGCCGCCGAACTCAAGATAAAGCTTTCCTCCGAATTGGGACAGTCTTTCTCTGATATGCTCGGACTGAGTTTTGATGTATTTTTCGTTATCGTATCCTATTTTCACGTTAACATCTCCTAAAAAAACCACATATATTCTCATTATAAAAATTACACATATAATATAACATAAATCTTATCCTTTTTCAATAAAAAAACTTACGAATAAAAAGATTTTTTACTGTACAAAAAACACAAAAGGCAGTATAATAGTTATGTAAATTCAAGAAAAATGAGGTGAAAAAGTGAAAAAAGATATTATCAACAAAGCTAAAGAGGTTCTCCTTCCCTACACCCCTCTCAGCGCCGATTGCGGGCTTGTCTGCGGTAAGACCTGCTGTAAGGGAGACGAAAATCTGGGGATGCTTCTTTTCCCCGGTGAGGACACGGTTTTCCCCGTAAAAGAAAAGAACGGCAACCGACTGTGTGTTTGTGCCGGAAAATGCGACAGAAGCACAAGACCTCTTTCCTGTATTATTTTCCCTTTCTTCCCTTATATGTCAACGGACGGAAAAATTAAAGCAAGAACAGATATACGCGGCATAAACATCTGTCCGCTCATAGCCCATAAGGACGAAGTGATTTTCAGCAAAATCTTTCTGCGCCGTGTTGCCCGTGCAGGCAGAATTCTCGCAAAGGATGAGGAGTGCCGAAAGTTTTTATGGGAAACGAGCAGGGAGATTGATGTATTGGAAAAGCTTGTTAAATGAAGAAACGCAAGGAGCTTCACTGTAATTATATCCGTGTGAGGTTATTCTAACAAATTACCTTTACACCGCCTAAATAAATAACAACTATAATCTACTCTTTCCTTTTTACCGCACGATTATCTTTGCGAAAAAAGACAAAATATTATACCGCGGTAAATCCGCTGCCTTCGTTTCTCGTTTAGCGTTTTATAAATCTGACATTTCATACAGGAAGGACTTAAAACTATGATAACCAAACTCATCGAAAAAATATACCTAAAAATGGTTTACACAAGAGCCGATGACAACGGCTGTGTGGTCTATTTTACCGCGGAGGACTTCGAAGGTCTTCACTCGGAAAGCTACTCCTTCCCCTCCTCTCTCGGTCACACCCTCGAAGGCGCTTTCTACTACTATGACGGCTTCGACGAGAACAGACTTATAATCTTCGACCACGGCATGGGCTCGGGACACACGGGCTATATGACGGAAATCGAAAAGCTCTGTAAGGCAGGCTACCGTGTTTTCGCCTATGACCATACAGGCTGTATGAAGTCGGGCGGTGACAGCACCAACGGCTTTGCACAGTCTCTCCGCGACCTTGACGATGCGGTGAAGACAATCAAAAAAGACGAAAAATACCGTGGACTTCCCATAAGCATTATGGGACACAGCTGGGGTGCCTTTTCCACTCTCAACATCTCCGCACTTCATCCCGATATTGAAAAGGCTGTGGCTATGTCGGGCTTTATTGCCGTGGAGCAGATTTTAAAGGGCTTTTTCAGCGGACCTCTGTCTCCCTTTTGCAAAAAAATCCTTGCCCTTGAAGAAAAATCAAACCCCGATTACATCCGTTACAACGCCATTGAAACTTTAAAAAACACAAAGACAAAGATGCTCATTATCCACTCCGATGACGATAAAACAGTTACGGCAAAAAACAGCTTTGACCTTTTGAAAAAAGAGCTTTCGGGCAAGGAAAACATAAAGTTCCTGCGTCTTACGGGTAAAAACCACAATCCCAACTACACAAAGGATGCCGTTCAATACAAGGACAAATTCTTTGCCGAATATCAGAAAGCATTAAAAAAGAAGGCTTTAGTGACCGAAGAGGACAAAAAAGCCTTTAAAGAGAAATATGACTGGAAGAGAATGACTGCCCAGGACGATAAGGTGTGGGCGGAGGTGCTTGACTTTTTGAAATAAGGATTTTACGGCAAGACAGGCTCACACCGACCTGCGATACATCTCTGTTAATACGGCGGTGTATCGGGTTCCTTTTCCGAAAATTCATCCTGCGAGTGCGAATTGTGAATTGCACATTTAGAATTAACATTAATAAATTTTTTCCTTGTCGCCTCGCCGCCTCTTATATGTCTTTCCTCTTTGTTTATGTCGAGGACAAGGCGCACCCTGTCGTAAAGGTCAGGCTCACTTTTCATAAGTCTTACGGTTATATCCGTATGAACTGTACTTTTGCTTATACCGAAGCGCTTGGCCGTCTGTCTTACGGTTGCGCCCGTTTCGATTATGTACAGAGCCAGCTCTTTTGCTCTTTCTTCGGGTAAATACTTCATATCAATCCCCCCGAAGAAATATATGCAAAAAGAAAAAGAAAAATGCCCGCAGAGACCGTTAATCTCTGCGGGCTGTCATTATATTATCAACCTAAAAGATTTGAAAAATCAAGCTCGCCCTTAAAAAGCTTTGTGATGAAATTGAGAATCATCGTGAAAAAGCGCATAAAGGCGCCAAGTCTCGTTTCCGTAGTGGGCTTTTCCACAGGACGGGTAATAAATTCATAATCGGCACAGTTTTCCTCTGTCATTTGGGTCATGCTCTCTGTTGCGTAATCATATACCCAGAATGCAGAATAGCCGGAAGTTTCGACAGTAACATTTGTACCGTTAAGGAATCTGTAGATAATAGGATACAAACATTCAATAACATCGTGGTGAGCATTTTTCAGAATCCAGGTTCTGTCGGGAACTATGCAGGTTGAAAGGTCAACCTGTTTGTCGGGAGCGATATATTTGCCCTTGCCTTCAGCCACACGGGCGGATATATAATCCTCAGAAAGAGTTTCGCCTATGGGGGCAGTGGTAGCACCCTTAGTTGCGTGAGTAAGACTTACGAGTGCGTCACTGAGAAGGTCTGCATCAGCGGTAAAAGGAGCATTCATAAAGCCGTATTTACCGATAAAGCCGTAATGAATTCCGTTTTTATCCAAACTTTTATAGAAGCCGTCAAGATCTGATGAAATATGCTCTCTGTAATACTGAATTTTATCAATGAGTCCGGCATACTTCGTGCGGAGCTCGGAACCTTCCTTACCGTAAATCAGATTAAGAGCGGCATCCATATCCTCTTCGGCAACCTCAGTCCAATAGTTGACCTGAGTTGCCATACCTGTCGCATGACAAATCGCAGGAATGAGAGCTTTATAAAGCTTTTCATAAAGCTCCTCCACGCCGTCAAGAGCTTTGTCCGTTACATTTATCTGATTAAAGAAATCCATAGTTTTGAACACTATTTCATAAAGAAGGTCCGTAAAAGCGAAGCCTACACCTTCGCCTGTCTGTCCGCAGAAATCGAGCTGACCGGCATAGCTTTCCACAAGCTTTGCGTCGAATTCAATCTGACCGCTGAAGACCTTGGAAATAACTGTAGCTTCATTTGAAAGCGCATCACAGTATATTACATTTTTAACATGATTGAGATGGCCGTATCTTTCGAGATAAGCCGAAAGAAGGCTTCCGCCCATACATCTTGCGTACATTGAAACCTGCTTCTGTTTGGTCGTTGCCAGAACCTGCTGAACGTAAGCGTGAAGTCTGTCCACATGATCATAGGGAGAAAGACGCCAGTCATAAGCAAAGCAGTATGCTGAGTTAACGTTATAATAATAGGAAGTTTTTGCCATTGCTTCCGCATCAGCCATTGTTGAAGCGAGAACACCTACACCTTTTTGGGGATTTCCGTTTTCATCAAGTCCGGAGTCGGGAAAAAGAGGTGAAAGCTCATCATAAATAGCCCTGCCGTAGTTATCCCATTCATCAAAAAGCATACCTTCAAGAACAAAAGGCTTGAGAATGTTCACGGTAGTTTCAATAATTTTATCCTTATCGATACCTGAGCCTTCGAAATCAATATCCTCCAGCTGTGCAACACAGAGGGTACCGTCGGGATAATAAATACCGTCACCGTTACCGCGTATGTAAACAATGGGAGTTCGCTCATTCACGGCTGATGCCGCAGGGGCTGTTACTGCGAAAAGCATTATCGCGCAGAGTAAAACTGAAATAAGTTTTTTCATTTTTGTTACCGCCTTTCTTTTGAGTATTGTTCATAATATTCTAACATTCATTTCTGGTGTTGTCAAGGTTTCCCCAAACCCTTGCAATATTTTTTAACTTGTGTTAAAATAAAATGATTATACTTATAATCAGAAAAATAAGAGGTGATTATAATGGGCTTATTAAAAAAGCTTTTCGGTGACTATTCATCGAAGGAAATAAAAAGAATAAGACCTTTGGTTGATAAGGTTCTCTCCTATGAAGAGGAATACGGTAAGCTTACCGACAGTCAGCTCAAGGCTAAAACTCCCGAGTTCAAAGACAGACTTTCAAAGGGCGAAAGCCTTGACGATATTCTCCCCGAAGCCTTTGCCGCCTGCCGTGAAGCTGCATGGCGTGTACTCGGAATGAAGCACTTCCCCGTTCAGATTATGGGCGGTATCGTTCTTCATCAGGGCAGAATCGCAGAAATGAAAACAGGTGAAGGTAAAACCCTCGTTGCCACTCTCCCCGCCTACCTTAACGGTCTTACAGGAGACGGTGTTCACATCGTTACGGTCAATGACTATCTTGCCCGCCGAGACAGCGAATGGATGGGCAAGGTTTACCGCTTTATGGGTCTTTCCGTAGGTCTTATCGTAAACGGACTTGAAACCGACGAGAGAAGAGAGGCCTATGCCGCCGACATTACCTACGGCACAAACAACGAAATGGGCTTTGACTATCTTCGTGACAATATGGCTAACTACAAGGAAGAAAAGGTTCAGCGCGGTCACTCCTTCGTTATCGTGGACGAGGTTGACTCCATCCTTATCGACGAAGCAAGAACTCCCCTTATCATTTCAGGTATGGGCGGAAAGTCAAGCGAGCTTTACTCCGTTGCCAACACCTTTGTAAGAAGCCTCAAATGCTACAAGGTAGCCGAGACAGATTCAAAGGCTGACCTTGAAGAAATCGCAAAGGAAGTCGGCGCTGACTATATCGTTGACGAAAAGAGCAAGCACGTTTCTCTTACCAAGGCAGGTATACAGAAGGCAGAAAAATTCTTCGGCATAGAAAACCTCAGCGACCCCGACAATCTCACCCTTTCCCACCACCTCAATATCGCCATAAGAGCCCACGGCGTTATGACAAAAGATATTGACTATGTAGTAAAGGACGGTCAGGTGCTTATCGTTGACGAATTTACCGGCCGTATTATGCTCGGCAGACGCTACAGCGACGGCCTTCATCAGGCCATCGAAGCCAAAGAAAACGTTAAAATCGCAAGAGAAAACAAAACTCTTGCCACCATTACCTTCCAGAACTATTTCCGCCTTTACAAAAAGCTTTCCGGTATGACCGGTACGGCTATGACAGAGGTTGAAGAATTCAGAGAAATCTATTCTCTTGACGCTGTGGAAATTCCCACAAACAAGCCCCTTTTAAGAAAAGATAACACCGACGTTATCTATCAGACAGAACAGTTCAAATTCAATGCTATCATCGAGCAGATTTTACAGTGTCACGAAAAAGGACAGCCCGTTCTAGTTGGTACAGTTTCCATCGAAAAGAGTGAAAAGCTTTCCTCTGCCCTTAAAAAGAGAGGCATCAAGCATAACGTTCTCAACGCAAAGCACCACGACAAGGAAGCAGAAATCGTCGCACAGGCAGGTAAATTAGGCGCAGTTACCATCGCCACCAACATGGCAGGTCGAGGAACCGACATTATGCTTGGCGGTAATGCAGAATTCCTTGCAAAGAGCGAAATGAGAAAGTTAGAATATCCCGAAGAGCTTATCTCCGAGGCAACAGGCTTCGGTGACACAGACAACGATGATATTATCGAGGCAAGAGAAACCTTCAAAAAGCTCGAAGCCAAATACAAGGCTGAAATTGCCGAAGAAGCCGAGCAGGTAAGACAGGCAGGCGGTCTTTACATCATCGGTACGGAAAGACACGAATCCCGCCGTATCGACAATCAGCTCCGCGGACGAAGCGGCAGACAGGGTGACCCGGGTGAAAGCCGTTTCTATCTTTCAATGCAGGATGACCTTCTCCGTCTTTTCGGCGGTGATAAGATGATGGCTATTATGAATTCCATGCCCGTAGACAATGACCTTCCCATCGAGGCAGGTATGATGTCAAAGCAGGTTGAATCCGCACAGAGAAAAGTTGAAGGCAACAACTTCGCAACCCGCCGTCACGTTCTCTCCTTTGACGATGTTATGAATAAGCAGAGAGAGATTATCTACACCCAGAGAGACAAGGTGCTCAACGGCGAGGATATGAAGCCTGTTATCACGAAGATGATAGACGACTCTATCGGTGATGCGGTAGAATTCTGCTGTCCCTCTAATATTCCCTCAAGCGAGTGGAACTTCGCCACTCTCCGCGATAAATATCTCGGCTGGCTTACCACTGAAAACGATTTCAGAGAAGACAGAAAATATAAAGCTGACGAAATCTTCGACCTTCTTACCGAAAGAGCCCATCAGCTCCATAAGAGCAGAGAGGTAATCTACGGCGAAGAAATGATGCGTGAAATCGAAAGAAGCGAGCTTCTTCATAATGTAGACCTTCAGTGGATGGACTACATCGACGCTATGGATG
>JAZUNX010000015.1:0-33042 GCA_045604385.1 Acutalibacteraceae bacterium
AACGAATGCTACGTAGCAGCTAAGGATCTCGTAGGCGAAGGTTGTAAAATCGTTTTCGCTAACTCCTTCGGTCACGAAGACTTTATGATCCAGGCAGCTAAGGAATTCCCCGAAGTAGAATTCTGCCATGCTACAGGTACAAAGGCTCACACAGAAGGCCTTGACAACTACCACAATGCTTTCGCTTCTATCTATGAAGGCCGTTACCTTGCAGGTGTTGCTGCAGGTCTCAAGCTCAACGAAATGATCGAAGCAGGCAAGTTCACCGCTGAAGAAGCAAAGATGGGTTATGTAGGTGCTTACACTTATGCTGAAGTTATCTCCGGCTACACCTCATTCTATCTTGGCGCAAAGAGCGTATGCCCCACAGTTACTATGGACGTTCAGTTCACAGGCTCATGGTATGACGCAACAGAAGAAAAGAACGCAGCTGAAGCTCTCATCGCTGCAGGCTGCAAGCTTATCAGCCAGCACGCTGACTCAATGGGTGCTCCCGGCGCCTGCGAAGCAAAGGGTATTCCCAATGTTTCCTACAACGGCTCAACTTATGATTCATGTTATGAAACCTTTATCGTTTCTTCTGCTATCAACTGGGCTCCCTACTACAACTACATCATCGGTCAGGTTGTTAAGGGCGAAAAGATCGCTGCTGACTGGTGCGGCGGTATCGCTGAAGGCTCAGTAGTTCTTACAGGTATCAACCAGGATGTTGCTGCAAAGGGCACATTTGAAAAGATCCAGGCTGCTGTTGAAGACATCAAGTCAGGCAAGATCAAGGTATTTGACACCGCTAACTTTACAGTAGGCGGCGAAACTCTCGAATCATACAAAGCTGACGTTGATACAGACGCTGCTTTCACACCCGACACAGAAGTTATCGCAGACGGTTTCTTCCACGAATCAGAATACCGTTCAGCTCCTTGCTTCGACCTCAGAATCGACGGCATCAACCTTCTCAACGAAAAGTTCTGATTTAACTGAACTCAACTTAATAAGCGGGACACTAATCTGTCCCGCTTACTGTTGTTTTTATTAACGACTTTTTCAATTGCGAATTCAAAATATATAAATGTTAAGCAACTAAAAGACCGCCTTTGACAGGGCTGTGTTTTAATTGTTTAAAAAGGAGGAATGAGACTTGGAAAATCCCGCAGCAATAGAACTGAAAGGCATAAGCAAGTCCTTCGCAGGTAAGGTTGCCAACAAAAATGTCAACCTTACGGTAAACCGAGGAGAGATTCTTTCTATTCTCGGTGAAAACGGAAGCGGTAAAACCACTCTTATGAATATGATTGCCGGTATCTATTTCCCCGACGAAGGACAGATTTTTATTGACGGCAAAGAAGTTGTCATCCGTTCACCGAAGGACGCCTTCAAATACAAAATAGGTATGATACATCAGCACTTCAAATTAGTTGATGTTTTTTCCGCTACAGAAAATATCATTCTCGGTCTTAACGAAAAGGGAGCCTTCAATATAAAGGAGGCAGTCAAAAAGGTTAAGGAAATCAGTGATAAGTACGGCTTTGAAATCGACCCGCTGAAAAAAATCCACGAAATGTCCGTTTCCGAAAAGCAGACCGTTGAAATCATCAAGGTGCTTTACAGAGGCGCTGACATTCTTATTCTTGACGAGCCTACGGCAGTTCTCACTCCACAGGAAACACAAAAGCTTTTTGCTGTTCTTCGCAGAATGAGAGAGCACGGCAAATCAATCATCATCATTACCCATAAGCTTCACGAGGTGCTTTCACTTTCGGACAAGGTTGCAGTTCTGCGTAAGGGTGAATATGTAGGCACTGTGGAAACAGCAAAGACAAATGAGGCAGAGCTTACGGAAATGATGGTCGGTAAAAAGATAACCCTTAACATCGACCGCAGTGAGCCTAAGGACTGTGTGGAAAGATTAACGGTCAAAAACCTCAACTGTGTGGACCGTGAGGGTGTAAAGGTGCTTAACAGCATATCCTTCACCGCTTATTCGGGTGAAATTCTCGGCATCGCAGGTATTGCAGGCTCGGGACAGAGAGAGCTTTTGGAAGCAATCGCAGGTCTGCAGAAGGTCAATGAGGGTGAAATAGTATATAACAACCCGAAAACAGGCACACAGGATAACCTCCGTGACAAAACTCCCATGCAGATAAGAGACCTTGGTGTCCGTCTCTCCTTCGTTCCGGAGGACCGTCTCGGTATGGGTCTTGTGGGCAATATGGATATTATCGACAATATGATGCTCCGTTCCTATCGTAAGGGTAAGTCAGTCTTCCTCGAAAGAAAGGCACCGAAGGACCTTGCGGAAAAGATAATCAAAGACCTTGAGGTCGTAACCCCCGATGCACGTACTCCCGTAAGACGTCTTTCAGGCGGTAACATACAAAAAATCCTTGTCGGCAGAGAAATTGCCGCTTCGCCGACAGTTCTTATGGCGGCTTACCCCGTAAGAGGTCTTGACATAGGTGCTTCATATACTATATATAACCTTCTTAATAAGCAGAAGGAAAAGGGCGTTGCCGTTATCTTTGTCGGAGAAGACCTTGATGTGCTTATCGAACTTTGCGACAGAATCCTCGTTATCGGTTCGGGCAGTATCACGGGTATCGTCGATGCAAGAAACACAACAAAGGAAGAAATAGGTCTTCTTATGACCAAAGCAAAAGATTCGCAGGGAGGTGCAAAGGATGAATAAGATGAATTTTCATATCGTCAAGCGTGATGCTGTGGTATGGTATAAAAGCTATCTTATCCGCGCTGTGGCTATAATCGCATCCCTTTTAGTTTCCGCTGTGGTAATCACCCTTCTTACAAAGAAAAATCCCATCGAGATTTATTCCTCTATGCTATCCGGTGCCTTTGGCTCGAGCCTTCGTATATGGTCCCTTCTGCAGAATGTGGCTGTTCTTCTGTGTATTGCTCTGGCTCTGACACCCGCCTTCAAAATGAAATTCTGGAACTGCGGCGGTGAAGGTCAAGTTCTCGTAGGCGGTCTTGCCACCGTTTCGGTCATGATGTTTTTAGGTGACAGCCTCCCCTACCCTGTTCTTCTCATTGTAATGATAGCCGCCTCGGTGCTGGCAGGTATTATATGGGCAGTTATCCCCGCCTTTTTCAAGGCTAAATGGAACACAAACGAAACCCTCTTCACTCTTATGATGAACTATGTGGCAATTCAGCTTGTGGCATTCTTCCTCAAATATTTCGTAAAAAGCGGCTCGGGTATTCTCACACCGATGCCCGAACACGGCTTACCCGTTATCTTTAATCAACCCTATCTTCTCAACATCATCACCGTGGCTGTTCTCACCGTTCTCGTTTATATCTATCTTAAAAAGACGAAGCACGGCTATGAAATCTCCGTCGTAGGTGAAAGTGAAAACACGGCAAGATACATAGGCATCAATGTACCCAAGGTAATTATCAGAACTCTTGTGGTTTCGGGTGCTCTTTGCGGTATAGCAGGTCTTATCCTCGTCGGCGGCACAAACCACACCATAAGCACCACCACCGCAGGCGGCAGAGGCTTCACGGCGATCATGGTTTCATGGCTAGCCAAGTTCAATCCCGTTTATATGGTATTGACATCCTTCCTTATCGTTTTCCTCGAAAAGGGTGCAGGACAGATTTCCACAGACTTCCGTCTTCCCGTCGCCATTTCCGATATTGTTACGGGTATTATCCTCTTCTTTATTATCGGCTGCGAATTTTTCCTTCAGTATAAAATACTTGTTTCCAGGGGCAGAAAGGAGAATGACTGATGTTAGCATTTTTAGTAAGCTCAATAAGACTCGGTATGACCTTCCTTTTCGGCTCCACCGGTGAAACAATTACCGAAAAATCGGGACACCTTAACCTTGGTATTCCCGGTGTTATGTGCGTAGGTGCCTCCTGCGGCTGCTTCGCAGAGTATCTTTACCTCACGGCGGCAAAAAGTAACGCAAACTATTTCCTTGCAGTTCTTATTCCTATTTTAGCGACCCTCTTCGGCGGTGCGATTATGGGACTAATTTTCAGCTTCCTCACCGTTACTCTCCGCGCAAATCAAAACGTTACGGGTCTTGCCCTTACCACCTTCGGCGTAGGCGTCTCCGACTATATGATAGCCGAAACAGGCTCCATTTACAGTAAGGGAAGCCGTTACTTCACTACCTCTCTCCCCTTTGCCGATGACCTCGGTGCTGTCGGTGAAATCTTTTTCTCACACGGTATACTCATTTATCTTGCCATAATCATCGCACTTGTTTCCGCCTTTGTTCTTAATAAGACAAGAGTGGGTCTCAACCTCCGTGCCGTAGGTGAAAACCCTGCCACGGCTGATGCGGCAGGCATAAATGTTTCACGCTACAGATATGCTTCCACCTGTATCGGCTGTGCTATTGCAGGTCTCGGCGGTCTTTCCTTCATTATGGACTACCTCAACGGTAACTGGGAATACTGCATCGATGCCATCGGATGGCTGACGATTGCACTTGTTATCTTCACTGTCTGGAAGCCTCATCTTGCTATTTTCGGCTCCGTTATTTTCGGCGCCCTTTACATCGCCAGCAGTTATATCACCGGCGTAAGCTTCGCGAGTAAGGAAATTTTCAAAATGCTTCCCTATGTGGTAACGGTTATCGTGCTCATTTTCACAAGCATCCGTGACCGCAAAGAAAACCAGCCTCCACAGGCTCTCGGTCTTCCCTATTTCAGAGAAGAAAGATAATTTTTCCTTTGTGCATAATAGATACAAATTCTCGTCTTTTTTCAGCAAAAAAGACGAAAGAAGAGAATTGTTCAAATCTTTAAATTAAAAAGGTTAAAAAAGACTTGACTTTTTTACAAAAATAATGTAATTTTATAGAGTAAATGACTACGTGTTGATTTGACCAAGACGAGCCATTATTACTTAAAACAAAGCGTGTGAAACGCAAATTTTGAAAGGGGTTAATAACCATGAAAAAAGAAATTAAGGTTGTTGCTATTGTTCTTGTAGCCCTTATCGTTTTCTTAGCAGGCTTCGGACTTGGCGCAACAAAAGGCATCAACATCAACATCGGTTCTGAAAGCGGCATCAACGTTAACGTTAACGGCGGTACAGCAGGTTCAGCTCAGGTAGTTGCTCCTCAGACACAGGCTCCTACTGCTGCTCCCACACAGGCACCCACAGCTGCACCCACAGAAGCACCTACACAGGCTCCCGCAGGTGATACAACCACAACAGCTCCTGCAGGCGACACAACTACAGCTGCTCCCGCTCCCTCAGGCACAAAACTTCCCTCCACAAAGGCTGAAATCGCTGCAGCTTACAACAAAGCTATCAATGACTTCAGAGCTTATCCCGGTAAGCTTACTCTTAAGAAGCACGACATCATCGACGTTCAGCTCAAGGATCTTCCCACTGTTGCTGAAAAAATCATCACTCCTGTTGTTGCTAACCTCACAAAGACAGAACCTCAGGAATGGACATTCGAAAACGGTCTTGACGTTACCGATCCTAACAGAAAGCTCATCGAAAAGACTATCCCTTGGGGCAGAGAAGCTACAGTTTCAGAAGCAAGCCTTGTTTCCGCTACTGCTACAGCTAACCCCGACGGCGGTTACACAATGGTAATCACCTTCATCGCTGAAGATTCAAACTTCGACGGTACAAAGAATACATCTGAACCCACACAGCATATGACTGCTATGGACCCCCTGAACCTCGGTTCACTTGACCTCGGTCCTATCTCCATTTCTGAAGCAGCTCTTCACTATCCCGGTGCAACATGTACTGCTACAGTAGACGGTCAGGGCAGACTCGTTAAGCTTTATCAGCAGCTTCCTCTCGAAGGTACAGGTACAGGTAAAGCAGGTATCTCCATTACTCTCAAACTTGCAGGTTCAATGGACGGCAACTACGAAATCACCTATGCATAATTAAAACATATAAAAATGGGGCTGTCTTATGACGGCCCTTTTTTTGACAGTATCTTACGAAAGGATGAAAGAAATGAAGAAGGCAGGCACGGCTCTTGTACTTACAGTTGCTGCAGGCGGAATCGGTATATATAAATTTCATCACTGGATGTTCAATGCCCTTATCGACCGCGACTTCAAAATACCCGAGCCTTTAGGTAAGCTTATCAGTCAGTCTGATAAGGACGAAAGCGAAGAGCAAAGAATATATAAAGACAATATGAAATGGCTTCTCGACCACGGCTTTGAAAGATACACTATGGTAAACGACAGAGGTCAGAAGCTCCGCGGTTACCTTATGAAGCCGGAAAAAGAAAGCAAGGTCTATGTTTTCGGTTCCCACGGCTACAGAAGTGACGGCAAGGGTGAATGGTGCCACTATGCAAAGCACTATGTTGAGGAGCTCGGCTATAATATGTTCTTTGTGGATCATCAGGCGGCAGGTGAAAGTGAAGGTCAGTATATAGGCTTTTCTTCTTTTGAATCAAAAGATGCTCTCAAATGGCTCGACTTTATGACAGCAGAATTCGGCAGCGACATACAGATTATCCTTCACGGCATTTCCATGGGAAGTGCCACAGTTATGCTTATGACAGGCAGTGAAAAACTGCCTGAAAATGTGAAGTTCACCATCGCCGACTGCGGTTTTACAAGTGCTTTCGACGAGTTTGCTTATAAAGTTGAAGCTTTGCGCCTTCCGAAGCTGACTCTTTCCTTGGCTAATTCCATCAACAGAAAAAAAGCCGGTTATGATTTTCAGAATGATACAAACGCTCTCGGCGCAGTGGCAAAGTCGAAAATACCTATGCTCTTCGTTCACGGCGGTAAGGATGATTTCGTACCCACCCACATGGTTTATCTTCTTCATAACGAATGTAGCTCCGAGTATAAGGATTTGCTTATAGTTCCCGACGCAGGCCATGCTCAAAGCTACCGCTACGGCAAAACAGAATACGATAAAAAGATAGACGAGTTTATTGAAAGATTCATAAAATAATTTACGGAGGAATTAATATGCTTGAAACGCTTCTTGGCATCATCAATATGATTATGGGCTTCGTAAGAGCTTTCATTTCATCGGGAATGATTGAGAATATGTAATGAGTTCATGGTGATAAACACCTGTAAAACAGGCAAACAAATTATAAAAAACCATTGTAAGAGTCGAAATCTTCGTCTGATTACAATGGTTTTTACATTCAATAAGAATTTAATTTTTGTGGAACGTCCAAAGCACCGCCCCTTGTGATACACCCCATTAATGGGGCGGAATATCACTTAATCCTTCCCGAAATGTCTCCCGCAAGTGTGAATTGTGCATTCCGAATTAACCATCCAAATACTCCACAGCCTTCGTTGCCGCCACGGTACCGTCAGCAGTAGCCGTCGTAAGCTGTCTTATATCCTTTCTGCGACAGTCGCCGCAAACATAAACGCCGTCCTTTACTATGCAGTCCTCTCCTACCTCCACATAGCCGTATGTGTCAAGAGGTAAAATATCAGCAAAATCACCCGTAAGGGGAGTTTGTCCTATAGCGAGAAAAAGACCGTTAACGGCAAGGTCAGATTTTTCCTTCGTAAGAGTATTTTCCACGGTTATACTCTTTATAATCGGTGAAGCTTCGGCTGAAAGGAGAACGCTGTTTAAAACGAATTCTATATTTACCTTTTCTTCTGCCTTTGCCACAAGATTTTTTTCTGCCCTGAAGGTGTCACGGCGGTGAACAAGATAAACCTTACGGCATATATCGGAAAGATACAAAGCATCCTGTACAGCTGTGTTACCGCCGCCGATAACGGCGACATCCCTATTACGGAAAAAGTTTCCGTCACAGGTGGCACAGTAGGAAAGGCCTCTGCCGATGAGAGCCTCTTCACCCTCCAGCCCCGACTTTTTCGGCTCTGCACCGAGGGCAAAGATAACGGACTTGGCCTCATATTCCTTGTCTGCACTTATGGTGAAAATGCCCTCATTTTCCTTTACGGCTTTTACCTTGTGTGAAATAATCTCTGCGCCGAAATGCTCCGCCTGTTTTTTCAGATTCATCGAAAACTCGAAACCGCTTATATCCGTAAAGCCGGGATAATTCTCTACCTTATGGCTTTTGCTTATCTGTCCGCCGAAGCTTTTTCCCTCAAAAAGAAGGACGTCTTTACCGCTTCTTCCTGCATAAATCGCCGCAGTAAGACCTGCAGGACCGCCGCCGATAATAATTATATCTTTCATATTGCACCTCCTGTACTGTCATTACATAGTATATTTTAACACAAAGAAAGGAAGTTTACTACAGAAGTTAGAAAAATTTTATAAAAATCAAAAAATATTGCTTAATTATAGAAATTCCCTTTATTATGTGATATAATATTTGAGACTATGTGTTATTATCCTGTCGAAAGGAAGGATTCTTTTGATTAAGACAGTTAAAGGATTAAAAATAAATTATGTTGAAGAGGGTCAGGGTGACCTTGTTGTGCTTCTTCACGGTTGGGGCTCAAACATAAAGCTTTTTTCCGCCAGTGTCGAGCTTTTACAAAAAGGCTATAAGGTAGTCACAATGGATATGCCCGGCTTCGGTGAAAGCGAAGAACCGAAGGAGCCCTGGAGCGTTGACGATTATGCAGACTTTGTACTCGAATTTTTAAAGGACTACGAAATTTCAAAGGTTACTCTTTTAGGCCATTCCTTCGGCGGAAGAGTAATAATCAAGCTTTGTTCAAGAGATTTACCCTTTGAAGTTAAAAAGGTTATCCTTGTTGACGCGGCGGGAGTAAAGCCGAAGAAGACCTTAAAGCAGAAAATTAAACAGCGTATATATAAAATGACAAAGTGGATTTTCTCTCTTAAAATAGTTATGATGCTATTCCCCGATGCTTTGGAAAATCTGCGCAAGAAAAACGGCTCTGCCGACTACAACGCCGCTTCACCCATTATGAGACAGACCCTGGTCAAGGTGGTAAACGAAGACCTTACTCACCTTATGCCGAATGTCAAATGCCCCACTCTCCTTATCTGGGGTACTGCTGATGATGCGACGCCTCTCGGTGACGCGAAGATAATGGAAAAGCTTATGCCCGAGGCGGGTCTTGTCACCTTTGAGGGCGCAGGCCACTACTCATTCATTGAAAGACAGGGTCAGTATTTAAGAGTTCTCGCCTCATTTATGAAAATTGATATGTAATCAGAAGGGAAAAGGATTATGGTTTTTACAGTTTCCGTTATTATCTGCACGGTGCTTTTTGCTGTCGGTACAGTTATGTGCCTTATCGACTCAATGCACTTTTTCCAGCTTAATTCCTACCGCTTTGACACCCACACTAAATGGATAAAAGAAAACACAAGAAAGTATTACCTGCACGCGGTACTGTCCGTACTTGCCCTTATTGCTGTTTTTCTCGAAATCCCAGGTCAGTTCAAGGTCTATGCCTGTGCGGTAATTTTTGCTCTTTCCTGCCCCGCAGAAAAGCCGAAGAAGGCAAAGAAGCCCCTCGTTTACACCCCGAGAGTAAAAAGAATGTTCGTCACTCTTGCTGTGGTTATTTTCGCATTTATGGGCGCAGGTGTACCTTTCGTAAACACTACACACATTACGGTTTATCTGCTTATCCTCACTCTCATTTATGCTCTTGCCCCCGTACTCGTTTTACTCGCAAATCTTATTAATAAGCCCATGGAGCTTTCGATCAATAACGGCTACATCAAGGACGCGAAGAGAATACTCGCCTCCTGCCCCGACCTTAAAATTATCGGTATAACGGGAAGCTACGGCAAAACAAGTGTCAAATACTATCTCACTACTCTTTTGAGAGCAAAATACAATGTACTTATGACACCCGAAAGCTATAACACTCCCATGGGTGTGGTCAAGACTGTCCGCGGCTCTCTTAAAGCTACCCACGAAATTTTCGTCTGTGAAATGGGCGCAAAATGGGTAGGTGACATCAAAGAGCTCTGCGATATTGTTCACCCCCACCACGGTGTTATTACCTCAATCGGGCCTCAACATCTTGAATCCTTCAAAACCCTGGATGCGGTCAAAAATACAAAGTTCGAGCTCGCCGATTCTCTTCACGAGGACGGCATGCTCTTCCTTAACGGTGACGATGAAAACATAAAGGCTCACGGTAGTAACCGACCCTTTATCTCTTACAGTATTGAGGGTGAGGCTGACTATGTAGGCTACGATATTTCCGTCAGCGAAAGAGGCACCACCTTCTCGGTTAAAACTCCAGAGGGTGAAAGTGAGCAGTTTTCCACCAAGCTTATCGGCAGACATAATGTTCTCAATATCGTCGGTGCCATCGCCATCAGCCATAAAATGGGTATCTCCCTTAAGGAGCTTAAAGGTCAGGTGCGCCGTTTAGAGGGTGTCCCCCACCGTCTTCAGCTTTCCGACAGAGGCGATATGACCATTATCGACGATGCCTACAATTCAAACCCCAGCGGTACAAAAGCGGCCCTTGAAGCCTTAAGTCTCTTTGACGGCTACAAAATTTTAGTCACTCCCGGTATGGTTGAGCTTGGCGCAAAGCAGAATGAGCTTAACCGCGAATTCGGCAGAAATGCCGCTAAAGCGTGCGACTATGTAGTACTCGTCGGACAGAAGCAGGCTGTTCCCATTAAGGCAGGCTTACTTGACGAAGCTTATGACGAAAGCAAAATCTTCGTGGCAGACACCATTGAAGAGGCTCTTTCTCACGTATACTCTATAAACAGCGAATGCAAAAAGAAGATTGTTCTTTTGGAAAATGACCTTCCCGACAACTATTAATTCTATTTTGAGGTGATATAAATGAAAACAAAGGTTGGCGTTTTTTTCGGCGGTAAGACCACAGAGCACGAAATCTCCGTTATTTCCGCCATTCAGGCCATCGGCTATCTTGACAGAGAAAAGTACGATGTTATCCCCGTCTACATAACCAAAAACAACGAGTTTTATGTAGGCGAGAAAATCGGTGACATCGGCTCATATACGGACATTCCTGCACTTTTAAAGGAAAGTCAGCGCGTAATTATGGTCAATGACGA
Source organism: Acutalibacteraceae bacterium (assembly GCA_045604385.1). Lineage (GTDB taxonomy): Bacteria > Bacillota > Clostridia > Oscillospirales > Acutalibacteraceae > UBA6857. The sequence goes on from JAZUNX010000015.1 coordinate 10,958, forward strand.
GGGCAAGGCAAAGCTTATCAAATACCCCCAGAAAATGTTCGGCAAGCCTCTTTATGACTATATCGACATCGCGTTCCCCATCGTTCACGGCACAAATGTGGAAGACGGAACTCTGCAGGGCTTTTTGCAGATGATGGGTGTTCCCTTCGTCGGCTGTGATGTTCTCTCCTCGGCGGTAGGTATGGATAAATATGTGATGAAAACCGTCCTCAAGGATAACGGCATCCCCGTACTCAACTGCAAATGCTATACCTCAAATCAGTACGATGACGATGTGGATGTTCTCGTAGAAGAAATCGAAAAGGAAATCGCCTACCCCGTAATTGTAAAACCCGTAAACCTCGGCTCCTCCATCGGTATTTCAAAGGCTGACGACAGAAAAGAGCTTTATGCTTCTTTAGAAACTGCCTTCGCCTATGCCTCAAAGGTGCTTATCGAAAGAGCTGTACAGAACCTCAAGGAAATCAACTGCTCCGTTTTAGGTGACTACAGCGGTGCAGAAGCCTCCGAATGTGAAGAGCCTGTATCTTCCGATAAAATTCTCACCTTTGCTGAAAAATATATCGGTGACGGCTCCTCAAAGGGTGCCAAGGGCGGAGTAAAATCCTCTCCCTCGGGCAGTAAGGGTATGGCTACTCTTAAAAGAAAAATTCCTGCCGAAATCACGGCAGAGCAGAGAGATACTATCCGTAAAATGGCAGTGGATGCCTTCAAGATTTTAGGCTGCAGCGGTGTTTCACGTATAGACTTTATGATGGACACGGCAACAGGTGAAATCTGGCTCAACGAAATCAACACCATTCCCGGCTCTCTCTCCTTCTATCTTTGGGAGCCTGTAGGTCTGAAATATACAGAGCTTCTTAATAAGATGATTGCCCTCTCACTCAAAAGAGAAAGAGAGCAGGAAAACCTCACCTTCTCCTTCGACTCAAACGTTTTACAGGGTGTAAAGCTCGGTAATGGGGCAAAGGGTGCAAAGGGAAGTAAGATGTAAGTTAAATTCGCAATTCTCAATGCGCAATGCACAATCGCGGACAAGATTTTAGAAATGAATAAATGATAGTCCGCCATTTTTACAAAGTAAATAATGTAGGGCGGGATGATTCATCCCGCCCTATACTATATATTCAAATTCATTAAATCGGCGGTGCAGCACTTCTTATTTCCCGAAGTCTTTCCCTCGATTGCGTATTACGAATTAATCTAAAAAGCACTTTCTTTCCACTTTCCCCTCAATGTCAAAAGTAACGCCCTCACCCTCGAGCAAGGCTCTTTGCACCTGTTCACCGCCGAAGGCAAAGCCTTCAGACAGTCTGCCGTCGGCAAAGACTACTCTGTGACAGGGTATTTCTCCGGGAGAAGGATTCGAATGGAGAGCGTAGCCTACTACTCTTGACCATCGCGGGTTTCCCGACATAAGTGCCACCTGACCGTAGGAGGCTACCTTCCCTTTCGGGATTTGCTTTACTACTGAATAGATTTTATCGAATGTGTTCATTAATACCTCAATGGTTTCCGCAGCCATGTTCACCACAGGTATGACCTTCGCCGTGTTCGTGGTCGTGATGGTCACATTTAGCCTCGGGATTATAAGCGAGACTGCCTGCAATAAAGCTTACTGCTGCCATATCTGCTGCACCTGTCACACCGCCGTAAAATTTAATACCTGCCTCGGTAAGAGCAGTCTGTGCACCGCCACCGATACCGCCGCAGATAAGCACATCCACACCCTGTGCAGAAAGAAAGCCGGCAAGAGCACCGTGACCGCTTCCGTTGGTATCAACAACCGTAGCTGATTTTACCGTGTCATTTTCTACCTCATAAATTTTGAACTGCTGTGTGTGACCGAAATGCTGGAAAACCTGTCCGTTTTCATAAGTTACTGCTATTTTCATTTTTATCTTCTCCTTTTAGTGTTATTCAACAATTTAATGTTTTATTTTTTAGAAGTTAAAAGACAGATACATTCTGTATGGTTTGTGTGAGGAAACATGTCCACAGGCTGAATTTTATCCACCTTATACCCATTCTTGCAAAGATATGCAAGGTCTCTTGCCTGGGTTTCCACATTACAGGAAATGTATACTATCTTTTTCGGGGCAAGAGTTACCGCACTTTTGAGGAATTTTACATCACTTCCGGCACGGGGCGGATCCATAAAGAGAACGTCTGCCCTTTCTCTTTCCTGCGCCATGGCAACCATAAAGTCGCCTGCATCATCGCGGTAAAAGGAGATGTTTTCCACACCGTTAAGCTTGGCGTTACTTTTGGCATCCTTTACCGCCTGACTGTTCAGCTCCACGCCGATAACCTCTTGTGCCTTATCTGAAGCCACAAGGCCGATGGTACCGATACCGCAGTAGGCGTCGAAAACTCTCTCCTTGCCCGTAAGGCCTGCAAATTCTATTGCCTTGCCGTAAAGCTTTTCCGTCTGTACGGGATTAATCTGATAAAAGGATTTGGCAGAAATGCGGAATTTTTTACCGCAAAGAATGTCCGTAATATAGCCCTTGCCGTAGAGCACCGTTTCCTTTTCGCCAAGGACAAGACTTGTCTTCCCACCGTTTATGTTCCAGATAAGAGTAGTAATCTCTTCGTGAATTGAGAGAAGATCGCGTACAAATTCATCCTTTTTCGGGAAGATATTTGTGCCTGTTACAAGCACCACCATTATCTCATTTGTGGCAAAGCCCCTTTTGACCAGAACATGACGAAGAAAGCCTCTGCCCGTGTCCTCATTGTAGGAAGTAAGTCTGAACTTCGGGAGAAGATTTCGTATATCTCTTATAATTTCATCTGCCTTTTCGTCTTCAATCATACATTTTTCCACGGGAACAATGTTATGGCTTGAAGACTGATAGACACCTGAAATAATTCTGCCTCTCGAATAGCCGAAGGCAGCCTGCACCTTGTTCCGGTAATGGTATGGATTTTCCATACCGATAATCTCTTCTACGTGACCGAAGCGACCGAGAGCTTTTATGGTCTTTGCCATTTTAAAGCTTAACTGCTCCTCATAGGTCATATTCTGCAGCTGACATCCGCCGCATTTTTTGTAAAAGGGACAGGCGTTACCCTTGCCCCTTTTCTGTGTAGTCTTATTATTTTTCACCGTTTATCTCCTGAAAATAACTCTTAAACCATGTTTTCTGCCGCCGCCTGTATATTTTTTCATACAGTGCTTTGCCGATGCGCCGACAATTATAAGAGTAGTGAATGCCATAAAGGTTGCCATAGGCTCTGACTTCTTTTTCATTTTAACTTCCGCCTTTCATTTATTGGGTTCGACTTCCGTCACCTTAAAACATCAAGGTAAATGAGTACTTATATTCCTTGCCTGAAAGATTTTTGTATTCTTCGAGAGTATGTGCGCCCCAGCTGTCATAGCCACCGATACCCATCTGTCTTGCCACGGCTCTGAAATAAAGTCTGTCACTTTCGGGAAGGGTGTGGATATGACTTGCATTTTCAAGGTCTTCGGCCGTGTAGGGAGAGAGATTGAACTCCATTTCCCTGTCTGCACGGAAAGTAATCGATGCCGTGCCGTCGCCCTTTTTGACAGTTGCCTTTCTTACGCCCGTTCTTTCGCCGTGCTCCTGGGGCTTCTGATAGTTCACAAAGAGATCTTTTACGGATGTTTTGTAAAGCCCGATGTAGGCTCCTTTATTCCTGTCGATGTAGTTTTCGTGGGGACCTCTGCCCAGATATTCCACTCTTTCGTACTCCTTTGAAATGGGGAAGACAAGAGAGATTTCGGGAATTTCGGGAAGACCTTCCTCGGCTTTGAAGGTGTAATCCATGTGTATACCCTTACTGCCCACGGTGAAGATAATCTTACCCTTACATTCTGGAGTGGTTGCTACGGAAAAGCCCATTTCCACGGTAACCTTTGTGCCGTGATTTTTAACCTCGCCGATGCCTGTTCCTGCGAGCTTTCCTGCATACTTCCATGTTCCGCAACGGACAGCCTGCTTACTGCCTCTGTCGTTATCGGTGAGTGCGCGCCAGAAATTAAGCTCAACATCACCCTTTAAAAGCTCTTCACCCTTATATTTTATGGAGTAAAGCTTGTGGTTTCTGCGGGAGAAGCATACCTCCACATCACCGCCGTAAACCTTGACTGTGCCGTAATTAATCTTTACTTCCATCTGCTCGCCTTCAATTTCAGTTTTCGGGAAAGCATATTCGTTGATTATAAACTGCTCTTTAGCCACAGTGTGTCCTGCCTTTGCCCATAAGCAGCTTCTCTTAAGCTCGAACATCACATTGAGATAGCACTCTGTTGCAGGCACCTTGTCAAGAGCAAGTTCAACCCTTCTGCTTTCACCCGGCTCAAGGTCGAGGGAAAGGTCACCGCTTGCATTTACTCTGTTTTCACTGACTAACTGCCAATGAAGGTTATATTCATTGAGGTTAGTGAAAAGGAAATTATTTGTCACCTCAAAGACGCCCTTTTTGGCATCAATTTCTTTGAAGGAAACATTCTGATAAAGGTGCTTCATTTCCTTGATGGCGGGCTTCAGCTCTCTGTCAGCAAAGACGAGACCGTTACCGCAGAAGGAGCCGTCGTGGGTGGTTTCACCGCTGTCTCCGCCGTAGCCGATAAAGGAAGTGCCGTCATCTTTCTTTATTCTCACACCCTGGTCAACGAAGTCCCACACGAAGACGCCGAAAAAGGAAGGATATTTATCCATTAATTCCATATACTTTTCGTTGCCGCCGCAGGAGTTACCCATAGAATGAGAAAATTCGCAAAGCATCCAGGGCTTTTCCGGATGGGCAAGTATATCTTTTTCCAAATCCCATGGCTTCGGATACATCTGTGAATAAATGTCGGTAACATTTTTATTGAAGTCGAAAAGCTCGCTTTCGCCCCATATTGACTCATAATGTACAGGTCTTGAGAGGTCAACCCCATTCAGATAATCGTGCATTTTAAGGAAGTTTTCACCTGCACTGCACTCGTTACCTAAAGACCATATAATTACGCTCGGATGGTTCTTATCTCTTTCATAAAGAGATTCTATTCTGTCCATACAGGCGGGTAGCCATTCTTCCCTGCCGTCTGGGAGAAGAGGTGTATCTTCACCCACAGACATAAAGCGTGTGCCGTGGGATTCAAGGTTGTTTTCGTCGATAACATAAAGACCGTATTCATCGCAAAGGTCATACCATAAGGGATGGTTGGGATAGTGAGAGGTACGTACAGCATTTATGTTGTGCTGTTTCATAATAAGGATATCCTTTATCATAAGCTCCTTTGAAACAGTTCTGCCTGTATCACAGGAAAACTCGTGACGATTGGTACCCTTCAAAAGAAGTCTTTTTCCGTTAAAATAAAGAACGCTGTCCTTGATTTCGATATGTCTGAAACCTGTCTTTGCGCTGACATATTCCATATATGCGCCGTCACGGTTTCTTATTGAAATGACCACATTATAAAGATAAGGATTTTCTGCACTCCAAAGGGTGATATAAGGCAAAGTGGCCTTAAGCACACCCTTATCGCTGTTTTCTGCTACAGCAGAATCGGTGGCAACAATGTCACCGTTCATATCATAAACCGTAAGCTCCAATTCCGTATAATCTGCCTTTTCGCCTAAAAGCACCTGTGCATTAAGTGTGCCGTTTTTATAGTCGGAAAGATCGGGAAGAGCCTCGATTTTAAAGTCGGCAATATACTGCTTACCTGTGGTGTAAAGGTAAACCTCTCTGAAAATACCCGAAAGGCGAAAGAAGTCTTGGTCTTCAAGCCAGCTTGCCGTACTCCATCGGTATACCTCCACGGCAAGAGTATTTTCTCCCTCGGTGAGTAAATCCGTAATGTCAAATTCACTATGTCTGAAGGTGCCTTCGCTGTAGGCGCATCTCGTACCGTTAACATAAAGATAATATGCACTTTCCACACCCTCAAAGGTGATTACCGCTCTGTCCTTTTTAAAGCCCGACGGAAGAGTGAACTTTTTTATATAACAGCCTACAGGGTTATATTCCGTGGGTGCAAAGGGTGGTTCCGGCTCCTGAATTTTTTCCCAGGGATACTGCACATTGGCATAAATCGGGAGGTCATAGCCTTCCATCTGCCAGGATGAGGGTACGGGAATGGTGTCCCACTCACCGCAGTCAAAATCGGGAGCAGAGAAGCCCTCTTCTTTTTCTTTATAGGTATCAAAAAGTCTGAACTTCCACTCTCCGCAAAGGTCAAAGTATCTCTTTGACAGGTATCTTTCACCCTTCTTTGCTTCGTCCAGGCCTTCGTAGGGCATAAAGGTAGCCTTTGAGGGAAGGCGGTTTATACCTGTTACCGTCGGGTTACTGTACCATTCGGTAAAGCCGTTGATTTCTTTCATAGTTATTACCACCTTATTTTAAATTGACCTTGTTTTCGAGTATGTAGCCTGTCAGCCATAAAAGACCGAAGGCTAAAAGTCCGCTGAAAAGAGTTCCTCCCACGCCGTAGGAAAGAAGTGCTTCTTCAGCCTTGCCCATCTGCTCAAAGGCAAAATAAACCCTGTCACTTCCCACATTGAAGGTAAAGGGAATATATTGGGTTAAAATATTACCTACTGTATTGTTGAAAGAGAAAATGCAAAGGAAGATGAGACCTCCCAAAATTTTGGGATGGGACTGTAATGCCCTCGTATTTGCCACAGTTACAGTGAAATAAACGAAGGACACGTAGGTGAAAATCGTTATCACTACCCACACAGCCGCAACAAGTAAAAGTTTTATAACCGTGGAAGCAGAGGGAAGCATTTCTAAAATACCGCTTATACTTATGGCATCGGAAACAAGAGTGAAATAACCCGAGCTTTTCTCTTTGGCATAAAAGAAAATCATAACAAGGGTAAGAGCCATAAGAGCGAAGGAAGTCACAATCCATATAAAAGAAACTATAACCTTCGAAAGAAGAAGGCTGCTGCATTTTACGGGAAGAGTAAGAGTAAGATAGCCCTGTCTTCCGAAAAGAGTATCATAAAAAATCTTTATAACGGAGACAAGAGTGATTATTACAGCGATAAAGCCTGCCGCATAAAGAGCGAAACAGCTCATAACACCTAGCCAGGTTGCCGAGGAGAGAAGGGAAAGTCCCATAACTGCCGACAGCACCGTTACGGCAATATAAATTGACATTGTATATCTTGCCGAATGGCGCAGTTCGTGTTTAATAAGCTTACCAAGCATAGCTGAACACCTCCTTGAAAACCTCTTCAACACTTTTGCCCTTTTCCCTTATCTCGTCCACATGGGAATTAACGATAAGCTTACCTCCGCTTATCATCAGCACACGGTTAAAAATTCGCTCAACATCACCTATAAGGTGGGTAGAAATGAGGACAGTGGAATCCTTGGCGTAGTTATTTAAAATAAGGTCAAGGACAAAGCTTCTTGCCGCCGGGTCAAGACCGCCCAAAGGCTCGTCAAGAATATAGAGCTTCGCTGTGCGGCACATAACGAGGATAAGATTTAACTTTTCCTGCTGACCCTTTGACATCGTCTTAAGACGCTGATTTTCGTCGAGGCCGAAATGTCTGACCATCTTTTCTGCCTTTGCCTTATCAAAATCTTTATAAAAATCGCTGAAATATCCTATGGCATCCTTCGGCTTAATCCAATCGGGAAGATAAGATTTGTCGGGAAGATAGGCTACGATGCTTTTGGTGTAGGGACCCGGCTCCTCGTTATCTATTCTTACCGTACCCGAATGATCCTTGATAAGCCCCGTAAGGATTTTGATAAGAGTCGTTTTGCCGCAACCGTTAGGACCCAAAAGCCCCACTATGGAGCCTTCAGCAATTTCAAAATTTATATCCTCAAGAACGGTTTTTCTGCCGTAGGATTTCTTTAATGAAGAAACGTGAATAATGCTCATTTACTTTTTCTCACTTTCGCAATAAGGTTTATCAGTATCCTTTTAATTGCCCTTCTGAACTGAGCAGACACAATTGTGTAACAGCCTAATGACCACACAGCCTGTAAAACAACTATTGCAACAGGGTTACAGAAAATGGGCATATTGAGTACAACTGAAAGGAAAATCAGTACAAGTGCCACAGCCTGTCCCGAAAGAAGAAGATTGGAAGCAAGACGGTCATTCCGATAAAGGTCGTGTGCCTTTACGGCAAGTTCCGGGAGAGTACATTTATCCTTAAGACAAAGAAGAGAGGTTGTTCTGCCTTTTTCGCTGTCCTTTCTGTAAGAAGAAACAATATCATCAGCCTTCAGTGAAAGAATCTTTACGGAAACCACATCAAGATAAAGTCTTGCCGCGCAATTATTTTCGTCAAGACAGGGCTCCTTACTGCCCACTAAAAGGACAAAACCTGTCTTTTCAAAGTCGGCGGCAATTTTTCTGAATGAAGACACCACCTTGTATTTTACAAGGAAGGAAGCCACAAGCTGACCTTCAACAGCAACATACATAACATTTTTCTTGCCTGCATAGGCCTTTTCTTCCGCCTGTGTGGGTGCCTCTATGCTGTGTTCGGTGAGCATCTGTCTGTTACCTACCAGCACTCTTCTGTCGGCAACCCAGCAAGCAAAGCCTAACTTTTCTTCATACTGAAGGTCACTTGCCTCGGGAAGAGAAATACCGAGAGCATCAATAAAGTCAGTGAAGCAATCACCCACCATCGAGCCGCCTGCCTTGAGAGCCGCGGCGGCAAAAACAGCGGCATCACTTTTTGAAATAGGAGAGCCCTTCACCCTTCTGAAAGAGGAAACCTCACAGGTGAAAAGATCCTTTGCATCGACTGAAACAGCCTTTGCCTGAGAAAGAAGCTCTAAAGATTCAATATCGTTTACCGATGCGCCCTTCTCTGAAAGACGTGAAGCCGTAAAATAAAAAATCACACTGCTTACAAATTCATTCATTACGGGCAGACAGAAGCAGATACAGGAAACGAGGGGTGTTATAAAGGAGACGGCATCTCTGTTTCGTGTGAAAAGGATAATACCTGTCACAAAGCCTACCAACAAAACAGCCATAGCTGTGAAGGAATAAAATTTTTCTTCGTCCTTTTTGGGAGCCTTGTCTTCTCTTATACCTGCATCAACACGGCTTTCTGCTCCATAAATTACCGTAGGAACGGTTTTTTCGCTTAATCCGTGAGCAACCACAAGGGCATCGTTTTTGTTTGAAATATAGTGTATACCCTCATATTCACCCTTTTCCGAAAGAGCCTTTACGCTTTTCTTTGCCGTAAGATCGTCAAAATAGGTGCCGCCGAAGCGTACGAGTACAGCAAAGGCAAAACATAAGGTATAGGGTCTTACACCGTTTACGCCCAAGGTGCCGAAAACAGTGGTGATAAGATTAAAGAGCATTACAAAGACCGCCACGATAAAGGTCACAGAATTTTCGTCGGGGCTCAAATAGCGGATATTGTTAAAGCCTAAAAGAAGCTCACTTCTTGCAATTACGCAGATAATTACTACTGCCATAATATGGAGAATACCGTAAATAAGTCCGTGATGGGCACCCTGCAATCCGTATGCGGAGAAGGGTACGGTAAGAACTGCACTGATAACAAAAGCCACCAAAGCAAAGATAAGATTTTTCTTTGCGGTCTTTATTTTCACGGTAAGCTTTTCATCATAATCCTTAAGGGAGATAAAGTTCTGACTTGTGTTGAGGCGGTTTCTCTTTTTCTTTTTCTGTGCCTTTTCCACGGCGGCAAAAATATCCTCGCCCTCGTCAGCCTTTACGGAATCCATCATGCTGTCCTTGCCCTTGCCTGTGGGAGCGGTTTCAAGAATGGTTTCATCAGATTCCTTGTTTTTAAGGAAACGGAAATGCTGTGTTAAGGCCACCTTCTTTTTCTGGCCTTCCTGTATGCTCTGACCTGCCGAACGGATGTAGCCCTTAAGGTCGAAATGTCTTGTGGCACCGCTGTCATTCTTTTCCTCTTTAAGTTCATCGGTGCTGAAATACCTTGTACCCGAAAGGTCGTCTTCATCTTTTTCACCGTCAAAAGTCTTTACATCCTCATCAAAGGAAGGCATCTCATCGGAAACGGAGGATATGTCCTCCATATCTACTCTGTCCCCTGAATAGACCTTTACTTCCTCTTCTCCCTCGGAGGAAATATCTTCTGCTGTGTCTTCCGCCGTCTGCTCTGCCTTTTCTGCCCGGGCAATTTCCTCGGCGGTGGGAATGCCTAAATTTTTAAGAAGCTCGTCAATATCTACGCTCTGCTCCTCGTAAAGACTTTCGTCTTTCACGTAAACGTCAGCCTTAACCTGCTCAACAGGAGTGTGGGGAGTGAAGGGCTTGAGAGGCTCTCTCGGCTTCGGTGGAGCCTTTTTCTGCTCTGTGGGAGCCTTCTTCTTTTTCTCGTTCTTTTCCTTGGCTTTTTTCGGCTTCTTTTCTTCCTTTACGGGAAAATCCTCACCGAGGTCGAAAATATCATACTCCGGCTCGGGAGTATCCAATATCTCTTCCTTCTTCTTTTTGTCCCTTTTATTCTTCTTTGATTTTTTATCCTTCTTTGAGCCGAGTTTTGACATAAGATCGCTGTCGGCAAAATCATCTATAAGCTCTTCAAAGCTTCCGTCATCCTCTTCGACACCTTCGGCAGAGGAGCTGATGTCTTCCATTTTAGAGTAAAACTCTTCTTTCTTTTTCAAAAACTCTTCATCATAAAGATCAGATGGGTTGGTTTTGTCTGACATTGTTTACATTCCTTTCTGTAAAAATTCGGAATTCCGCATTAATTATTTCGCTTTAAAGCCTGAACGCTGTCTCGAAACCTCATACATAAGTATACCTGCGGCAACGGAAGCATTGAGGGAGGTAATCCTGCCCTTCATAGGCAGAGAAACGATGAAGTCACTCTTTTCTCTGATAAGACGGCTGACACCGTTACCTTCGGAGCCGACCACGAGAGCGACACCACCCGAAAAGTCCGTCTCGCACCAGTTTTTGCCGTCCATATCTGCCGAATAAACCCAGATCCCTTTTTCCTTAAGCTCGTCTAATGTTGAGGCAAGATTACCAACACGAGCCACGGGCATATACTCCACGGCGCCTGCCGAAGCCTTACCCACAGCCCAGGTGAGGGATGCATTTCTTCTTTTCGGGATGATAACTCCGTGAGCGCCTGCCGTTTCAGCCGTTCTGATGATTGCACCAAGATTGTGGGGATCTTCAATACCATCACAAACGATGATGAAGGGATCCTCCCCTCTTTCGGCTGCAAGAGAGAGAATGTCCTCTACTTCTGCATATTCGTGGGCGGCGGCATAGGCGGCAACGCCCTGATGATTACCCTGACCGCACATAAAGTCAAGCTTCTTTTTATCAACCTCTTTGATAACTATCTTTTTTTCTCTGCATTCGGCCAAAATTCTGCCGATGGAGCCGTTTCTTTCACCTTTAACAACGAGTAAGGTGTCAATTGCTCTTTCACTGCGAAGCGCCTCGGACACGGCATTTCTGCCTATAATCAGGTCAGAATTCTGTCTTTCATTGTCTTTTTCCATTAGTAAAACCTCCGTTAGGGTGGTAAATATTCAAATATCTATAATCGGTTTATTATAACACAAAGAGACATAATATTATTTCTTATTTAGAAATATACCACCCTCACAGCCTTTCAATAATATATTTTCTGCATAAAAAACTGAAATTCCCGAAAAGCACTTGATTATTGAGAAAAAAATTGGCATAATATTGTCTGCAACTTCCGTTGCAGACAATGAATTCGGTGAAACAAGGACGATAAAATAAAAAATCACAGTTAAAATGAGGCAACAAAAATGATATTTAAAAAAAACAAAGAATACACAGGTACATTTGATTATATGATTGTCGGTCTCGGTAATCCCGGCAGACAGTACGAGGACACAAGACACAATGCAGGCTTCATCTGTATTGATGCCCTCGCAGAAAACTACTCCCTCAAAATCAACAAGCTCAAATTCAAATCCCTTATGGGTGAATGCAGAATTGAGGGCAAACGCTGTCTTATTCTAAAGCCACAGACTTTTATGAATTTAAGCGGTGAAGCCGTAAGGGATGCGGCGGAATTTTATAAAATCCCCCCCGAAAGAATTATCGTCATCTCCGACGATATAAGCCTTGAGCCCGGTAAAATGCGCATCAGAAGAAAAGGTAGTGACGGAGGCCAAAGAGGACTTAAAAGCATAATCTACCACCTTAAAAGCAACGAGTTCCCCCGCATAAGGGTAGGCGTGGGAGCCAAACCCAACCCGGAATATGACCTTGCTGACTGGGTAGTTTCACGCTTTACAAAAAAGGAAGCCGACGAAATAAAAAAATGTGCCGAAAATGTAATCGACGCATTGGAAATTATGGTTACGGGAGATATTGACAAGGCAATGAGCAGACATAATTCATAAATCTGTGCTGATTTATGAGAATGAATAATGAATGATGAATAGTGAATAATTGTGGTCGCGGGGTAACTTGCGACCGCTTTTTTCTTTGTTTCCGCCAAGGAAGTGTAGCGGTAACGATAAGAGAGTAATTTATATTCTTACGAAAAATCACCGTAAAAAAACGGCTGTCGCAACAAAAATACGACAGCCGTTAGCTTATTTTATAACTGTGATTCTTCCTGTGAAGATTGCGCACCGTAAGGGTCTGCCATTCCGTACTTTGCCATCTTAAGGTCAGTATAAAATACTGCCGTAGCGATGTTTACATATGGAGCAAGCCAAAAGAACAGAATACCGAGAGTGAAAATCGACAGTATCGTCCATCCGATAAAGCTGAGCTGAAGCTTAAAAAGCTCGAATCTGTGCCCTTCCATAAGGCTTTTCGACTCTTCCATAGCTTCCTTCGAAGACATTCCGGGATTTTCCGCAAGAATATAAAACACCATATGATAAGAGTATCCCATTACAATGCCGGGAATTATGAAAAGAAGTGTCCACAGAAAAATAACTATACCCTGATGCAAAGCAAGTATGGTGGCATTGGCGTAGTTTTTAAAACCATCAACTATATTGCCGATTTCTATATCCTGTCCTTTGATAAAAGCGAGAGATATAAGTGCGAAAGAAAGAGAGAACGCACCTGTAATAAGCAGGCTTGCGAGAGTGCCTACATAAGGAATCATTCCCACTACCATAGAAATAAGCATAACCAGAAGCATTCCGAGGCCGTAGGTCTTCCATCTGCTTCCCATCAGTTCCCTTGCAACCTGTCTGTAATAAGCAGAATTCTTCATAATTTTTCCCCCTTAATTTATGTTTTCTTCTTTATTTCAATACTACACTACACCTTTTTCTTTATCAATTAGCATTTTAAACAAAAAAAGCAGAGCGGTTTTCTCCACCCTGCTTTGTCTTTATTAAACATTGAAAAGGAAATGTACGATATCTCCGTCCTTCATCACATATTCCTTACCTTCACTCTTGACCAGACCCTTTTCCTTCGCCGCGGCGAGAGAGCCGAACTCCATAAGAGCGTCGAAGGAAACAACCTCGGCACGGATAAAGCCACGCTCAAAGTCGGAGTGGATCTTGCCTGCCGCCTGAGGAGCCTTAGTGCCTTTTTTGATAGTCCAGGCTCTTACCTCGGGCTGACCTGCCGTAAGATAGGAAATAAGACCAAGAAGATTGTAGCTTCTCTGGATAAGAAGGTCAAGACCGCTTCTTTCTACACCAAGGTCGGCAAGGAACATTTCCTTATCTTCCTCGGAAAGAGAGGAGATTTCAGCCTCAAGACCTGCGCAGATGGGAAGAACTTCCGAGCCTTCAGCCTTTGCCACTTCGCATACAGATTTGTAGTTTTCGTTGCTGTCGATACCGGATACAAAGTCTGCCTCGCTCATATTACAGGCATAAATAACAGGCTTTGAGGTAAGAAGTGCTGCATTGTCGAGGATGGCTTTTTCCTCGTCGGTACATTCGACGCTTCTTGCCGGCTGTTCGTTTTCAAGAGCCTCTTTCACTCTCTTGAGGAAATCAAGCTCCGAAGCAAGGCTCTTGTCCCCCTTCATAGCCTTTGAAACGCGATCGATTCTTCTGTCAATCATTTCAAGGTCAGAGAGAATAAGCTCTAAATTTATGGTTTCCATGTCTCTTTTGGCATCAATGGAGCCGTCAACATGGATAATGTCATCATCCTCAAAGCAGCGTACCACGTGAATAACTGCGTCAACCTCGCGAATGTGTGAAAGGAATTTGTTACCGAGACCTTCACCCTTTGATGCGCCTCTAACGAGACCTGCAATATCCACAAATTCGATGGTGGCAGGGGTGAATTTTACGGGATTATACATTTCTCTTAACTTTTCTAATCTTTCATCGGGAACAGCAACCACACCCACATTGGGCTCGATGGTACAAAACGCATAGTTAGCGCTCTGTGCACCTGCATTGGTGATTGCATTGAAAAGTGTACTTTTGCCTACATTGGGTAGGCCTACTATACCAAGTTTCATATTTAAACCTCTTTGAAAATTCGGTATGCGGAATCGCGTAGAAGCGACTTATTATTTTCAGTATTTCTCCGCACAGCGAAATATTTTTATTTTATTTGTACGGACGACCAATGGTCGCCCCTACGATTACAATCTGTAAATTCGGCGGAATGTCTTTTCCTGTTACCGAAAATATTTCCCGCGATTGCGCATTGTGATTTGCGAATTATTCAGCGGTAGCCGCCATAAGTGCCTGTTCGATGTCGGCGATAATGTCCTCTGCATCCTCGATACCTACTGAAAGGCGGATAAGATCACTTCTTACGCCTGCTTCCTCAAGCTGTTTATCGGTAAGCTGTCGATGAGTGGTGGATGCGGGATGAAGAACACAGGTCTTGCTGTCTGCCACGTGAGTAACGATGGAGGCAAGACGGAGAGAATCCATAAACTTTGTTGCTGCCTCTCTGCCACCCTTGACGCCGAAGGAGATAACACCGCAGGTGCCGTCAGGCATATATTTTTTGGCAAGAGCATACTGCGGGTCACTCTCAAGACCGGGATAAGATACCCAGGAAACAAGGTCGCTCTTTTCAAGATACTTTGCAACCTTAAGAGCATTTTCGCAGTGTCTTCCCATTCTCAAAGCTAAAGTTTCAAGACCTAAACCTAAAAGGAAAGCGTTCTGAGGTCCGGGAATTGAGCCAAGGTCACGCATTAGCTGAACAACACATTTTGTGATATATGCACCCTTGCCGAAGCGTTCTGTATATGTAACGCCGTGGTAAGAATCGTCAGGAGTTGTAAGGCCGGGATATTTGTCACTCTTTGTCCAGTCAAAGTTACCGCTGTCAACGATTACACCGCCGACCTGTGTGGCGTGACCGTCCATATATTTGGTGGTGGAGTGGGTAATGATGTCAACACCGTATTTGAAAGCCTGACATTTGATGGGTGTGGGGAAGGTATTGTCCACAATAAGAGGTACACCGTGAGAATGTGCGGCATTGGCAAACTTTTCGATGTCGAGTACCTGCAGAGAGGGATTGGAAAGAGTTTCACCGAAAACAGCCTTTGTGTTTTCTTTGAATGCGGCATTAAGTTCTTCTTCGGTGCAGTCGGGTGTCACAAAAGTAAACTCAATACCGAGCTTTCTCATTGTAACATTAAAAAGATTGAAAGTACCGCCGTAAATGGCTGTGGAAGCAACCACGTGGTCCCCTGCCGAGCAGATATTGAAAATCGCGAAGAAGTTTGCAGCCTGTCCGGAAGAGGTAAGCACAGCGGCAACACCACCCTCAAGGTCAGCAATTCTTGCGGCTACTGCATCGTTGGTGGGATTCTGCAAACGGGTATAGAAATAGCCTGAAGCCTCCAGGTCAAAGAGCTTACCCATTTCAACGCTTGAATCGTATTTGTATGTGGTGCTCTGACAGATGGGAATCTGTCTGGGTTCACCGTTTTTGGGTGTATATCCCGAATGGATACATTTTGTGGCAATTTTGTAATCACTCACTGTAATCATCCTCTTTTCTTATATTATCATTTTAGTGCTGTTCACTTTTGATACTATATTATATTACATTGAAGAGTTTAAGTCAAGATTAACGGCGGTAAAAACAAAAACTCCGACCGTAGCCGGAGTTTCTTTTATAAAGTCGGGAATTAATAAGTCTTACCGTTGCTGATAAGGTTTGTAATGATACCGATGATGAAATCGAAAATTGCTGCAAGCTTGTCACCGATTTCAAGAGAATTGAACTGATAAAGAACACCCTCTGTAGTAGCTGTAGAGTTTGCGTATGCAACACCGTCCTTTTCATACTTGAGGGCTCCACCGCCTACTGTGATGTAATAGTAGCCTTCCTTTGAAAGACCGATACCCTTAAGATTGAGATGAAGAACACCGTCCTTAAGATAAGCGTCACCTGAACCGATCGTTCCGACTTCTTCACGGTTAAGAGCATCAAAGATGTTTTCTTCCTTTTCTGCTGAATAGTAAACGGTGAACACTGCATCAGATGCTAATTCTGTGTATTCAGCTGCAACGGGAATTTCTACACTTGAAACCGTAGCAAGACCTCTGAAATCTGCAACACCTTCACCAAGGTCTGTGGGCCAATCAAAAGCGGAAGCATTGAGACCGAGACAGCCGAAGAGCATCATTATTGCCATCATTACGGATAAAATTTTCTTTGTTTTCATTTTCATTACCTCTTTTCTTTTTTTCTTTTTTCACAAATGTAAATATTGTGAATAAATAATTAACATTTGTGTTGTCTTTATTATATTTGTTAACAATTGTAAAGTCAATGCCTTAAAGAGGTATTTAATATTTTTTTAATATTTATGTATAGGCGTTGTAATAAATCTTTCCGCCTTTGATGCCGATACCCTTCGCTTCAAGCATTTCCGACACAGTCACAAGCTGATATCCCTCTGCAATAAGCCAAGGAATAATAATTTCGGAAGCAGCGGCTGTGGAGGAGTAAAGGTCATGCATCAGTATTATGGAACCGTCACGTACATTTTTCTTGATATGGGAGACCACCTTCGAGCTTGAACGGCTGCTCCAGTCAAGAGTGTCCACTGACCAATGAATAAAGGGTCTGTCCGTAAGCTTTGCCGCCTTACCCACAGAGCCTCCGGGAGCACGGCAAAGAACAGGTGTCTGCCCCGAATATTTTTTGATAAGATTATCCGTCTTTTCTATCTCCTCGAGCACCTTTTTGTCGGAATTTGAACTCAACGATGCGTGAGAGAAGGAATGATTTGCAACTTCACACCCAAGATCATTCTGCCTTTCGAGGCAATCCTTGTAGGCAGATATTCTTTCACCCACCACAAAGAAGGTTGCTCTTGCTCCGTGCTTTTCAAGAACATCAAGTATTCTGTGGGTGTTTACGGGATGAGGACCGTCATCGTAGGTCAGAGCCACCATCGGCTTTGACGGGTCCACGTCTCTGTTTGATCTTACGGAAGAAAATGCACTCTTGCCCTTTTCGGTAACTGCTCTCACCTTATAGGAAACAAAAATTTTGGTGTTTTTCAGTGTGTCGGTACAGGAAGCCTTTTTACTTTCCTTGAGTTTTTTCCATTTTCCGTCACCTGTCTTTTTGTAAATCTGATACTTGGTCGCGCCCTCTTTTTTATCCCAACTGAGCTTTATCTTTTTTCCGTCTCTTTTCAGAGTAAATCCCGCGGGAGCTTTGATGCAGGTGGCACTTAAAGACTTCCCTTCATAAATACCGGCACTGTCCCCTGCCGTAGCCTTCACGAAATAGGAGTACTTTTCACCGTTTGCCGCCGTCTTGTCTTCAAATGAAAGCTGTGTGGAATTAACCTTACCCACCTTCCTCCATTTGTTGCTGTCATAATTCTTTCTGTATATAACATAATTGTCTGCGACTTCACTCTTTTTCCATGTCAGAACAAGTCCTTCTCCGCTTCTCTTAAGAGAAGCAAGCTCAGGAGCATTAAGTCTGCCCACCTTTACTTTTGCCGAGATGCTGACAGCTTTACCCTTTACACTTTTAACAGTGTAGGTGTAAATAATGCCCTTTTCCGCTGTGGTGTCAGTGAAGGATGTCTTATCCGTACAAATCAGGCGCTTGTTTTTTTCACCCTCTGCCTTGCGGTAAACTGCATAAGCTTCGGCGCCCTCTGTCCTTTTCCACTTCAGAGTAATTCCCGCATTACTGACAGCAGATTTTTTCATCACGGGAGGGGCAAGATAAACTGCCGACTTATGCTCACTTTTAACCTTTTTATTCTCTTTTAATTTTACATAGTATGTATAGGTCTCGCCGCTCTTTACATTTTTGTCCGTGTACTTTTTGCCCTCAACCTTATCAATTACGGCAAACTTTCCCTTTTCCGTCTTTTTGTATACGGAATAGGTTTCCTTTTTACTTCCGTCCCACTGAAGCACTATGCTGTCGGCTTTCTTTTTAAGCTGAAGATTAATCTTTCCCTGTGCCGAAGACATCCCCGAAAGCATAACTGCACCAAGGCAGATAAGCATAAAAAACGACATCAGTTTTACAAGCCTTTTCATTTTCATTACCTCCTTTTTACCTCTGATTCAATTATAAACTTTACACCTTTTTCCTGTCAACAAAAACCATAAAAAAACGACAAAAAACACTAAAAATTTTTCTCTTGCTATTTCTTTTCAAAGGTGGTAAAATGAGTAAGGAATGCTTTCCCAAAACTCAAAAAAAAGAGGAGAATATTAAATGAGCAAAAATGCAACTCTTGTAATTATGGCCGCAGGTATGGGCAGTCGCTTTGGCGGACTTAAGCAAATCGAACCTGTAGGACCCTGCGGAGAAATTATCCTTGACTATTCCGTTCACGATGCTGTCCGTGCAGGCTTTAATAAAGTAATCTTCATCATCAAAAAAGAAATTGAAGAGGATTTCCGCAAAATTACCGACGGAAGATATGACAGTAAAATTAAAGTTGAGTATGCTTTTCAGGATCTGAATAATCTTCCTGAAGGCTTTGCCGTTCCCGAAGGCAGAGTAAAGCCCTGGGGTACAGCCCACGCCATTTATTCCTGTAAAGGTCTTATCGACGGTCCTTTCGCCGTTATCAATGCCGACGATTATTACGGTGTGGAAACCTTCAAGGTAATGTATGACGAGCTTACAAAGGAAAAGAGTTCTTCAGATGTTTATGATTTTTCAATGGTGGGCTTCAGAATCGAAAACACTCTCACAGAAAATGGTCACGTGGCAAGAGGTGTATGTAAAATCGAAGATGGCTATATGACGGACATTGTGGAAAGAACAAAGATAATGTACCGTGACGGAAAAATTATGTTCACCGAAGACGAAGAAAACTGGCTGGAAATTTCTGCAGGAACTCCCGTTTCCATGAATCTCTGGGGCTTCACTCCTGAAATTATCACGGAAATCGAAAGCCGTTTTACCGCCTTCCTTAAAAAGAATGCAGACAACCCTCTCAAGTGCGAATTTTACATCCCCTTTGTAGTTGACGAACTGGTTAAAGAAGGCAAAGCAAAGGTCAAGGCTCTTGCCACACCCGAAAAATGGTACGGTGTAACCTACAAGGAAGACAAGCAGTCAGTAATGGATGCCCTTAAAGAAAAAACAGAACAGGGAATTTATCCTGCACCACTGTGGGAGAAATAATTTCATTAATGAATAATGAATGGTGAATAATTGTGGTCGCGGATATATTATTCTGCGACTACTTTTTTATTTTCCGCGGAGAAAATTTGCAGTATAGTTTTAGTTTGGATTAAAATAGTAAATGCGACCGTTGATTCTTCATTTTGTATTCAATCTCTGCCGCCGTCAAAATCTCTCTTAATTTCGTCACAATAAAAAAGCAAGGAATTCAATTTGAATAATCCTTGCTTTTCTTATTTAACAATTAAGGGAATATCTTACCCGAAATCAGATGGAGTACTTAGCCTTATACTCCTCGTATCTTTCGTTGTAATGGCTGATATTTTCTTTTCTGACCTTTTTGGCGTAGGAGTGCATATCCATTTCCTGATGTGCGATTTCCTTTACACAGCCTGCTATATTTGAGCAGTGGTCGGCAACTCTTTCAAGATTCGTGATAATGTCGCCGAAAACAAAGCCCTGCTCGATGGTACATTCGCCCTTTGTAAGACGGCAGATATGCTGACTTTTAAGCTCTGCCTTAAGGTCGTCAACCACCTGCTCAAGCGGCTCAACGCCTTTGATAGCCTCTTTGTCGTTTTCCGTGAAGCTTCTGTAGGCAAGATCCATAATTTCAAGAACGGCAGATGTCATAACCTTCAGCTCTTTTCCTGCCTCACCGGAGAAGCTCATCTTCTTTTCATTCAGCTCTTCGGCTGATTTAAGAATACTTGCAGCGTGGTCGGAAATTCTTTCGAAATCTCCGATAATATGGAGAAGCTTTGCAGCCTCGGCACCGTCCTCGTTAGTAAGCTCGAGAGAGGAAACCTTGACCAGATAGCTTCCGAGAATATCCTCGTATTTGTCAGTCTTCTTTTCTGCCTTGATAACGAAGTCGTAGTCCTCCTGATTATGACCGTCCAAGAGCTTTACGGCGCGTCTGAAGCACTCCGTAGCGATTTCAGCCATAGTCTGTGTCACACTGCGGCAACGCTCAACAGCCACGGCAGGAGTGGCGAGAAGTCTTTCGTCAAGCATTTCATATTTTTCTTTTTCTTCCGTATCCTTGATGCTTTTTACAGCCATCTTTTCAAGAACTCCAAGCATGGGTGACCACATAAGTACACAGAAAACCTTGTATGTGGTGTTGACAACAGCGATACCAACCTCGGTCGCTGTATTGTCAAAGAAGTCGAATTTGAAAATAGCATTTGCTCCGTAGAAAAGAACCAGAGCCGCAATTGTACCGAAAATGTTAAAATAAAGATGAACGAGAGTGGCACGCTTGGCGTTTTTATTGGCACCGATAGCCGAAAGCACTGCAGTTATACAGGTACCGATAGCCATACCCATAACGACAGGTATCGCCGTACCAAAGGTAATAGCACCCGTGGTAGATATTGCCTGTAAAATACCGACAGAAGCGGAGGATGACTGAATTATAGCTGTGAGAACAGCACCGGCAAGTACACCCAAAACAGGATTAGAGAAAAGAGTAAGTATATTGGTGAATTCGGGAACATCTTTAAGACCTGCAACAGCATCAGACATAGCCGACATACCAGTCATAAGGGTGGCAAAGCCAAGGAGAATCATGGCAGTATCCTTGCTCTTGTTCTTTTTACTGAACATAAGAAGGTAAATACCGATAAGAGCCAAAACAGGCACAAAGGAGTCCGGCTTAAACAGATCCATTATACCGCCGCCCTTGATAGCCGTAAGAGAAAGAATCCAAGAGGTGACGGTAGTACCCACGTTGGCACCCATAATAATACCGATGGACTGATGAAGTGTCATAATACCCGAGTTAACGAAGCCGACTACCATAACCGTAGTGGCAGAGGATGACTGAATAATAGATGTTACAATAGTGCCTAAAAGAAATCCTTTGACGGGGCTGTCAGTCATTTTTGTAAGAATGGACTTGAGTTGGCCGCCTGCTTTCTTTTCAAGAGAATTACCCATAAGATTCATACCGAAAAGGAAAAGTGAAAGCCCTCCGATAAGCGATAATACATCAAACAGTGTCACAGTTAAAACCTCTCTTCTCTTTTAAAATAAAAAGATACACGATTTTTATCGTTAAAAGAATAATAACAATATTTGACAAACTAATCAATAGTTTTTGCAAAATTCCCCCTTAAATTCTGCCAGCCGTTCAAAAACATTCAGCGAAAAACAAAAAAAGATATGCAAAAACACCAAAAGAAAAAAACAGTCCTAAACGCCCGCTTTTCACCTCAAAAAGTTTTTTCAAAAAAAGTCAAAATTTTTGAGAAAAACTATTGACTAACCCGAAAACTTATGTTATTATATTCGAGCGTTGAACGCACAGCAACACGCTGGTGTAGCTCAGTTGGTAGAGCAGCTGATTTGTAATCAGCAGGTCGGGGGTTCGAGTCCGTCCACCAGCTCCAGTTTAATATGGGTAGGTTCCCGAGTGGCCAAAGGGAGCAGACTGTAAATCTGCCGTCAACGACTTCGATGGTCCGAATCCATCCCTGCCCACCAGAAACATACAATCCGAAACTATTGCCAATCGGCGATTGCTTCGGAT
>JAZUNX010000016.1:0-3477 GCA_045604385.1 Acutalibacteraceae bacterium
GCTATTGACTTATAACTTTCTTTATGTTAAAATCTAAAGGATATTTGTTTATGGCTGTGACCGGAAGGAGTAGCACAGTGACACTCTCAGAGAAAAGGTGGTTGGTGAAAACCTTTAGTGAAAGTGTGTGAAGGTAGTCCGGTAGCTTCGGGAAGAAAGGCTAAAGCTGATTAGAACCCGACGTATTTCTGCGTTAAAGATTTTGAGTGCGGTGATTTTTCACCGAATTCAGGTGGTACCACGGATTTTTCTCCGTCCTGATTTTTGGGACGGAGTTTTTTGTTTTGTAAAATATAACTTTAAATAAACAGGAGATGATTAAAATGGCAAAGGAACTTGCTAAACAGTATGATCCGAAAGACGTTGAAGACAGAATTTATGCTTCATGGCTTGAGGGCAAATACTTCCACGCAAAGGTTGACGAAACAAAGAAACCCTATACAATTGTAATTCCCCCTCCAAACATCACAGGACAGCTTCATATGGGACATGCCCTTGACAACACTCTTCAGGATATTCTTATCCGTTTCAGAAGAATGCAGGGCTTTGATACCTTATGGCTTCCGGGTACTGACCACGCTTCTATCGCCACAGAGGCAAAAATTGTTGAAGCCATGAAAGCCGAAGGCATTTCAAAGGAAGACCTTGGCAGAGAAGGCTTTCTTGAAAGAGCCTGGGACTGGAAAGCACAGTACGGCGGCAGAATTATTGAACAGCTTAAAAAGATGGGCTCATCCTGCGACTGGGACAGAGAGAGATTTACTCTTGATGAAGGCTGTTCAAAGGCAGTTAAAGAAGTTTTCGTAAACCTTTACGAAAAAGGTCTTATCTACCGTGGTGAAAGAATTATCAACTGGTGTACTCACTGTAAAACATCAATTTCTGATGCAGAGGTTGAATATGAGGAGCAGGACGGTAATTTCTGGCACTTCCGTTATCCCTTTAAGGATGGCGATGGCTATATCGAGGTTGCAACTACTCGCCCCGAAACCATTCCCGGTGATACTGCTGTTGCTGTTCACCCCGATGATGAAAGATATACTCACCTAATCGGCAAGACAGTTGTTATTCCCGTTATCGGCAGAGAAATTCCCATCGTTGCCGACACTTATGCAAAGATGGACAAGGGTACAGGCGCCGTTAAAATCACACCTGCCCACGACCCCAATGACTTTGAAGTGGGTCTTCGTGCAAATCTTCCTGTTCTCAACGTAATGACCGATGACGGCTTTATGAATGAAAAAGCGGGCAAGTATGCAGGTATGAACCTTATGGAATGCCGTAAGGCTATCATCGCTGACCTTGATGCCGCAGGCGCTCTTGTTAAAATCGAGCCCACAAAGCACGAAGTAGGCACCTGTTACCGCTGTCATACCTCAGTTGAGCCAAGGGTTTCAAAGCAGTGGTTCGTTAAAATGGAGCCTCTTGCAAAGCCTGCCATTAAGGTCGTAAGAGACGGTAAGGTTAAGTTCATTCCTGAAAGATTTGACAAGATTTACTATAACTGGATGGAAAATATCCGTGATTGGTGTATCTCCCGTCAGCTTTGGTGGGGACACAGAATTCCTGCCTGGTACTGCGCAGAATGCGGTGAAATCACCGTTTCCAAGGAAACTCCTGATAAGTGCTGTAAGTGCGGTAGTGCTAACATTACCCAGGATCCCGATACCCTTGACACCTGGTTCTCCTCGGCTCTGTGGCCCTTCTCTACTTTAGGCTGGCCCGAAAAGACGCCCGAGCTTATGCACTACTATCCCACAAGCACTCTCGTTACAGGCTACGACATTATCTTCTTCTGGGTTGCAAGAATGATTTTCTCCGCTTGCGAGCAGATGGGTGAAGTACCCTTTGACACCGTATTCATTCACGGTATTGTCCGTGACGAGCTTGGCAGAAAGATGTCAAAATCTCTCGGTAACGGCATCGATCCTCTTCTCGTTATCGATAAGTACGGCGCTGATGCCTTAAGATTTACTCTTGCCACAGGTAACAGCCCCGGAAACGATATGCGTTATTCCGATAAGAAGGTTGAAGCAAGCCGTAACTTTGCAAATAAGATATGGAACGCCGCAAGATTTATCCTTATGAATCTCACCGAAGAGGAAAAGGCTCCCCATATTCCTGATGACCTTGCCCTTGAGGACAAGTGGATTCTTTCACAGTTCAATAGTCTTGCCAAGGAAGTTACCGATAATCTCGACAAATTCGAACTCGGCATCGCAGTACAGAAGCTTTACGATTTCATCTGGGATTTATTCTGCGACTGGTACATTGAACTTGCCAAGATAAGACTTCAGAAGGGTGGCGCAGAGGCAGAAACAGCCCGTGCAGTTCTCGTATATGTTATGAGCGAAACTCTCAAGCTTCTCCATCCCTTTATGCCCTTCATCACCGAAGAAATCTGGCAGACACTTCCTCACGATGGCGAAACAATTATGCTTTCCGCATGGCCCACATTCAGTGAAGAATTAGTTTTCACCGAGGATGAAGAGAAAATGGGCATCATTATGGATGCAATCAGAGCTGTCCGTAACAGAAGATCTGAAATGAACGTACCTCCCTCAAGAAAGGCACACGTTTATATAGCAACGGATAAAAAGGACATCTTTGAAACTGCCACCGTGTTTATGCAAAAGCTTGCTTCCGCCTCCGATGTTACAGTAGGTGATAGCTTCTCCATCGACGGCAGTGTAAGCATTGTTACAGCCGATGCGAAGATTTACATTCCCATGGGCGACCTTGTTGACTTTGAGGCTGAAAGAAAGCGCCTTATGAAGGAAAAGGAGACCGCCGAAAAGAAGCTCGCACAGATTAACGGCAAACTGAATAACCCCGGATTCCTTGCAAAGGCTCCTCAGAATGTTATCGACACACAGAAAGCCGATGCAGAAAAGCTTACAGAAAAAATCAAGATGATAGACGAAAGTCTTGCATCCTTGGGTTAATTTTCATTATACAGTCTCTCTTTATGAAATAATTTGTTAATACTATTGACAATGTTTTAATATAATTGTAAAATAAAAGTGCAAGGTATTGCAAATTAAAATTAATGGAGGTAAATACTATGGAATTTTTTGACAAACTTGAAGCTTTTATCGCAAAGATTTTTGAAATTATTGCAAACATCTTTAAGCTCTTCGAACCCAAAGAAGAGGGCACAGAGGACGAAACAGAACCTCAGGCATAAGGTTAATAGCTAACCAAAAAGGGTTGTCGGTATTCGGCAACCCTGATTTTTTGAGCTTTTTATTGTGAAAACAAATTGAATAATAAGAATTTAATTGCATATTCATGGGGTTTATTGGCGACTTTATGCAGAAATAATATGAATAAATGAAAAAATATGCAAAACACTGATAAAATTATGCAAAAAATATTGACTAATAATGAAAATGCTGTATAATGTTAAAAAGATTATTCACTAAGAGGTTAATTTATGGTTAAAGTGTTTATTGACGGGCAGGCGGGAACAACAGG
>JAZUNX010000017.1:0-38630 GCA_045604385.1 Acutalibacteraceae bacterium
TTACAATAATCGTAGAATCAAGCTAAAATTAAATGGCTTGACACCTGCTGTGCACAGATCTCAAGCCATTTTAGCAGCTTAATATTTAATTTGCACAAGTTTTTCTAAAAAACTTTGTCTAACTTTTTGGGGTCACTTCACCTTAAGCTTTTACAATGGTTTTAGTATATCTGTTTAATTATTTAATAATATCTGTTCCCATATAAGGAATAAGTGCTTCGGGAATAGTGATGCTGCCGTCAGCATTCTGATAATTTTCGAGGATAGCGGCTGTTGTTCTGCCTACTGCCACACCTGAACCGTTGAGAGTGTGCACAAGCTGTGCCTTATCCTTGGGGCCATTCTTATATCTGATTGATGCTCTTCTTGCCTGGAAGTCCTCGAAGTTAGAGCAAGAGCTGATTTCAACATATCTGCCGTAAGAGGGCATCCATACTTCAATGTCATAGGTTTTGGCTGATGAGAAGCCGATGTCACCTGTGGAAAGTGCAACCACACGGTAGGGAAGACCTAAAAGCTGAAGAACTCTTTCTGCATCGTTTGTAAGCTTTTCAAGCTCCTGATAGCTGTCTTCGGGCTTTGTGAACTTAACAAGCTCTACCTTATTGAACTGATGCTGTCTGATAAGACCTCTGGTATCTCTGCCGGCTGAACCTGCCTCTGCTCTGAAGCAGGCAGAATATGCACAGTAGGAAATGGGAAGCTTGCTTCCGTCGATGATTTCGTCACGGAACATATTCGTTACGGGAACTTCAGCGGTAGGAATAAGGAAGTAATCGTTGGTTACCTTGAAGGCATCCTCTTCAAACTTGGGAAGCTGACCTGTACCTGTCATTGAAGCACGGTTAACCATAAAGGGAGGGAATACTTCAGTATAGCCGTTATCTGTGTGAGTATTGAGAAAGAAAGATATAATTGATCTTTCAAGTCTTGCACCGAGACCTTTATAGAAATGGAAACGTGCACCTGTTACCTTTGCGGCTGTTTCGGGGTCAAGAATACCTAAATCTGCACCTAAATCCCAATGTGCCTTGGGCTCAAAGTCAAAATTTCTTGGCTCACCCCAGCGGCGGATTTCAACATTTTCGCTGTCATCCTTACCTACGGGTGTTGCATCGGAGGGCACGTTAGGGAATTCGTACATCATTGTCTTCTGCTTTGCGGCAAGCTCGTTTCTTTCAGCATCAAGAACTTTAACTTCTTCCTTGATTGCGTTCATTCTTGCCATAATTTCGCTGATGTCACCGCCCTGCTTTTTGATGGCGGGAATCTGCTTGCTTGCGGCGTTCTGCTCTGCCTTGAGGGCGTCAGCCTTCTGTGTAATCTCTCTTACCTTTTTGTCAATATCAAGGATTTCGTCAACAAGGGCATCCATATCCTTGTTTCTTGTCTTCATGGCATCCTTTACATTTTGGGGATTTTCTCTGATAAGCTTAATATCTAACATTTTTATTTCCTTCTTTCAAATATCTCTTTTTATTATTCACCTGCAAGGCTTTTTAAAATCTTTTTCAGGTCATCTTTTCCGAAAAATTCGATTTCGATTGTTCCCTTGTCACCCTTGGCAAGATTTATACTTGCCTTTCTGCCCAGGACTTCACGGATTGAAAGCTCACATTCGTCATAGTAAGGGTCTCTCTTTTTCGGTTTATTTTCTTTTTTGTCCTTCTTCTCCGAAAGGAGATTTTTTACTATTCTCTCTGTTTCACGAACAGACAAATCTTTTTCTTCTATTTCTTTGCAGAGAACAAGCATTGTCTTTTCGTCTTTAAGGGGTAATAAAGCCCTCGCGTGTCCCGATGAGAGTTTGCCTTCCTTAAGTAAAACAATGACCTTTTCGGGCAAGGAGAGAAGTCTCAAGGCGTTTGCCACGGCGGGTCTTGACTTGCCTACTCTTTCCGCTGCCTGCTCCTGTGTAAGAGAATAAGTATCCATCAGAAGCTTGAAGCCTTCCGCCTCTTCGATGGGATTAAGGTCTTCTCGCTGTAAGTTTTCTATAAGTGCAAGCTCCATAGCTTCGCTGTCTGTCATTTCTCTTATAACGACAGGAACCTGCGTAAGTCCTGCCATACGGGAAGCACGCCATCTTCTTTCACCGGCGATAAGCTGATAGCCTCCGTCGGAAATAGGTCTTACTAAAAGAGGCTGTATAACTCCGTGCATCGCTATGCTTTCGGAAAGCTCCGTGAGTGCTGCTTCATCGAAATGCTTTCTCGGCTGGTCTCTGTTTGGTTCGATTTCGTTAAGGCTGAGCTGTGTTATGGACCCTTGCTGATTTTCCGTGGAATTATCGAGGAAAAGTGCATCAAGTCCTTTGCCCAGACCGCTTTTTTTCTTCGGTGCCATATCCTTCCTCCTTAACCTCTCGGTCTTCTATTATTCTTTTTTAGAAATTCTTTTGTGAATTCGTCATAGGCGATACTGCCCTTGGATGACTTATCATAATAGTACACAGGCTGACCGAAGGAGGGTGCTTCCGAAAGGCGCACATTACGGGGAATAACCGTGGCATACACCTTCTGCGGGAAGAACTTTTTAACCTCCCCTACCACCTGCTGCGTAAGATTAAGTCTGCCGTCATACATTGTAAGAAGAACACCTTCAAGCTCAATGAGAGGATTATAAAGTCTCTTTACCTGTCTTATGGTGTTCATAAGCTGTGAAAGTCCCTCGAGAGCATAATATTCGCACTGAATGGGAACAATTACGCTGTCCACGGCACAGAGAATATTAACCGTGAGAAGTCCCAATGAAGGGGGACAGTCAATGATGATGAAATCGTACTTTTCTTTTATGGGGGCAAGAGCATTTTTAATTCTTGCCTCTCTTTTTTCGAGATCAACAAGCTCAAGCTCCGCACCGGCAAGATTCATATTTGACGGAAGCACATCAAGGTTGGCATAATCCGTCTTTTTAATTATATCTTCGGCTTTTACACCGCTTACAATCATATCATAGGTGGATTCGGTAACACTTCTTTTGTTTATACCCAGACCGCTTGTGGCATTACCCTGTGGGTCAGCGTCCACTAAAAGGGTTTTATAGCCGTAATGACCGATAGCCGCAGCAAGATTTATTGCTGTTGTGGTCTTACCGACACCGCCCTTCTGATTAACAATCGCTATGGCTTTACCCATTTTACTACCCTTTCTTTTAAAAAATTCGTTTAGAGTTATCATTATAACACAAGAAAAACGGTTTTTAAAGACCTAAACGGCATTTTTTTAAATTTCTGTGTTTCACGTGAAACATTTTATATTATAAAGCAAAAACACCCGTCAAGGTTTTCCTTAACGGATGTCTTTGCAAAGTGGGGTGTGAAAGAGAAAGATATGATGAAAGCAATTTAAATTGGAGTTTCAGTAACTCCTTTTATGCGGAGGGGATTTTCCTTTCGGGAAGCCTGTACATTTTGTTTTTCGGAATGTCAATTACATAACGGTAGCTGTCCCCTGTGTCCTCCCTTTTGATATCCGCCTTAATACCTGCTCTGTTCATTGTGTCTACTGCATTATTTATGGTATTAAGAAAGATTTTCACATCGCTGAACATTATTTTTGTCTGTCTTTTCGGTTTATCCTCCTTTGAAAGGAGTTCATTTATATAGTTTTCCGTCTGACTGACATTAAACTTTCTTTCAATTATAACCTTGAGGCAAGGCACAACCTCCTCCTTGCCGAGCCGCAGTAAGGCTCTTGCGTGTCTTTCGGAAAGACCTTTTTCCAGTAAAAGCTCTCTTGCTCTTTCGGGTAAAGTAAGAAGGCGGAGCTTATTCGAAACGGTGGAAGGTGCTTTTCCGAGCCTTCGTGCCGCATCCTCCTGTGAAATATCGAAATCCTTCATAAGCTTTTCGATAGCTACTGCCTCTTCAAAGTAATTAAGATTCTGCCTTTGAAGGTTTTCTATGAGAGAAAAGATTGCAGATTTGAGGGTATTCACCTCTATTACTATGCAAGGCACCGTCACAAGTCCTGCAAGGCGTGAAGCGCGCAGTCTCCTTTCTCCTGCCACAAGTTCGTAACCCTTATCTATCTGCCTTACGGTGAGCGGCTGTAAAATGCCGTTCATTCTTATACTTATTGCCAGATTTACTAATTCTTCCTGATTGAAGGCTTTTCGCGGTTGGTTGGGATTCGGGTAAATCATTTCGCTCGGTATGAGTAATACCTGACCTGCCGTTCTCGGCTTTTCACTTATCAACATAAAATTAACCTCCCTATGTCTAAATAATATCACGACACAGGAAGGTTGTCCAGCAAAACCATTCTTTCAAAAACACGGTTATTCTACATATATTTTCATTATTTTAAGGGGAATTTCGCGATTTTTGCCGAAGGTCGGGGATATTTAGAAGGAGTTGACGAAACTTTTTTGATTAAAATTATTGTTCTTTCGCCGCTATCCCCTAATTCGAAGGTCTTTTTATCTGCTATTTCACCACCTAAAATCTTAATGGCACCCTTTGCCTCGGCTATTTCTTCATCGGCCTTGGCACTTTTCATAGAAATAAAGGTACCGTCCTTCTTTACGAAAGGCAGACAGTATTCGGATAAATCCCTTAAGTTTGACACCGCTCTGGCAGTAGAAAAGTCAAACTGCTCTCTGAAAGCCTTATTCTGACCTGCTTCTTCGGCTCTGATGTGGATTACATTTGCGGCAATGCCTGTCTTTTCGAGAATATCTCTTATTACATTAAGCTTTTTATTAGTGCTGTCTATAAGAGTTATTTTAAGGTCGGGGCGTGCAATAAGCATAGCAAGGCCGGGAAAGCCTGCTCCCGTACCCACGTCAATGACACTTGCTCCCTCGGGGATATCCACGGCAGAAAAGACCGTAAGTGAGTCTACGAAATGCTTTATAACTATTTCATCAGGCTCGGTTATTGCCGTAAGATTGATTTTTTCATTCCATTCCACTAACAACCGCGCATAGATGTCGAAGCGCTCCAGGGCTTTTTCGTCTAATTTCACGCCGAATTCAGCGGCTTTTTGCTTTAGTAATTTCAAAGAAATAAAAGTTTTTTCCATTATTTATCACCATAGTTTCACGTGAAACATTTATTTTTCTTTATTTTTTGAAAGGTAAATGAGAAGCACCGAGATATCTGCAGGACTTACACCGCTTATTCTTGATGCCTGACCGAGGTTTGCAGGCTTAATCTTATTAAGCTTTTCCTGTGCTTCCATTCGAAGACCGATAACCTGAGTATAGTCAAGGCTTTCGTCAAGCTTTCTTACCTCAAGACGGCGCATTTCTTCCACCTGTGCCTTCTGTCTTTTGATATAGCCTTCATATTTAATGCTGATTTCAACCTGTTCGAAAACTTCACGGGGCAAATCAGGTCTGTCCTTATCAAAAGGTTTAAGACATTCATAATCAAGCTGGGGACGTTTTATAAGCTCAATCATTCTGCAACCTGTAGTAAGAGGTGTTGTTTCACGTGAAACAAGCACCTTATTAAGCTCTTCCGAGGGTGGCACGGAAACCAAAGCTATTCTTTCTCTCTCCTCTTCAATAAGTCGAAGCTTTTCAGTAAGTCTTGCCATTTTTTCTTCACTGACAAGACCGACCTTATAGCCGTACTCCGTAAGACGGATATCCGCATTATCCTGACGGAGAATAAGTCTGTATTCGGAGCGGGAAGTCATCATTCTGTAGGGGTCGGAACAGCCCTTTGTGACAAGGTCATCAATAAGAGTTCCGATATAGGATGAGGCTCTGTCTAAAATAAGAGGCTCTTTTCCCTTGACTTTCTGCACCGCATTAATACCTGCGATAAGTCCCTGTGCGGCGGCTTCCTCATAACCGCTTGAACCGTTGAACTGACCTGCACCGTAAAGACCTTCGAAATCCTTGAACTCCAAACTTGCCTTAAGAGATGTCGGGTCAACACAGTCATATTCGATTGCATAAGCCGTTCGCATAACCTGCACATTTTCAAGACCGGGGATAGTACGAAGGAACTTAAGCTGAACATCCTCGGGAAGAGAGGAAGACATACCCTGTAAATACATCTCCTCCGTGTTTTCTCCGCAGGGCTCAATGAAAAGCTGATGGCGTTTCTTTTCCGCAAAGCGGACTATCTTATCTTCAATAGAGGGGCAATATCTCGGGCCGACACCGTCAATTTTCCCGCTGTAAAGGGGTGAACGGTGGATATTATCCAAAATTACCTGCTTTGTTTCTTCGTTGGTATATGTAATATAGCAGGGGAGTTTATTTACGGGAGTATACACGCCGTCAAAGGAGAAGGGTACGACCACTTCGTCACCGTTCTGTATTTCAAGATTAGTGAAATCTACGCTTCTTCTGTTAACACGAGATGGAGTACCTGTTTTAAATCTTCTTGTCTTTACACCTAATTCATTGAGTGAAGCGGCAAGCTTTGTTGAGGCAAACATACCGTCGGGGCCTCCGTCATAAGCCACATCACCCACATAAATTCTGCCGCCGAGGAAGGTACCTGTGGCAAGAATAACACATTTTGCATTATAAAGAGCTTCAAGCATAGTCTTTATCTGCCAGACACCGTCAATTTTTTTCAAAGATACAACCTCTGCCTGAACAAGCTCAAGGTTTTCTTGCTTTTCCATAATATGCTTCATATATTCACTGTAACGGCGACGGTCAATCTGTGCTCGCAGAGAATGAACGGCAGGGCCTTTACCTAAATTAAGTATACGGCTCTGCAGAGTGTTGGCATCTGCCGCCTTACCCATTTCACCGCCGAGAGCATCTATTTCGCGGACAAGATGTCCCTTTGAGGTTCCGCCAATGGAAGGGTTACAGGGCATATTGCCGACCCAGTCCATATTAATTGTAAAAACGCCCACCTTTGTTCCAAGACGTGCGGCAGCGAGACCTGCTTCAATTCCCGCATGTCCCGCACCGATTACAACTATGTCGTATTCTTTTGCAAAATATTCCATCGAAATCTCTTCCTTTTGCTATTTGTCTGTCGTGAAAGTTTTCAACATTAAAGGACTTTTTCTGTGGAAAACTTTATATGTTTTACACCCGATTCTGTTGAATAGAAAAGTCTAAAATGATCTTCACATCATTTTAAAAATTTCTATCAAACAGAAACCGTTTTGTTAATATTATTCACTTTTTAAGGGTGTTATTTTTCTAATTTATAATTATAATACCAATTTTAACAGCTCTTCTGTGTCAAAAACAATATGAGTGGCATTATGCTCCTTAAATTCCTCTTTACTGCCGTAACCCCAAAGGACACCGCAGGAATCAACTCCTGCACCTGCCGCTCCGTCAATATCGTAGCATCGGTCACCGACCATAAGAACTTTCCCTTTTTCTTCGGCACCTAATTTATTCATCGCCTCAAGAACGAGACCTGTTTTCGAGCTGTGATTACTGTCGTCAAGCTGTACGCCGACAATGGCATCAAATTTTTCTGTTACACCCAAAAAGTCTGCCACATCATAAATAAGACTTTCCGGCTTTGAGGATGCAATACCGATTTTTATTCCGTTTTGATGAAGTGCATCAAGTACATCGGGAAAGCCTTTATAAAGCTCACACTCATAAATTCCCTTGGCTCTGTATCTTTCACGGTACTTTTTGATATACATACCCACCTCTTCTTCACTAACTCCGTAATAGGTGGTATAGCTGTAATGAATAGGGGGACCGATAAATTTTTTAAGATCGTTAAGGTCAGGTACTTCTTTTCCCATCTCTTTAAAGGAATACTGCAAGCTTTTCAGTATACCCTCCCCCGTATCGACTACCGTACCGTCAAAATCAAAAATAACATAGTCATACTTTCTCATAGAAAACTCAGCCGATTTATTTTTAAAACAAACCGGCTATCCTTTCAGTATTAAATTATTCGGCTGTGATATTTTTTCTTTCTTCAGCCTTTATCATAAATTTATCAATCTTTATGCTGAATCTTTCGTGGGTACCCTTACCGATAAGACCTGCATTATCAAAAACTTCAACATCAAAGGTAATCTTTCTGCCGTCACAGGAAGTAACGGTGGCCACAGCCTTCACCTCTGCACCCACAGCTGTAGCGGCTAAATGCTGAATATTAAGGGCAGTGCCTACCGTAGAAATGCCCTCTTCCGTATATTTGTCGCAAAGCTCACTTGCTGCCTGCTCCATAAGTGCAACCATGGCAGGTGTAGCAAATACAGCTAAAGATCCGCTGCCCATTCTGGCGGCGGTAACTTCGTCAGTAACTGTTATTTTTACTTCGTGCCTTGTACCTGTTTCAACATTCATATTATAGTCTCCTTATGTGAATCTTTTAATAAGTGAAAAGAGTTTTACTCTATCATCGGTAAGCTCGATATTGCTGTCACCATAAACGGCAGTCTGTACTCTTTGAGCCGCAAGCGGGAAATCCATAAATACGACAGCACTTGAGCCCACATATCCCGTAGTGAAAACATCACTATCACTTAAGGTGAACTGCTCTATATCATAGGTAACCCAGCCGTTTGTGATGGCCTGTGTACCGTAGGATAAAATCTGCATTTTCGTCATATCTGTTTTTACGTACTTAAAGAGCATATCGAGAGCATCATTAAGCTGTGAAAGAGAGGCATTGGTTGCGCTTTTTATAAAGGATTCGATAACCTGTCTCTGTCTTCTTGTACGGCTTACGTCACTGTCAGAGTCACTCTTTCTTATACGGGCAAAGACAAGAGCCTCCGCTCCGTTTAAAGTTACGGCAGGACCGCTTTCAATTGTGTGCTTTGTGGTGCGGTTAATATAATTTGCTTCATATTCCTGCACCTCAACGGTAATACCACCCAAAGCATTGATTATATCCACGAAGGAAGAGAAGTCTACGGCAACATAATGGTCAATATCAATTTTGAAATTCTTTTCAATTGTGTCAATAAGTGCTACGGGACCGCCGTAAAAATAGGAGGAATTAAGCTTTGCATATCTGTCCTCACCGCTGATATTCATATAACTCCAGGTATCGCGGAAAAATGAGGTCATATTAATTTTTTTGGTTTTCTTATTAAGGGAAACCAGAATAAGAGAGTCAGAACGTCCCCCGTTTTCAAGTGCATCGCGGGAATCAAGACCCACCAAAAGTACATTCAGTACATTTTTACTCGAATAAAGGGTACCGCCGTTATTTGCCCACTGATAAAGATAATCGTTAAGAGAGCCTGCGCTGTCAATGGCAGACATAATCTCCATTTCTTCTTCATCGTAAATAGGCTGTGTGGTCTGTACCTCCGGGCTGTCACCTGTATCAATAAGTTCGAGCTTTTCATTGATAAAAGCCATACCTACTGCAAAAATAATCATAAATACAGTTAATATAAAATAAAAGTTCTTTGCTCTTCTTCTTTTATTTTTCCAAAGAAATGCAGCAATCGGATTGGATTTTTTTTGTTTTTTCTTCTTTTCCATTGTCTCACTTCTTTCTCTTTATCTTCACCGAATTAACGGATAACCTTCTTATTTAATGGGGGAGATAAACTCCCCCATTCTGTTTAATTTTCAGTCTGCTCTGTTACTTCTTCCGTACCTTCGGAAGCGATTTCCCCTTCATTTTCCTTTTCCTCTACCTCTCGTACTGCTATAGCAGAAACAACCTTTTCATTTTCGGAAAGTCTCATAACACGTACACCCTTTGATGTACGGGAAACAGTATTAATCTGTGAAGCAGACATTCTGATGATAATACCGTCGGAAGAGATAAGGATAACATCGTCACCCTCGTAAACATTGGCAACGGCGGCAACCTTACCGTATTTTTCGATATGGTAGTTAAGAACACCCTTACCTGCACGGGACTGAATACGGTATTCGTCAAATTCACTGAGTCTGCCGAGACCTGATTCGGCAATAGTAAGAATCTTCATGGAATCATCCTGATTTTCACCGATGATACACATTCCGACTACTTCGTCCTCTTCCTTAAGCTCGATAGCCTTAACACCTCGGGCAGTTCTGCCTATAGGACGGCAATCGTTTTCATTGAAGCGAATGGACATACCGTTTCTCGTAGCAATAAGGATATCGTCATTACCGTCGGTAAGTCTTACCCAGGCAAGTTCGTCATCTTCATCAAGATTAATAGCAATAATACCGTTTTTACGGATATTTTTATACTGTTCGAGGTCAGTTCTCTTGATAATACCCTTTCGAGTAACCATGCAGAGATATTTTACTTCTTCTCCGCCGAAATCGGGAACTCTTATCATAGAGCTAACCTTTTCGTCACCTTCAAGGGGCAGGAGATTGACTATATTCATGCCCTTACTCTGCTTACTGCCCTCGGGGATTTCATAACCCTTAAGACGGTAGGTTTTGCCGAAGGTAGTAAAGAACATAATATAATCGTGGCTCGAGCAGGTGAACATTGTCTCTGCAACGTCCTCTTCCCTTCTGGTCATACCCTTAACGCCTCTGCCGCCTCTGTTCTGAATAGAATAAGACTCAACGGGCTGACGCTTGATATAACCTAAAGTAGTAAGAGTATAAACACACTGCTCCTCGGGAATGAGAGATTCGATATCAACCTCACCGCTTACTGTGGTGATTTCAGTTCTTCTTTCGTCATTGAATCTGTCTCTGATAGCCATGGCTTCGCTCTTTACAAGTTCAAGAACCTTACCTTCGGAAGCAAGAATTTCTTTGAACTCGGCTATTCTTTCCTTAAGTGCAGCAAGCTCTTCTTCAATCTTTGTTCTTTCAAGACCTGTTAACTGTCCGAGTCTCATTTTAACAATGGCATCGGCCTGAATTTCCGTAAGACCGAAGCGCTCAATAAGGGCAAGCTTACCTG
Source organism: Acutalibacteraceae bacterium (assembly GCA_045604385.1). Taxonomy (GTDB): domain Bacteria; phylum Bacillota; class Clostridia; order Oscillospirales; family Acutalibacteraceae; genus UBA6857. The sequence continues at coordinate 10,784 of JAZUNX010000017.1, forward strand.
AAGCCTGATCCTTTGATGCACGGAGGATTTTAATAACCTCGTCAATGAAATCAAGAGCAATCATAAGACCGTCAAGAATATGCTTTCTTTCCTCTGCCTTACGAAGGTCATATCTTGTTCTTCTTACGATAACCTCTTCCTGATGCTTAATGTAATAATCCAGAATCTGCTTGAGGGTGAGGATTTTCGGCTCACCGCCAACGAGAGCAAGAAGTATTATACCGTAGGAAATCTGAAGCTGTGTAAAGGAATAAAGCTGATTAAGGACAACCTGAGGATTAGCATCTCTCTTAAGGTCAACTACAAGACGCATACCCTCTCTGTTTGAATAGTCATTGATATCGGAAATACCTTCGATTTTCTTATCCTTAACAAGGTCAGCCATAGCCTCGATAAGTCTGCGCTTATTTACCTGATAGGGAAGCTCTGTAACAACAATCTGGAATCTGCCGTTTTTACCTTCGACGATTTCAGCTCTTGCTCTTACGATGATTTTACCGCGGCCTGTACCGTAAGCAGCTCTGATACCGCTTCTGCCCATAACGATACCTGCTGTGGGGAAGTCGGGACCTTTGATAAACTGCATAAGGTCATCAAGCTCTGCTTCGGGATGGTCAATATAATAGCACATACCGTCAATAACCTCACCTAAATTGTGAGGCGGGATGTTTGTTGCCATACCGACAGCGATACCTGTGGAGCCGTTTACGAGGATATTCGGAAAACGGGAAGGTAAAACCGTAGGCTCTTTAAGACGGTCATCATAGTTGGGAGCAAAATCAACGGTTTCCTTATCAATATCCGTAAGCATTTCCATGGAAAGCTTACTCATTTTACTTTCAGTATAACGGTAAGCAGCAGGGGGGTCACCGTCCACGGAGCCGAAGTTACCGTGACCATCTACGAGAATATATCTGGTAGAGAATTTCTGTGCGAGTCTTACCATAGCGTCATAAACTGATGCGTCACCGTGAGGATGGTAGGAGCCGAGAACAGAACCGACAGTATCGGCACATTTACGGTAAGCCTTTTCGGGATAAAGTCCGTTTTCGTGCATCGTATAAAGAATACGGCGATGAACGGGCTTAAGACCGTCTCTTACATCGGGAAGTGCTCTGGAGGTAATAACCGACATTGAATAGTCAAGGAAGGATTTTCTCATTTCCCTGTTAAGGTCAACGTCAATTATCGTCTGATTTTCATAATTCAAATTTTCCATATTATCACCATTTTTATTATTTTTTGGTTATATGTCCTTTAAATATCAACTTTAACAAATTTGTTTTTAAAAAGATTTTCTATAAGATTTCCTATCATTTTACTGCTTTCATTATTCAAAGCTCTTTTCGGGATAAGAACAGAGCCTTTTTCACCGAAATCAAAAACAAGTGATACTTTGCTTTCTATTACACTCGTCACATCAGTAAAAGGATAATGCTTTTCAAAGGAACCTTTGAATCTTTCGGTACTGCCGCTTATATGCACGATATGATCACCGTAAAAATCGACAGTTATCGGTCTTTTCATCATAGAAAGCTCATTACTGCTCTTTATCTGCGATAAAACCGTTATAATACTTACTATTTTAGGAATAATAATAACAGAAAGAAAAGCGTAATAAATCAGCTCATATTGTTTCATAAAGAAGCTGAAAGCAATAAACAGACAAAGAACAAGAAGATTTACTGACAATTTATTTTTTATATCTCCGAAAAGAATACTTACTATAATTGCTTTTTTGTTTGTGTCTTCAGCTTCGGGAATATAGCTCACTGAAAAATATTTCATTTCACTTTACCCCCTGCCTTGTTTTCACAAATATATCTGTTATTCATTTTTTCTTTCAGCAGTAATATGAATTTATCAATTTCGCCTTTTTCAACGGCATTTTTTGAAATACATACGGGAAGATTTCCTTCTTCAACGTAAATATTAAGAGAAAATATACCTTCAACCACTCTGTCTATTTCTTCGTAAAAATAATTTGATTTACTGTAGGGAGTAGAAAATTCTATGTCCTTTTCTCTTAAAAGAGCCTGTTTAAAATTTTTACTTGAATTGGTAGTAAGAAATATATTTTTAACATTCCTTTTTGAAACAGATGTGAAAAGAAAATAAAGAGAAATTATTTCCATTATTGTAATAATAACCGTCAAAGGAATATATATTTCCTTATCTGCACGGAAATAAAGTATAATGCTGTTTACAGCCATAATGGAAATGCTGATAAGAAAATAAGATAAAATAAAATATTTTTTGCTTATTACATTCAGATATTTACGCCATATTTTCGCTCCCTCATTAAGAGAAGCAACCGTATCCTTATAAACAATACCGTAAGGTGTCATTTTATCATTTCCTTAAATATCAAGATTCTGAACGTACTTGGCGTTCTTTTCAATGAAATCACGTCTCGGCTCAACCTTGTCACCCATAAGAATTGAGAAGGTTTCGTCGGCGGCGATAGCATCCTCTAAGGTAACACGGAGCATAATTCTGTTTTCGGGATTCATAGTTGTTTCCCAAAGCTGTTCGGGGTCCATTTCACCGAGACCCTTGTAGCGCTGAATGTCTGCACCGGGCATTTCCTTCATTTTCATATCTCTTTCTTCATCGGAATAAGCATATTCATGCTTTTTACCCTTTGAAAGCTTATAAAGAGGAGGCTGTGCGATATAAACAAATCCACCGTCAATAAGAGGTCTCATATATCTGAAGAAGAATGTGAGAAGAAGTGTTCTGATATGGGCGCCGTCGACGTCGGCATCGGCCATAATAACAACTTTATGATAACGGAGCTTTTCTACATCAAAATCCTCATTGAAGCCTGCACCTAAAGCAGTTACAACGGGAAGAAGCTTTTCATTTGTGATAACCTTATCGGGTCTGCTCTTTTCAACATTGAGCATCTTACCCCAAAGAGGAAGAATGGCCTGAATTGTTCTGTCTCTGCCTTCCTTTGCAGAGCCGCCTGCAGAGTCACCCTCGACGATGTAAATTTCTGTCTTTGAGGGGTCTTTTTCAGTACAGTCGGCAAGCTTACCGGGAAGAGAGTTGCTTTCAAGAGGAGATTTTCTTCTTGCAGCTTCTCTTGCTCTTCTGGCGGCTTCTCTGGCACGGGAAGCGTCGAGAGATTTAGAAATAATTGCTTTAGCAATTGAGGGATTTTCCTCAAAGAAGTCGGAAAGCTTTGTGTAAACAGTATTACTTACGAGTTTTGTCATTTCTGTGTTGCCGAGCTTACCTTTGGTCTGTCCTTCAAACTGTGCTTCAGTAAGCTTTACGGAAATAACAGCCACAAGACCTTCACGGCAGTCTTCACCGGCGAGCTTTGTATCTGCATCCTTTATATAGCCATATTTTTTACCGTACTCATTGAATACCTTTGTAAGGGCTGTTTTAAAGCCTGTTTCGTGGGTACCGCCGTCAACGGTATTAACATTATTGGCATAGGAGAAAATTCTCTCCTTATAACCGTCATTATACATAAGTGCAACCTCTGCACTCTTGTCTCCGTCAACGGATGAAAAATGAATAACCTTTTCGTGAATGGGAGTAAGACCGTAGGTTTCACCTATATGCTCAACGAAAGAGCCGAGACCGCCCTCATAGCAGAAGTAATCTTCGATAATATTTTCTTCGTCACGCTTATCTGTAAGAGTGATGGCAAGACCTGCATTAAGGAAGGCAGATTCACGAAGGTGGTTTTTAAGAATATCATAATCATATTCTGTAGTTTCCTGGAAAATAAGAGCATCGGGCTTGAATTTGATAAAGGTACCCGTAATGTCTGTGTCACCGATAACGGTGAGGTCAGTGGCGATATTACCTCTTTCAAATCTCTGATGATGAACATGGCCGTTTTGTGAAACTTCAACCTCCATCCATTCTGAAAGAGCATTAACTACAGACGAACCAACACCGTGAAGACCGCCTGAAACCTTATATCCGCTTCCGCCGAATTTACCGCCGGCGTGAAGAACAGTAAGAACAACGGTAACTGCGGGAAGTCCCTGCTGTTCGTTGATACCAACGGGAATACCACGACCGTTATCTCTTACGGTGATAATATTACCGGGTAAAATTTCCACCTCGATGTGTGTACAGTAGCCTGCCAATGCTTCGTCGATTGAGTTGTCGACGATTTCGTAAACGAGGTGATGGAGACCTCTGGGACCTGTGGAGCCGATATACATACCGGGACGCTTTCTTACAGCCTCAAGTCCTTCCAAAACCTGAATGGCATCAGCATTATATTCCTCGGTAACAACAGTGTCCATAGTTTCGATTATTTCTTCTTTTACATCTGTTATTTCCTGATTTTCAGCAGTAGCCTTGATTTCATCCATGGCTATTACCTCCGTTTCGTTTTTTTACAAATTTAATCTATATAAATCGGTCAGACCGCATTAATATTTCATATCCTGTGTTCTCTTTAAAAGAGTTGTAGTGGAAATCTGTGAAAGATAAACTCTGTTTTTTTCTTCCTTTGAGGAGCATACTATAAAAGATTTAGGCAATTCCATTGATACCACATTAACCTCACCCTTTTTCTCTGCAAAAGAAAGGTAATCTCTCGTCTTTTTAGAAACAGTAGTGTTATCCAGGTCGAATATTCCCACTATTTCATTCAGAGTTATAACTGTGTTCTGTCCTAAATGAAGATACATAACATAACCTCTTATTTTTTCCTACATATACCGTCTTTCATTTCCAGCTTCATACCGTATTTTAAATTTTTAACCGCAGTCGGATCACAGCAGGTAATGAAAACCTGCCAATCCTTTATATGGTTAAGAATATAATTCTGTCTGCCTGTATCAAGCTCACTCATAACATCGTCTAAAAGTGCTACAGGCTGAACATCGGAGAAGTTTTTGATTACTGCCGCTTCACCTAATTTAAGTGAAAGGGCCGCAGACCTTTGCTGACCCTGTGAGCCATAATTTCTTGCAGGAAGACGGTCAATTTTTATTGATAAATCGTCTCTGTGAGGTCCTACGGAAGTAAAACCCGTTACAAGGTCATTTTTTCTGGACTGATAAAGCTGATTTTTCATATTTTCATATAATTCCTGTTTAGTGTCACCGACTATCACAGTCTGCTGATTATATGAAATATCAAGCTTTTCTTTTCCCGAGGAAAGACCGCTGTAAATTTCATCCGTATAAACGGAAAGCTTATTAATATAACCTAATCTCTGTCTTATAATCTCCGAAGCAAAAAATGCAATTCTGTCTTCCCATATATCGAGGGTATCGTAAAGCTCACTGTGAAGCTGAATATCCTTTAAAAGGACATTTCTCTGTGCTACGGCTTTATTATATTGTGAAAGAGTTACGGCATATTTCGGCTTTAACTGACTTATGGCAATATCTAAAAATCTTCTTCTTTCGTAGGGACCTTCCTTGACAAGTGAAAGATGAACGGGAGAAAAGATAACAGCTAAAAACTCACCCATTATCTGATTTGAGCTTTTCATTTTCACTCCGTTAAGAATGAACTTTCTGCCCTCTCCTATTTCTAAATAGGCGTTCTGATCTCTGTCACGGGCAAAGAAGTCCATGGAAAGATTGGCAGTTTTACTGTTAAAATTTATAAGCTCGCTATCCTTTGAGCTTCGGAAGGAGCGACAGCCCGTAAAAAGCCATATACTTTCCAAAAGATTTGTTTTTCCCTGTGCATTTTCGCCGTAAATTATATTTACTCCGTCACAAGGGTCAATTGTTGTTCTTTCAATATTTCTGAAGTTTTTAACTTCAAGATGCTTTACATTCATTTTCAGTCACCAAAATTATCTGACTATTTTATAAATTTTCTTTTCAAATTCAAAGGTATCGCCGTCAAAGAGCTTTTTACCTCTTGAGGTGCAAATTTCACCGTTTACCTTAACAAGGCTGTCCTGAATAATCATTTTTGCCTGACCGCCTGTTGAAATGGCATTTGAAAGCTTTAATGCCGCATCAAGTCTGATATTTTCAGTGGTAATTTTTACTTCTTTTGTTTCTTTTTTTGCTAATTTAACTTTGACTTTCATAATATCAACTCTTATTTTATCTTAAATTCTTACGGGAAGGATAAGGAAGAAGAACTTTTCACCTTCCAAAGGCTTGATAATAATAGGCTGATTTGCGCTTCCCATTTCGATTCTTATTTCTTCTTCGTCACATACCTTAAGAGCATCAAGAACAAATCTGTTATTGAAGCCTATTTCGATTGTATTACCTTCGATTTCAGCGGCAATTTTATCCGATGCGGTACCGATGGCAGTTACGGAAGAAAATTTCATTATTCCGTTTTCCACACTGCAGCGCACGGGACTTGATTTATCGGTGATGATAAGTGAAGTTCTTTCGATACATTCGATAAGGTTTCTTGTATTGACCTTAATCTGTGTGGAAGAAGTAAGAGGTATTGCCGCTTTATAATTAATGAAATTTCCTTCCAGAAGTCTGGAAATAATTTCGAAGTTTTCGTATTTGAAAATAATGTGTCTTTCACCTACGAGAATTTCTATCTCTGATTCCTCATCACCGCTGAGCTTTGAAATTTCATTGAGAGTTTTAGCAGGTACGACAAACTCAAGCTTATTTTCATCGAAGGTGTAATTGATATTTTCTCTTCTGATTGCAAGTCTTGCACCGTCAACGGCAACAAGTACAAGAAGACCTTCACCAATTTCAAACTTAACACCTGTATGAACAGGATTTCTTTCACCTGTGGAAACAGAGAAGATGGTCTTCTTAATCATATCCTTTAATATTGCAAGGTTGAGAGATATTGGAGAAAACTTTGTAAGAGTGGGAAGCTCGGGATATTCATCAGCGGAAGTACCGATAAGAGAATATTCTGCTTCACCGCTTTTAATTTTACAGATATTTCTGTCATCACAGTCAACGGATACGGTATCGGCAGGTACCATTCTTAAAATGTCACAAAGATTTTTTGCAGCAAGAACAATTTTACCCTCACCAATTACATCGGCATCAATCTGAATTTTCGAACCAACCTCAAGATCATAGCCTGTAAGGGTAACTGTGCCGTTTGCCGCTTCAATAAGAATACCTTCAAGAGAGGGTATTGTAGATTTGTTTGATACTGTTCGCTGAACATTCATACATGCTTTTGAAAATTCAGCACTGTCGCATATTATTTTCATATCGGAGCTCCTTTTCGAAAAATCGTAAAAATAAAATATTTAGAATAGTAGTATTAGTAGTATATGAGGATAATGTGGAAAAAAGAGGAAAAGTGAGATTTCAAGCACTTTAGTCCATATTTTTTAATGTTGAATATGATGTTAATTTCTGTAAGTTATTAACATAACACTTTTCACCTGTGTTGGAAAAGTGAAAAACTGAATGTTAAATGTGTAAAAATAAGTGGAAAACTTCAGCTTTCGTTTATATTTTTTATAATATCGTCAATAGTGGATTTCAGGGAAACATCCTTTTCAATTTTGTTTCTGATTTCCTTAAGAGCATAGATAATCGATGAGTGGTGCTTGTTACCGAATTCAATACCTATTGCTTTAAGAGAAAGGCTTGTAACCTGTTCAACCACATAAATTGCAACCTGTCTTGCCTGTGAGATATTTGCGCTTCTTTTATCCGAGCGTATATCGGCAGGACTTACATCAAAGGTACGTGCAACCTCATTGATAATATTATCTACCGTTACAGGAGTAGGCTGATCGTCATTGATAAGATCGCTTATAGCTCTTTTTGCCACGGCAATTGAAGGTCTTACACCTTCAACATCCTGAAATGCTTTTATTTTTTTTACTGCGCCTTCAAGCTGACGGATGTTTCTTTTGATGTTTTCGCCGATAAACTGAATAACCTCATCATTCAGTTCAAGACCGAGGGCTTCAGCCTTATTTTTAACGATTGCCATTCTTGTTTCAAGTGTGGGAGGCTGAACGTCAGCAATAAGACCCATTTCAAATCTTGTACGAAGTCTTTCCTCTAATGTCATCATTTCTTTCGGCGGACGGTCGGAGGTGAGAACAATCTGACTTCCGTTATTATTGAGAGCATTGAAGGTATGGAAAAATTCTTCCTGAATTGTTTCCCCTCTTGCAATAAAATGAATATCGTCAACCAAAAGCACATCGCAGTTTCTGTATTTTTCATGGAAATCATAGGTATTGTGGTTTCCGATGTAGTAAATAAGCTCGTTTGTAAAATGCTCACCGCTTGTGTAGATTATATTTGCATCGGGATTATTTGCTTTGATTTCGTTCATTATTGCCAGAAGAAGGTGAGTTTTACCAAGACCTGAATGACCGTAAATGAAAAGAGGATTATATGCTTTACCGGGATTGCTTGCCACATTTATTGCGGCGGCATGAGCAAAGCGGTTTGAAGGGCCTGTGATGAAATTTGAAAAGGTGTAGTCATATTCGTTGATGTCTGATTTATTTGAATTTTCAATATCCGGATTTTTGGCGTGTTCATTGGGAACAACATATTCAATGGTGATGGGGAAGCCTAAAACAGCTTCAAATGCGGAATTGATGATTTCGGAAAATTTGTCAACGATGATTCTCTTTTTGAATTCCGTAATTGAAAGATAAACCGTATCATTCTGGAATTTGACAAAGCTTAAAGGACTTAGCCATACGTTATATGCAACTTCTGTTACGGAAAGCTTAAGCTGTTCTTTAACCAATTCCCATATTTCGTCAAAAGAATTCATAATTTTACCTCCTTGATTTTATATAAAAGTATTGATTTTAGCTCTATTATTATATTAATATATAAATATATAAATTAAGTTAGATACAATTATACATAGTACAACACCTTATAATTCTAACATAATTTTATATTTCTTTCAAGTCTTTTATCAAAAATATTGATTTAAAAGGGGTAAAAAGCTATAATTAATTTCAGAGAGGTGAAACACATTGAAGTTAAAAGAACAGGAAAATGGCATAATTTTGGAAAACATAGAGTGTTTTAACATTGAACTCTCTCTTTTTTGCGGTCAGGCATTTCGATGGATAAAAAATAATGATGGCTCCTTTACAGGTACGGTAAGAGGAAAGGTACTCAATATAATTCAGAATGAAGGTCAGATAATACTGAACGGCACCACAAAGGAAGACTTTGAAAATATTTGGCTTGATTATTTTGACCTTGAAAGGGATTATGCAGATATATGCAAAAGATTTGAAAGTGACCTTCATCTTAAAAATGCAAAGGACGAATATTACGGAATAAGAGTGCTTAATCAGGAGCCATGGGAAGCCCTTTGTTCCTTCATAATTTCACAGAATAACAATATACCCCGTATATCGGGAATAATAAAAAGACTTTGCGAAAATTTCGGTGAAAAAATTGATGAAGAAAATTATTCCTTCCCCTCTTATGAAAGGCTGAAGAATGTTACTGTAGAAGAACTCGCAATTTTAAGAGCAGGCTTCAGAGCAAAGTATATCGCCGATGCTGTTCAAAAACTGAACAGTGAAGAAATTTCACTCAAAGAAATAGAAAAAATGCCCATTGAACAGGCGAGACAGGAGCTTATGAAAATTAAGGGAGTGGGGGCAAAGGTTGCTGAATGTACTCTCCTTTACGGGTTTAAAAGAAAAGAGGCTTTTCCTGTCGATGTATGGGTTAAAAGAATTATGTCGGAGCTTTATCCCGATGGTCTGCCCGAATGTATAAAGGACGTGGAGGGTATTGCACAGCAGTATCTTTTTCACTGGAGAAGAAATCTGAAGGAGGATTGAAATGACTAAAAAACAAAGGATGAAATTATGTGTTGAGGCGCTTGAAAGAGAATATCCCGATGCCCTCTGCTCTCTTAATGCGGAAAATCCCCTTCAGCTTATTATTGCCACAAGACTTTCGGCACAGTGTACCGATGAAAGGGTAAATAAAATCACCCCTGCTCTTTTTGAAAGATACCCTTCATTGGATGCTTTCTGTGAAGCAGAGGTTGAGGACATAGAAAAGCTTATTTATTCCTGCGGCTTTTATAAAAGTAAGGCAAAGGATATAAAAGAGATGTGTATTAAAATACGCGATGACTTCGGCGGACAGGTTCCCGACACCATTGAAAAGCTTACCTCTCTTCCGGGAGTAGGAAGAAAGACTGCAAACCTTATAATGGGTGATGTTTACAAAAAGCCCGCAATTGTGGCTGACACTCACCTTATAAGAATTACAAATCTTCTGGGCTTTGTTAATACAAAGGATCCTAAAAAGGTGGAGCTTGAGCTTAAAAAAATCATTGAGCCAGAAAAAAGTAACGATTTCTGCCACCGATGTGTATTACACGGAAGAGCGGTATGTATTGCACGAAGACCTAAGTGCAATCAGTGCTGCATTAAAGAATATTGTAAAAATTCCAAAGTATAAAAAAGTAACGCAGAAGATTATGTTTCTTTTGCGTTCTTTTTATTATTTTGTAAACTCAATTTTTAATTATTAATTTTTTTTAAAATATGTATCAAATTTTGCTTTAAGTTTAAAATTAAACATTGACTTACAGGAGTGTTGCATTTATAATGTAAACAAAGCAGAAAAGTGGGTGAAAATATGCAAAATTCAAGTATATATAAAAAATATCTTGAAAAACCGGAAAAAGAATCGTGTTATGAATATCTTAAAAAATGTTACGGAAAAATTTCAAAAGATATAGGTGAAGATTATACCGCTTTTGTAACTCCTGTTGGTGATGCAGAATCGGAAACATCAATGAAAAGGCTTTTTTCCGATATTGAAAAAGTTTCATCTTTTTTATCTGAAAAAGGCATAAAAAAAGGTGATGTTATTACTGCCTTTCTTCCCACTTGCGGACATGCTTTTATTGCTTTTTATTCAGTAACAAAGCTTGGTGCTGTTGTGAATTTTGTTCACCCTCTTACACCCGCAGCACAGCTTGAAGAAATAATGACATATACAGGAAGCAAGGGCCTTTTTATTTTGGACATTTTTGCTTGTAACTACGAAGAAATAATTAAAAATTATATGACAGTTGTATGCAGTATATCTGATTTTTGTGACGGTACTGCATATAAATATGCAAAGTATAATGAAACCAAAAATGCACATGTGCCGGAACATAAAAGTGTTTATCTTTATTCCAATGTTCTTTCTATTGATCTTCCAGCAAATGAAGGTGTAAAAAATCCGGGTAAAGACGATGCAATCTATCTTCACGGCGGCGGAACAACAGGAAAAAGCAAAACTATCATTCATTCTAATTATTCTTTTAATTGTCTTGCATACAGTATGTATCAGCTTGATCCTGATCACAGTTATGCCGAGTCTTACTCCCTTTGTGTGCTTCCATGCTTCCATGCTTATGGTCTCGGTGTTTCAATGCACTATGCACTTTGTAATGCTTACAGACCGATTATGATTTCTAAATTTGATCCTGTTCAGGCAAATGAGCTCATAAGAAAATACAAAGTTATGGAAATTATGGGTGTTCCCAATATGTACCGCAAAATGGTGGAAGCAGAAAATTTTGAAAATGAAGGACTTAAAAACCTTAAGGTTGTTTCCGTCGGCGGTGACTTTGTTGATACGGATTTTGTTGATTGTTTTAATAAAAAGCTTGCTTTACACGGCTCGTCTGCAAAGTTTTCAAGGGGCTACGGTCTTACGGAAATGTGTGCTGTATGTACGAGTAATGCAGGACTTGACAGCTATAAGGTTTCTACGGTCGGAAAGCCAGTTTACGGAGTTGTATTAGAAATATGGGATGAAAACGGCAACAAACTTCCGACAGGTCAGACAGGTGAAATTGTAGTTTCGGGTGAAACAATGATGAACGGCTATCTTCCCGACAATGAAACGGCTTTCACAGGCATTTACACCGATGAAAAAGGCATTAAATGGGTAAAGACAGGTGATGTAGGTTATCTCGACAATGACGGGCATCTTATTTTTACAAGCCGTATAAAGAGAATTATCATCATTTCGGGCTATAACATTTATCCTGCAACCATCGAAGAAAAAATCAATGAGCTTGACTATGTAAAGGAGTGCTGTGCCTGTCAGGGCTATGATGAAAAGAAAAAGCCGTATGTTAAGTTAGTGGTTTCTCCCTTTGATAACAGTGCAGACTACATAGAAATGAAGGAAAGACTGATGACCTTCTGTAAAGAAAACTTTGAAGGCTTCAGCTGTCCGAGAAAGATTATAGTTATGGAAAATCTTCCGAGAACGAAAATGGAAAAGATAGATTTTATGGCTCTTTCCGATAAAAAATAATTATAAAGAGATATAAAAAAGTGAGGTATGGAAAATCCGTACCTCACATATTTTTTTATTAAATTACATCAGGAAGCCCTGACCACCGTTTATCATAAGGAACATAGGTGCAAATACAAGAGCAACGATTGTCATAAGCTTGATAAGGATATTGATTGAGGGACCTGCTGTATCCTTGAAGGGGTCACCTACCGTGTCACCAACAACGGAAGCTTTGTGAGCGTCACTGCCCTTACCGCCGTTTGCACCGCTTTCGATGTATTTCTTTGCATTATCCCAAGCACCGCCGGAATTTGACATAAAAATGGCAAGAAGAACACCTGTTACAAGAGAGCCTGCAAGAAGACCGCCTAAAGCACTAACGCCGAGTACACAGCCTACAACAAGAGGAGAAAGAACGGCAAGAACACCGGGAACTACCATTTCTTTAAGTGCGGCAGTGGTTGAAATGGCAACACAGGAGTTATAGTCGGGCTTACCTGTGCCTTCGAGGATGCCGGGAATAGCCTTGAACTGACGGCGAACCTCGGCAATCATTTCATAAGCGGCCTTACTTACTGAATCCATAGTAAAGGCGGAGAATACGAAGGGAAGAACTCCGCCAATGAGAAGACCGATAACTACCTGATAATTAAGAAGGTCGATACCGATTTCTTCAAGCTTTACAGCCTGTGCATAAGAGAAGAAGAGGGCAAGTGCCGTAAGTGCGGCAGAGCCGATGGCAAAGCCTTTACCGATGGCGGCAGTTGTGTTACCGACGGAGTCGAGCTTATCAGTGATTTCTCTTACGGATTCATCAAGATTTGACATCTGTGCAATACCGCCAGCATTATCGGCGATGGGGCCGTAAGCGTCAACGGCAACGGTAATACCTGTGGTTGAAAGCATACCTACTGCGGCTAAAGCTACACCATAGATGCCTGTTCCGTTTACGTCACTCTTACAGCAGTAATAAGAAACGAAGATACCTACGCAGATAAGGAGAATAGGCATAGCAGTTGACTTGAGACCTACGGCAATACCTGAAATGATGTTTGTAGCAGAGCCTGTCTGGGACTGTTCGGCAATCTTTCTTACTGCTCTAAACTTATCGGAGGTGTACATTTCCGTGAGCGTACCGATAAGTGTACCTACAGCGATACCTGCAATGATGGCACAACCGTATTTAAGCGAGTCAAACATAACAAAGCTTAAAGCAAGAGAGGCAATTACAACAACAATCGATGCAACATAAGTTGCGGCTTTAAGTGATTTGTGGGGATCGCTTTTGTTACCTCTGACAAAGAATGTGGAAACAACGGAAGCAAGAATACCGATGGCGGCAATATAGAGAGGATAGAGGGGACCTGATGAGGGGTTCTGCGAGTTTGCAAAGGCGGCAATACCAAGAGAAATTGCAGAGATAATGGCACCTGCATAGCTTTCGAAAAGGTCAGCTCCCATACCCGCTACGTCACCTACGTTATCGCCTACATTGTCGGCAATAACTGCGGGGTTTCTTGGGTCGTCTTCTGGGATACCTGCTTCAACCTTACCTACAAGGTCAGCACCAACGTCAGCGGCCTTTGTATAGATACCGCCGCCAACTCTTGCAAAAAGGGCAATAGAGGATGCACCAAGGCTGAAACCGAATAGAATATCAGCATCCTTTGTGATTGAATAAATACCTGCAATACCCAAAAGTCCGAGACCTACTACACACATACCCATAACGGCACCGCCCGAAAAAGCAACGGAAAGAGCAGCCTTCATACCGCCTTTTGACGCTGCCTGTGCAGTTCTTACATTAGCCTTGGTTGCCACATTCATTCCGAAGTAGCCTGCTACGATGGAAAAAGCCGCACCGATGATGAAGCTTAAGGCTGTAGGCCAGGAAATGAAACAGCCGATGGCAACAAAGAGGGAGAGAACGAAGAAAACAAGAATCTTATATTCCGAAAAAAGGAAAGCCTTTGCACCGCCGTGAATTGCGGCAGAAATTTCCTGCATTCTTTCGTTACCCGGATCCTTTTTATTTATGCGCATTGCAAGGAAAAGCGCAAATAAAAGGGCAAGTCCGCCAACAAGGGGTGTAAAATAAAGTAATTTTTCCATATTATTAACTCCTTTCGGATAATTCATAGCAACAGACTGATATTTATGCACTATGTTATAAAAAATATAATATACTAAAGCAACAATCTTGTCAACATATCATACTAAATTTAATTTTATTTTCATAAAAAATTGTATGAAATATACTAATAACCACAATATATGCTACCCTAATTATAATAAAAAGCCCTCCGAATACGGAGGGCAAAATTATTAGGTTTATCAATACTTTCTTGAAAGGAGCTTATCTGCCTCTTCTCTTGAAATCTTGCCGACGTTATGGTCAGCCATAATTTGAACATCCTTATCGTTGAGCTTGTAGAAATGCCAGATAACGAGAGCTATTACAAGACCGATAATGGGAATAACGTTATAAGTGAACCATAAGCCGTCGATAGCTTCGGCAGTCTGCTGTGCTCGTGCATTGATTGCCTCAAGTGCTTCGAAGCTGTCCACACCCTCGAAGGTCTTGAAGCCGAAAACACCAAGGAGAGCAAGACCGAGTGAACCGGAAATAGCGGCGGCAAGCTTAACTGCAAAGGTCTGGATTGCGAAGGTGATACCTTTTGCCTCGGTACCTGTTGTGTACTGTCCGTATTCGGCACAGTCAGGTGTGAAGGTGAAGGCAAGAACGCCGATGATACCAAGAGGAATTGCACGGAGCATAAATGCGATGGTGAAAAGAATGAAGCTGTTTTTGGTGGGAATAATTGCGAAGGAAAGAATAATAGAAGCGATAACAGAGATTTTGAAAAGCTTCGTTTTGTCCATCTTTCTGATAATTTTCGGTACCAAAAGAGCCATAAAGAGCTGGGGAAGAGCGGCAACAGTACCGGTGATAAGAGAAGCCAGAGTGTTATTGAAAATATAGTAGGCTGTGATAAGGTGAAGAGCCGTGTAGGTCTGTGCACCCGAGTAGAAAATGTAGCCTATATAATATATAAGCAGATATTTGTTGCTGATGAGATATTTGAGCATTCTTCTGACAGTGAATTGCTCTTCATCGATGCTCTTGTTTCTTTCCTGACATTTGTAGCATACGGGGAACATTGTAGCCATGGCAACTATGGCAACAATAACGGAAATCCAGCCGTAGTTAAGACCAACAAATTCGCTGATAAGAATTGTTACTAAAACGGTGGTAAGAGCAGATCCGACACCGCCGGTAATTCCCTTAAGGGAGAGAATGGTGTTTCTTTCCTCAATATGGCTGGTCATTGAGGTGATGATACCGAAGGCGGGAACGTCGCAAAGGGTATAAGCAGTATCCCAAAGGATGTATGCTATGGCAAACCAGGCGAGCTTAAAGGTTTCGGTTGTGGTTTCTGTATTGGGGATAATGAAAAGTAAGATTGTTGAAATGGGAGTGAGAACACAGGCTATCTTGAGCCAGGGAATGAACTTTTTACCGCTTTTGAATTTAACCTTGTCAAAGATTACGCCGAAGAGAGCATCATTGACAGCGTCCCATACCTTTACTATGAGCATAACTGCGGCAGATTTCGCCGGGTTGACACCTAAAAGAAGAAGGAAGGTTGTGAGATAGGCGGCAATCATATTGTAGATCATATTCTGACCGAAGAAGTAAAAATAATAGCTTTTTCTTTCGGTCGGGTTAGTTTGCCATAAGGGGTTTTGCAATTTTTTTGTTTTCATACCGTTGTCTCCTTTAATTTTTTTACATAAAATCATTGTATCACTCAAAAAATAATAAGTCAATAGAAAACGGATATAAGAAATATTTGCAAGAACTACTTGAACTATTTTGAGAAATATAATATAATGTACTGTGAGAAAACTCGAAAAGTTGAAAGGAGAATTTTATCATGGATAAAATCAGAGAGTTTTTAGCCAGTATCGGCAGCGAATGGAAAACAGGTATTTCAATTGCTCTTGCAATAATTTTAATTTTCTCAATGGGTAATATAGCAGGTTCTCTTACAAACATCAATGCTACTCCTGTTGATGAATCCGGTGCCGCTGTTGAGGCAACAGTTGCCACAGATGCACCTACCGAGGCACCCACAGCCGCTCCAACCACACAAGCGCCCACAGCGGCTCCCACAACTCAGGCTCCCGTGGCTGACAGTCAGCCTGCAGACACTGCAACTTCTGCTCCTGTTGTACAGGCACCCTCCACAGGCGCACCTGCAACAACAGAGGAAATCGTTGCTCTCTTTAACGAAAGTGCAAATAAAGTTAAAACCACTGCCACAAAGGCTACAAGAAATTATCAGAATATGCAGATAACTAAGCTTGAGGTTCCTTCTGCTCTTCAGTCTATTGCTGACGGTGCCATTGAAAAGTTCGTTAAGCCTAATATGACTCCGGAAGTATATGAAGGTGCACTTGTTGCTGAAAAGTATCCCGTAAGCGGAACAGACTTCGCAAGTAAGCTTAAGCCTGAATATCTTGAAACCATTACCTGCACAGATAACGGCACAGAATATGTTATCGATATCAAAATGAAGGATCAGCTGAATCCCGTTTACCGTGGCGGAGAAGGTGTAGGCTCCATCTTCTGGACAATGAATCCGGGTAGCATTTCTGATAATCTTCCGGTAGGTGAAGTGGAAAAATGCGACTTTTCATATTATAACTGTACTGCCACTGCCAAAATTGACAAGGCAACAGGCAATATGACATATTCAAGATTCATTTATAATTTTGATATGGATATATCTATTAAGATGGGGCTTACGCTTAATGCTTTAGCATCACTTACAGTTGATGAAGAATATGTAATGGAATATTAATTTGCATAAGAAATAAATTAAGCCATTGAAAAGCAACATTTATGCTTTTTCAATGGCTTTAGTTTTGCCCGATATAAACAAAGCGTAAACGTGAAGCTGGGGGCGAAGCACGGCATAAATGCCGTCTCCGGGCAGTGAAGCCCGGGGCGCCGCTTTTTGAAGCGGCGGCTTCGCCCCTTTCCCCCGCCGGCACTGACTAAAAAATAAGCTCATTGTACGATCGTTAAATCATACAATGAGCTTTGTTTTTCTGCTGTCAGATAAGAATTATAGCAACCGTGGCGACAATACCGAGAATAAAGCTGATGCAGTATCTTTCGACGAAAGCACCGATGAAAAGAAGTGCGGCACCGGGAGCATATAATATCTTCTGAAGGATATTTCCCTCTTTATAAATCTTTTCCATCATATTATATGCATCTTCAATAAGAGGATAAGAATTTACCATAAGTGAAAATGCAAACCAATAGGCAAGACCGTTAACAACCGTAAGCACCGTGTCGTCAAATTTAGCATAAAAAGTGAACATAATTGGGGCAAGAGCAAGGAAAACAGCGCCGATGAAGTTCATAAATGCGGGAACAAAGCAAAGAGCAAAGGCTCCCTGTGCCTTGGGCATAAGTTCGTGCTCCACGTGGCTTGTCATCTCGTCATTTCTCAAATAGCGGTTATCCTCAACGGGAACTTTACAGATGCGGCAGACAATTTGCTCCCACATACATCTTATAAGAGCGCCGGGGAAGGTAAGATATTTGGTAAGAATATAAAGTGATGTCATCAGATGTCGCCTCCCTGGTCTTTGATAATTTCTTCGACGGTAATTTTACCTTTTTTGTACTGTGTTACGAGATCGCTTATTTCGTAGCCGTAGTTTGCCAGAAGAGATTTCATTTCATCGTAAATCTCCTTATCGCCGTTATAAAGACCGACAAGAGCATAAAGGTTACAGTTCTGTACGGTGTAGTTACCTGCATTGAAAAGACCTTCGATTTCTTCCAGGGCAAGACTTCCTTCACCCTTGATAAGATAAGCGATAGCTAAAGAATGCTTATAGGAAACATCGGCAGTACCGAGAGCAGTCTTTGCTTCTTCGCAGACTTCTATCATTTTGTCTGCATCGGGTGTTTCGGTAAAGCGGTAAAGATTAGCCTTTGAAATGTAAGCTGTGCTGTCTTCCTTATTGAGTTCAAGAAGCTTGTCAAAGCTGTAGTTAACCGATTCCTCGTCACCGAGCTTTGCGGCAATTGCACAGTAGTTTGAAAGGTATACCCATTCCTGACCTTCGCCGATGGAATCGATGTGTTTAAGCTGTTCGAACTGTTCTGAAAGGGGCTTTTCCTCAATGCTCATAAGAACGAATTTATAGTATTCGATAAATACCTCGTTGTACTTTTCGGTAACTTCACTTTTGCCTTCTTCTATGGGCTTTACGTCCTTGAGTGCATCAAGGTCAGCCATTACCTTATCGTAGTCGAAATCCTTGCCCGACAAAGCATCCTCTGTGATTTCCGAAACAGCTTCGTAGGTTTCTGTGAGAATGGTGGCTTCCTTAATCACAGAAGCATATTTTTTGTTCCAGGGCTTCTTGAGGTCATCTTCGCTGTAGTAGGTATTTATAAGCTCGGCACCGTTTGTTTGGTAGCCTAATTTATTATATCCTTCGATAATTTCATCAAAGGCTCTCTTTGAAATGCCTTCGGCGGTTTTAGCACCGTTAAAGTAAGAATAATAGCTCTGAAGAGCGCTCATAACATAGCCTGACTGATAGTTTGCAGATGCATCGGCAACGGTAAGAGCATCACTCATATAAGGATAAGAGAACCAGAAACTTGCCACAAATAATATAATTGCAACAAGAAAAGCAAAAATACCGCTTTTACGAAGGGGGTATTTTTTCATGGCATTACGGCAATCCTCACAGTAGGGATAATCCTCGTCAAATTCCTTGAAGCGGATTTTTTCTTCACAACACTGACAAAGATCTTCGGGAGAGATTTCTTCTTCCTCTTCATCCTCGTCATATTCATCATGGTTATCAAGCTCCTGTATGAGCATTCCGTCTTCGTCTCCGGCTGAAGCTCTGTCAAGCTCTTCTTGAAACATATCTCTGATATTTTCAAGCTCTTCTATGAGTTCATCCTGTTCATCAGTTTCCTCTTTGAAAGGAGAATTCTCTTCCGTTACCTCTTCGGGTACTTCATTTTCTTCTTCCTCGGGGAGTAAGCCGTCTTTTTTAAGTTCGTCCAAATTAAACGCCTCCTTAAAGGTTAATGAGATTATTTTAGCACTCTTTAAGCCAAAATGCAACTGTAAGTTTATTTATTATGGTATATTTACTTTAGATTTTCCTTAATAAACGGAAAGCTGTAAAAAGTGATAATACATTATCTTGTGTATGCAGATAAGCAAAACCACAAGGGTAACAAAAGATAGCCATAAAAGACCTGCAAAAACCAATAAAAAAGGGGAAAATCATTGACAAAAAGACTTAATTTGATATATAATGTTTTTCTGCAAGTTGTGTCTTGCAGTCTTATGACTTTTATGTCGCATTAAAATTAAAAAGCGTCGGACACCATATTGCTTTACTTCTATACTCCTTGCAATATGTCCCGTTTTATAAAATTATTAAAGGAGGTTTAATGCAATGAAAAGAACTTATCAACCCAAAAAGCGCCACAGAAAAATGGAACACGGCTTCCGTAAGAGAATGGCAACAAAGAACGGCCGTAAGGTTCTTGCCCGTCGTCGCGCAAAGGGCAGAAAGCAGCTCACATACTAATTGAGCTTTGATTTTGTCGGTATGACCGGCAATATGTAAACAAACACACTCGTTCAAAATAGTGTTAGGGTTTGATTTTTTTGCAAAAGTACCTTACTTTAAAAGAGAATACAGACTTTAACCGCGTCTATTACCGCGGTAAGTCCTCGGCTAAACCTGCACTGGTTGTTTATGCGTTAAAAAACCGTGTGGGTATTTGTCGTGTCGGTATTACCACAAGCAAAAAAACCGGTAACGCTGTTGAACGGAATCGCTCCCGTAGAATTATTAGAGCGGCTTATCAATCGGTATTCAGTAATTATGAGGTTACGGGAAATTATGACCTTGTCTTTGTTTCCCGCAGTAAAACCAAATACCTTAAATCCACTCAGGTGGAAAAAAGTATGGTCGAATGCATGAAAGCTGTCGGTGTAATAAAATGAAAAAAGCAATTCTTGCCCTAATCAGATTTTACCGCCGCCACATTTCTCCCAATCTGCCCCCTATGTGCAGATATTATCCTACTTGTTCCTGTTATGCCATTGAAGCAATTGAAGTCCACGGTGCATTCAAGGGCACTGTTCTCGCCCTTTGGCGCATACTGCGCTGTAACCCTTTTTCTGCAGGCGGGTATGATCCCGTTCCGCCGAAAAAAGAAAATCACCGTCTGAAATAACTGTGCCCTCTTTTATTTTTAAGGGATAATTTTACGGAGGTATTTAAGAATGGATTTCTTATACGGCATTTTTGGATATCTTTTTAGAATTCTTTACAGCTTTGTTGCTAATTACGGTATTGCACTTGTAATTTTCACCCTCTTTTTCCGTGTTATTCTTCTGCCCTCAAACATCAAACAGCAGAAGTCTTCGGCAAAAATGATGCGTCTTCAGCCAAAGCTTAAAAGAATCAGAGAAAAGTATCAGGATTACAATCCCCAGGAAAGACAGCAGAAAATCCAGATGGAAACCAGCGAGCTTTACCAGAAAGAGGGCTACTCCTCTATGGGTGCAAGCTGTTTACCCCTGCTGTTACAGTTCCCAATCCTTATCGGTCTTTACGGCGTAATTCAGAAGCCTCTTACCTATGTTCTGAATCTTTCTGCAGAGGTTATCACTGCTTTTACTGAAGCTGCCACTGCACTCGGTCTTCAGACATCGGGTAACAGAGGTGCTTACTATCTTGAACCCATCGTTATCACTAATATCGAAAAGATTCTCGAAGCAAAGCCTGAATTTCTTACAACCTACGCCAACGAAATTGCGGCAATCCGTAACTTTGATTTCCGTATTTTCGGTATTGACCTCGGTATGATTCCCAGCAATATCTACAAAGAAATGGGTATTTCGAAGGAATCTATCCTCATTCTTGCAATTCCCGTGCTTTCAGGTCTTGCATCCATGCTCACAAGTGTACTTACACAGGTAAGACAGAAGAAAACCAACCCTGATATGCAGAATCAGCAGATGATGGGCTGTATGATGTTTATGATGCCTATATGGTCAGTATTCCTTTGCTGGAGCTTCCCTGTAGGTATGGGTATGTACTGGATTCTTTCCAGCCTCATCGCTTTCTTCCAGACTCTTATCATCGGTCACTTCTATGCACCGAGAAAGGTACTTGCAAAGGTTATGGTCGAAGAAACCATCAACCGCAGAGCTTATGAAAAGATGAAGCTTACCGCAAAAGAAAAAGCGGACATTGAAGAATAATCGAAAATTATAATATTCCATAAAAACGGTGGTGAAAACAGATAATGAAAATTGAAAAGCTCGCAACAGGTGCAACAATCGATGAAGCAATTGCCAACGCTGTCAAAGAACTTAATGCTCCCGAAGGTGCAGATGTTCATACAGAAGTTGTTGCTTATCCCCAGAAAAAGATTTTAGGTCTTTTCGGCGGTTCACCTGCTAAAGCAAAGGCATTTTATGAGGTTCCCGACGAGCCGGTAAAGGAACAGCCCGAAAAGAAGGCAGCTCCCGTAAAGGAAGAAAAGCCTGCTGAAGAAAAGAAGGCAGTCGAAACCGTTAAAACAGCTATAAAAGTTGAAGAAAGCGAAAGCCTTAAGGCTGCCGCCGCGTATCTTAAAGAAATTCTTTCAGGTATGGGTGTGGGTGATGTTAAAATTGAGGCATACCGCACACAGGATAACGAAGTTATTTTCGAACTCGACTGCGGTGATGATTACGGTATCGTAATCGGCAGAAGAGGTGAAACTCTTGACTCAATCCAATATCTTACAAGACTTGTTGCCAACAAGTATAAGACTGAGGGTGAATATTCAAGAATTTCAATTAATGTAGGTAACTATCGCGAAAAGAGAAACAACGCTCTCCGTGAGCTTGCAAAGAAAAATTCTGAAAAGGTACTCAAGTACGGCAGAAATGTTACTTTCGAGCCCATGAATCCCTATGAAAGAAGAATTATTCACACTGCAGTTCAGGAAATCGAAGGCGTTTCCTCTCACTCTGTAGGTTCCGATGCAAGCAGAAGAGTTGTTATCACTCTTGCAGAAGGTGTAAAACCCACTCATCCCTCAAAGGGCGGCTATAACAGAGGCCGTGGAGGCAGAAGCGGTTATAACCGCGGTGGCAGAGGCAGAAGCAATTCCGTTCAGACGGAGGCCCCCACAAGAGCACCCAGAACAGATGCAGGTGCAGAAAAAGTTTCCCTTTACGGAAAAATCAACTGATTATAAAAAAATTAACAGCATCCTACAGAAGGGTGCTGTTTTTGTTTTACAGATAATTTTTCAGCTCTTCAATAAGATGCTCCTCTTCCTTTATGAGCTTCTTTGCAAGGGACTGTGATTTTTCGTCGGCATCCTTATATTCATTAACATAAGAGCAAAGCTGTTTTATACCCATATTGCATCCGTCGAGCATCAGCTCCGCGATGGTTTTATCCTCGTGCTTTTCAAGCATTTTCATATTGATTTTTGCCCAGGACATCATCTTTGCCATAAGTGGCGGGTCTTTTGTTTCGGCATCTATTTCCTTTATATATTCCCCTATTTCTACCTGTAGTTCCTGATGGGTTTTAAGACTTTTGGTAAGAATTGAAAGAAGGTCGGGATTTTTCACCTTGTCCAGCATTTCAGTTATGGAGTTTACTGCTGTCTTGGCGCCCGAGTCACATTCTCTTAAAAGCTTTACTGTATCTGTCTGCATAAAATAATCCCCTTTGTTACTTTTTATTTATTGTGTAACAAAAGGGATTTTATTATTCATTATTTATGGAAAAAACACAACCGCAATAATTCTGCCTGTAAAGGTTATGTTCTTTTGAAAGCTCAATTGAACGCTTGTAGCCGTTTTTCTTTTTGAAATCCGACGGTAGATGTCTGATGCCCAGCTCTTTTTCGATTTCCTGCCCGATTTCATTTATTTTTGCAGCATTTTTAAGCGGGCTTATGGAAAGAGTTGTAGTGAAATAATCGAAGCCGAGTTCCTTCCCCTCGAGAGCCGTTTTGTAAAGACGCTGTCTGTAGCAGATGAAGCATCTTTCCCCCGCTTCCTTTTCTTTTTCATAGCCTTTTACGGCTGAATAAAATTCAGTTGGCTCAAACTCTCCTTCTATAAAGGACACGGGATGCTTAAAGGTCATTTCACTTATAAGCCTTTTAACCTCGCCAACTCTCTGGGTATATTCCTCTTCGGGATAGATATTCGGGTTATAGTAAAAAACCGTAATTTTAAAATACTGCGAAAGATATTCCAGACAGTAGCTGCTGCAGGGTGCACAGCACACGTGAAGCATAAGAGTGGGCACGGTGCCCTTTTTCTTGTTTGCATCGATAATTTTTTCAAGTTCTTTTTGATAATTAACCATAACTACACCTCACAGTTAACAATAGCATTTTTTGTAATTAAATTCAAGGCATAAAAGATAATAATCTTACAAAACTAAAATTGTAAATATTTTTATGAGAGGTAATTATTATGATAAAAGGCGTTAACCGACAGGTTGTTGAAGTAAGTGAGACCGACTGCGATTATTTCGAAAGAATTCTCTTTTTTGTAAAGCCCGAATATGCGAGCATAAGTGAAGGGAAGATAAGAGAAAGAGCAGGAATTATTGCAGGCAGAACAGATAAAGCGCCGCCCACAAAGGTCAAGGGTGACAAAACAACGGCAGTTTTAAAAATAGTTCTTTCCGTTTTAGGCGGATTGGTGGCAGGACTTATTATTTCACGGCTTATATAAAGCAAAAGAGATGTATCGGAATTTTGATACATCTCTTTTATATTTAACTTGGGAGAAAAGTCAATCTTTTTTTACTGAACTGCAGGCTGTACAGCTTTCGCACATACTTGAAGCACATTTTCCGCTGTCGGGACAGCCTATACATTTTTTACCCTTTTTCTTTTCTTTGTAAACATACACTCCTGCGAAGGTGACGATAAGAACTACCAGGGCGATGATTATAATATTTTCCATAGTAAATACCTTTATTGAACTGTTTGTTTTTTCTTTGCTTTAAGAGCCTGTTCCGCTTTGACCTTTTTTGAGGCATTGACAGAAAGGAAAACCAACACTGCGGCAAAGACAAGAATTACGGCAAGACCGGGAAGGAAGCCCGCACCGAAGGAGCCGGTGGTGATAAGTGTACCAACCTGATATACAAGATAGCCTACGGTGAAGCCTGTACCAAGCTGGAAGCCGATACCTCCCCAAAGCCATTTTGCACTTTTCATTTCGCTGTTCATGGCACCGATAGCCGCAAAGCAGGGAGGAGTGTAAAGATTGAACATAAGGTATGCCAGAGCGGCAACCTTGGTTATAGCCATAACGCCTGCAACCTCTGTGCCTGCACCTTCAATAAGAGCAAGTTCCTCTGTATCAATAAGATTTTCAAGACCGACAAAGCAAACTGCAAGAGTGCCGACAACATTTTCCTTTGCAATAAAGCCTGTAACTGCGGCGGCGGCAAGCTGCCAGGAAAGGACACCTGCAACGGGAACGAGTACGTAAGCAAAGGGGCCTGCAATTGAGGCAAGAATGGAAGCATCGGCAGTTTCTGCTTCAGCGAAGCCCCAGGTAAAGGACTGCATAATCTGAACAACTGTGTTACACAGAAGGATAATTGTAGCCGCTTTGACAATATAAGCCTTGCCGCGGCTGCACATGGATTTGAAGGCTCTCATAAAAGAGGGAACCTTATATTCGGGAAGCTCGATAATGAAAAATGATTTTTTTGCCGAATTGCCCGTGATTTTGTTTATGATAAGGGCGGCAAAGAAAATTATTACGATGCCCACAAAGTACATCATCGGACCTACCCAGGTGGCGTCCTCGAAGAATGCACCTGCAAAAAGTGAAATTACGGGAAGCTTTGCACCGCAGGGCATAAAGGGAGCAATCAGAGCCGTTGCTCTTCTCTCACGTTCATTACGGATGGTACGGCAAGCCATAACACCGGGGATGGCACAGCCTGTACCGATGACGAAGGGGATAACCGACTTGCCCGAAAGACCGACTTTTTTGAAAATGGGGTCAAGAATAACGGAAACTCTTGCCATATAACCGCAATCTTCAAGCAAAGC
Organism: Acutalibacteraceae bacterium; assembly: GCA_045604385.1. GTDB lineage: Bacteria > Bacillota > Clostridia > Oscillospirales > Acutalibacteraceae > UBA6857. The sequence continues at coordinate 36,170 of JAZUNX010000017.1, forward strand.
GATAAGGAAGTACATTACCATAACAAGGGGAAGGAAACCGATAACGGCAATAGCACCGCCGATAATACCGTCAATGAGAAGTGCATAAAGAAGTGGATTGGCGTTTTCAAGGAACCCGCCTACCCAACTCTGGAAACCTTCGAGAAGGGTTACGAGGCCGGGAATAACTGTGCCGTTTTCAAACTCATAGCCTTCGGCAATCCATACACCGGGGCCTGCCTGTGAAATCCAGAAAACGGCAAACATGATCACGGCAAAGATGGGTATACCGAGCCATTTATTGGTAAGAAGCTCATCAATTTTATCCTGCGCATTTTTTACGTTGGTGAAAATCTTTCTCTTTTCGATGGCAGAGACGATTTCATTAACGAAAGCATAACGCTTTTTGTCTGCGGATATTACTGCACTTTTATCTGTAAGGTCTATACTGCCCTGTATGTAGGGTGCTGTCTGATTTTTGCCTACCTGTCCGAGAGCGGCATTCATAAGTGCCGAGAGACCTTCGGAAGAGGTGGAAACGGTCTCCACCACGGGGCAGCCTAAAAATTCCGAAAGAGCCTTAACATTTATCCTAGTTTCTTTTTTCTTGTTGATGTCCGTTTTATTCAGAGCCACAACCATGGGAATGCCAAGTTCTAAAAGTTGTGTGGTGAAGAAAAGGCTTCGGCTTAAGTTTGTGGCATCGACGATGTTGATTATAACATCGGGGTTTTCGTTTTTGACATAGTCACTTGTGATGCTCTCTTCCCCCGTAAATGGTGACATAGAGTAAGCACCGGGAAGGTCAACGGCGATAATGCTGTCCTTGCCGTCACAGTAGACCTTTTTAACGGAATGTTCTTTCTTTTCAACGGTAACGCCTGCCCAGTTGCCAACCTTTTCGTTGCTGCCCGTAAGAGCATTATACATGGTGGTTTTACCGCTGTTTGGATTGCCTGTCAGCGCAATTCTCATAAATAAATTCCTCCTGATAGGATGTTCTGCATTTAAAGGAGTTATATAAAACTAACCCGATTTTTAAAGTGTAAGGCAGAATTAATCTGCCGTGTAATTTATATTGCAATAGCCCGTGCCAGACCTTTGTCGATGCTGTATCTGCCGTCCTTAATTGAAACTATACTGCAGCCTTTAAGGTGAGATATTACGGTGATAGGCTCACCGCTGTAACAGCCTAAAGAAAAGAGGAAAGCATCAAGCTCTTCATCATCGGTTTCGATTTCACGGATGATATATTCTTTTCCTTCCTGTGCCTGTGATAAATTCATAACTGATACCTCGCTGTATGTGAATTAGGTTAGACTAACTGCACAAGTAAAAAATATAATTAGTCATAACTAACTGCATAAATAATACCATTATTAAATGGGTTTGTCAAGGGGAAAAGGGAAAGTTTTTACATAATTTTCCTTTGTAAAAGGGGCGAAATGCTTTACTGTCAGCAGGATATAAAAAACGGACAACCAATGGTCGCCCTTACTATGCGTGATTTTGTTTTGTGGTAAAATGGCGGGCGGATATTATCCGCCCATACCGATTTACCTGTAAGTTTGTGATGAACTAAAAATTATACTTTTTTAATCTTATTCAGCTTTGCATTGATTTCCAAAAGCTCTTCCTTTGTGAACTTAACTTCCATAGCGCCGATAAGGTTTGCAATTCTTAAAATTGAGAATGCGCCTGCCATCTGCAGAAGCTCCTTGGAGGGCTTCATTCCACCGGGGAGACCTCCGCCACCCTTCTTGCCCTTACCGTCATCCTTCTTTGTTGCCTTGAATTTTTTGAGGAGAAGAAGAACGAAGGAAACAGTTATTAATTTACCCTTGAAGGATTTGCAGATTTCGGAGAATTTATCGTTGATATTATAGTAGCCTTCGGGAGTAGTGATGTCAAACCAGTTAAGGATGGCACCTTTCTCCTTGAAGATATATTCCTGATTGAGCTCTTCAACCTTTCTAATTTTGCCTTCATCCTTGCAGTCACCTGCCACTGCAGTAAGAACTGTTTCACCTGTGTTGGGCACATCGAAACGGAAGAAGTGGTCATCGGCTGTCTTTTTGCCAAGGCTTTCACCGTTTGCAAAAAGCTCAACCTCGGGAAGGTTTGAGTATACTGTAACCTTTGTTACAGCTTCAACTCTGTCAACATATCTCTTGCCGCAAAGATGTACGAAGGGTTCATCGGAAAGCCATGCCTTGTAAGCATAGAAGGAATCCTTCTTGTACTTTCTGTCCATTGTTACAAGACCCTTGTGGTTCTGACCGTTTTCGCCGCCTTCCTGTCTTGCATCGGCGCCGAAGTCAAACATATTCCATACATGGGTAGACCAGATATACTTTCTGGAGAAAAGCTGTTTGATAAGCTCTTCGTGGTAGTATGCCTGATATTCTTCTGTATAGTCGCCCTGTTTTGGATCAGATGTATGCCAGTTAAGAGCTTCACAGCCATATTCAGAGCATCCAAC
>JAZUNX010000018.1:0-189515 GCA_045604385.1 Acutalibacteraceae bacterium
ATAAATATCATATAGTTGTTAATATTTAAGTAAAAAATAACAATATTTTTCTTTAACAGAAAATTTTAAAAAGGTCCTGTTACTGCAGTTTATTCGTTATATACATCCCCTATACTATATAAAATATTGATTTTGTATAGTTGATAATAAGTATTACACGAAACACTCACCTATCAAAATTATTTAAATATCTAAGCACATCAAGAATATATGTACGGAAATAATCAAGACGTGCCTGCGCTTGGATAAATTCAATATAAGTATGTGTATCTGCGCCGCGTTGCCACATACGGTACTCAATTTCACGCACAGAATCTTCAAGGCGAATTTCTTCAGCAAAGAAAACCGCGCAAAGAGCATTGTAAATATCATCCTTACTCATTTAAAGCTTCTCCGGTTCTGCGGTCTACTGGATAAGGTAAAAGATTACCTTTATCATCAATACGCATAATTGAATTATTAACTTTATCATAATGGCGAGATTTAAGAAACTCACGAAGATAAGTAGTGTTTTTATCAACGAGAATTCTAAACCAATCCTTACGATGAACGACAGCATACATAGAAAGCTCACTGAAAGAAGTGATTTCATTTTCTATACAGAATTCCATTATTTCAGCAATATGAACATACTTTTCTTCAGGTAAATCAATTACAGAATAATAATCAGCACCACCCAAGCAAACAACATCTTCAGGACTGTAATGAGCTTTATCATCACCTTCATCAAGATGACACAAATACCGGGCATAAGCTCAAATGCTTTGGATCTTCTCAAGACCGACACCGCCGAAGGTCTGACACAGCTCTCTGACCTGCTCTTCTGACTTCTTACCCTCGAACATCAGCATAACATGCCAATGTGCTTTTTTAAAACCGAGACCATCATCCTTAAGATCCTTATCATGACACGGTGAAATGAAACAAGGTACTTTCAACTCCCCTGCTTTACTCTGCCAGTTAGGCGGAGCTGAATCAATCCATACTTCAGTAGCAAAATTCCTACCTCTTGTGTCTTTTGTTTTTGCTGCAGCCATTTTAAAACTCTCCTTTTTTGACCAATGACCAACGACCACGGTGGGCAGTTGTCGTAGTGCTGCCCACCTGACCGCTTCTCCCCTACCGTCTGGAAAAGCAAAGCCAGGTCAAAGGTAAATTAAATTTATATAACTCCCTTTCATTCGTTTCGGTATTATAGTCGCAAAGTAATGTAGTCAAGGGGTATCTGTAAACTTTTTTCCGTTTTAGAAATATCTGCAGAAGCAAGTTACGGCCGAGAAAAAGCTTTACATACACTCCCCTATGACATCATTCCTTTTATGCGACTTAACAGGAATTACCGAAAGAAAGGGATAGTTTACTCATCATCAATATATAAGTCATAAAACTTATCAGGGTTATCATTTTGAAGCTCTGAAGCCTGTTCTATAACCTCATCAAGCTCAGCTTGTTCTTCTTGCTTTCTGTGATAAAAGCTCTTTATAGGCTCGATTACGGATAATTTAAGCTTATCTACAAGTATATTATCAGGTAAAGGCTCGGACCAAAGTTCAGAAGAAAACTCTTGTCGATCTGATAAAACGCTTTCTTCAAAGCTGTCAAAATACTTATAATAAAATCTTCTAAAAACAAGCTTTGTATTACTTACAAAAAGAGCTTCGAGAAAATTACAGAAACGGTATCCCATAATTAACTCTGATGTATGCTCATTAATATTAATATTTCGATAAATACGACGAGCAAAAGTAAATTCACTTAAGAAAGGTACAACAGTACGAGACATATACCATAAATCTTGAGTTAATCTACGAATTTTTAAATCAACCATATCATAAGCCTGAGTAGCATAAATAATATCCATACATAAATGACCATGTAATATAAATAAGTCACGAGCTCCGGGAGGAAACGTTTTAAATGCACGATTATCAGCATCAATAGTAATTTCATCAAGGATTACAAGACTATATGAGAACTTATACTTTGATAAATCACTAAAATCTATCTTTTCGCATCCTTTACATGAAAAATTAGTATAAACATGTAAATACTTACTTTTACCCTTACGAATACGCTTAAGCTCATTAATAGCAAACTTAGTTAAAAGAGTAGTCTTACCGACTCGAGGAACACCAAAATAACAAGTTATCATAATTAAATCCCCTTATGAAGAATTAACTTTCTCAGACATAGATTTATACCGAGAAAAGCAAATGCACCGAAAACATAATAAATAAATTCAAACTTAATCAAAAAATCAATGATATTCAAAAGAAACATAAATCACAACTCCTGTATATATACCCCCTGCAAATTGCAGGGGGTATATTAATAGATTCATCATCTACCAATAAGGCGACCTGCAAGACCGATAGCAGCACCGACAACGAAAATACCGACAGGAAGAAGCATAATCTCATTGCCGGAGGCAGTTACGGTTTCGACAATATCACCCATCCAACCTGCAAAAGCAGTAAAAAGAGTACCCAGACTTGTCATAGAATTAAAAACCTCCGTTTCCATAATGTAATCCTTTCTTTTGTAAAATTAGCGTCCTATAAGACGACCTGCAAGACCAATGGCGGCGCCAACAACGAAAATGCCTACGGGAAGAAGCATAATCTCATTGCCTTCGGCAGTCATTGTACTAACGATTGTTGTCATCCATCCGGCGAAGGATGTAAAGAGAGTACTTAAACCAGCCATAACAATCCCCTTTCTTTAGATTTTATATAAAAGTAATTACTTCTTAAACCAAGATAAAACGGCAGATATCAGATAATGATAAAAGTCGTAAACTATCATAAAAATAATGCCGAGCATTACAGCTGCGACTTCGGTACCGTGCTCAAAAGATATATTTTCAATTAAGAAATCAACTAAATTAACCATTTTAATCTCTCCTTAATCTTGTAATCATAATCACAAAAATAAACCCTATAATAAATATCAAGCCTGTTTCAAGACTGTCCTGAAGCTTATACTCTTGATAAACAGATGAAACAAAGCCATAACCGGGAATATTAGTAGTACAAGCATTATCAGGATTGAGACCAAAAGAAGTCTCAGTTCCGTAAGAATATGTATAAGAATTATAATTATCAGTTCGATAATAATGAATATACTCTACATCAGTACCGGACAAAATACCATTATTGTTTTCAAGCTCACCCCAAACAATATAATAGCTATACTGTACATCACAAAAAATAACATAATCAGAGTCAATAAAGCTTTCATATCCAGCCGCATAATTAACCAGATTAACAGCTTGAGAAGATGTAGAAACTACATCAGAATAAGTGTCGGACACGGTGAGAGCTGCAGCGTTAAAGCTCATGAGCAAGACAAGACACACGACACAAAGAAAAATAATAATTTTTTTCATATTAATCCCCAATCAATTTCTTGTAGTAAGCTCAGTACTGGAAGGTCCGGAACCGGCACGACTTTTTCTACTTTTGATTTTATTAAGACTTTCATTAGCTGCGGAAGCCATACGGACAGATTTAGATTCTACTAAAGTAAACACAATAGGAAATATAACGCCTAAAAGAAATACAGTTATAGTAAAACTAAAGAGATTAGTACCGAAAAACTCAATACCTCTCATAAACTGAAAAGCATATTTAAAAGCCTGAAGAATTAAATTAATAACATCCTGTAAGCCATTAGATATATCTGCATGAACGACATTCATTCTTTCTGTCCTCCTGTACTACGGCCTAAAATCAAATAAAGAATAGATACGGTTAAAGTAATAAACCCAAAAGTCTGAAGCCACGAAGGCATAGAATTTATTATCTCATTACTTAAATCAGAAACAACAAAAAGATACTTGAAAAAAAGAATAAAATTTTCAAGTAAACCGATAAAAAAATTCCATATAGTAGAAAGAGTAGATACAAACATATCTATAAACTCAGTTATAAAAGCCATAAATAATACCTACCTTCCAAGGATTAAAGCAATAATACCGACACCTAAAACAGAAATAAACAGAGTAAATACAGAATTATCAGCTGTAACAAATTCATCAAATAAATCCCATATAAAGCTCAAAGCTGAAGGATCAAGCTCAATATCTAAATCATCATCGATGTTATCAGGATTATAACCGGAAACTAAATCAGACTCGGCTTTATTGTAATCTTCAAGAGCTTCACCGGGCAAAGTAGTAAGCTCAGACTCACCTGAAGAACGAAATTCATCAAGAAGCTCGTCAAGTATGCCGTTCTGCTTATCAAGTATCTGATTTTGTTCTTCCTGAATTAACTGGTTATAATCAGGAATCTCAAAGTATGTAGAATATATGTATGAATACTGGTCTTGTAAAGGGAAAAATCTCGAAGAAGCAAAACCGATATCAGATTGTAATCCGGTAACAGTTAAGCCACCAGAAGTCAAACCCTGATAAGATAGAGAAGATAAAGGACTGTCAGTTGGCTTTACAACATTACCGCCATAAAAATAATAGTCAACTACACGTTGAAAATCACCAATAGAATAAGTTTGATAATAACCAATAGGTACAGATGACCAGGGAGTAGTTAAAGAGAGACGAGACCAATTAATAACAGTATTACCTTCAAAATCAAACCGGGCATAATAACAAGCGCTATCAATATCCTTTCGTGCAAAAACATTTAAACTACCTGCTGCATCATTGTATCGACCGATAAATACATTATAACCAACGTAAATATCACAAAGATTAGTGTCATATGCACGAACTAAAACAAAAGGAATTGACTTAGTATAAGCAGATACATCAGCAGAAACATCAGTTAAATAAGGCATATAAGTATCAGGTTTCAATTTTAAGATACTTTGTATGTAATCAGGGAAAGAACGCCAAGGAAGAGATTTTATATCAAAATATTTATAATTAGGCTCATTTAACAAATTAAATGAAAAACCAAAATCAAATGGATCATCTTTACCGTAATAAGCATAGTTGCCCTCTTTATCCAAAACAAAACCTAAATCTTCAAGATCTTCAGGTAAAGGATAAACAGGCTCAAAATCATCCACCGCATAACCTACCATAAAAGAAGATGAGAGGACTACAAAACAGACAACTAAACAGGTAAATTGTTTTATTAGTTTCATGTAATGTACTCCCCTCTTTAGAAAGTTTTAAAATGGTGATGAATCAGTTAGTTAATACACGGTACAACAGAATCAATGATGAACTTCTGTTCATTGTTCAAGAACACATCCATTGTGTAACCGTTTTCAAACTTAAGAACAAGGACTTCATACATTGTACCTTTTTTAGAAGAAACACGCTTCTCACGGTAGCAAGAAACTACTGCATCATTTTCAGGCATTTTAAATACTCCTTTCTTATGTAGTTGCCCGTCTATTCCGGGCTGCCAGGTGTGTACTGCTTTCCTCAGGTTGTCCACAGCCGGAAACAACTCAGCGACCTGTTCCCGCGGAAACAGGGACCTTTATATATCAAACCTTATTCGGGTTTAACATCTTTAGATTTTTTGCGAGATTTGATTTTATCGACAATAGGAAAACAAACAAATGAAAGAAGAATATCTGAAAGATAATAAACACAAAGACCAAATAACAAACCAACCGTAAAATCATAATTAGCAAAAGTCATAAATCATTCCTCCTTAAGCTCTCTTATATCTCGTGAGAGAGCACGATAACATATAAAAGCTAATATAGCTATAAACAATTCACCCAAAAAAGAACCGATAGCTAAAAGAGCACAACCAAAAAGCATCTGAGCAGCACCTTCAGGATGAGAACAAATTGCTTCAACTTCTGCAGAAAATGATAAATAGTGTAAAATAGAATCTAACATAAACATAACTCCTTTAGAATATATATGTTCTATCAACATATATTTTAGAACATAGATGTTCTGTTGTCAATAGAATATATGTGTTCTATGATAAAATTGTTACATTCTAACAAAAAGGAATGTGAGATTTTATGAAAAACTATTATCAAAGAATACGAGAATTAAGAGAAGATAATGATTTTAAACAAGAAACAATAGCAAGATATCTAAATGTAAGCCAAACCTATTACAGTAGATACGAACTTGGTAAAGTACCATTACCTTTAGAAAAATTCATACTATTATGTAAATTCTATAATGTATCAGCAGATTACCTAATAGGATTTACTAACGAACAAAGACCAATGCCCAAAAAATAAGGAGAATAAAATGGAAGAATTTATAAGAATAATAAATAGCATAATTGAAATAGCAAATGAATTATTAAAAATGGCCTTTAGCTTAATATCAGACGAAAGAAAAATAGCGAGTCTAATTGTATGCGTAGGCTTTATAGCACTTATAATAATCTCAAGAATAAAAGAAAAAAGAGATAAAAGAAAACGATTCTAAAAAAGAGCTCCTCATCTGAGGAGCTTTAAATATTAAAATCAAGCAAACGAGAATAGCCTTTTTCAACTGAAAGGAATTCAGGACACCAATGAGGATAATAACAAATGTTTCCAAAAGAAAAATATAAAGAATAGGATTTAGAAATACAACGCATAAAAGAATAAGAAAAATCCAAAAAATATAATCTAGATAAATCAGAATATAAATGACAATTCATAAAAAAAATCTCCTATCATACAGTATTGATTTTGTATAGTTAATAGTAAGTATTGCATAAAAGAGCAACATTCACACAGGATTGATTTTGTATAGTTGGCTATAACGAATTGTCCGTTACCCTGTTTATGTATAAATATATCTAAACGTTGTATTTTCATGAAAAATATGATATAATACATTAAAGAGAAACATATCAGTATATAATTAATAAGGAAAGATAAAAATGCAAATCAGAATTCAGGATGGCATTGTAGATTTGTCAGGCCAACCAATTTTAAAAAGAGTTAATATCGAAATTAATACAGAAAGTAAAATCGGCATAGTCGGAAGAAACGGTTCAGGCAAAACAACTCTGTTACGTCTCATCAGCGGTGAACTTTCAATCTCAAAGGATAATCCCGATGTTGACAGTTATCACATCATTTCAGGAAAACCTGTAATCGGCTCAATGTCTCAGATGGCTTTCAGTGACGACAGCGTTTCAATGCTTGAGGAAATTAGAAGTGCATATATGGAAATCATTGAGCTTAAAGAAATAATCAATGAACTAAATCATAAGATGGAAAACAATCCTACTGATGATATTATCGCAGAGTACACTGCAAAGCTTGATTATTTTACAAATCTTGGTGGTTTTTATTTTGAAAAGGAATATGAAGCAGCCATCAAAAAATTCGGATTTACGGACGAAGACAAACAAAAACCCCTTTCGGATTTTTCCGGTGGTCAAAGAACAAAAATCGCTTTTCTTAAACTCCTTCTCTCAAAGCCCGATTTATTGCTTTTGGATGAACCGACCAACCATCTTGATGTTGAAGCAGTATCATGGCTCGAAGAATACATTTCTAACTATAAAAAAGCTGTTGTGATAGTTTCACACGACCGAATGTTTCTTGATAAAACAGTTAATGTAATATATGAAATTGAACATGGTAAGACAAGCAGGTATCCCGGAAATTATACAGCTTTTGCCGAACAAAAAAAGCAAGTTCGTATTCAACAAGCAAAAATGTATGAAGAACAGCAAAAAGAAATAGCAAAACTCAATGAAACTATTGAAAAATTCAGATATAAGGCTAATAAGGCAGCCATGGCTCAATCAAAAATCAAATATCTTGAAAGAATGGAGATTATTGAGGCGCCTGACGTCTATGACAGCAAGACCTTCAAGGCAGAATTCGAGCCCGACAGACGAAGTGTTAAAGATGTCCTTACAGTAAGAGACTTACAGATAGGCTATGATAAAGTTTTGTCAACGGTAAGCTTCGATGTAAAAAGAGGTCAACATGTTGGTATCGTCGGCGGAAACGGTTTAGGCAAATCGACACTTTTGAAAACTATAGTTGGAGCTATCCCCTCTCTTGGCGGCGATTTTATTATCGGTGGCGAAGTGAAAATCGGTTACTTTGACCAGCAAATGGCTCAATATGTAAGCAAATCTACCGTTCTGGATGATTTTATGAGTACATTTCCGAATCTTACATCTTATGAGGCAAGAAGTTCTCTCGGTGCCTTTCTATTCACAGGAACCGATGTTTTTAAAACAATTGATATGCTTTCAGGAGGAGAAAGAGTTCGTCTCGCTCTTTGTAAAATCTTTAAAAGAAAACCCAATTTTCTCATTCTTGACGAGCCGACAAATCATATGGATATTTTAGGTAAAGAAACTCTTGAAAACATGCTTTCTGATTATGAAGGTACGCTTGTTTTTGTTTCCCATGACAGATATTTTGTAAAAAAGGTTTCAGACCATATCCTCTCATTTGAAAACGGTATAACGAAATGGTACGAATACGGATATGAAGAATACCGTAGTGCAACAATCAGTAATCTCCCCTCCCCTCCTGGTACGGTTAATCAGCGAGCTTTCAAGCAAAAAAAGACGTATACAACACCGGCCAAAGAAAAAGCGAAACGCGAAAAAGCAATCAAAAAAGCTGAAGAAGCAATTTCTGCTCTTGAAATAAAACTCAATAAGCTTAAAACGGAAATTGATGAACCGGAAAACCAGTCCGATTATGTTAAATTGACAGAGCTTCAGCAACAGATTGACGAAACAGAGACTTCTCTTCTCGAAAAAATGGAAGAATGGGAAAGCATTATTTCTCAATAAACAAAACAGCAGTAACCACTTTCGGTTACTGCTGTAATACTTTAGAAACCTATAAGACCTAATAATCCATAAGAAAGAATTGAGATAATAACTCCTGCAATAAACACCCCTGCGGCAATAACCGGAAAAGAATGTTTGATTCTTATGTCGAGCAAATCTGCAATCAAAGCACCTGTCCATGCCCCTGTGCCGGGAAGAGGAATACCAACAAAAAGAAGTAAACCTAAAAGACGGTACTTTTTAACATTATCAGCCTTTCTGAGCGAGCGCGCTTCAAGCTTATTGATTATCTCTTCGACCTTCGGAATCTTTTTCATAAGATTAAATATTTTTCTTATAAATAAAAGAATGAACGGAATCGGCAGCATATTACCGATATAGCATATTGCGAAAGCTTTGAAAAATTCAACATTCATAAGCTTTGCTGCAATAAGTCCGCCACGCAGTTCAAGAATCGGAAGCATTGAAACTATAAAAGCTACAATCTCGGGTGAGAATTTGTCACCGAGCGTATTTACAAGATACTCAGCAATTGTTTCAGACATTTATAAACTCCTTATAATTTATTTTCAGTAATGAAACGCATAGCTTCAGTGAGAATAGACTTATCGTTTTCGTAGTTCAAAACCTTAAATGAATCGTCAAAGCTGTACCATCCGCATTCTTCGATTTCTTCTTCCTGAAGTTTATAGTCACTTTGCTTCGTTTTTGCAAGGAAAATTGAAACAGATTTTTCAATTTTTCCTTGTATACTGTATTCTGAATTTTTAACAAATCCGGGAATAATCTCAATGTGAATTCCTGTTTCTTCAAAGACTTCCCTTATTGCGGTTTCTTCTTTTGTTTCTCCGGGCTCGATATGTCCCTTCGGGAATCCCCAATGAGCACTTCTCTTATTCCTGATAAGCAGAAATTTTTTGCCGTCATCTTCTTCTCTGAAAATAACTGCTCCACAGGAACTTTCATATAAACATTCAATATTATATCCGATGTTTCCTTCTGCAAAACTGATTGCATCTTTTATGTCATTGACAATATAACGGGTGCTTTTTGGTGCTACAACCCATACAACACCCTTACCGCCATGACGTCTTACAACAGCGATAACACGACCGTCAAAATTTCTTACAGGGTGATTAATCCCCATAATGTAAGCAAACTGAACTGTGTTTTTTCTTGTTTTAGTGTTTTCCATTATTCCGTAGTTAAGCTTATACTTAAATCCGAAACGTTTGTTGTAGGAATACATCGGAGACGTTACGCGTACTTTGACAAATTTGCCTAACATAATATGTCTCCTCTTCACAAAACATAGCATAAAATTAAGGGTTAACCCCTGAATGCTACGCAGAATATATGAAAATATTATACACACTTTGTAATGATATTTCAATAGATTTTCATTCAAAAATAGGTTGAAGAGCAAAAAAATAATTAATTATATTGTCAAAAATATATCAAAGTGATATAATATAATGGATAAAAATTAAGAGAGATTGGTTATGAAAACACTATATATTACTGATTTAGACGGAACATTTTTAAACAGCAAAGCAGAACTTACCGAAAAATCAAAGGAACTGATTTCAAAAGCTATAAATAGCGGAGCGTGTTTTTCTCTTGCTACAGCACGAACTTTTGCAACTGTGTTACAGATGTTTGCAGATGTTGACTTGAAGGTACCTTTGGTATTGATGAACGGGGTTATGATTTATGACCCTGTGAACAGAAGAGTTGCTTCTTGCCATAGCATTAAAAACGAAGTTATTGAAAAAGTGTTCAACATTTACGAAAAACACGGTATTCATCCCCTCATATATCGCTATAAAGAAAGCCATCTTGAGATTGAGTACTACAACACAGATAATCCGCACCAGATGAAATATGTTGGTAACAGAACTGAAGCCATCGGCAAAAAATTTGTTTACTCCCCTGCTTTTACTTTTGAAGGAAAAAGTGAGGTAATATATATAGTTACTCTTGACACTTACGAAAACATTTTACCTCTTTATGAAGATATTATAAAAATCAAAGGTATTTCGTGTGTATTTTACAGAGATAATTATACGGACTGCTATTTTCTTGAAATATTTGCTGAAGGCATTTCAAAGGCCACTGCAATGCTTGAAGTCAAAGAAATGATCAAAGCAGATAAAATTATTGCATTTGGTGATAATCTTAATGATATGGAAATGTTCAAAGAGGCGGACGAAGCTTATGCAGTTGAAAACGCCTGTAAAGAGCTGAAATCAAGAGCAACGAGCAGCATTGGGAAAAATGACGATGACTCTGTTGCTAAATACATTTACAATGATTTTTTTGGAGAGCTATAAATGAGTAAGTTATATAAAGAATACGCAAAGACTTATAAACTGTCACCTGAAAATTCTGACGGATTTTATGATGTTGTGGGTGAATTGCTTAATACAGAAGAAGTTCTTTCTATGGGGCAATATGAGCAGCATCTTGAAATTGACCGTCTACAGCACGTGTTAGGTGTTGCATACCTTAGTTACAAGATAAGTAAAAAATTAGGTTGGGATTACCGTTCTGCCGCACGTGCCGGTATTATGCATGACTTGGTTTATTATGATTGGCGTGACGGTGAAACAGGCGGTTGGCACCGTTTGCACGGATACAAGCATCCGAGACTTGCCTGTATGAATGCAAAAGAGTTATGTCCTGAAATTAATAAAATTGAATACGATGCCATATTGAAACATATGTGGCCGCTCACACTTAGGCTTCCGAAATATAAGGAAGGATACGTAATTATTTTTGCAGATAAATATTGTGCTACAAGAGAGCTTATGTATTCTCTGAACAAAAAATACAAAAATAAATTTTTATCCGATATTGAAGGAATATGATTATGGAAATGCTAATTAAATATATTTTGCTCTTCTTTTTTTACAGTGCCGCAGGATGGTGCCTCGAATCGCTTTACTGTTCAATAGGTGAAAAACGCTTTGTAAACCGAGGTTTTCTGACCGGACCTATGTGTCCGATTTACGGCACTGCTGCCCTCGTTCTCGTTATTCTTATATACAACCCTTTCAGAGACAACCCTCTTGCCGTTTTTGTGCTTGGAATAATTCTTTGTGACATTGTCGAATTTATAACAAGCTACATTATGGAAAAGCTATTCAGTGCAAGATGGTGGGATTATACCTATGAATTTATGAATATAGGTGGCAGAATCTGTCTTAAACACACTTTATATTGGGGTGTTATTTCAATAATATTCGTTAAAACAATACATCCTGCCGTTGATAATCTTTACAGCAAGATTGATGGTCCTTACCTGAAAGTCATTTTATTCATTGTGCTGCTTGTCTTTGTTCTCGATCTCATTAACGCTGTAAGAAAAGCTCTCGATATCAGAAAGCTGCAGATTAAAATTAACAATCTTACCAAAACTCTTTCAGAAGAGCTTTCCATTATCAAGTCAACATTTGAAGATAAGTACACAATAATTCAAAAAGTGGTTGTAAAACAAACAGACAAGCTGACACAACTTAAATACCAAATCGATGACCTTGCTTCAGATGTAGAAAAATTTTTTATCTTTGAAAAGAAACCTAAAGGCAAAAATGAAATAAGTTTTTCAAACAGACTGTTTTACAACAATCCTACATTTGAAAAACTTACTAAAAACAAATTATTGAAATTAAAAGACATTGTTGATGATATAAAAGCAAATATATATGAGGGCGAAGAAAAACAGTGAGGGAGCAAATATGAAAAAGACGGAAAGAAGCGATATACGAGTTACAAGAACATATAATCAGCTGATAAACGGACTGATTATCCTTCTCAAGGAAAAGTGTTTTGATGATGTGTCTGTTATGGAAATCTGCGAAGCGTCGGGGGTGCACAGAGCAACTTTTTATAAGCATTTCAACGATAAATTCGAGTTTTTAAATTTTTGCTTAAACTCAATGCTTAAAACAATATCCTTTGACTCACTTAAGCCGGGTTCATCTCCTGCAATAATTAAAAGTAACATTATGCATTTTATATCATGTATACTTGAATTTATTGATGATAACAGGACCCTGTTCACCTCGGCTTGTATCGAAAAACCGTCAATCACATTTTTGTCATCTTTTGATATTGCTATTAATAATTTCTGCACAAGCAAACTTAACTCGGTGCTTACTGCCCCAATGCACAGAATCGAAATTTCTTCTGTATATTATTCCGGTGCTTTTGTTGGAGTAGTTAAATGGTATATACAGTCAAATAATCCTGATATGTATGATGATATGATGGATTTTCTCGAGCACAGAGTCGATGAGCTTTGCAGTTTTTATGAAAATAATCTATACGAACCGCTTTAATCCTTTTTATCATAATCGTCAAGGAAATTGTACTTTGTATCACCTTTGTGATAGCCTATAACGGTTTCAAGATTTACATTGTGCACACTTCTGAAAATATTCATTTCGATATTGGAGTTGATTTTCCTGAAAGAGGATATCAACTCCTTCATTTCTTTCCGTTTAGAAAGCAGTTCCATACCTGATTGATTGCCTTCAGCAGCTTCGCTAAATTTGCAGGCACACTGCAAAAACTTTAAATCGTTATATCTCACCCAGGCTTTAATATCCGCTTCTCTGACCATATATAACGGACGGATAAGCTCCATTCCCTCAAAATTGGTGCTGTGGAGTTTTGGCATCATTGTTTTAATTTCAGCACCATAAATCATACTGAGAAGAATAGTTTCAATGACATCATCAAAATGATGACCTAAAGCGATTTTATTGCAGCCGAGCTTCTGTGCATTTTTATAAAGGTGTCCCCTTCTCATTCTCGCACAAAGATAACAGGGTGAATCTTCAACATCTACAACATACCCGAAAATATTAGCATCAAAAATCTCAACAGGAATGTCAAGCAAAGCTGCATTATTGATTATCTGTTGCTTGTTTTCGGCTGAATATCCGGGGTCGAGAACAAGATATTTAGCCTCAAAAGGAAAGTCACTGTGTTTCTGCAGATGCTGAATACATTTTGCTAAAAGCATTGAATCCTTACCACCTGAAATACAGACAGCGATTCTATCACCCGGCTTAATCATTTCATATTCATTTATACCCGCAATAAATCGTTTCCATATCTCCTTGCGGTATTTCTTAATAATACTTCTTTCAACTTCAATATGTTTTTCCATTTTTATAAACCCTTATTAAAAGGCAGGCGGTTAAACCACCTGCCTTTATTGTGTTTTAACTTTCTTTGATATTAAAAATGATTTTCAGAATATTCTTTAACATTTTCGGACTCTTCACAACAACTACTTTCATATACTTAACCTCCAAATAAAAATACCCGTTCATTTAAAGGAACAAGTTATTCCTAAAATGATAAGCATTAAAGCAAGGATGAAAAGCATAACCTTTACCGGAATGCAAAGTGCAAGTATAATTCCGGCGCCGAAAGCGGTAAAGATAAGTCCTTTGGAACATGGACGATATTTTGCCATGCCATCATCCCCTTTCCGAATAATATCTAAATCTATTAATATTATACGGACAGAGAGGAAAAATGTGAAGGTTTATAAGTTCCACTTTTTCAGATTTTTTTGCTCGTTATATAATGCAACATAGCTTTCATATCTGTTTCGACTTACTTCTCCTTCGTTGACCAGTTCACAAATCCTGCATCCTTTTTCGCCAAGATGTGCACAGCTTGTAAATTTACATTCACCGATATGACCCGAAAACTCTTTGAAATACAATTCAAGTTCTTCTGAAAAAATAACATTGTCATTTGAAAAATCAATACTGGAAAAGCCTGCCGTATCGATTACGGATCCATCACCGATATGAAAAATCTCAGTCTGTCTTGTTGTGTGTCTGCCTCTGCCTAATTTGTCGCTTATCTCACCTGTTTCAAGCTTTAAATGGCCGCTCAGTGCGTTTATAAGAGTAGACTTGCCTACACCTGAATTTCCTGTAAAAGCCGTTAAACACCCCTTTAATTCGCGTTTTATGGCATCAAGCATAGAGATATCATTGACATCCGAATAAAGATAAACCTTGTAACCGGTTGAACGGTACGTTTCATATAGTTCTGTACAGTCAGCAAGATCTGTTTTGGTGATAACGATAACAGGTTCAATGCCATTTTTTTCAGCGAGAACAGTCATTTTGTCGATAACAAGATAATTCGGAACAGGTTTTGTTGCAGAAACGACGATCATAAGCTTGTCAATATTTGCTACCGGCGGACGGATGAGTTTATTTTTTCTTTTCTGAATTTCATCGATGGTATTCTCTTTATCTTCACTGACGGTTATTGTAACCCGATCGCCTGTAAGAGGCGTTAATTTTTCTTTTCTGAATTTGCCTTTGGCTTTACATTCAAAAATGCCATTGGTGGTTTCTACATAATAGAAACCACCAATTCCTTTAATTATTAAACCTTCATACACCATCACGGATCACCCATCCACAGCTTCTGCTTGAGTGGTATCCTGAACGGAAGCTTGAGCTTCGGTTGTTGGAGCAGTTGTTGGGGCGGTTGTGGGAGGCTGTGTCGTGGTAGGCTCTGTGGTAGAAGGAACTGTAGTTGTGGTAGTTGGCTGTGTTGTTGAAGGTTGAGTGGTTGTTGGCTGTGTTGTAGGAGCTGTGGTAGTAGGCCGTGTCGTAGTTGGCTTGGTAGTTGTCGGTTTAGTTGTAGTAGGACGGGTAGTCTTTTTCTCTCTGGTAGTCTTTTCTTCTGTTTCCTCTTCCTCCGTGGTTTCATCAGTTGTTTCAGGAATTTTTCCTGTGCTTACATAAACTGCAATCCTTGTTCCGGGAAGAACCATTTCACCGATATACTCGTGACCGATAATTTTACCTGCAGGTTCACCGCTGCCTCTGTATTCAGTTCTTGTGGTATCAAGTGTAAGACCTGCCTCGGCAAGTGCAGCTCTTGCCTGAGCTATGGTCATGCCAACAAGATTTGGTACAGCAACAGGCTCAACCTCTTCACTTGTCGCAACATAAATCGTAATCATAGAACCAACGGCTACCATTTCACCTTTTGCAGGATAGGTTTTTATAACTGTGCCGATCTCAACGTCCTCGTTCTTTTCCTTGACAACCGTAGTATCAAGTCCTTTTCCGCGGATAACCGCATCGGCAGATGTGTATTCGTATCCGTAAACATCGGGAACTTCAACCTGTGTTGAAGAGTCGGATATATAAATTACGATAGTTGAATTCTTGTTAACCTTTCCTGACGAAGGCTCTTGTCTGAGAATTGTACCGGCTTCTGCATCGCTCTCTTCATCAATAACAGGCTCGAAAACAAAGTTTGAATAAGCAGGCTGATTCATTACTTGGTTATAGAAATTAAGACCGACAACATTCGGTACATTAACTTTATTTGAGCCGGGAAGGAACATTGAAATAAGAATCACAGCAAAAATAACAAGAGCCCCCAACACTCCGCAAAGAACAGCGATAGTTTTCTTTTTAGCACTGTCATCCTCTTCTTCAGGCTGGTCATCATCTTCAAGTTTTTCTATGATTGTTTCAGCCTTTGTAACAACAGGAGTTGCAATTTTAATATCTTCATCTGTTTCCGTTATCTGCCCTGGCTGTGTTCCGGTAAAATAGGAATAGTCAAACTTAATATTAGGATTCTTTTTATACTCTTCAATATCTCTTAAAATCTCTGATGCAGACTGATATCTGTCACTTTGATTTTTCTGCATGGCTCTGATTATAATCTGTTCAAGACCGACAGGGATGTCAGGATTTATTTCACGAGGCTTGACAGGGTCATTCTGAAGCTGCATAAGAGCAACTGATACGGCGTTATCAGATTGGAAAGGAAGTGTACCGGTCAGCATTTCATAAAGCATTACACCAACAGAATAAAGGTCTGTCTTTGCATCTGTGAGACTTCCCTTTGCCTGTTCGGGGCTGATATAGTGAACAGAGCCTATGGCACCGTCGGTCATTGTTCTGGTTTCGCTTCTGCTGAAACGAGCAATACCAAAGTCAGTAACTTTGATCGTACCGTCGGAAATGAGCATAATGTTCTGGGGTTTAATATCTCTGTGAACAATCCCTTTGTCATGCGCGTGCTGTAATGCACGAAGGATTTGAGTTACATAATAAATTGCTTCACGCGGATTGATTTTACCTTGCTGTTCAATATATTCCTTAAGAGAAATACCTTCAACATATTCCATAACAATATACTGAATCATATTGCCGTAGCTCACATCGAAAACCTTAACGATGTTAGGATGAGAGAGAACAGCAATAGCTTTTGATTCGTTTTTAAAACGTCGTCTGAAATCCTCATTTGCAAGAAATTCATCTTTTAAGATTTTAACTGCGACAATTCTGTGGTCGATGTTATCAAAAGCCTTATATACAACAGCCATACCGCCAACGCCGATTATTTCGATTATTTCGTATCTGCCGTCAATTCGCTTTCCTACGTAATTTTCCATAAATATTTACCTTACCCTTTCATAATGACAACCGTTATATTATCACTGCCACCGTTATTGTTGGCCTCGTCAATATATTTTTGTGCAAGAGAATCAAAATCAGTTGTATGATAAATTTCCAGCATTCGTTTATCACTTACCATTCCGCTGAGACCATCGGTACAAAGAAGAAGAGTTTCATTTTTATTAAGGTATACATAATCAAATTCAATATCTATATCCTCATCAACACCCATGGCTCGGGTTATTATGTTTTTTATCGGGTTGTTTTCATATTCTTCCTTTGTAATCTGACCTTTGTCAAGCATTTCCTGGACAAGAGAATGATCTTTTGTAATCTGTTCCATCGTGTTACCGCGAATTATGTAAGCTCTGCTGTCGCCGACATGGGCAATACAGACTTCATTATTTTTAACTACAACAGCAACGATTGTGGTGCCCATTCCTTTTAAGCTGTTATCGTATACGCCTCTGTCAAATACATCAACATTAGCTGTTGTTATAGCTGAAAGAAGAAGATTTTCCAAAGAA
This sequence comes from Acutalibacteraceae bacterium, assembly GCA_045604385.1. Classification (GTDB taxonomy): domain Bacteria; phylum Bacillota; class Clostridia; order Oscillospirales; family Acutalibacteraceae; genus UBA6857. The sequence continues at coordinate 17,707 of JAZUNX010000018.1, forward strand.
GAGACAGACATTGAAGTGTTGTAACATTTTTTAATTTTTTCGCTAACCATCTCGATTGCGGCAGCACTGGCAATTTTGCCACCGTGTACACCACCCATGCCGTCGCATACTATTGCCCAGGATGTACCGTCAGGCAAAACACCGTAGTCAAAAGCATCTTCGTTTTTACTTCTGACGGCACCGATGTCTGTTTTTCCGGTAATTTTCATAAATCTCTCCCCTTTCATGATTATTTTTCACCTCTGCGAAGCTGACCGCAGGAGGCGTTTATGTCACTGCCCAAAGTTCTTCTGACAGTTGCATTGATTCCGTTCTTTTCAAGTATTTTGGTAAAGGCTATAATTCTTTCGCGGTTACTTTTCCTGTAATCTCTTTCTTTAACGGAGTTAACAGGAATAAGATTGACGTGACAAAGCATACCCTTAAGCCTGTATGCAAGCTCTTTTGCACATTCGTCGCTGTCATTTACACCGCTTATCATCGCATATTCAAATGAAATGCGTCTGTTGGTTTCTTTTATATAGTCTTTACAGGCACTGACAAGTGCATCAATATTCCACTTATTATTAACAGGCATAGTCATGCTTCTTATTTTATCATTAGGAGCATGAAGTGAAATGGAAAGAGTTAACTGCAGTTTTTCTTCCATCAGCTTATAAATACCGCTTACAACACCGCAGGTTGAAAGAGAAATATTTCTCATACCGATATTTTGACCGTTTGTATCAGAAATCATATTAAGAAATCTTATGACATTATCATAATTATCAAGCGGTTCCCCAACCCCCATCATAACAATATGGGAAATTCTTACGGACAAATCCTTCTGAACCACGTAAATCTGTGAAAGTATTTCTGAAGGGGTAAGATTTCTTACAAATCCTGCGATACCTGAAGCGCAGAAGCTGCACCCCATTCTGCAACCAACCTGACTTGAAACACAAATTGTGTAACCGTATTTATACTTCATAACAACAGATTCAATTAGCTCTCCGTCATTTAGTCTAAATAAATACTTAACTGTATCATCATACACTGAAACTAACTTTTTTTCAATAGTACAGGTGTAAATGTCATAATTTTTTTCAAGATTTGTTCTTAACTCTTTTGAAATGTTTGTCATCTCATCAAAAGAGTCGACGCTGTGCTTATGTAACCAAGAATATATCTGACCCGCCTTGAAAGGCTTTTCACCCATTTCAATAAGTTCAGTCTTTAATTCATCGATGGTCATTGACTTGATATCTTTTTTCACTTAATCACTCTTTCTTTCAAAACAGGCAATAAAAAAGCCGTCGCTTGAATTAATATGAGGCATCAGAGTTATAAAGGGGTCACTGCTGATTTCGGGTAAGGGAGAAGCATTAACAAAATCAGAATTTTCAGCAAGAAATTTTTCGCAGACTTCTTCATTTTCACATTTTGAAAGTGCGCAGGTTGAATAGATAAGTCTGCCGCCTTTTTTTACATATTTTGACCCATTATTTAAAATGGCATACTGTATTTCAGGTAATTTTTCAAGTTCCTCCTTGGATTTATATTTAATTTCCGGCTTTCTTCGTATAATTCCCGTACCCGAACAGGGAACATCGCATAATACTCTGTCAGCCGTACCGAGGTCTTTTCTGAAAATCAGTGCATCTGAAACGGCGCCCTTTATAACATCAAGACCAAGTCTTTGAGCTCCTTTGTTAATAAGGTCTACCCTTCCTTGATATTTGTCAAAACAAAGAACAGAGCCTTTATTTTCCATATATTCAGCCGCTGTATATGCTTTTCCGCCGGGTGCAGAGCATAAATCAAAGACAGTTTCTCCCGCTTCCGCATCAAGAGCTTTTACACAAATCTGTGAAGCTAAATCCTGAACATGAAAATGTCCTTTTTTATAAGAGGAAAGCTTTTCAATATCCTTTCCGTTAAGAGTAATTTTTAATGCATTATCTATATAAGCTTTTTCGCTGTATACGCCTTCACTTTTCAGTTCTGTTATTAAATTATCATCGGAAATTTTTGTTGTGTTTACTCTAATATAAATATCAGGTGAACCTGTGGATGAAGAAAGAACGCCTTCAGCATTTTCATAGCCGTATTCTTTTATCCATTTTTCGCACAACCATTTTTCGCAAGAATACTTTATAGACAAATAATAAGCCGTATTTTTTTCATCAGGAAGCATCAACCCGTTTTTATCAACCTTCCTTAACACGGCGTTTATTAATCCGGAAGCATAACTGCAATATTTTTTTGCAAGCTTTACACTTTCATTTACGGCAGCAGAGGAAGGCACCTTATCCATAAACAAAAGCTGATATGCACCTAATCTCAAAATCACTATTGCTTCGGGTTTAAGCTTATTCAAAGGCTTTTGCAGATGTAAGGACAGATTATAATCCAGTGTAAGTTTTCTCTCAATTACGCCGTAAAACAGAGCGGAGACAAAGGATTTATCTCTTTGCTCTAAATCATATTTGTTAAGAAAAGCATCCAAGGTAAGGTTTGAGAAAGCTGAATCCCTTTCAATTTTTGTAATGGCATCAAAGGCTATTTTCCGAGCATTAACCATTTTAAATTCCTCTTTTTTTAACGTCTTCTGCTATTTGTACGAAGTATAAGTCTGATAAGAGACATAAGGGAAACAAGAAGTGAGGCAACATAAGTCATAGCCGCAGCTGACAAAACTTTTTTTGCGCCACTTCTTTCTTCATCGTGAAGCATACCTGTTTCTTCAATAACCTTCAGTGCTCTTGAACTTGCGTTGAATTCGATAGGTAAGGTTACAAGCTGAAACACAACTACTGCCGCAAATAGAATGATGCCGATGTCAACAAGCAGACCAAATCCGAGAAAATATCCTAAAATGGCAATAAGAACACCTGCAGATGAGCCAAAATTAGCAACAGGTAAAATTGCATTTCTCACCTTTATAGGAAGATAATTCTGTGCGTGCTGTGCGGCGTGTCCTGCCTCATGACAGGCTATACCGATACTTGCTATCGAAGCACCTGAATACACTTCAGGAGAAAGTCTGATTACATTTGTACGAGGATCGTAATGGTCGCTGAGCTTACCGTGACCGCACTCTATTTTAACGTCTCTTATGCCGTAATGTGCAAGAACATTATAAGCAGCTTGTGCGCCTGTTATGTGTCTGGCATTGGAAACACGGGCAAATTTATTATATGTGCTTTTAACTTTTGCCTGCGCAATAAATGAAAGAATAATCGTAGGGACCACAAGAACAATATAATAATAATCGTACCAAAACATTCAACCACATCCTTTATAGTTTGGAAGTTAACCTAATACGGTTCCTTTTGGGATTGCGTATCCGTTAAGAAAAACTGATGTTTCCATTCTTTTCTTGCCTTCAAGCTGAACAACCTTAAGTTCAACAGTATTGTTATCGCCACAGCAGATAATCAGTTTTCCGGCGGATTCAATTACTTCACCGGGATTATTATTCCCTTTTTTGGCGCATAAAACTGCTGAATGTATTTTTAAAGTTTTTCCATTGAGCTTTGTTGAAGCACCGGGCCAAGAATAAAGACCACGGATTTTATTATGAATGTTAAAAGCAGTATCTGACCAGTCAATGTTGCTCATCTCCTTAGTCAGAAGACCGACCTTTGAAGCTTTCGATTCGTCCTGTTTAACAGGATTAAGCATACCTTTTTCGATAAGGTCAATTGTTTCCATAAGAGCTTCTGCACCCAAAGGAGCAAGAACCTCATACATATATTCTGTGGTATCGTTAATGCCGATTTCACATTCTTTTACACATAAAATGTCACCTGTATCAACCCCTGAATCCATTTGCTGAACAGTAACACCTGTAATCTTGTCGCCGTTAAGCACCGCATAATGAATTGGTGAAGCGCCACGATATTTCGGCAAAATTGAAGCATGAACATTAATACAGCCATATTTCGGAAAAGAGAGAAAGTCATTAGGGAGAATTTTTCCATACGCAACAACGACCACCAGGTCAGGCTTTATTTCAGAAAGAAGTTCGACACCTTTTCCGTTTTTTAATGAAATAGGTTGATAAACATCAAGACCGTACTTAATCGCTTCAACCTTAACATCGGGAGGGGTAAGCTCCTGCTTTCTTCCCACAGGCTTGTCCGGTTGACAAAAAACACCAACAACCTCATGCTTTGAAGCAACAAGAGCTTTAAGACAATCAACGGAAAAATCAGGTGTACCCATAAAAGCAATACGCATATTATCAGTCCTCTTCTCTCATTCTTCTTATTTCTTCGGCGGAAAGCTCTCTGATTTGCTTGTCTGTGTATAACACACCGTCAAGATGGTCAATTTCGTGACAAAAGCATCTCGCCTTTAAGCCTTCTCCTTCGTAAAAACGCCAAACACCTTTTCTGTTCTGTGCTCTAATTTTACAGTATTCAGGCCTTTTAACCATACCGTTCTGACCGGGTACGGAAAGACAGCCTTCAACATCTTCATATTCGCCCGAAGTTTCAACGATTTCAGGATTAATGAGTTCGAGAAATCCGTCACCTACATCTACTACGACAACTCTTCTCAAAACTCCTACCTGTACAGCTGCAAGACCAACACCTTCAGCCTTGTACATTGTATCTTTCATATCATCCAGGAGTTCCCAAAGTCTTTCATTAAATCTTTCAACAGGGCGACTTGTCTTTCTTAAAACAGGGTCACCTACTGTTACAATTTTTCTTATAGCCATTAAATAATACCTCCTTAATAGAGATTTTCCGGATTTATATCTGCAACAACCGAAACAGAACTAAATTTTGTATCCTTACCGAATTTTATTAAAAGTTCCTTCATCATAGCTCTGAATTTATGGCTGTTTTTACACTTTATTATCAGTCTGTATCTGAATTTATTGCTGATTTTAGAAATTCGCGGCGGCATTGGACCTAATACAATAATTCTTATGTCACTGTATTTTTTTGCTGTAAGAGTTTTGAGCTCTTCAAGGAAAGAACTTGAGCAATTAAGCGCTTTCACCTCATCGGTGCTTACAAACAAAACAGAGCAAATATCACAATAAGGCGGATAAACCATAGCTTTTCTTATTGCAATTTCTGTATCAAAGAACTCGGGATAATCCTGCTTCTGCGCAAGTCTTATTACGTGATTATGAGGTGTTGCTGTCTGTATAAGAGCAAGACCCTTGCTATTACCTCTGCCTGACCGTCCGACAACCTGAGTAAGAAGATCAAAGGTTCTTTCCTGACTTCGGAAGTCATCGTTATTGAGTTGTTGATCAGCGTTTATAACACCAACCAAGGTGACATTTTCAAAATTAAGCCCCTTTGCTACCATTTGGGTGCCGAGCATAATATCATATTTGCCTTCGCCGAAATCAATAAGACCCTGTTCAAAGCTGTTTCTCGTACTTGCAGAATCGGCATCCATACGAAGCACTCTCGCTTCAGGCAAAAGTTCAGCTATTTCTTCCTCTATACGCTGTGTGCCATAGCCTGCATATCTAACATCATCTTTGCCGCATTCGGGACAAACTCTAGTAAAAGGCGTGGAAAAGCCGCAGTAATGACACATAAGCCGTCCATTTGCACTATGATAAGTCATTGATATACTGCATGAAGGGCAGGTAATGACACTTGAACAGCTGTCACAGGCGGCAAAGGTATTGTAACCTCTTCTGTTTATAAGAAGAATAGTCTGTTTCTTTTCGTTTAAGTTTTTTTCCATAAGCTCAAGAAGTTTTGAGCTTATGCTGTATCTGTTCCCCTTCTGCCTTTCAAGTTTTGTATCAACTATTTCAACCTCGGGCAAAATTGCATCTCCGTATCTTTCGTCAATAACATTAAGAGTATAAACCCCTCTTAATGCATTAGAGTAAGATTCTACGGAAGGTGTTGCAGAAGAAAGTAAAAGCAAAGCATTGTGCCTATTCGCACGGAATTTTGCTACATCAACGGTATGATAACGCGGAGATGATTCAGATTTATAGGTGTGCTCCTGCTCTTCGTCAATTACTATGAGACCTAAATTATTAAAAGGTGCAAACACTGCCGATCTTGTGCCTATAGCAATTTTAACAAAACCGTCTTTGACCCTTTTATATTCATCTCTTCTTTCACCGACAGAAAGAGCGCTGTGAAAGATAGCGACCTCGGAGCCATATCTCCCTTTGAAAAGAGCCATCATCTGCGGTGTAAGAGAAATCTCTGGCACCATGACAATAACCTGTCTTCCGTCGAAAATCACTTTGTCAATAAGAGAAAGAAAAACAGAGGTTTTTCCGCTGCCTGTTATTCCGTAAAGAAGACTTACCCCGCCCGTTGTTTTATATTGAGTGTAAATGCTGTCAAAAGCTGTCTGCTGTTTATCGGTAAGGACAATTTCATCTTTAGCCCTTTTATAAGCCAGATTTGATTCAGGGATACGGTAAACGGTAATGTCGTTTGTTTCGATAATGCCTTTTTTTTCAAGATTGCTGATAACAGAAACAGTAACACCCGTGAAATAACAAAGCTCCTTGATACTTGCCGAACCAACATCGGAAAGCACCTTTATAACACTTTTTTGCTTCGGAGTAAGCTTCGGAAATTTTTCGTATATTTCGTCCTCGTTGTAAATCAGCCTTGCATTTTTTACAGTGGCATCCTTGGCGTTTTTAACCGCATTATAGTCTTTTGTCAGAAGCTTTTTTACAAGAAGCCGTTCAATTATATCACAATCCGCTGAAAAGCCAAGGGTAGTATACACTTCCTTTTTTGTCAGAAATCCGTCAACAGAAAGCATATAGTCATATACCTGCTTTTCATCCGCAGCAAGAGATGTGTTGTTTTCACGGCAAAGAGCAAAATATTTTACTGAAGTTTTGAAATTAAGACCTGAAGGAATTTGTGTTTTAATGCCTTCAAAGTAGGTGCAGAAGGTTCTTTCTTTGAGAAGAGATGCAATTTCAAGCATCTCCTTTGTGACGATTTCGGTATCGTCTAAAACAGAAATAATGCTTTTGAATTTTTTGTTTTCTTCTGCTTGTTCAAAAGAAAAGACAATACCCTGTCTCTTTACATTTTTACCGTTACCGAAAGGAACAAGCACTCTCGTTCCTTCCTTGATGCTTTCTTTCAATTCTTCAGGCACGGTATAACCGTAAAGAATGTCAAAATGATATGCAACATTTTCCACGGCAACACAGGCAAGAAACTGTTTCATATCATTTCACTTCCTTTTATATATTTCTTATTTCTTCGGGTTCGCAGATTTCAAGCTTACCGCTGAGAAATTCGTCAAGAGCAAAAGAAACAGGCTTTTCTGTTCCGCATTTTTCATTAAGTTCGGGAGTTTCAGAAATTTCTCTCGCTCTCTTTGCAACTGCTGTTACAATTGAATAGCGACTTGTATTGTCTTTAAGTAAATTTCTTAAATCGGGATTAAGCATTTTTCATTACCTCTCTTAATTTATTTTGCATATTTTCAATTTTGAGCTGTTCAGCTCTTATTATTGACATAACATCATCGACAGCATCCTCGAGAATATCATTCTCAACGATGTAGTCGTATTCATAAGCTCTTTTGAGCTCCGTCTGCGCAATACGTAGTCTTGCTTCAATTGCCTCGTCGCTGTCTGTACCGCGGCTTCTGAGCCTGTTTTCAAGAACTTCAAGTGAAGGCGGAATAATGAAAATCTTTAACGCTTCAGGGAAGATTTTTTTAACATTTTCTCCGCCTTCCACTTCGATAATCAGAAATACAGTTTTGCCTTTATTCAAAAGTTCTTTTACGGGTCCGATAGGTGTTCCGTAATAATTATCACCGTAGCAGGTGTATTCAAGCATTTCACCGTTTTTGATATTCTCTTTAAACTCTTCAAAAGATATGAAATAATAATTGACGCCGTCAGTTTCGCCTTCTCTCATCTGTCTTGTGGTCATTGAAACAGAAAGAAAAGCGTCACCCTTCATCTTTTCGAGAACTCGCGCAATTACCGTATCTTTGCCGCAACCTGAAGGTGCAGACACAACAACAGGTAAACCCTTATTCATAATTAACATCCTCCTCGCAGATTTCATCCTGATCAGAATCAAGTCTGTTGGCAACAGTTTCGCACTGAAGATATGTCAGTATTACATGGTCACTGTCCATAATAATAACCGCTCTTGTTCTTCTGCCCTGCGTGGCATCAATAAGGGTACCTCTCTCCTTGCATTCCTGTATTATTCTCTTTATGGGAGCAGAGTCAGGACTGACGATGGCAACAAGGCGTTGTGCATTTATCATATTGCCGAAACCAATATTAATTAACTTCATAATATTTCACCGATTATTCTATATTTTGTACCTGTTCACGGATTTTTTCGATTTCAGCCTTGATGTCAATTACCTTACGGGCAATTTCAACATCCTGAGCCTTAGATCCGATGGTATTTGCTTCACGGTTGAATTCCTGTATAAGAAAATCTGTTTTTCTGCCGATAGCAATTTCACTGTCCATGAACTCGTGCATCTGATCAATATGGCTTCTGAGTCTTACTGTCTCTTCAGCTACCGCGATTTTATCAGCAAAAATAGCAGCTTCAGCGAGAAGTCTCTGCTCATCAACCTGCACATCCTCAAGAACGGTTTTCATTCTTTCAAGGAGCTTGTTATTATATTCGATGACAGTCTGCGGCGAACGCTCTTCGATAAACTTAACATTTTCGAGAATAATATCACAACGCGAAAGAATATCAGCCTTAAGCTTCTCACCCTCTTTTTCTCTCATAGAGATAAAGGAAGCGAGCGCCTTATCGGTAACTGTTTTAACGGCGTTCCATATTCTTTCTTCGTCTGCCTCTGTTTTATGAACGGAGAAGATGTCGTGATATTTAGCCACGGAAGTAACGGTTATATCCTGGGTGAGTTCATATCTTTCAGCGAGTTCCTTAAGCGCTTCAATGTAGCCTGCAGCAAGAGAATGATTCACCGAAACGACACAGTCTTCAATTTCCAGAGCTTCAATCTGCACGTAACATTCGAGCTTGCCTCTTGAAACCCGTGACTGAATATACGATTTGAGTTTTTCATCGAGAAAAGCGTAAATACGTGGAACTCTTGAGGAAAAATCGAAATATCTGTGATTAACACTTTTCATTTCAACGGTGATACTCATACCGTCAATGGTTTCCTGGGCTCTGCCGAAACCGGTCATACTTTTTATCATCTGTATTTCCTCCGTTATTAACGAAAAATAACTGTATATATCCTTTTAATTATATATTGTTTTAAGTGTTTTGTCAAATATAATCAATATATTTTCATCATTTACAGCACGAACCTGTAAGAATGGTGGGTATATCGTTCACATAACCGTCACCAGTCTTTTCAAAACTCATTTTGTCAAGAAAAGCCGAGATATTTTTACAGGTGCATCTGCCCATATAAATATTTTTAAGGGACGCATAATTAAAAGCGGAGCGAAGAAGACCTTCTACCAGGTAGGACTTGTCCGCAGCAAATTGCAGTTCATATACCTCTGCAAAGTTTCCGTCAGTTTTCAAAAGACAGTAACCGCTGTTAACATTATCTTCAAGTGCTGTAAATTTTGTTACACATTCCGTGAGAATTTCAGGTTTGAAAAATAACATAATTATTTCTTCTTTCTTTCCATGCCTGCGGCAATCATAAGTTTTCTTACCTCGTCTTCGGTAAGATCACGCCAGTCACCTTGCTTGAGCATACCCAATTTTACCGAGCCAACTGCCGTTCTTTTAAGTCTTGCCACTTCAAGACCGACTGCCTCACACATTTTTCTTATCTGTCTGTTTCTGCCCTCGTAAAGGATAATTTCAAGAACAACTCTGCCCTCTTCTCTTGTAACCACACGAATTTCAGCGGGAGCTGTCATTCTGTCGTCAATAACAATACCTGTCGTAAGCTCTGTTATCTGCTCCTGGGTAATAGTAGGCCTTACAGTGACTCGGTATGTTTTTGGCACATGCTTTCTCGGATGGGTCATAGCATTGGCAAATTCACCGTCATTTGTGCAAAGAAGCATACCTTCACTTTCTCTGTCAAGTCTGCCCACCGGATAAACTCTGCCGGGAACATCCTTGATAAGTTCGGCTACACACTTTCTGTCGTGTTCATCGCTCATCGTGGTGATGAAGCCTCTCGGTTTGTGAAGCATAATATATGTGTGAGTTTTTTGTTTTACTATCTTTTTGCCTTTAACTGTAACAGTATCACTTTTCGGGTTTATTTTGTCACCGATAAAAGCAACCTGACCGTTTACGCGGACTACTCCCTGTTCAATCAGTTCTTCACTTTTTCTTCGTGATGCTACGCCACATTCAGCAAGAAATTTCTGTAGCCTAACTTTACCGTCTGTCATAATCGTTATTCCTTTCGTTTGAAAAAAAGCTTTTAATCCAATCAATTAATGAAGCTTTTTCTTTGTATGTTTCTTCCCTTGAGGGAATATCATTTTTTGCATAAATATATGATGTATGTATCAGAGTTTCCCCTGAAAAATAATTCACCTTACCGAGTACTTCATTCTTTTTAACAGGCGCATAAATTATCTTCGGCAAAATTACCTGTTCAGTTAACTGAACATCATCTTTAAAATGTAAAACAAATTCGTCGCAATAAATTTCTGCTTCACTTGCATCAGCACCGTAAAGCGGAACTTCCTGAAAATCCGAAAAAATTACCGTTGATTTATTTAGCTCCGCAAAAGACAAATCATAAAGCTTGCGGTGGTCATTCCAATCATCGCCTGCATTAAGAGTTACACAAACAAGCGTGGCACCGTCTCTTTCACAAACAGACACAAGACATCTTCCGCTTTTCTTTGTGAAGCCCGTTTTTATGCCAAAAACACCTTCACAGCTGTCAAGAAGCTTGTTGTGGTTTGAAAAGGTCACGGACATTTCAGGTTCAAAAAATTCTATTCTTTTATCCTTGGTTGAACAAATGTCACGAAATACGGGATTTTTTATACTGTAAGCGCCGAGCAAAGCCATATCATAGGCAGTAGTATAATGATTTTCATCGTCAAGTCCTGACGGTGTGACGAAATTTGTGCTTGTCATACCGATTTCTTTTGCTTTACTATTCATCATCAAAGCGAAGTTTTCAAAGGTATTACCGAGATATAATGCGCATAGATTCGCCGCATCGTTACCCGATTCAAGCATCATTCCGTAGATAAGTGCTTCCAGAGTAAGAATATACCCTGCCTTAAGACCTATTGAAGTACCTTCTGTCAAAGCCGAAGCAGTTACAGTTACACTGTCGCTTGCTTTGCCGGATTCGACAGCAAGAATGCTCGTCATAATTTTTGTTGTACTTGCCATTGAACGTTTTTCGAAAGCGTTTTTTTGATAAATTATTTCCCTGGTATCCGCATTGATTACAATTGCACTTGCAGCACTTATATCAAGGGCATCACAGGAAAAATCAAGCCAAAATGTCAGTAAAACAGTTAAAATCGGAATATAAATAAACTTTTTAATTAACAAAGCAACCACCTGCCAATAAAAAATATATGCAGGCGGTTGTATTAAAATTAATATAATACGGAAGTTGTGTTATACTTCCTCAGATGCTGCGGGAACATCCTTCTTTGTTTTGTTCATAAGACCTGTAACCTTGTCAAACATTTCAGGAACGAGGTTTACTACTCTTTCAGCGGCATTATCGTAAGCGGTGATATGCTTAAGAGTTACTTCGCCACCATTGATTACAAGGAAAGCAACAGGAGTGATAGTCACACCTGCACCGCCACCGCCGCCGAAAAGCTCTTTTGAGCCCTTTGAGGGGAAATCGGCACCGCCTGAAGCAAAGCCGTATGTAACCTTTGAAACGGGAATAATTGTTGTGCCACCTTCTGCATAAATTGCTTCACCGATGATAGTGCTCGTGTCAACAAGATCACGGATTTTTTCAATTGTTGAAGAGAGAATTGCACCTGCTGATTTTTCTGCCATTGTATATCATCCTTTCATTGTTTGAGTATTGGTTTCTTCATTTTCTTTATTACTCTTCTTGGCACCTCTTATAAATATAATAAGTACTTTGAAAACTAATCTGACAAGCATTCCGATTGAGGCGTTAGCGATTTTCCTGATGCAGATATTCATATCGCAATGAAAATTACCTTCTGTTTGATTTGCAAGAAAATCGGGTTCAACATTTATATCGTATTTTCTGACAAGATTATTCGAACATATAAAACCCATAACAGGAAAAACTTTCTGACAGGTTTGTCCGTATTTGATAGCCGTTGCCGCAGAATCACCCGTGCCGACGGTTATGTTAAGATCTAATCTGTCAAAAACAATACTTTTGAAAACCTTACCTCCGTACGAACCTAATACTTTTCCGAGATTAGTAATTACGGTCATCATGCCGTCGTGACCGTTCGCCTTGATCATTTCAATTATGGGATTAGGCTTTTTCTCTTTGGGAGGTTCCTCGGGTTTAGGCTCTTTGGGAGGTTTAGGTTCCTTCGTTTTTTTCGGTTTCTTTTCTTTTTTTGGGCCGGCAGGTAAAATATCAAGTTTAATAAAAAGATATTTTACGGACAGCCGGATTTTATCGTCGTAAGTGAGAGAAACTTTGACAGGCACCGATAAAATCGAGACAACGAGAAATATTATTCCGAGCAGAATCAATAAAAATATCTGAAATCCTGTCACAGTCTCACCCTTTCAAAATTCTTCTAATATATGTTACCTCAAAAAAGAGATTTCGTCAACTGTTAATTTGAAATCTGTTCATCGTTTTCGTCATTTTTTACGGTTTCTTCATTTTCTTCCGTGCTTTTCGGCAAAGGCGGAAGTTCATCAAGAGAGGAAATGCAGAAACATCTTAAAAATTCAGGCGTTGTTCCGTAAATCAGCGGTCTGCCCGGCAAATCAAGTCTGCCTTTTTCTTCGATAAGGGATTTCTGACAAAGATTTGAAATAACCGCCGAACAGTCTACACCTCTTATCTGCTCAATAAAAGCTTTTGTAACGGGCTGATTATATGCGATGATAGCAAGAACTTCGAAGGCCGCCTGTGACAAGGGTGTATTCTTTTTTACTTCGATGATTTTTCTGATACTGTCGGCGAATTCCGTTTTAGAGCAAAGCTGATACTTGTCGTCAAGCTTAAGCAGACAGATACCCGAATCGTCTTTATTGTATCTTGCTTTTAAAACAGCCAATGCTTCCTCAAGCACAATTTCATCCACATTGAGCGCTTGAGAAATTTTAGATATTTCAGTTGGCTCACCCATTGCAAATAAAACAGCTTCAAGAGTAGCAATAAGTTTTTTATCCATTATTCTCACCGTCCGATTCTGTCAAAATTTCACTTTCTTCCTCAAAGTCGCTGACAAAGCTTGTATCATTCATATCCGTATCCTCCGATACGGTAACATTAAGCTGTCCGTTTTCATCATCGACTTTGATTTTGTTAGCCTTTATAAGCTCAAGCATAGCAAGGAAGGTTGCAACCATTTCCGAGCGTGATGATGCATCGGCAAAAAAGTCCGTGAATCTTCTCTTTCCTCTGTTTCTGAACTTATGATAAATACCGCCTATGCGGGAGGCAACAGAAACAATTTTCTTTGATACAATAGCGGTAAAAGCTTCCATGGGCGGCGGCAATTTTCTTTTTCCTTTGCCGACTGCTGAAAGATAAAAGCGGAAAAGCTCGTCACTTTCGTGAAGGCGTTCGTATTTTTTATCCGATTCAATCTTCATCTGTTCACGGTAAAAATAATCAAATCCATTAGCCGTTTCAGCAATTTTTCCTGCCATGATTTTGCAGTCTCTGTACTCGATGAGTTCACCGGAGAGTTCCTTTTTCAGTTCCTCTGCCTCCTCATATACAGGAAGAAGCGAAACGGATTTAATGTAGACAAGTCTTGCCGCCATTTCAAGAAACTCACTGGCAATTTCCATATCCGCCTCTTTCATCTGCCGAACATAATCCGAATACTGCTCAACAAGTTCAAAGATAGGAATATCGTTAATATTTAATTTGTGCTTGTTTATTAGATGTAAAAGAAGATCCATCGGTCCTTCAAATACATCAATTTTATATTGAATTTTTTCCATTTTTCACCTTGAAATCAAATGCCGAAAGGCAAAGATGCAATATTAAAAATCAAACTAAAAAGAAGTCCTGAAAGAAAACTGATGGGACCGTCAAGAACACCGAAAAATACAAGGGCAAGTACACCGTAAATAATGTATCTTTCATATTGCATTATAGTGTAATAATACTTATCTGGTATAATAAGACTGAATATTCTTGAGCCGTCAAGAGGCGGAATCGGAAGAAGATTAAACACAGCAAGAGAAATGTTAATTTGTGCCGCTGTGAGCATAAATACAACAATATAATAAGCAAATCCGCCTTCAGCTACACCGACTTTAACCTGAATCAGTAAACCTATGAAAACAAAGAATAAAGCCATAATTACATTTGATAGAGGCCCCGCTAAAGCTGTAAGCGCCATATAGGGCTTTCTTTTTTTGAAGTTACGGATATTCACCGGAACAGCTCTGGCATAACCGAAGCCTGCGAGAATTATCATAAGAGCACCGATAGGATCAATATGTGCAAGCGGATTGGTTGTCATTCTACCCGAAAGTCTTGCCGTATCATCACCAAGCTTATGAGCTACGAAAGCGTGGGCAAATTCGTGAATGGGCAACACGCAAAAAATAACGAAAACTCGTACCATAAGATTTATGATCAAATCAAAGGATAAGCCGTCGCGTATCAAATCAAAAATCATATTTAACGCCTCTTTCCTATAACAAATCTGTCAATGTTATTATAATCTTTGACAAAATGAACATCAAAGTTTTTCTTTTCAAGAATTATTTTAATCTCTTCAGCCTGTTCTTCACCGCACTCAAAGGCGAAAATTCCGTCTTCGGTAAGATAGTCCGTCCATTTTTCAGCAAGTAAACGGTAAAAATCAAGTCCGTCTTCACCGCCGTCGAGAGCCATTTTCGGCTCTGTAAGCACCTCTGACTGAAGAAAGGGAATTTCCGAAGATTTTATATACGGAGGATTTGAAATTATAACATCAAACAAAGGTAATGTTCTTAAATTTTCAGGGATAAATATATCTCCGTTAATCAGCAAAGCGGAATTCTTTCCGAGGATACTGCTGATGTTATTGCGGCAGACTTCTGCGGCTGAAGGTGACTTCTCAACGAGAATAACTCTTGCGTCCTCTATGTGTTTTTTCATGGTTATACCAATACATCCGCTACCTGCGCACAAATCAGCCACAACAGGAGTTTTTTTATCTTTAAGATAATCAATTACATATTCACACAGAATTTCAGTTTCAGGTCTAGGTATAAGGACATTTTCGTTCACTTTAAAGGTAGAGCCGTAAAAGTCCCACTCCCCTATTATGTATTGAACAGGAATGCCCGACAGTCTTTTTTCAACCATTGAGGTAACGGTTTCAATCTGTGTGTCGGTAAGTTCTGTATTCTTATTCATAAGAAAGTCAGTTTCATTGAAAGACATGAACTTTTTAATGATAATCCTTACATCCGTTGAGCCATTTTCAATTCCGTCCAACTTTTTAACAGAACTTTTATAAAGCTCATCTAATGTCATACTTCATCGTCCTCTTGGTCATCCGTAATAACTGCCTTAAAAGATGTCAAAGCAACCTCAATCATCGAATCATCAGGCTCTTTGGTTGTAAGTCTCTGCATCCAAAGACCCGGTGCGGCTAAAATTTTAACGAGAATATTGTCGTGTTTGCCGGCATATCTGATGAATTCATAGCTTATACCCGTAATCAGAGGAAGGATAAGAAGCTTTATCGCCATCCAAATAAGAGTGTGATTACGCAAATACGGGAAAGCAACAGAGATGGCAGATGAAATAATAACGCTGATAATGATAATTACAAAAATGAAGCTTGTACCGCATCTCGGATGAAATCTTGACATTTCTCTTACGTTTTCCACAGTAAGATCAAGACCTTTTTCGTAGCAGAATATAGTCTTATGCTCGGCACCGTGATACATAAAGGTGCGCTTTATATCCTTCATAAGAGACACCAAAGCGATATATGCAACAAAAATAGCCATTCTGATAACACCTTCAAAAAGTGCTCTGAAATTAGTAAGAGTTTCACCTGAAAGCTTATTGATAAAATCAACCACTATTGTTGGCAGATAGAAGAAAAGAAGAAAGGCAAGACCCACACCCAAAACGGATGCGATAGCTGTAATAACACCCATAACCTTTTTGTTAAGATGGTCATTGAGCCATTTGTCCAGCTTTGAAGGATTTTCTTCCTCTTCTATATCTTCAAGACCCGACTTTTCCGCAGAAATCATAAGACACTTATAACCGAACGTCATGGATTCGATGTAATTCACAATACCACGTATAAGCGGCCAACCAAAAATTTTGATTTTATCTTTTAAATGCTTAACATCAAGCATTTCAGTGTCTATGATTCCGTCAGGAGTACGGACAGAAACAGCAGCTTTTCCTTTCGGATGCATCATCATAATACCTTCAATGAGAGCCTGTCCGCCAACTGAAGTTTTACGAATTAACTGTTCATTTTCAGTTTTCATATTGTACCTCTTTAATTATAAAATATTTTCAATGACCGTCAGGTCAAGTCCATCATAATTTTTTATAAACGAATAAAACACGTCAACAATTTTCTTATTTCCGCCTGTGACGTCACTTTCGATATTCAAGGGCATAATCGGGTCGTGTACGCTAAGACGAAGAAGAAGCCAGCCCTTGGTTTCTTCGCTGTCGAAATAAACCCTGACACCTTCATAGTTATCATCAGCAACGCGCCAACCTTCTTTAGCTTCGGCATATTTCTCAAGTGCTTCAAGAACATTAAGTCCGTATGCCCTGAAATCCTTTTCTTTAATTTTAAAGCGTATTTCCAAAGCTTCAGCAGGGTCTTTAAGGGTAGCTATGAGTGAATCAAGCTTTTCACCTTTTTTGCCAAGCTGTGCCATTTTAATGATGATTTTCGTGATAAGATAAGCGCCGTCATCAAGATAATAATTTTCTTTAAAGGCGGCATGACCTGATGTTTCCATAGCAAGAGGACAGGAAACGCCTTTCTTTTCAAGCTCAAGCTGCTTATTTATAACGTTTCGGTAACCTCTTTTAAATCTTAAATGAACACCGCCGAGAGCGCCATTGATAAAATCAGTAAGACCTGTCGAAGTTACACTGTCGGTGACTATTGTGCCACCTTTGCAGTTTTCGAGAGCGATGAGAGAGGCAAGAGCAACAAGACGGTTACGATTAATTTCTCTGCCGTTTTCATCAACACAGCCTGCTCTGTCAACATCGGTATCAAAGATAATGCCAAGGTCAGCCTTGTTATTGATGGTCGCTTCGCAGATAGCCTTCATAGCTTCTTTGTTTTCGGGATTAGGTGTATGATTCGGGAACATTCCGTCTTTATCGAGAAACTGACTGCCCGTAATATCCGCACCTAAAGGCGCAAGAACATCCGTTGCATAAAAACCGCCTACACCGTTTCCTGCATCAACAACTATTTTGAAGCCTTTAAGCGGTTTATCATAATCCTCTGCATCAACACCCGCTTTAATCATATTTCGAAGCCTTTCAGCATAAACAGCCATAAAGTCCGCTGAAATGACATTAGGTGTTACTTCTTCGGGTTCATAGACTTCCTGAGCCAAGATAAGTATTCTCTCAATATCTTCAGGATTCAATCCGCCATCAACGGTAAAGAATTTCAGCCCGTTTTTATCGAAAGGATGATGGCTTGCCGTTATCTGCACCGCGGCGGCACAATCGGCGTCAACCGTTGTCATAAACATGGCAGGAGTTGAAGCATAAGAACAGTCATAAATCTCCTTACCGAACTGCGCAAGACCTTTAATAACCTGTCCTTTAATTCTTTCAGCAGATATTCTTGAATCGTGACCTACGGCAATTCTGATACCTTTGTAGCCTTTTTCATCCAACCATCTGCAAAATGCAACCGTAATATCGAAAACAGCCTCATCAGTAAGTTCGACCTTTCCTTTTTCTGTTTCAACAGCGGTACCTCTTATATCAGAGCCGCTCTTAAGATGAAGATAAGAATTCATACTTATTCTCCTTTTTCGTAGATTTCTTCAGTTACCTTCAATAAATATTTATACATCGGTGTAAAAGCTCTTATCGCATAGATCAGTTCTTCTTCTATTGAGCCGTCAAATAATTTTGACATTTCCGTGCCTGTATATGAAAAAAGGAAATACCGTGAATTATAAAAAGGACGAAGCTTTTCTTCTATGTTTTCAGCGCCCGGTTTATCCTTTTTGAAGGAATCTATAAACGGTAATGCACCGACAACGTCCATTTGCCTCAAAGCATACTTGAATCCCTCCTGATTTTCGGAAAGTACTCTTCGAAAAACCTCAAGATCAGACGGTTGAGCGTGAAAAAGACCCACACCGTAGGTATAGCTACCAGGAAATACCTCTATCCACATGCAAGGCAGAAACCGCCACTCATGTTTATTACGCATAAACATGCACCATACATTTGAGCGGTACATTTCCTTATTTTTTGAATAACGGGTGTCCCTTCTTATTCTTGACACCATTTTGGTGGGTATAAGCACCATTTTATCATCAAATGCGATTAATTCATCGCTTAAATCAAGAGCAAGCTGTCGCATAGGAGTAATAATCTTACTTTTAATGTCTTCTTTTACCGATTCGTAAAATTCTTTACTGTCATTGAATTTATTAAGTTCTAAAAGCATAAACCCGTCAGGATCGAAGCCTTTGAAATTTTTCCCCATATTATCAGTCCTCTGCACCGTTAATTTTAAGAACTTCCTGTGCGGCAAACATAACAGCAACCTTTGCGCTGTGGAAGTTAAGACCGCCCTGAAGCCAAACAGCATAAGGCTCACGCAGAGGTGCATCGGCAGAAAGCTCAATGGAAGAGCCTAAAGTGAAAGCACCGGCGGACATTATAACCTTGCTGTCATAACCGGGCATTTCCCAGGGTTCGGGAGTTACGAAAGAGTCAACGGGTGCGCCCTTCTGCAATCCCTGACAAAATGCAATAAGATTTTTTTCTTCACGAAGCCTTACCGCCTGAATAATGTCGTGTCTTGTTTCACCGACAGCAGGTGTGGGGTCAAAGCCCATAAGCGTGAAAAGAGCCGATGTAAAAGCCGCTGTCTTAAGCGCTTCACCTACAACATGAGGACCGTTAAATATACCCATAAACAAATCTCTGCTCTGACCCAAGGTTGCACCTACCTCTTTGCCGAGGCCGGGGGTTGTAAGTCTGTATGCACAAAGGTCAATACATTCTTTTTTACCTGCGATGTAACCGCCTGTTTTGGCTATACCGCCTCCGGGATTTTTTATAAGTGAGCCGGCAATAATATCAGCACCAACATCCGTGGGTTCGATTTTTTCTGTCCATTCGCCGTAGCAGTTATCGACCATCACCACGGCATCCGTGTGCTTCTTAGTTATATCAATTACCTTTTTAATTTCAGCAACAGAAAGCGAAGGACGGAGCTTATAACCTCTTGAACGCTGAATATAAACCATTTTAACATTACCCATACTGACACGCTCTTCGATTGCATCATAGTCAAGTCGGTCATCTTTAAGGTCTATTTCTTCATATTTTACACCGTAATCGGCAAGCGATCCCATATTTCCGCCGCTTTTTGAAATACCGATTACAGGCTGAATTGTATCATAGGGTCTGCCTGAAACACAAAGCATGGTGTCTCCGGGACGCAGGATGCCGAACAGAGCAACCGTTAAGGTATGAGTACCGCATGTAAAATTATGCCTTACAAGAGCATCTTCAGCGCCGACAGCCTGTGCAAATACTTTGTCGATAATTTCTCTGCCTCGGTCACCATAGCCGTAGCCTGTGCTTTCAGCAAAGATATTTTCGCTTACGCCGTTATCAATAAACGCTTTAAGCATCTTTTGTTGATTAAACTCTGTAATACTGTCAATATTTTCAATTTCAGTTTTTGCTTTTTCAAGAGCTTTTTTTGAAAGCTCTTGAACTTTATTACTAAAAGTAAACATTTTTACTTCCTTTCGATGAATGATATATTTTCTGTAAACTCGAAGCCGATATGCTCATAAAATCCTTCTGCGCTTTCATTGAGAGCAATAACGTAAACATTCCTGTTTTCGCTTTTTAATTCCTCGGCAACGGACAGAACAGTCTTTTTGCCGAGACCGCTCTTTCTGTATGAAGCATCACAGGCAACTCCGCTGATAATGGCGGAAGAATTTGTCTCCGCACTTGTGAGTGCACATGAATAAGTGACACCTTTTTCGGCAAAGCCTTTAATTCTTGCAAGTCCCCTCCTCTTTCTGTATGTAAAATCAGAAAGAAAAGACAGATAAGCTTCCTTTGTATCCGCGAATGAATCAGGAATGTTTTTACAGATAAAAGAGTAACAATCCTTATAACAATCTTCAGTAAGTTCACCAAAAACTTCGCCGTCGTATTTGCCTTTATAGATATACGCCTTTTTCGTCGTAAAATCGGTATAATTCAACTTTACTGCTGTTTCGTAAGAACAGCAAAGTGAACCAAAACCAATCATATCAAGAAAAATTCTTATATCATCCGAATTATCTTCAGCACGGCTGACAAGGGTCATACTGTCTTCAAATTTGCATATAACTGCAAGTATTGTCTCATCTTCATTTGTACAGCACCATACCGACAAAAAATCTCGTTCGAGACCGTAAGCATTAATCTGACACATTATTTTTGTTCCGAGAACACTGTTTTTGCAAAAAGACGAAAGTGCAGGAATATCTTTATTTTTAGCTGATTTTATCTTGAGCATAGTTTTCTGCAAGTAAAGTTGCAAGGTCGTAGCAGGATTTCATATCCTCAACATCTGCAACAGAAGTAGCAGAATGAATATAACGGCAAGGAAGCGAAATAGCTATAGTGTAAATGCCACCGTTACTCTTATGAATTGCTCCTGCATCATTTCCGCCTGCAACAGTTGTTTTTGTCTGAACACTGATATTGTTTTCTTCAGCAAGTTTGAAAGCGCCTTTAAACATATCTCTGTTATAAAGAGTGGATCTGTCCATAAAAGAGACAACAGCACCTTTACCCTGTCTGCAAACAGAATCCTCATCACCCACAAAAGCCACATCAGCGGCGGTTGTAGCTTCAAGAACGATCGCATAATCAGGCTTTACAGTGAAAGCAGCAGCCGAAGCTCCTCGGCACCCCACCTCTTCCTGTACAAGAAACGCAAAATAAGTGTCATATTCCAAATCGGAATCAATCATTTTAAGCATAATCGCACAGCCGAATCTGTCGTCGATTGCCTTTGCCTTGATCTTGTTTTTACCAAAATGTACGAAGTCGGAACAGAAATGTACGCTATCACCGATTTCAATGTGCTTTTCGGCTTCTTCTTTATTTTTTGCGCCAATGTCAATATAGAGCTTATCGAGAGAAGGAGCGGTTGTTTCATCGTCGCCGTGACAAAGGTGAATGGCTTTACTGCCGATAACGCCCTTAACACCTTTTTCACCAACAGTTACGGTTTTACCTAAAGTAACCTTACTATCAACACCGCCGACATTTGTAAATTTTAAAAATCCGTTATCGCATATATAAGTCACGATGAAACCAACTTCATCCATGTGAGCAGAAAGCATAACCTTTTTCTCTGCTCGTTTTTTACCTTTTTTGAAAGCAAGAATGTTGCCCATGGGGTCGACTTCATATTCACATTTACCGCTGATTTCAGAAACAATAAAATTTCTTACTTTACCTTCTCTGCCGGAAATTCCATCAATAAGACAAAGTTCATTCAACAAATTAACCACAGCACTCTGCCTCCTTTTTGAGAAGATATTCCGCAATAACCTTTGCAGTATTTTCTATATCATCAAAATTTATCACTTCAATACTTGTGTGCATATAGCGTAAAGGTACGGAGAGTAATGCAGTTTTAACGCCTCTTCCTGTATTATTGATAGAGTCGGCATTGGTACCTGTTCTCCCGCTCATAACATCGTGCTGATAGGGTATGTTTTTATCTTTACAAATATTTTTAATCTCGTTTGTAAGCTCTCTGTCAAGAGTCGGACTTATACCAATTGAGGGACCACCACCAAGGGTTATGGTTGTTGATTTATCCGTATATGGGTCATCACCGAAGCCAACATCAACAGCAATTGCATAGTCGGGCATTGTTGAAAAAGAGCCTGTTTTTGCACCGTTACCGCCTGTTTCTTCCTGTACACTGAAAAGAGCTGTAACAGTCAGATTATTTATTTTTCCTTGTATCATTTCCAAAGCTCTGAGTATAACGGCAACGGAACAGCGGTCATCGAATGCACCAGAAACAATATTTCCGCCCAAAAGCTCACACTGATTGTTTCTTAAAGTAATCCTGTCACCTATTTCAATGAGTTTTTCTGCATCTTCTTTTGAAAGACCGACATCAACTGCCATTTTTTTGATATCGACGCCTGCTTTTTTGTCCTCGGCAGAAAGAAGATGCGGAGGTGTGGAACAGATGACACCGAAGAGAGTTTCTTTGCCGTGAACATAAACCTCACTTCCGACAAGAATACGTTCATCAGGCCCACCTACTCTGTCAATAAGAAGGAAGCCTTTATCGTCAATACCTCTGACAATAAGACCTATCTGGTCAATATGAGCATCCAAAAGTATATGGGTTTTTCCGTTGCCGAAAGTGCCGACAACATTACCAAGGGTGTCAATTTTTACATCCATATATTTTTCTAGTTCAGCTTTTGCAAAAAGTGCCGCTTCTCTTTCATCACCGGAAGTACCTACTTTTGCCGCAAGGTCAAAGCACAGCTTTTTTAAATCCATGGGAATGCTACCTCCATATTAATCTATAATCTTAATAATTATATCCTAATTATATTTAAAAATCAATACAAATGCATATAAAAAAAACAGACATTATGAAGCGTGTGAGCTTCATAATGCCTGTTTACTTCTTTACAATATGCGGACTTATTCGGTTTCGCGTACTGTTCTGCCACAATCGTGAAATAAAAGCGAAACGCACCAGATAGCGGCGAGGGCAATTACGGTGTAAATAATTCTTGCAATTATTGAACTCTGACTGCCGAAAATCCAGGCAACAAGGTCGAACTGAAAAATACCGATAAGCCCCCAGTTAACTCCGCCGATTATTGTAAGTATCAACGCGATTTTGTCAAGCATCTTTTCTCAACTCCTTTTAATACTATGTTTACCTGAAAAAAGATGCTTATACATTAAAATTCACAAACCATAATACAACTTCCCATAATATTTTTATGAAGTCTGAAGTTGTTCTTTTTATAAAATTTAATAGCCAATTCATTTCCCATACCGCAGGAAAGCATCAATGAATTTATGCCTTTATTTTTAAGGTGAGATTTCAATTCGTTCATAAGGGCAGTTCCTGTTCCTTTGCCCTGACATTCACTCAAAATGTCTATATGAAGGTGTGCCTTGTACTTTTTAGAGAAAAGCTTATGAACACTAATTTCACTGACAGCCATAAAAAAATATTTAAAACCCAATGACTTGATTCGTGGTAAATATGACCTATTGAAAACGGATAAATACCTGCTGAAATCCTCGGAGCAGAGAATATATCCAACAGCCTCGTCGTTATCATTAACTGCCACAAAAACATTTTCGGGTTCAATTTCAGCATAATAATCGTTATACATCAGAAAGAGAAACTCTTTGTCTTTTTCAGTCTCTGTAGGAAGACCTGACGTTTCAATGCAGATTCTCTTAAGATTGTCTCTGTCTTTGCTTTCATATTTTCTGATATTATTCATATTATCATCTCCAGAGTTTTTTTGATGAAGTAGATACACCAAGCGCGCCGCTTTTCAAAGCCTTTTTTACTTCTTCTTCACAGCTTACAAGACCTCCAACTATAACCGGAACTTCAAGAGAAGAACTGATCTGTTCTGTTATCCTTGGCATTATCCCCGGCATAATCTCAATAGCATCAGGATTAATCATCTGCGAAGCCTTTATGGCTGTGTCGATTGAAAGTGAGTCAATAATAAAGATTCTTTGCACAGTGAGCATACCAAGTGATTTAGCAACTTTCAACAGATTGTTTTTTGTGGAAATAATGCCGTCGGGCATAATCTCTTTGCTGATATACATAAGAGCTACGCTGTCACGTGAAAAGCCTTCAACAAGATCAACATGGATAAAAATAATTTTATTATTTTTTTTTGCCTTCTGTACGCAGTCTTTTAGATTAAAAATGTTACCGCAAAGAAGGAAAATTACTTGACAATCGGACTCCAATGCCTTTTCAAGATCTGCAACATCTTTAACTCCGGCAATAATCGGACTGTTTTTTAAATTGTTAACAAAAATATTTTTCAAAGCTATACACCTCTTTAAATTAGTGCATTTTCAATAAGTTTTCTTAATTCCTCTGTGCCGTCGCCTTTAAGAGCCGAAAAAGGCACAACGCCTATATTTCCATACTTTGCAAGAATTCCGCAAATTAATTCAAGCTGATTTACACGCTCGGTTTTGTTGAGCTTATCACACTTTGTAAGAGCAACAATAAACGGTATGGCGTTAGCATTCATGTATTCAATCATATCAAGATCCTGCTTGGATGGCTTGTGACGCATATCAATAAGCTGAACAACAAGACGAATATCTCTTCCCGAAGAAAAATACGCTTCCATAAGTTCTGCCCAACGGAGCTTTTCACTGTGAGACACTTTGGCATAGCCATAGCCGGGTAAATCAACAAATCTGCAATTATCAAGCTTAAAAAAATTGATGGTTACGGTTTTGCCGGGCATAGAACTTACCCTTGCAATATTCTTTCTGCCTAAAATCTTATTAAGAAGAGAGCTTTTTCCCACATTTGATTTGCCTGAAAAAGCAATTTCAGGCAAATCCGATTCCTTAAGCTGGGAGGCAACACCAAAGGAGGTTTCAAAAATTGCGTTATCGAATCTCATCTGTCTCACCTCTCCTGCCTTTAATAATTACATCGTGGGGCGCAAACTTTACACTGCTTTTCGCATCGGTGAATGTAACGCCTCTGATTGCAGATAAAAACACATCATCAAGTCTGCTTACACCAACAAATTCCAAATTTTCCTTTATCACATCATCAATTTCCCAAAGATCACTGAGATTATCTTCGGGAATGATAACCTTCTTAACACCCGCCATATATGCTGCCATCGATTTTTCCTTAAGACCGCCAATGGGCAGAACTCTGCCCGTAAGTGTTATTTCGCCTGTCATAGCAGCTTTTCTGTCAACACTTTTTCCTGTAAGAACGGATAAAAGAGCGGTTGCAATTGTGACACCTGCAGAAGGTCCGTCTTTTGGAACGGCACCCTGCGGAACGTGAATGTGTACATTCTTCTTATTAAGGGCTGACACATCTATTCCGTATTTATCCGCTGTACTTTTTATATAGCTGAAAGCGGCCTTTGCAGACTCCTTCATAACATCACCCAATGAGCCGGTAAGCTCCAACTGACCGTTACCTTCCATTATAACTGCTTCAACCTGAAGCAGTTCACCGCCCACACTTGTCCAAGCAAGACCGTTTACTACACCTACGCTGTCTTTTGAAGGAAGCTTTTCTTTCTGATACTTTTCGGGACCGAGAAATTCTTTTACAAGGTCGCAATTAACGGAAACTCTTTTTATATCTTCGTCGCTTAATTTAACTACAGCTTTACGGCAAATTTTGGCAATAGTCTGTTCAAGACGTCTTACACCTGCCTCACGGGTATATGAGTCAATAATCATTCTTATTGCACTGTCGGCAAAACGTATATCCTTACCGTTCATTCCGTGCATAGCTGTCTGCTTTTTCAGAAGATGGTTTTTAGCAATAAAAAACTTTTCTTCGGGAGTATAACTAGTAAGCTCAATGATTTCCATTCTGTCAAAAAGAGGTTGAGGGATAGTGGAAACATCGTTTGCTGTTGTAATAAAGAGGGCTTTGCTTAAATCGATGGGAAACTCCATATAATTATCCCTGAAGCTGAAGTTCTGTTCAGGGTCAAGAACTTCAAGCATCGCAGAAGCGGGATCGCCTTTATAATCTTTACCGAGCTTATCAATTTCATCAAGAAGAATGATGGGATTGAAGGTTTTTGCCTGTGTAAGAGCGTTTACAATTCTGCCGGGCATAGCACCCACATATGTCTTTCTGTGGCCGCGTATTTCCGCTTCATCGCTAACACCGCCAAGAGAAAGTCTTACATATTTTCTGTCCATAGCCTTTGCAACGGAACGAACGATTGAAGTTTTACCCACACCCGGAGGTCCCACAAGACAAATTATACTGCCCTTGAGATTTTCCGAGCGCATCTTTACTGCAAGCATTTCGATGAAACGCTCCTTTATTTTCTTAAGACCGAAATGATCTTCGTCAAGGATTTGTCTTGCTCTGTCAAGATCGAGACAGTCAGTAGTGTATGAGCCGAAGGGAAGATTAAGCGCGACATCAAGATAACTTCTAACAATGGATGCGTCAGCACCTCCGCTCTGAAGTTTGGAAAGCTTATCACATTCAGAAGAAAGCTTTTGTTTGATTTCATCGTCACAATTAAGATTGCGGATTTTTTCTCTGTATTTCTGTATTTCGCTCAAGGAATCCTCATGTTCGCCAAGCTCTTCAGAAATAGTTTTAATTTTTTCACGAAGATAATATTCACGCTGATTCTTTTCCATCTGTGATTCAACTTTATCTTCAATATCATTTTCAATCTTAAGAACATTTACTTCGGTTAGAAGCATCGCATAAAGCTTGTGCAGTCTTGCCACAGGATTTA
This sequence comes from Acutalibacteraceae bacterium, assembly GCA_045604385.1. GTDB lineage: Bacteria > Bacillota > Clostridia > Oscillospirales > Acutalibacteraceae > UBA6857. The sequence continues at coordinate 44,541 of JAZUNX010000018.1, forward strand.
ATTCTTCTAACAGTTCCTGTCTTTCTTTAAAATTATGAATGGTGTTTCCGGCGATTATATCAGCAATTTCCGAAGGATTTTCCGAAAAGAACACCCTTGCCGCAACATCTTCAACATCTCTTGCCATGGTCTGCAGATACTCATCAAAAGCATCCTTAACCTTACGTATAAGAGCTTCAATTTCAGCAGGATCATAGTTCTTTACGGATTTGCTTTTCTTTTCCCTTACACTTGCAGAAATATAGGGTGAAAAGTCGTTAAAACTGTCAATACTTGCTCTGCTGACACCTTCAACAACCACACGCATAAAGTCTGCTTCAGGTGCTTTTATGACCTGTTTGACGGATGCAATAACACCAATGTTGTATAAATCATCCTGCATAGGGTCGTTTATTGAAATGTCCTTCTGTGTCACAAGAAAGACCTTTTGGTCGCCGTTCATAGCTTCTTTGATTGCAGCTATGGATTTTTTTCTTCCCACATCAAAATGAAGACGCATACCGGGAAATACAACTATGCCCCTCAATGCAACTGTAGGTATATTTTTATAAAGTAAATTTACTGCCATTTAATCAATTCCTTTGATCTTCTAAATAATAATTCAGTTGATTATACATCAATATCTCTATGAAATCAACATATAATATTTTAATTTTTTGAACAATAACTTCAACCCAGAGCAAAGGCGATATTTTCAAGGTTTCTTTCCATAAGGCTGATATAACTTTCACCCTTTTTAAAATCCTCTACAGAAATCACATGGCAAGAAAACAAAGTACTTACTTCAGCTCCTGTGCTTTCCGAAATCGATTCCGCTACCTTTCCTGTTCCGAGGTCAACTTTGAAAACAACGGGTATATTGTTTGACTTTACTTTATCAATAAGATTTGCGATTGTAACAGGATTTGCCTCCACCTGGGCAGAGCAGCCAGGGAAAGCAGAATAATATTCAATCTCATATCTTTCTGTAAGATACCTCAATGGGAATCTGTCCCCTATTACTATAAAGTCATTTTTACCATTAACGAGAGCGGTTTCGAATTTTTTATCCAGTGTTTCAAGCTCGAGGATATATTTTTCTGTATTATCCTTGTAAAAATCCGCATTATCCCCATCCGTCTCTACAAGTGCATTGCATATAGCCTGTGTGATCTTTATGGCGTTAAGAGGAGAAGTCCATACATGTTCGTCATATTCAGTATCTTCGTGAGAGTGCCCGTGTTCATGTACTTCTTCGTGAGCTTCCTCATAAATCTCTACGATTTCCATCATCTTAACCGTTCTGATTTCGCTTTCAAAAGATTCAAGTATACTGTCAACCCATTTTTCCGATTCACCACCGCCGTATACAAAAACATCACATTCCTTGATTTTTAATATATCAGCAGGTGTCGGCTCATAAGTGTGACTTTCTTCACCGGGAGCAAGAAGCATTAATACCTCTCCCCTGTCACCGATGATATTTCGCGCAAAATCATACTGTGCAAAAGAGGTGGCAACTACCGTAGTTTTATCTTTTTTAAGCTCGTAACCGCCTGTTCCTGATAACATTACCGCAAAATAAAAAATGACGAAAATAAGACTTGAAACAAGCAGAAGGATTTTCTTAAATACTTGTTTGCCGTGAAATGTTCTACTGTTAATGGAATTAAAAACAAAAAATGCCGCAAACATGAAAATATTGAAGCACACGACAGATGCACCGGTCGGAGTTTCATATTTTACGGAAAGCAAAAGACCGGATATAAAGCAGAAAACAGATATGATTATACTTGAAACTATAACCTTACGGAAGCTTTTGCAAACTCTCATTGAAGTGACTGTCGGAAAAATTATAAGAGAAGAAATAAGTAAAGCTCCCATCATACGCATACCGATAACGATTGTAACAGCCGTCAGAGCCGCAATAAGCATATTATAAAGCGATGTTTTTGTACCTGTGGCCTTGGCGAAGCTTTCATCAAAGGTAACGGCAAAAATCTCATTATAAAATATAACAAAAAGAACAATTACAATAAATGACAAAACCAAACTGATAAGCACATCGCTTTTTGTCATGGTCAGTATACTGCCGAACATATAGTTATAGATATCAACATTTATTCCTGTAGTAACGGAAGTAGCCATAACACCGACAGCAAGAGCACCGGTTGAAATAAGAGCTATAGCGGCATCGCCTTTGATTTTACCCGTTTCGCTCATTCGAAGAAGCAGAAATGCTGAAAAAATAACAATCGGTAATGCAAAATACAAAGGAGCAATATTTGCCGCACAAGCGATAGCCATAGCACCAAAACCGACATGAGAAAGACCGTCACCTATCATCGAAAATCTTTTAAGCACAAGACTTACACCTAAAAGTGCGGAACAAAGAGAGATAAGTATGCCTACTATCAATGCTCTTGTAAGAAACTCCTGTGTAAAAATAAGATTCAAAGCATCATTCATCTGTATCTTCACCTCCGAATCTTTTATAAATATCCGAAACAAGATATTCTTCGGTCCTGCCGAAAAAACTGTCAATCTTATGAAGATGAAGTATATGGTCTGCATTAGCTACAGCGGCGTGCAAATCGTGAGAAACCATGATAACAGTAATACCAAGTTCCTTATTTATCTTTCTGATAAGATTATAAAGTTCCATTGTAACGATAGGATCAAGACCTGTTACCGGCTCATCAAGAAGGAGCATCTTTTTCCCCGCGCAAAGAGCTCTTGCCAATAAAACTCTCTGTTGCTGACCGCCTGAAAGTTCGCGATAACACTTATTTTTAATGTCAAGTATATCGAGCTTTTTCATATTATCTAAGGCTAACGCTTTTTCTTTTGTAGTGAAGAAGAATCGTCTTCTCTTGCGCGAAATACAACCTGAAAGGACAACCTCATAAACACTTGCCGGGAAATCTTTTTGAGCAGTTGTTTGCTGCGGAAGATAGCCGATTTCTTTTGAGGTAAGGCCGTCGCCCATATGAAGATGACCTGCCGCAGTATCCTTAAGTCCGAGTATTGATTTTATAAGGGTACTCTTACCGCTTCCGTTTTCACCGACGATGCAAAGATAATCTCCCTCGTTGACACAGAAATTCAAATCTTCAATTACACTGTTATTTTCATAACTCAAATAAACATTTTTACAACTAATTAATGACATGATTTTACTCCCGAATTCAGTCTGCACACTTATCGCACAAACCGTATAAAACTGTTTTTGAATTATCAACCATAAAACGGTGATATTCATAGATGTGTTCATTTACACCGCTCAAAAAATCGCAACCGAGATGGATGAACCTACCGCATTTAAGGCATTTAAGATGCATATGATTATGGCAGTTCATTTCCTCATCGATATACTGATACTGCGCACTTTTACTTGTTCCGCCCGTGATTTTTCTGATTTTACCTTCAAGTGTTAATTTTTCAACGTATCTGTAAACGGTTGTCTTCCCTACCGGAGTTCCCTCCGATTTCAAAGCATCGGAAATCTGGTCGCAGGTAAACTGTCTGCTGATGTTTTCTTTAAGAAAAGACTCAATAATAGTTTTTTGTTTTGTATTATATGTACCTTTCATAATATACCTCTAAATTTGAAAATGATTTTCAATTTCAAATTATATTGTTGATTTATAGTATTGTCAAGAAAAAAACGTCAAAAAATTGAAAAACGAAATAATTTATGTTATTATTTATTTAAAAGGAGGCTTTTGTATGAAAAATTTATTATCTGCAATTCTTTTAACTGCAACAACGGTGGCAGAAAACGCCGATGCAACAACAGTAAGCAATCCCCTGCTCGATGAAAACGGTCAATTTGTCGATGCTTCCGAAGCAGTAAGCAATCTCAGTTCTTTATGGGAGGAATGGGATGTTATCAACAAATTAATCTCTTATCTGCCTTCAGTTATAATTGCAGTTGTTCTCATTGTTTTAGGGTTTGTACTTGCAAAACTTGCATCAAAAATTATCGTAAAAACTCTCAGTTCAAACCACGTTGATCCTTCTGTATACAACTTCATAAAGAGATTTGTTTCAGCAGGAATCAAATTTATATTTATTCTTTTTGCTGTTTCAATGTTCTATGATGTCAACTCTATTTTTGTTGCTCTCGGCGGTGCAGGTCTTGCCGCAGGTATCGGTTTACAGGACAGTGTAGCACAGTTTGCAAGCGGTATTCAGATTCTTATCAATCATCCGTTCAAAGCCGGCGACTTCGTCGAGGTTAACGGTGTTTCAGGATCTGTCGCTGATATACGTTTTATGAATACAGTTATTAAAACTGTTGATAACAAAAAAATAATTATACCCAACTCTCATATAACAACAAATCACATTATTAACTATTCCGCTGAAGATACAAGAAGGGTTGATCTTATGTTTTCAATAAGCTACACTGATGATATTCAGCTTGCAAAAAATGTAATTCTTGATGTGGTGAAAGAAAACGAAAAAATTCTTTCCGACCCACAGCCTGAAGTATATGTAAATTCACACGAAGCAAGTTCAATTTGCCTTGTTGCAAAAATATGGTGCGCAGGTAAAGACTATTGGGATGTTTATTATTCCATGCAGGAAAATGTGAAAATCGCTTTTGACAAAAACAGCATATCAATCCCCTTCAATCAGGTTGATGTTCATATAGTAAACAAGTGATTTTTACAAGATAATGTGTACGAATTGTGATTTTGCACAAAAGATACCATAAATATTGAATATAATTCTATGTCAATTTTATCTTAAATGTATTGAAAAGTTTAAGAAAAACAGTAAAATAAATAAAGACAAGTAAAATGTCGAATTAAGATGTAAATTATGGGGGTAGATCAAAATGTCTAATTCATTAATTGAATACCTTGACACAATTCCGCAGGGTCGTCTTGGTATTATCGCAATGAGAGGTTGCGAAGAACTCGCCAAAAAGGTAAGCGATCAGATTTTAGAGTGTCGCGCAAAATTCGAGCAGGAAGATGACAATCTTCATCTTAAGGGTTATCACAGAGATTCATATATAATCGATGCTGTTTTCCCGCGTTTTTCCACAGGTGAAGGTAAAGGTGTAATCAATGAATCCATCCGCGGATATGATCTTTTCATTATTTCGGATTGCTTCAATTACAGCGTAAAATATAAAATGTATGACCTTAAGGATGCCAACGGCGATCCCCTCATGATTCCTATGAGCCCAGATGATCATTTTGCAGACCTTAAAAGAGTTATTTCTGCCTGTGCCGGTAAAGCAAAGAGAATCACCGTAATTATGCCTATGCTTTATGAGGGCAGACAGCACAGACGTTCAGCAAGAGAATCTCTTGACTGTGCTCTTGCGCTTCAGGAACTCGAAAATATGGGTGTAAGCAACATTATTACCTTTGATGCACACGACCCGAGAGTACAGAACTCTATAAGAATTGGCTTTGAAAGTGTATCCCCCACTTATCAGATGATCAAGGCAATCGCAAAAAGCCTTAACAATGACATAAAATTCAGTCCTGAAAACACCATGATGATTTCTCCTGACGAAGGCGGTATGGGCAGATGCGTATACTATTCACAGGTTCTCGGTGTAGAACTCGGTATGTTCTATAAGCGCAGAGACTTCACAAAAGTTGTTGACGGCAGAAATCCCATCATTTCACACGAATTCCTCGGTGATAATGTTGAAGGTAAAGACGTAATTGTTGTTGACGATATGATTTCAAGCGGCGATTCAATGATTGATGTTTGCAAACAGCTTAAGAGCCTCAATGCAAAGAGAATTTTTGTTTTCTCTTCCTTCGGTCTTTTCTCATCAGGTCTCGAAAGATTTGATAAAGCATACGAAGAAGGCATCTTCGATAGAATCTTCACAACAAACCTCATTTATCAGACACCTGAACTTCTTGAAAAAGAATGGTATTATTCGGTTGATATGTCAAAGTATGTTGCTCTTATCATCGATACTCTCAATCATGACAGATCTGTAAGCCCCTTCCTCAATCCAATTCAGAAAATTCAGGAATATATTGAAAAATACAATCTGAAATAAGTTATAACCCGAGCAAAAAAGCCTGTCACAAATTTGTAACAGGCTTTTTAACTTTATAATACAAAATAAGACCCCCTCACGCTTCGCGTTCGGGAATCTTGCTGTAATATAAAATATGCGGCACACCGTCAGGTGTACCGCAAAATTTTACTTTGAATTATTCGGCAACTTCTTCAGCAACTGCTTCTGTTTCAGCTTCAACAACCTCTTCAGTTGCTTCTTCAACAGCAACTTCTTCCTCTGCAACTTCTTCAACTACTTCAGGCTCAAGAAGTACACGGATTGAAAGGCTGATACGATGCTTATCATAGTCAACATCTGTAATTTTAACAGTAACAACATCACCGATTGAAAGAACTTCCTTCGGAGAAGCGATGTGACGGTTAGCAATCTGTGAAATGTGGATAAGACCTTCAACACCGTCAATAATTCTTGCGAAAGCACCGAAGGTTGTGAGGCCAACAACTGTAGCTTCAACAACTGCACCCACTTCATAATCTCTCTTGAAGATTTCCCAGGGATTGTCTTCAATTCTCTTGTAGCCGAGAGAAATCTTTCTCTTTTCAGTATCAAGAGCTTTGATGTAAACCTTAACAGTATCGCCTACATTTACAACTTCTGAAGGATGCTTGATTCTCTTCCAGGAAAGTTCGGAAATATGTACCATACCGTCAACGCCGCCAAGATCAACAAATGCACCGTAATTTGTAAGAGACTTAACGGTACCTGTGAATTCCTGACCTTCAGCAATACCTGCCCAGAAAGCTTCTGTAGCAGCCTTGCGCTCTTCTCTGAGAACAGCACGAACTGAACCAACAACGCGCTTCTTCTGTTCGTCAAGATCAATAAGTCTGAACTTAACGGTCTGCTTGAGAAGCTGGTTAAGGTCTTCATCCTTACCGAGTCCGGTGAGAGAAGCAGGGATAAATACTCTTGCTCCTAAGGGGTATACAATAACACCGCCTCTTACAACTTCAGAAACGACTGCTTCAAGTACTTCGTCGTTTTCCTTTGCTGCTACGATGTTTTTCCATGATGCTCTTCTGTCATAAAGACGCTTTGAAAGCTTCATGGTGCCTTCATTATCATTTGTTTTCATGATAATGAGATTGAGCTCGTCGCCGATTTTAAGTTCCTTTGCGGGATCGGCTGTGGGATCATTACTGTATTCTTCAACAGGGATGAAACCGGCGTATTTTCTGCCAATGTCAACTTGAATCTCGTTGGGTGCAATGCCAACAACAATACCAACAACATTGGGGTTATCACTTGTATCGTCAATGCTATCAACGGCTGCTAAGAACAGCTCCTGATCCTGTGTCTCCTTTGTGATTTTTTGTTCATTAAAGTTTTCGGTCATAATGACTTCAACCTCCTTTATTATACGTGCAGGTGTGGAAGCACCCGCTGTTATACCAATTTTTTCACAACCTGAAAAATCTATATCCTTTAAATCTTCTGTTCTTTCAACAAGATAAGATTTACAGTTTTCACTGCAGACATTGTGAAGCTTGACAGTATTTGAGCTGAAACGACCGCCCACAACAAGCATGCAATCGACCTTTCGCGATAAACAGTCTGCTTCTTCCTGTCTGTTTTGAGTTGCTCTACATATTGTATCAAAAGAAATCGAATTTGTACATACTTTTTGAATAATTTTTGCACATTTTTTCCATTCTTTTACCGAAAAAGTTGTCTGTGAAACAAAAACTATTTCTTTATTTTCTAAATGCGAATTTTTTTTGAGCAATTCTAATAATTGCTGTTCATTTTTAAATACAAAAGACTCGCCTTTACAATAACTTCTGAACCCGCGCACTTCAGGATGATTTTCATCTCCCGCTATAAGAATCACATTATTTTCATCAGAATGCTGTTTTACCAATTTATGAATTTTCAAAACATAGGGACAAGTGGCATCCGTGTATTTCACCGATAAATTTTCGAGATCAGACACGATTTCCTTTGTTACACCGTGTGCTCTTATTACCACTTCGTAGCCTTCGGGCACTTCCTTGGGTGAATTGATGATTCTTACACCTTTTTTTTCAAGATCTTCAATTACCTGTGGATTGTGAATTATAGGGCCGAGAGTGCATACCTTTCTGTCTTCATTGATCATCTTATAAACAAGATTGACTGCCCTGTCCACTCCGAAACAAAAGCCTGCTGTTTCAGCTACCGTAACTTTCATTTTCAGCCTCCCATAATTCCGTGATTCTGTTCATAATAAGCTCTGCCGCTTTGTTCAGTTCTTGTGTTTTATTTTTACCTTCAAACCCAAGATCAGAATTTTTTATGACCTTTCCGTAAGATAAAGTAAGATTATGCCACAAGGATGTATCGTCCGTTTTCCTATATATGCAAACGGGTAGAATGTCTGCACCTGTTAATTTTGCAAGATATGCCACGCCATTTTTTGATTCAGTTGGCGCTGATTTTTTCACTCTTCTGCCTTCTGGAAAAATGCCAAGCACCCAACCGTTTTCAATTATCGTCACTGCACGGCGCAAAGCGGCTCTGTCAAAATGATTGCGCTTTACGGGCAAAGCATTCATTTGCCTCATAAACGCAGCTTTATACGGGGTTTCGAACAGTTCACTCTTTGCCATAAAGTGAACTGTTCTGGGGCAATTTGCAACGATGATAGCAGGGTCAGAAAAAGCAATATGGTTCGAAGCAATAATGAGAGCGCCTTTTCGCGGAATGTTTCCCTTGCCTTTGACTACCAATTTCTTATATACAACATAAGATAAACCTTTTGCAATAAATTTACCTGCAAAATATAACTTATGTTCTTTCGGTTTTTTTGAATAATCAAAATACAAGCAAATCAACTCTCATTCTTTATTTTGCTTATATTTTACCCTCAATAATTCTGATTATTAATTCAATTGATTCCTGTAAATTAAGATCACTTGTATCTGCAAGAATCGCATCATCAGCCTGCTTTAAAGGAGCGGTTGCTCTGTGTGAATCATTATAGTCACGCTCAATAATATCAGCAAGAACATCTTCATATTTGGCATCAACGCCTTTTTCCATAAGTTCAAGATGTCTTCTCTTGGCTCTTGCTTCAGGTGAAGCAGTCAAAAAGATTTTAACATCTGCATCAGGCAGAACAACTGTACCGATATCTCTTCCGTCCATAACGCAGTTATTATTTTTGGCAAGGTTTTTTTGTAAATCAAAAAGGTATCTTCTTACCTCCGGCACAGCGGATACAGCAGAAGCCGCCATCGATGCTTCAGGTGTTCTGATTTCCTTTGAAACGTCCTCTCCGTTAAGGAACATTCTTTGCTCACCATTAATATATTTCAGTTCAATTTTAAGATCATCAGACAGAGTAGAAACAACAGCAGAATTATCTTTGACATCAATGCCCTTTCTTAAGGCATTAACCCCGACAGTTCTGTAAAGAGCGCCCGTGTCAATATAGATATAGCCGAGTTTTACCGCTGCAGCCTTTGAAATTGTGCTTTTGCCTGCACCTGCAGGGCCATCAATAGCAACATTAAAAACTTTACTCATAATTATTTTCTCCTTCTTATTTACACACTCTCACCGGCTAATCTGCCCGTTGAAAATGCAATCTGCAAATTAAATCCGCCTGTATACGCATCCACGTCAATAACTTCACCGGCAAAGTATAAACCTTTGCAAAGCTTTGATTCCATGGTTTTCGGATCGATTTCTTTTGTACTCACACCGCCGGAGGTGATAATAGCTTCTTCAATAGGTCTGAACTTAAGAACGGTAACTTTCATATCCTTAAGAATATTTACAAGTTTAGCGCGCATCTCTTTTGTAATCTGATTAACCTTTGTTGAAGGCTTGATACCTGAAAGCTTAACAATTACAGGAACAATCTTTTTCGGTAAAAGAGCGTCAAGAGCGTTAATGAAATTTTTGTTTGAATTTTCGAGAAAATCCCTCTGTATTCTTTTGTCAAGCTGTTCATAAGTCAAAGCAGGTTTAAGATCAATATGAATCTCATATTTTCTTTCCTTCATATCTTTCATATGGGAGCTTGCACTTAAAATAAGAGGTCCGGACACACCGAAATGTGTGAAAAGCATTTCGCCGAAATCTCTGAAAATCTCTTTATAGGTTTCAGTATCAAACACGCTGATTTCAACATTTCTCAATGAAAGACCCTGTAAATCCATACAAAAGCCTTCGTGACAGACAAGAGGTACTAAAGAAGGTTTTATATTCGTAACAGTATGCCCTGCCTGTTTTGCAAACTTATAACCGTCACCTGTTGAGCCTGTTAAAGGATAAGAAGCACCGCCTGTAGCAACGATGACCTTATCGGCAAAAAATTCTTCACCATTTTCAAGAACAACACCTTTTACAGCTCCGTCTTCGATAATTAGTTCTTTAACAGTTCCTTTTATTCTTTTTGCATTGGCGTCCTGACTGAACTTATTGAGTGCATCAACTATATCGGAAGCTTTATCGCTTTCGGGAAACACTCTCTCCCCTCTTTCAACCTTAAGAGATACGCCCATATCCTCAAAAAAATCAATAACATCCGAGGGCATAAACCGTGAAAAAGCACTGTAAAGAAATCGACCGTTTGTAGGAACATTTGAAATCAGATCATTTATAAGATTACAGTTGTTTGTAACATTACATCTGCCCTTTCCTGTTATCATAACTTTTCGGGCAGGTTTATCGTTTTTTTCTATAAGAATTACTTCTTTTCCGTTTTCGGCGGCTACACCCGAAGCCATAAGACCTGCGGCACCCGCGCCAATAACTATTACCTTATCAGCCATATATATTCTCCAAAAATCATACCTTTTATGATTATAAAAGATATATAATAAATTTTTTCGTTTATAATGTTAAATTTAATCAAGATTTTTCTCTTTAATCACTTCTTCAAGACAGTCTATACCATAAAAGAGAGGTAATGTCTGTCTGTGATTTGCCAAAGAAGTATAGTCGTTATCTGACACAATAATATGATCCTTGAGAGTAACCTTAAGCATATCAAGAAGTTCAATAACCGCTCTCGTTACTCTTATGTCGTCTTTAGACGGTAAAGAAATCGAATGAGGATGGTTGTGAGAGATTATTACACTTGAACAGTTGGTTTCAAGAATGATTCTGCCGAATTCTCTTATATCGAAAGCAGAAGAGTTAATATCACCCTCATTGAGAAGACGACAGGTTATAAGATGATCAGAACTGTCATAACAAAGAACAAAGACTCTTTCACGACAACTGCCTTCGTGATATTTCGGTCTCAGATATTCAGCAACTTCACCAGGCTCCATAGGAGAAGGAGCACGCTTATTAAGATCTTCAACATATCTGCTGTAAAAAGGTACAACCATTTTTATAAGACAAGCCGCTGTTTCAGTCATACCCTTAATTTTCATAAGATCATGTCTGTTGGCCTCAAAAACATCTGCATAACTTCCGAAAGTATTAATAAGTTCATGTGCGATATCATTTGTATCTCTGCGGGGAATACCAAAATACAAAAGCATTTCAAGCACATTATGATCTGCCATACCTTTGAATCCGGCTTCATAAAACCTTTCACGCATATGCCTACGATGAAAATTATGAGAATGGTCAGGTAATGTCTTTTTGCTTTTAACTTTGTCATTATCGGCCATAAATGTTTCTCCTTATAACCAAAAACGAGAGATCGCAAAAAGATCTCTCGTAATTTTTATCTTTTAACAACAAAATCAGATAGATATTTCAAGAGCCATTTTGTACATATCAAGGTCAACTGTATTTTTCATACCTAATGCTTCAAAAATGTCAAAATCCATTATTGTTTCTTTTTTGATGGCAACAACACGGTTTCCGACACCCTGCTTAAGAAGCTGAACAGCATGATAACCCATCTGACTTGCAACGATCCTATCCTTTGCTGTAGGTGAGCCGCCTCTTTGAACATGACCGAGAATTGTGGCACGGGCTTCAACACCTGTCTCACTCTGAATTCTCTTTGCCATTTCTTCAACGCCGCCGATTGCTTCGGAAACAAGAATAACAAAATGAACTTTGTTGCTCTTCTGTGTTCTCTTCATTCTTTCTATAACATCACGCTCAAAATCATAAGGAACTTCAGGAATAAGAATTGAAGTAGCACCACAGGCAATACCTGATGAAAGAGCAAGATAGCCGGCTCCTCTTCCCATTACTTCAACAACAGCACAACGGTCATGAGATTCAGCAGTATCTCTGATTCTGTCAACCATCTGCATAACAGTATTCATTGCTGTGTCGTAACCGATTGTATAGTCACAACAGCCTATATCATTATCAATTGTACCGGGAATTGCCACACAGGGAATACCTCTCAAGGAAAGGTCTCTTGCGCCTCTGAAGGAGCCATCACCACCGATAACAACAAGACCTTCGATACCTCTTTTTTTGCATGTATCAATAGCAGCCTGCATACCTTCTTCTGTCTTGAATCGAGAAGATCTTGCAGAGTAAAGGATTGTGCCGCCTCTGTTGATAATATCAGAAACTGAACGAAGATTCATTTCGTACATATCATCATCCATAAGACCGTTGTAGCCACGTCTTATACCGTAAACCTTCATACCGAGTTCACAGCCCGCACGAACTACAGCTCTGATTGCAGCGTTCATACCGGGGGCGTGACCGCCGCTTGTCAAAACACCAATAGTTTTAAGCATTATTACGTCCTCCTGACATTGTAATTGATAAATAATTACTGTTTAAACATTTAGAAATATTATACACAATATTGTATAAAAGTCAAGGTTTATTCAAAAAATCAACATTGTTGCCATATTTTGCCACTATTTTACAGATCTATTATTCTGTAAAAGAAATGTTATCTTTTCCGCATATATTTTTCAGTTCCTTTTCGATTTCCTTATTCAGTAAAAACTTGCCAATCGCTGTTTTACTGTCACTGCCATTATATTGCAGATAGAGAGGTGTGGTTCCGCTGAAAAGCTCCGTAAGAATTTTAATTCTTTCTAAAGCCTTGCTGTCGGATTTTTCGATGTGAACACAGACAATCTTGTTAGTATGGGAAGGTTCCTTATATAAATTTTTAGGGTTGGGTTCGATACTTTCGCAAATCACAGAGGGCTCCCTGTCTTCTCTTAAACTCAATCTTCCTCCTATAAGAAGTATATTACCTGCTTTGAGATGATTAATTCTGTCTGCATACAGCTTTGAAAAAACTATACATTCAATTGATGCACCGATATCTTCAATTTCGATAAAGCACATCGTTGCATTATTCTTTGTAATTTTCTTTTCAACCCTCGTGATAATGCCAAACAATTTAACATTTGAATTGTCTTTGTATTTTGACGCAAACCCTTCATTGTTTACAAGAATATCCGTGATTCTGTCGCAGTTGAGTTTTTTGAAAATACTCGTGTATTCATCCATCGGATGACCGGATATATAAAGACCGGTGATTTCTTTTTCAAGGGCAAGAAGCTCATTTTTCGGAAGTTCTTCGAGATCAGGAGCCTTCATTTCGCTTTCAAAAGAAAAACCTGAATCTTCGTCAAAAAAGCCGATCTGTCCCACAACATTACGATTTTTATCCGCATCAAGCTCACCAATAATGAGAGGCAACATATAAAGCATCTGTCTGCGATTTAGGTCAAGGCCGTCACAGGCACCACATTTAATAAGGCTTTCAACAGCACGACGGTTGAATTCTTTTGAATATACTCTTTTACAGAAGCTATAAAAGGATGTATATTTTCCGCCCTGTTCACGGTTATCAATAATGGTTTTGATGAAATTTCTGCCAAGATTTTTAATGGCAAGAAGACCAAAACGAATCTGTCCGTTTTTAACGGTAAAGCCCTCAAAACTGCTGTTTATATTAGGTGCCAGTACCTTAATACCTATTCGTGTGCATTCAGCAATATAGCCAGATACCTTAACTGAAGAATCGAGAACACTTGTAAGCGTTGCGGCCAAAAGCTCACAGGGATAGTGTGCCTTGAGCCAAGCCGTCTGATATGAAACATAAGCATAAGCCGCCGCATGAGACTTGTTGAAGGCATATTTTGCAAAATTTGACATTTCGTCAAAGATTTCATTTGCCGTTTCCTCGCTCACTCCGTTTGCAAGGGCACCCACACATTCGGTTTCGCCTTTTTCATTTTTAAGACCGTAAATGAAGTTGTGTCTTTCTTTTTCCATAACATCAAGCTTCTTCTTGCTCATGGCTCTGCGGACAAGATCGGCTCTGCCATAAGAATAACCGGCAATTTTTCGGCAAATCTGCATTACCTGCTCCTGATAAACCATACAGCCGTAGGTAACATCCAGAATGTCACGGACTAGCTCTGTTTTATAAGCGGTATCTTCAGGATGATGCCTGTTATGGATATAAGTGTCAATTGAATCAGCGGGACCGGGTCTGTAAAGAGAAATAACAGCAATAAGATCTTCAAGAGATTCAGGTTTAAGACGCGTCAACACACTTCTCATACCTGCCGATTCATATTGAAAGACGCCGTCCGTTCTGCCCTCGGAAAGCATCTGAAAAGTTGCTTTGTCATTGAGCGGGATAGAATCAATTGAAAAATCGGGTATGCTTCTTCTTACCATACGGACAGCATCATTGATAACAGTAAGAGTACGAAGCCCCAAAAAGTCCATTTTAAGAAGTCCCAGCTGTTCAAGAGTAATCATTGTAAACTGTGTTACAACACTTTCATCATTGACTGCCAACGGAACATAAGAAGAGACGGGATCTCTGGTTATAACAACACCCGCGGCGTGAGTTGAAGCGTGACGGGGCATACCTTCTACTTTTTTTGAGATGTCAATAAGCTTCTTTACATCATCGTTGCTCTGGTAAAGACCGCGCAACTCATTTGACATTTTGAGAGCTTTATCTATTGTGATTTTCAGCTCCTGCGGTATCAGCTTTGCGACTTCATCCACCACAGCGTAAGGCAAGCCTAAAACACGGCCAACATCTCTTATAGCTGCTCTTGCCGCCATGGTACCGAAGGTGACAATCTGTGCAACATGGTCAGCACCGTACTTTGAAATAACATAATCTATTACCTCCTGTCTGCGGACATAACAGAAGTCAATGTCAAAGTCAGGCATACTTACTCTTTCAGGGTTGAGAAAACGTTCAAAAAGGAGATTATATTGCAAAGGGTCAATACCTGTAATACCTATACAATATGCCGCCAACGAGCCTGCTCCCGAACCTCGGCCGGGGCCAACAGGAATATTTTTACTTTTAGCGTGTCGGATGAAATCGTGAACTATCAGAAAGTAGTCAACATAACCCATCTTATTTATTATTTCAAGCTCATAATTAAGCCTTTCAAGATATTCCTGTGGCGGATTTTCACCCTTATGCTTATAAAGGCCGTAAAAGCATTGGTTTTTAAAATATTCGAAGTGCTCCATATTGTTAGGCACTTCAAAATGAGGAAGTTTTGTGTTGCCGAACTCAAACTCAACATTACACATCTGCGCAATCTTTTCGGTAATATCAACTGCTTCGGGAATATCCGAAAAAGTACTTCGCATTTCCTCTTCGCTTTTAACATAGAATTCATCGGTACTGAACTCAAGTCCTGTCTCCTCGCCGAGAACATGGTTGGTCTGTATGCAGATTAAAACCTGCTGAACGGATGAATCTTCCTTGGTGAGATAGTGGGCATCATTTGTTGCCACAAGAGGTATAGCTGTTTCTTTTGAAAGACGGACAAGGTCAGGGATAATTTCAAGCTGTTCCCTCAATCCATGATTTTGAATTTCAAGGTAATAATTCCCGTCACCAAAAACACCTTTATACCATAAAGCTGTTTCTTTTGCACCTTCATAGTCCCCTCTTACAAGCAGAGCGGGAATTTCACCTGCCAGACAGGCTGAAAGGGCAATAAGCCCTTCGTGGTGTTTTTCAAGAAGAACTTTGTCAATTCTCGGCTTTGTGTAAAATCCCTCTGTCCAGCCCTTACTGACAATTTGTATAAGATTCTGGTATCCGATGTTATTTTTACAAAGAAGAACAAGGTGATGCCTTTCGTTATCTATGCCGTGAACCTTGTCAAATCTGCTTCTTTTGGCAACATAACACTCGCAACCGATAATCGGCTTTACACCCTTTTCTTTAGCCGCTTTATAAAAATCAACCACACCGTACATAGAGCCATGATCGGTAATTGCTACGCTTGTCTGGCCGAGTTCCTTTACTCTGTCGATAAGCTGATTAATTCTGCAGGCACCGTCTAAAAGACTGTATTCCGTATGAAGATGTAAATGCGTGAAAGACATACCCTACCTCCTTTTACTTTACTTTAAATTTTTCTACTTTTTCTTTATCCGGATTTACGATAATTGTGTAATATTCATGATAAATCACCATACCGGTTTTGCCGCCGTTAGGCTTCTTCAAAGCCTTAGCCCTTGTATAATCGACAGGTACAAGTGACGAATCACTCGCTTTGCTGTAGTAAGCCGCAATTACAGCCGCATCTTCTATAGCTTGGTCGGAAATTTCTTTTCCGTCTCCGAAAATAATAACGTGAGAGCCGGGGAATTTTTGCGTATGAAGCCACATATCACTTTTAAGCGCAGTTTTAAGAGAAAGCTTTTCGTTCTGCACATTATTTCTGCCCACTAAAATGCGGAAACCGTCACTTGAACGAAATTCAAGCGGTGGCAATTCCTTGGGCGGTTTCTGCTTTTTACCCTTAATATTTTTAATATATCCGCCCTGGGCAAGCTCCTGTCTTATAAGTGAAATTTCACTGTCAGTATCAGCTCTTGAAAGCTCGTCAAGAACAGATTCAAGATAAACAATTTCGTTTTTCCCCTCTTCAATAAGCTTTTCAAGCATCTTTTCAGCCGTTTGTGCCTTACGGTAATCCTTGTAATACTTCTTTTGGTTTTCCGAGGGTGAAAGAGCAGGATTGCAGGGTATTTT
This sequence comes from Acutalibacteraceae bacterium, assembly GCA_045604385.1. Lineage (GTDB taxonomy): Bacteria > Bacillota > Clostridia > Oscillospirales > Acutalibacteraceae > UBA6857. The sequence goes on from JAZUNX010000018.1 coordinate 61,499, forward strand.
TACAATCTTACAGTCGTCATAGTAGTTTTCTACCTCGTAATAAGTAGCACCCTTTGTCAGTCTGTAAAGATTCGCAAGAATTAGTTCACCGTAAAGACGGAGAGTTTCTTTTTCTTTACACTTTTTCAGTTCTTCACTCTGCACTGCGAGTTTTCTTGAAGTACGCTCAATGAGGTTATTTATGAGCTTAATCAGTTCGTGACCTCTGTGATTTATTCGGTTAATTCTGTCTCTTTCAAAATAAAAATCATCAAGAAGCTCCGAACAGCTGTTATATATCTTTACCTTAAGTTTGCCCGAATACTGCTTAATAATATAATGAGATAAATCCTTCGGTTTGCCGTTATCTTCGGCGAGCATATAAAACTCGTCCGATATATGAAGATTATCCTTGATAAATTGCAATTCAGCTTTTAAAATTTCAATCTGTTCTTTTGTAAGAGAAGACACAGCGCAATCATCAAAAGAAACTCTGTATGCTATCTCTCTTGACACAACAGGAGAAACACCCTGTAATGTATTCATAACAGCCGAAGAGAGATACTTGTCTCTTTGAGACATAATCTTTTCGATTATAAAGTCAATTTCTTCGCTTTCTATATTTAGTTTCCCCTGTGAAGGCGGAAGCTTATATTCAATACCGGGTAAAATCTGTCTTACAGACGATGTGGTAATATCAACTCTCTTAATGGCATCAATCACCTTTCCACCGCTTATAAGGATAAGATTTGAATATTTACCCATTATTTCAATACATAGAGTAAGTTCGATTCTATCACCTATTTCATTAGTTGCATCGAAATCAACAAAGAGGATTCTGTCCATTTCCTGTTGTCTTACGTTTTTAATCAGAGCGCCTGTAATGTACTTTCTCATAAGCATACAGAACATAGGAGGAACAGGAGGGTTATCGATAGGATGAGATGTAAAATGTACACGGGGGCTGTCTGCACGCACACAGAAAAGAAGTCGGTAACTGCAGCCTTTACCGCGTAAGTTCAGTATAATTTCATCCCTTGTGGGCTGATTAACTCTGTCAACTCGTAAACCAACCGCCTTATTTATAAGTTCATCTTTAATTTTCGATAGAAATATTCCGTCTAAAGCCATAATTCACCTTAACCAATATATTTAACGGGGTTTGATTGCTTGAGTATAATGCCTTCAATTTCAGTAAAATTACTGCTAATTTTTTCTTTAAGAGCAGTCAATGATGGGTTTTCTGTTTCAAAATGACCTGCCGCAATGGTAGTAATTCCCATTTCGGAAGCAAGAAGAAATTCGTGATGATCCATATCACCCGTCACATAGGCGTCGGCTCCCATCTGTACTGCATTTTCAAGAAATTCGGCACCTGCACCGCCGCAAACAGCTACCTTCTTAATTGTATTTCCACAGTCCACCACACGGCAAACAGTATTCAGTTTTTTACTGATATATTCAGCAAAATCGACAGATGATATTTCATCAATCTCCCCTATTCTCGCCATAGGCACCGAACAGGATTCCGATGGAATACCGACGACATTTCTTACGCCGAGAACATCGCATAACACATCATTAACGCCGCCTTCAGCACAGTCAAAACAAGTATGAGCAGAAAGGACTGTTAAACCTTTTGACGCTGCTTCAAAGGCTAAATTTCCTTTAAGAAAGCTTTTCTGTGCTTTGAAAATAACGGGGTGATGTGTAATAATCAGATCAACTCCATTTTTAACAGCGTCGTTAAGGCTTTCACTCGTCAAATCAAGAACAAAACCAACTTTCATTACTTCTTTATCCTTATCACCGATAAGTACACCGCAATTATCCCATTCACACTGCGACGAATAAGGAGCAAAAGCATCTATATAATCGGAAATATCTTTAACTGTTACCATCATAAGCCTCCGTGATTTTTCTTTTTATCGCAGTAATAATTTGACCTATATTTTCTTCATCCTTCTTGCCCGCTTTGGTGAGAGCAGAATGTTTTTTCTCAAGAGCATTAAGAATTTTATGAATGTATTTCTCTGTTGTTTCATCCGTGTTTTCTGTAAGCTTTCCGAGATATATGTATGAAAGGTCTCTTTTGGCTTCTTCGCCCGTATAAACGGCAGAAATGACACAATAAAGACGCTTACCGTCAGTAGCGGTCTTTTCTTCAAGTATTTCAAAGCCGTTTTTTACATAAAATTCACGCAAAACTTCCCCATGGGACATAGGCTGTGCCACAATGTGAAGATTTTCATTATAAATCCAGGGACAAGCAGAAAGTATATCAGTAATAAGATTACCGCCCATACCCGCCAGAACAATATCATCGCAGGAGTTTTCAGGAATGTTTTCCAGGCCGTTTGAAAGTATAAGCTCTACCTTATCAGACATTCCCGCTTCATCAAATGTTTTTCTTGCATTATCTAAAGGTCCTTTGTTAATATCCGCCGCTATCCCGCACGGTGATATACCGTTTTCGATAAGCCAGGCAAGAAGATAGCCGTGGTCTGTTCCTATATCTGCAACCCTGCTGTTTAACCTTACTAAAGAGGCTACAGCGGAAAGTCTTGCATCAAGTTTAATTTTACCCATAAATACCTCACATAAGAAACAGAGCCACCTTAAATCAGGTGGCTCATTGTTGAATTCTGCTTATTTTGAAGCAAGATACTCATTGATTTTTGCAACAAGCACATCTACGTCTACGCCGTGTACAGCGCAGGCCTCTTCAACAGTTTCGCCTCTTGATGCGGGACAACCGAGACAGTGCATTCCCATTTCAAGGAAAAATACAGCAGTTCCTCTGTCTTCATCAAGAATATTGCCAATAAGCATATCTTTTGTAATTTCTTTCATTGTACAGTTTATCCTTTCAGTAAATTATTTACCAAATTTATTCTTTGCTTCAAGAGCAATTTTAGCCTTGGTTACAATATTTTCAGCATCAAGGCCGTAAATTTTAAGAAGTTCAAGAGCCGGACCTGACTTACCGAAGGTATCGTTAACGCCGAGACGGATAACAGGAACGGGATACTCTTCGCAAAGCGCTTCACATACAGCACCGCCAAGACCGCCTATTACGCTGTGTTCTTCAGCAGTAACGATGGCGCCTGTTTCCTTTGCCGCCTTAACAAGAAGGGCTTTATCAATAGGTTTAATGGTGTGAATATTGATAACTCTTGCATCAATACCTTCTTCTGCAAGCTTATCAGCGGCTTCAAGAGCCTCGGCTACCATAAGACCTGATGCAACTATTGTAACATCCTTGCCGTCCTTGAGAGTGACACCCTTACCGATTTCGAACTTATAGTCCTCTGCATTTACACGGGGAACTGCAAGTCTGCCGAAACGCATATAAACGGGGCCTTCATGGTCTGCGGCGGCAAGAACAGCCTGTCTTGCTTCAACATCGTCAGCAGGGTTAATGATAACCATATTGGGAATGGAGCGCATAAGAGCAATATCTTCACAGCACTGATGGCTTGCGCCGTCTTCACCAACAGAAATACCCGCGTGAGTTGCGCCGATTTTAACATTAAGATTAGGATAAGCAATTGAGTTTCTTACCTGCTCGAAGGCTCTTCCTGCGGCAAACATAGCAAAAGAGGAAGCGAATACTGTATAACCTGTAGTGGCAAGACCCGCAGCTATACCCATCATATTTCCTTCTGCGATACCGCAATCGATGAATTTATCGGGGAATTCCTTTTTGAAAGCAATAGTTTTTGTTGCCTTTGCAAGGTCAGCGTCAAGAACAAGAACATCATCTCTTGCCCCGAGTTCTTTTAAAGCATCACCGTAAGCATCTCTGGTTGCACATTTAATTACATCTGCCATAATTACGCCTCCAATTCTGCAAGTGCTGCATCAAGCTCAGCCATTGCCTGTTCATACTGGTCAGCTTTGGGTGCTGTACCGTGCCAATCGCACTGGTCTTCCATAAATGAAACACCTTTACCTTTTACTGTTTCGGCAACAATACAGGTAGGTTTACCTTTACAAGCCTTAGCTTTTTCGAATGCATCTTCAATCTGAGTAAAACAGTGTCCGCAAATTTCGATAACATTCCAGCCGAAAGCCTGAAATTTTTCCTTAATGGGATAAGGTGAGTTTACTTCATCAATGCTTCCGTCAATCTGAAGTTTGTTGTAGTCAACAATTGCTACAAGGTTGTCAAGCTTTTTGTTGCCTGCAAACATAGCAGCTTCCCAAACCTGACCTTCTTCGATTTCACCGTCACCGAGAGCGGTATAAACACGGAAATCCTTACCCTGAAGCTTACCGCCGAGAGCCATACCTACAGCGGCAGAAATGCCCTGACCAAGTGAACCTGTGCTCATGTCAACACCGGGAGTATATCTCATGCTGGGATGTCCCTGAAGGATTGAGTCGGGTTTTCTTAAGGTTTTGATAAGATCAACAGGGAAAAAGCCCTTAAGCGCCAAAGCGGCATAAAGAGCAGGTGCTGTGTGACCTTTTGAGAGAACAAAACGGTCTCTGTTTTCACAGTCAGGTTTTTCGGGATTGACATTCATTTCCGAAAAATACAGATAAGTTATAATGTCTGCAATCGAAAGAGAACCACCGGGATGACCTGACTTTGCGTTGTAGGTTCCTTCAATTACGCCTTTTCTTACCTGAACCGCTAATTTTTTCAGTTCAAGTTTTTTGTTTTCTTCCATATATATTCCTCCTTATATATTATCCTTTTTCAAGTATATACTCAATCAAATCTGCAACTGCACCGTAATTACAGTGACAGGTTACAAGCTTTGATATAGCTTTCATATCGTCGGGTGCCTGACCGCAACAAGCAGGAAAACCGACAGCTTTAAGCATTTCCCAATCGTTATAATAGTCACCGATTGCCGCTGTCTTTTCTTTTTCCACACCGAGCATTTCAGCGAGCTTCAATACCGCATTACCTTTGTTTGTGCCTTCATTTACCATTTCATAGCTGAAAGGTGAAGAAGCCATAAGATTTTCATGGGTATTTGAGTTGCTTTTAAGGAATTTTTCAACCTGCTTTATCTGGAAAGGCAAGGCAGTATAAATAACCTTGTACCAATTATCTTTTGGAATTTCATCAAAATTATAATAATACTTTACAGGTAATTTTGCATTGATTGCAAGAATTCGCGCTGAAGGTGTGGGTCTGAAAATATACACATTTTTATCAGATATTACCTGAAAAGCAAGAAAAGGAAATGTCTTGACACTTTTCTTAACAAGCTCGATACAAAAATCGTTAAGCGGACTTGACCACACCATTTTTTCCTTCGAAAAATCATAGATACCTGCACCGTTGATAACAACAGCCATACCGTCAGGGATGTTGAGTCTCTTATAATGCTTTCGCATAGAATGAGGAGACCTTCCCGAAGCAAGAGTGAAATTTCCTTTATTCTCTTTTACAAATTTCTGAACGGCATCATAGTTCCTTTTGACAAGATGCCTTGATTTATCGTTTATTGTTCCGTCGATATCTGACGCAATAAGCCAATCGGAAAAGTCGGTTTTAACATTATTCATCCTTTAACCTCCTTAAAAATCCGGTAAAGTATTCAGGCAGTTCGCTCTGAATTTCAATATATTCTTTCGTTCTCGGGTGCTTGAAGCCGATTAAGCCTGCGTGAAGACATTGTCCCCCGAGATATTCAATAACTTTTTTCGGCCCGTAAACAGGGTCACCTGCAACAGGATGACCAATATAGGACATATGCACACGAATCTGATGTGTTCTGCCTGTTTCAAGCCTTAAAGCAAGATGGGTAAAGTCTTTATACTGTTTAACCACACGGTAATGTGTTTTTGCATTTTTTGAATTTTTCACCGTGACCGTCATTTTCTTCCTGTCAACGGGATGTCTGCCGATAGGAGCATCTACTGTTCCGTCTTCGTTTTTAAATCTACCGTAAACCACACTCTGATACTCTCGCGTAAAAGTGTGAGCTTTGATCTGTTCAGCAAGAGAAATGTGAGCAAAATCATTTTTTGCAACTATAAGAAGACCGCTTGTATCCTTGTCGATACGGTGAACGATACCGGGACGGATAACACCGTTTATACCCGAAAGCGAGTCTTTGCAGTGATACATAAGCGCGTTTACCAAGGTGCCGTCATAATTTCCTGCCGCAGGATGGACAACCATACCTTTTGTTTTATTGACAACAAGTAAATCATCGTCTTCGTATCTTATGTCAAGAGGAATATTTTCCGCAGTTATTTCAAGATCTTTCGGTTTCGGTATTCTTACGGTAACCTTGTCACCTGACTTTACCTTATAGTTTTTGGTTATTATCAGTGAATTAACAGTTACATTACCGTCATCAATCAGATTTTGAGCCGCTGAACGGCTCAAACCGTCGCAACATAAGGAAATAATCTTGTCGATTCTTTCACAGCTGTTTTCTTCACTAACAACAAAAATCTGCGCATCTACCATCAAACGTTTTTCTCTTTCTTGGTTTTATATTCCTTGTAAACGGAATAAATCTCATATAAAATTATAATAAAAGCACTACATGTAACAAGACAGTCAGCAAAATTAAATATATAAAAATCCACAAACAGAACTTCAATATAATCGATTACATATCCGCGGAAAACACGGTCAATTATATTGCCAAAACCGCCTGCCGCCATAAAGACAATACAAACATAATCAACACCGAATTTAAATTTACCCGAAAGAATAACAGCAAGAATACCAATCATACATACTATGGAAGCTATTGTCATTAATTCGGTTTTCCCGCTCATAAACCCCATCATAGCACCATCATTTTCAAAATAATGAAGCTGTAAAAAGCCGGGAATGAGCATCTTGGTGGAAATCGGTTTAAGATACAGATCAACAAAGCATTTTATAATCTGATCTACCGCAACCATAGAAGTAATTACACCTAAAGACAATAAGCGGATTTTATTCTTATTCTTCATCGGAACCTTCTTCGTCATCTTCGGCACTTTCCATTGCTTTTTTCAGATCATCAAAACTTATGTCACTTTCTTCAAGAGATTGAGCAAAAGCATCGTTGAGACCGTCAGCAAATGAAGAAAAATCACTGTCTCCACTTCCTGCTGAATCAAAAATTTTTGATATGTATGCACTTACATCAGGCATAGACGAAACTGTCGAACCACCCGAAATAAAATCCGCATCACCCGAAGTTCTTTCATCCTTTTCAGGTTCAGTATCATCTTCAACTACAGTTTCAACTTCGAAATGAGGCACATCATCGGTATTAACATCTGTATCATCAGCTTCTTCGGCGATTTCTTCAGAAAAATCAAAGGCAAACTTTTCAATTTCAGTTGTGTCGATTTGCTTTGCTTCGATAATTTCAGCTTCCGGTACAACTTCGGGTTCAATTTCTTCAATTGAAAAATCGGCAACTGAATCAGCGGCTGTTTTTACTGCTTTTTCAATTTCAGCCTTCAATTTTGCCGCTTCAGCCTTAATTGCGGCAAGCTCTTCGTTTGCTTTACGGATAATCGCATCAGCCTTATCTCTTGCAGTTTGTGCATCTTTATATGCATCAGCAACAATTTTGGAAGCGTTAGCATTTGCATCTTCTATTATTGACGTTGCCTTTGCATTAATTTCAGCAACATATCTTTCAGAGAAGGATTTTGCCTGACTGCGGGTCATTTCAAGTTCCGTTTTAGCATTTTCAAGAGCAATTTTTGTACTGTTAAGCTCCTGACTGTAAACAGCTTGTGCTTCGGATGTTTTTTCTGCAATAATTCTTTCACCTTCAGAGTTTGCAGCTTCGATTATTCCGTTAGCATCCTGCTGAGCCTGCTCTACAGTTTTGTCTGAAGTTGTCTTTGCCCATATAAGAGCATCAGCTATTGCTCTTTTGTTTTCGTTATATTCATCAATTAAAGGAGTAATTGCAGAAAGTCTTTCCTTAAGAATATTATTTTCATTATAAAGCTTATTATAATTCTGGAACACTCTCTGAATAAAAACATCAACCTCACTTGCACGATATCCGCCCTTGCCGACAGCAGAAAAACGTTGATTATTTATCTGGTTAGGTAGCATCATTTTAAATCTCTCCTTTAATTAATTTTCAGATCAGAAATTGCCGAAATCGTCAAGGTCAACCTGACCGTAGAAGTCGCCGTGAAGTTCAACGCTTTCGGGAAGAAATGCACAGATATTTTCTGTGAATCGGGTAAAAATTGAATTGGTTACATATTTTGCGCCGTCAAGAAAGTCCATCGCTCTTCTTTTCTGTTCATCAGAAAGAAGGCCGAGATTTACAACAACCATCGCATTCTGGTCAATCATAATATTAGCAACGTTTTTTGCGTCATAAATATCATGTAAAGCTATAAAATTAAGCTTGAACTTTGTTTGCTGTTTTGTTGTACCCATGTTGTAAATATTGCTTTTCGGCTGTTTTGCGGTCTTCTGTTCATAAGAAGCTCTTTCGGCCTTTTTTTGTTTGGGTGCACTTTCACCGTATTTTACATATTCCGGAGGAGTAATCGGACTTTCAGCTGAATAACCGAATGCGGATTCCTCTTCCTCATCATCGTAGTAACCCTCTTCTCTGCCTTCGTATTCATATTCGTCATCTTCATCCTCGTACTCAACATCACTGCTGTCATATCCCTTTTCATCAGGAATAAAATGTTCCTCAAATTTTGATTTAATATTTTTAACAAAACCCATTTTTAAAAACTCCTTTTCAAAATTTAATATAATCTCGGCCCGAAAATTGCCGAGCCTATTCTAACGTGGTTGGATCCGTTGAGTATTGCCTGTTCGTAATCACCTGACATACCCATGGAAAGTATTGATATATCTGTATTATCTAACTTTTTATCCTTTATGTCAATAAAAATCTTATGCATTTTTGAAAAATATTTATTCAGTTCACTGTCGCTATCACAAATGGGAGGTATTGTCATAAGACCGCGAACTTTGATATTCGGTAGTTCAACAACCCGATACAGTAAATCTTCAAGCATTTCGCAGGGAATACCCGTTTTACTTTCTTCTCCACCGATATTTACTTCGATCAGACAGTCAGTTGTAATACCCTTGGCAAGGCTTCTCTTCGAAATTTCAGTTGCAAGCTTAAAAGAATCAACAGATTCAATCATCGAAACTTCACCGACAATCTGTTTCACTTTGTTTGTTTGCAGATGACCGATAAGGTGAGCACTGTAACAGTCCGCTTTAAGAAAAGGCTTCTTTGAAAGCAGTTCCTGAACTTTGTTTTCGCCGATAAGTGTGATGCCATTTTCAAGGGCGCGATTAACAAAAATCGGTTCAACTGTTTTTGTTACAGCCATAAAGTTTATATCCTTATAGCTTCTTGAACTTTTTATAGCTGCCTCTGCGATGCGCTCTTTGATAAACTCAACATTATAATCAATGTTTCGAAAGCGTTCCTCAACTGATAAGCATTCCATCTTCAATATGCATCCCCTTTACTATAATTTTATCATAAAGGTTCAAGGCGCGATATTTTTCTGTTACTTCTTCATCAACAACCTTGTTACCTTTCTCGTCTTCCTTATAAACGATATATCTGTCAGCTATAACATAATCTTCGCCATAATAAGAAATGCTGACAGGAGTAAACTTGACAAAATTTCCAAGCACTACATAAACACCCTTGAGCCCCTCTTCGTTTTCCGCTATTGCACTGTTACTTATTCTGAAGCCGTTATAATCCTTAACAGTGATAGCGGCATTCTCTATTCTTAAATTTGCAAGATCTTCATTCATTGATGTGCACTGCAAGGTTACGGTAATAGTATCACCGTTAAGCTCGGAAACACTGTAAACCTTCATTGTAATATCCTCAATGTTTTTATCGGGAAAATCAACGGTAACATAATATCCGGTCCTTATAACAGACGCATCGGTAATCGAAGTATCAAAAATGAAATACCAAGTGTGTTGTGCGATTATTTTACCGAAAGCATTATCATCAGTCTTTTTTTCACTGTTAATAAGCTGATTGCCTTCATTTACGGAAACCTTCTTATTTTTGACATCCTCATAAGATTTAGCGGCCTCATAACCGTCAACACTACTTACAAAATAACCCGAATATGAAGAGTTGATTTCTCCTTTTACTTTATAAGTTTTTTGAACAGCCTTAAGCTCTTTTTTTACAGCTTTAATACGTGAATCGATATCAAAACCCGAACCTGTAGCAATCTGTTTGGTCGAAACCTTCGAGGTAAAAGAACTGATTGAGCTGTCAAGGTCCGAAAGATCGCTGTTATTTATTGAATTTACATATTCGTCTACGGAGTTGTAAATGCTTGAATTAAGATAAACAACATTTACATAATTCAGGTCGCCTTGATTCTTAAGATTCTGCAAATCATCAAGTTTAGACTGAAGCTGCTTGGCTTTAAGATAATTTTCGGCCTCTTCTTCAGTATTGAAGGTAAGCGCAATAACATCCTTTTTACCGATGTTCGCGCTGTCAGTAAGAACGGGAACATATACCTTATTGTCATCTTTTAAAAGAACAGAAATGTTTTTTCCGTCCTTTGTTCTGTTTTCATCACGGATAGCAAAGCCTTTAACGTTAAGCTTTTCCTCTTGAGTGTATTTAAGAGCATATTCAAATTCAATTTTGCCGGTGCTTTTAGAATAGACATACTGTGCCGAGTACAACACTGCAAGTACGGCAAAGGCAATAAGCATACCTAATACTATTTTTTTATCTTTAGAAGAATTCATAGTTTAATCACCTGAATATTTATTTATAATTTCAACTGCAATATCAATAAGCTTTTTTTCGCCTGTATTATCAATACTGATCCAGTTTATACTTTCATTCCGTCTGAACCAGGTAAGCTGTCTTTTAGCATATCTTCTGGTTTCCATTTTAAGTTTTTCTGTGGCCTCTTCAAGAGAAACATGCCCGTCAAAATACGGTTTCAGCTCTTTATATCCGATTGCTTGCTTTGCTGTTGCGGAATAATCGCTTTTGAAGAATGCCTCCGCTTCACGAAGGAGACCTTCTTTTAGCATCATATCAACACGAAGGTTAATTCTGTTATATAAAAACTGTCTGTCTTCAGCCATAAGGCCGATTATGCACCAATCAAATTCACTCTCAACAAGATGGGAAAGCCTGTCCTGTTCAGCTATGGTTTTACCTGTTGAAAGATAAACCTCAAGAGCGCGGATTATTCTCTTTCTATCGTTAATGTGAAGCTTTGATGCAGTTTCGGGGTCAACATCCTTGAGCTTTTCAAAAAGATACTCAATCCCCTTTTCTTCAGCTGTTTTTTCAAGTTCGGAACGTACATCGCTTTTGCCGTGGTCAAAAAAAGTGGTGTTATTAATAAGAGTATCAATATATAAACCTGTTCCGCCGCAAACAACAGGAAGCTTCCCTCTTGAAAGAATGTCTTTAATCGCACGAATGGCATCCTTCTTATACATAGCTACACTATATTCTTCATCACAGCCGACAAAACCGATAAGGTGATGCCTTACAAGGCACATTTCTTCTTTTGTGGGTTTTGCTGTTGCGATATCCATATTTTTATAAATCTGCATAGAATCAGCAGAGACTATTTCACCGTCGAATTTATTTGCAATTTCTATAGCGAGGGAGGTTTTACCCGAAGCTGTAGGCCCCGCAACGACAACTACTAAAGGTTTTTTCATTAAAATACTCCGATAAATTATTGTATTCTGCCAAACATTTTTTCAAGCTCATATTTGGTGAGTTCAAGAAGAACAGGTCTTCCGTGAGGACAGTATCTTACGCTGTCATCGTAAAGCACCGCTTCAGCCAGAACTTTCATTTCCGCCGTAGAATTTTTATATCCAGCCTTGATGGCGGCCTTACATGCGGATGTGTGGTGGATACGATCAATTTTTTCTGTTTCTATATTTGTTCTGTTTTCGCTTAAATAGAGCGCCATTTCGACTATTGTATCTTCGATATCGTCACCTGAAATAAGCATTGGACATTCGCGGACAATAACCGTGCCTGTTCCGAAATCCTCAACAAGATAACCTGCCTTTGAAAATACATCAAGATTTTCAATTATGACATTGTATTCGTTTTTATTGAGAGTTACCGTGACAGGCGTAAGAAGCACTTGTGAGGATACATTGTCCTGTGCATTCTTTTTGATTTTGTTATAAATAATTCTTTCGTGTGCCGCGTGCTTATCAATAAGGCAGACTTTGTTGTCATATTCACAGATAATATAAGTTTTAAATGCTTCTCCCAAAAGCCTCAAGGGTCTGGGTGCAGTTTTTTCTTCGGTTATAATAACCTTTTTCTCATCCTTTTTATTGTAAGTACCCTGTACGGGCTTATCAACGTTTACAGCGGATTGCACCTTAACAGGTTCCTGAACCCTTTGTTTATGTGTTTCAGTACGCTGAACAGGTGCGGAAACAATCTGTGTTTGTTTTGCGCGGGTTTTAAAACCCGAAACAAGATCAGGTTCATCAGAATTACTGAAGCCTTTATTAACACGATTCGGAGAAGAAACGGTAGCCGCACTTTTAAACTCCGAAGATGACATTTGGTTCCAAAACGGTTTATCACTCTTTTGTGAAGTTACGGAAACCTTCTCTGCACTTCCTGCAAGGGTCTTTTCAGGAGCTTGTCTGACAGGTGCAGGTGCATCATCTTCAACCATCTGAAGCTGTGCATAATCAGGTCTTGCCTTTTCAGTGAGCTTTGCCATTTTTGTCGAATCAACCTGCGGTGCACTGTCAAAATCACTAATTGCACCCTTTACGGCATAATAAACAGCTGTTGAAACCTTTCTTTCATCACTGAAACGCACTTCAGTTTTGGAAGGATGAACATTTACATCAACAGTTTCAGGTCTGACATATACATTAAGTACACAGCTCGGGAATTTACCGACCATTATAGTGTTTTTATATGCATTTTCCATTGATGCCATTATCGAGCGTGATTTGATATTTCTGTTATTAAGAAAGAAATACTGCATAGCTCTTGAGGGGCGTGAGCACACAGGTTTGCATACATAACCGCTTACCTTGATTCCGTCAAGCTCATAGTCAACCTCAAGAAGGCTTTCAGCAAAAGTTCTTCCGAAAACCGAATAAACAGCCGAAAGAAGCTTACCGTCACCGGGAGTTATAAGTGCTTGCTTACCTTCACGGATGAATCTTATGCTGATTTCCGGATGAGAAAGTGCAATTTTATCCACAACATCGGCAACAGCATTGGCTTCGGAAACATCTCTTTTAAGAAATTTCATTCGGGCGGGCGTGTTGTAAAACAAATCCCTTACAACGATTGTTGTTCCGTTGGGACAGCCAGCGGCATCATAGGCAGTCTGAACACCGCCTTCGATGGTATAAGCAGTGCCCATTTCTTCTTCGATTGTTTTTGTTAAAATCTCTGTACGGGAAACTGCGGCAATTGAAGCAAGAGCTTCACCGCGGAAGCCAAGAGTAAAGATAGAGTTAAGGTCATCGACATCCTTGACCTTACTTGTAGCATGGCTGAGAAAAGCCTTCGGAACATCTTCCCTGCATATACCGCAACCGTTATCTGTTATGCGAATATATGTAACTCCGCCATTTCTGATTTCTAAAGTTATGGTTGTGGCTCCGGCATCTATGGAGTTTTCCATAAGCTCCTTTACCACCGAGGCAGGTCTTTCGACAACTTCACCGGCAGCAATTAATTCTGCAATATGCTTTGATAATACGTTAATTCGTGCCATAAAGTTATCGCTTCCTTTCTTTTACATACCCGACTGTCTTGCCTTGATGACAAGCTCGTGAAGCATTGTAAGGGCTTCAAGAGGGGTAAGAGTATTAATATCAATATTTTTAATGGTATCTATTATTTCATCATCGAATGTGGATTTAAGGGAAATTTGCAGATTTTCTTCTTCCTGTTCATCAAAGACAATGTTTTTCATAAGAGCCTTATGCTCGGGATTCATCGCTTCAAGTTCAGCAAGAATCTGTCTCGCCCTTAAAACAACCGTATTAGGTATACCTGCAAGCTTTGCAACCTCAATACCGTAGCTTCCGTCAGCGGCACCTCTTACTATTCTTCTTAAAAAAGTAATCGTATCGCCCTTTTTCTTTACAGAAATATTATAGTTTCTGATGCCGTCAATCTGGCTTTCAAGCTCTGTCAGTTCGTGGTAATGAGTTGAAAAAAGCGTCTTTGCACCTAATTTTTTCTTATCCACGATATACTCAAGTACTGCCCTTGCAATACTCATTCCGTCAAAGGTGGAAGTACCTCTTCCCACTTCATCAAGAATAATAAGGCTGTTTTTATTGGCGTTTTTAATGATATTTGACACTTCGTTCATTTCAACCATAAAGGTCGACTGACCTGTGGCAAGATCATCTGATGCACCTACACGGGTGAAAATGCTGTCGATTATGGAAAGCTCTGCTCTTTTGGCGGGAACAAATGAGCCTATCTGTGCCATAAGACAAATTAAAGCAACCTGACGCATATATGTCGATTTACCTGCCATATTGGGACCTGTGATAATTGAGCATCTTTCATCACCACAGTCCATATATGTGTCATTCGGCACAAAGGGTGCCCCGTCAAGAAGAAGCTCGACTACAGGATGTCTGCCTTCAGTTATATCAATTACGCTTGTATTTGTCATTACGGGACAGTTATAATTATTTGCAATTGCAGTTTTAGCAAAGGAACAAAGAACATCTGTAACCGCTATAGCAGAAGCTGTAGATTTAATTCTGTTAAATTCCTCGGCAACGCTTTTTCTTATCTGGCAGAAGATTTCGTATTCAAGTTTTACTATTCTTTCTTCTGCACCAAGAACTTTGCTTTCATAATCCTTAAGTTCCTGGGTGATATATCTTTCGGCATTGGCGAGAGTTTGTTTTCTTATATAATCATCGGGTACAAGATTTTTAAAAGAGTTTGTAACTTCGATATAATAACCGAATACCCTGTTATAGCCTACTCTTAATTTTGTTATTCCCGTTCTTTCTTTTTCACGGGCTTCAATTTCTTTAATGTAGTTTTCACCGTTTGATTTTATATCTTTGAGCGAATCAAGTTCAGTATTGAAACCGGCTTTAATCATTCCGCCTTCCCTTATGCTGAAGGGTGCTTCGGGATCAATTGCCGCATCAATGAGATTGTAAATATCTTCAAGAAGATCGATACTTTCATACTGCTGTTTAAGATAAGCACAAACAGAGTTGGAAAGCAAAGATTTTATCTGCGGTAAGGCAGATATGGTTTGTTTGAGGGAGTTGAGATCCTTTCCGTTTGCACTTTCAAAGACAATTCTTGTCATAAGTCTTTCGATGTCAAAAACACCCGAAAGAGCTTCTGAAAGATCGGAAAGCTTCATACTGTTATCAACCAATTCACCGACAGCATTATGTCTGCGGGTAATGAGATTGAAATTAACGAGAGGTTTTTCGAGCCACGAGCGTAAAAGTCTTTTGCCCATAGCGGTTTTTGTTTTGTCCAAAACCCAGAGAAGAGAGCCTTTTTTCTCCCTGCTTCTCATAGTTTCCGTGATTTCAAGGTCTCTTTTTGTGGAATAATCAATCTTCATATACTGACTGTCAGAATAAAAATTGATTTCACGTATATTTTCAAGTTCGTTTTTTTGTACTGTTTTGAGGTAACTTATAGTTGCACCCAAAGCAATAACTGCATTAGGGCATTTGTCAACACCGGAAGACGAAAGAGTTTCACCGCCGAAACGACCAACACATTCTTCATAATTATCGTCGTAATCAAAAAATGCATCTTCAGGTATTTCACATGTAGCATCAACCTTTTTCTTGATAAAGGAAGCAATATTTTTGTTTTCGCAAACACTTCTGCTTAAAACGATTTCACTCGGAGAAAAAACACCAAGCTCATTCATAATTTTATTTTCAAGGTTTTTGCAATTTTCAATGAAGGTAAGATTTACTGTGCCAGTTGAAACATCACAAAAGCAAATACCTGCACCATCATCGTTAAGATAAACGGAAGTGAGATAATTATTTCGTGCCTCATCAAGCATTGAATTTTCAATAATACTACCCTTTGTAATTACACGGATAACATCTCTCTTTACAATACCTTTAGCCGTGGCGGGATCTTCAACCTGTTCACAAATAGCCACTTTGTAGCCTTTGCTTACAAGCTTGGCTATGTAATTGTCGGCAGAATGAAATGGAACACCGCACATGGGCGCTCTTTCACCACCGCCGCAGGCACGGCCTGTTAAGGTAAGTTCAAGAACAGATGAAGCGAGCTTTGCGTCCTCATAAAACATTTCGTAAAAATCGCCCAGTCGGAAAAACAAAATAGTATCCGGATATTCCTTTTTTATTTCAAAGTACTGCGCCATCATAGGTGTCATTTCGGACATAATGTTTTTCCTCCTGAGTTTTTTACGTTAAATTAATTGATTAGTGACAACCGCTGCAAGATGAGCAGGAACCACCACAATTGTGTTCCTCAGCCTTGGGAGGCTCACAGGTAGCAGGGTCTGCACCATTTACGCAAAGACCTAAAATCTGCATAATATAGTTCATCATTTCATCAACAGCAGTTCTTGCCTCGTCGTAAGCCTGCATTTTTTCATTGTCCATAAGCGCTGTGTATGCATCGTTGAATTCTTCTTCAAAAGCGTGCATTTTTTCAGCGTCAGGCTCTTCCTTTGATGCTTCGATCTGATAGTTCATCTGAACGAGCTGAAGTTTGCCCATAAGGTCATTAAGTTCTTTGTCGTTTTCGTTGGCTTCTTTTGCTTTTGCGAAAGCAAGGTAACGTTCATCCTGCTGGATGGCAGCACCAAGTTCGCGTGTGAGTTTGATTACGTCCATTTGTCGTACTCCTTAAATATATTGATTTTATAATAAATACAGCTTACAGATGTAAGTGTAAATTATCCTTTGTGTTCACCGTATACCACCCAGGTTTTCGGCTCTGTTACTTCAACATTGACAAAAGAACCGATAAGCTCTTCGTCACCCTTGAATTCAATTATTACATTACCTTCGGTTCTACCCGAAAGGACGCCTTCACCTTTCGCTTTGCCTTCAACAAGTACACGGTAGGTTTTTCCCTTCATTGAAGCGGTACGTTTTCCGGCGATTGATTCCTGAAGGTCTGTGAGCTCTTTAAACCATTTACCCTTTTCTTCTCTTGAGACGGTATCAGGCATATCATAAGCCTTTGTGCCCGGTCTCGGTGAAAAAATAAAGGTGAAAAGTGAGGTATATTTTACTTTTTCGATAAGGGAAAGGGTATCCTTGAACTCTTCATAGGTTTCGCCCGGGAAGCCGACAATAACATCACTCGTTATTGACAGATCAGGCATAATCGAATAAGCATAATCAATCAGACTTAAATATTTTTCTCTGTCATAATGACGGTTCATCTCTTTTAAAACTCTGTCATTACCCGACTGGAAGGGAAGATGAAGATGCTTTGCTATCTTATCGGAGGACGCCATAACATCCAAAAGCTCTTTTGTGCAGTCTCTGGGATGAGAAGTCATAAATCTTACAATAAAATCACCTTCTATTTCACTGATTGACTTCAGCAAAGCAGGAAAACGCTTATCTTCAGGAAGCTCTTTGTTGTAAGAATTTACATTCTGACCGAGAAGAGTTATTTCTTTATAGCCCGATTGTACAAGACCTTTAACCTCATTTATAACCGTATCAAAATCTCTGCTTCTTTCTCTGCCTCGCACATAGGGCACAATGCAATAGGAACAGAAATTATTACAACCATACATTATAGGCACCCAAGCCTTGAAGGTGCCGTCACGCTTAACAGGCAATCCTTCAACAATATTTCCTTCACTGTCGGTAATATCTATAACTCTTTTACCCGTACAAAGGACACGGTATACAAATTCGGGAAGCTTGTAGGAAACGTGAGTGCCAAAGACAATATCAACAAAAGGAAAGCTTCTTCTTAATCTTTCGGCAACACTTTCCTGCTGTGTCATACAGCCGCAAAGTCCGATGATCATATCGGGACTGAGTTTTTTTATGGGCTTTAAAGCACCGGCATTACCGAAAACTCTGTCTTCAGCGTGTTCACGGATTGCACAGGTGTTGTATAATACAAAGTCTGCTTTTTCGGGCGAATCGGTAAATTCATAGCCCATTTCCATAAGCATACCTTGTAATCTTTCACCATCGGAAACATTACCCTGACACCCGTAGGTATGCACAAATGCTTTCGGCGGATTTTCAGGGAAGCGTGAAGACAGCACAGTCTTCACAAGCTCTGTGTATTCTTTTTGTCTGTCAAGCTCTGCCTGTGGAACAGAAAATTTATTCTTGGTCAATTTTATCTTCTTCCTTTTCGGGATTTTGTGAAATACTTATAAGTTTTTTCAGTCGGTGATTAACTGCGGAGCGGCTCATTTTCGGCTCACACAGCTCCCCTATTTCTCTTAAACTCGCATCGGGGTTTTCAATTCTTAAAACTGCAACCTGCTTAAGGTCGTCGGTCAAGGTGGCAAAAATACCGCTTGATTTAAGCTTTTTTATGGCACTCACCTGGTCAAATGAAGCAAAAACCGTGCGCGACAAATTAGCATTTTCAAAATTATTACGTCTGTTGGTAAGATTACGTACATCTTTATAAATTTTGATATTCATAATTTCCATAGCCGAAATATGAGCACCCATCATGGTAAGAAGATCTTCAATGGATTCGCTGTCTTTTATATAAATGACATTGACATATCTTCTCACCATGTGCTTTGCCTTTATGCCGTATTCATTAAGAATCTTCATAAGATCAAGGCTTAAGGTTTTGTAGGGTACCACAAACTCAAGGTGATAACTTTTATTCGGGTCACTTGCCGTACCGCAGGATAAAAATACGCCTCTCAAAAAAGCTGAATCACAACAGCTTGTGTTTTCTTCGTTGTCCGCCGCATCGTTTGTAAGATTACCTCTATCAATACGGTGAGTTCTCTCTGTGCCTGTACAGGAAAAAACCGAAAGCACTTTTTTTCTGTTTTCGTCACCGTCAAAGGAAACAGTATATTTTCCCGCCTTTGAAACATTGAGCTGTGCTTTTATGTTACAAGCTCTTTCAGCCAAGGCAAGATATTTATCGGCAACATTTTTATTGTCGGTCATAAGTGAAATGTCCGTCAGTGTGAAGGAACGTCCGAAAAGGAACATTCCGTATGCCATTGAATGGGTACAGCAGTCGGGCATATTTTCAATTTTTATTATTTCGTCTTTGATATCTGATGAGAATGACATATATGCCCTCCTTACTGTTATTTTTTTATGTCACGGTGTACAACACCGGCATTATAATTTTTTTCCTTTAACATTTTGCAAAGTCTTTCGGCGAAAGTTACACTACGATGGTGTCCGCCTGTACAGCCAATGGCAATAACAAGCTGACTTCTGCCTTCTTTGATACATTCGGAAACGGTAAATAATATTAGTGAATGCAAATGTTTTTCAAACTCATTTGCCGAGGAATTATCCATAACATAATTTCTTACCTGTTCATCAAGTCCGGTAAGCTCTTTGAGTTCGGGTATATAGAAAGGGTTCGGTAAAAATCTTACGTCAAAGACGTAATCTGCATCCCTTGGTATTCCGTGCTTGAAGCCGAAGGACATGCAGTGAATTTGCATTTGCTTTTGAGCATTTTCGCAAAACATAGATATAATTCTGGCTTTACAGTCAAAAAAAGATAAATCCGAAGTGTCAAGAACATAGTCCGCCATCTCTTTTATGGGAGAAAGCATCTGTTTTTCTGCCAGGATTGCATCGCTTAAAGTGTCAATACCACCATTCATCAAAGGATGAATACGTCTCGTTTGTTTATATCTTGTCAAAAGCACATCTTCTGCGCAATCAAGGAAAAGAACTCTGTAAGGAACCGACAGTTCCTCAAGCACTGAAGTGGCATTCTTAAGCTGAGCATCGGTAAGACCTGCTCTTATGTCAGTTACAACAGCAACTTTAGAATGTTCAGCCGAATCTTTAAGAAGATTTGCAAATACAGGTATAAGCTCCGAAGGAAGATTATCCATACAAAAATAGCCCGAATCCTCCAAAGTATTCATAACACAGGATTTACCGGCTCCTGAAAGACCTGTTATGATTATAAGTTCCATATTTTCACCGTCAGATGAATTTAATTTCCGTTTCAAGGTCAACGGAAAACTTTTCCTTAACTGTTTTTTGACAGTGCTCAATAAGATTTTTTACATCGGTAGTTGAAGCATTGTCATAATTAATGATGAAGCCGGCATGCTTTTCGGAAACCATAGCACCACCGATTCTTTTTCCTTTAAGACCGCACTGTTCGATAAGAGCACCAGCAAAATAGCCTTCGGGACGTTTGAAAACACTGCCGGCACTTGGATATTCAAGAGGCTGTTTATCTTTTCTTCTTGAAACAAAATCCTTCATTGCATCTTCAATCTGCTTTTTATCGCCTTTTTTGAGACGGAAAACAACACTCGTTATGACATATCCGCCTTTTGAATAAATGCTGTGACGGTAGGAAAAGTCAAGCTCGTCATTATTAAACTGACCGTCTTCGCCCTTGAGAGTTATATGTTTGCAACACTCAATTACATCCTCCACTTCTCCGCCGTAAGCGCCCGCATTCATAAACGCCGCACCGCCCACAGAACCGGGAATACCAAAAGCAAATTCAAGACCTGTAAGTGACTTTGAAAGTGCAAATTTGCAAATGGAAGCAACGCTTGCTCCTGCACCTGCTTCGAAGGTACATTCATCAATTTCTTTTATATAATCAAAGTTTTCGCCGATATAAATAACTGCTTTATCCCTTATACCGTCATCACTTACAAGAAGATTGCTGCCCTTGCCAAGGACAAAAATTTCAATTTCATTTTTATCACAAAGGCAAAGAACATCTTTAAGTTCACCCTCATCACGGGGAACAACAAATAATTTTGCAGGTCCGCCTGTTTTGAAGGTTGTATAAAGCTTCATCGGCTCATTTAAACGGTAAGATATTTTTCTTTCGTCAAGACTGCTTATCAATCTGTTCAAAGAATTACCTCCAAAAATCAGTATGTAACAAGTGCAGCACCAATAATACCTGCATCATTACCGAGAGTTGCTCTGCAGATTTCAGTTTGTTTTTCCTGCATTTTGCTGTAACGCCATTTTGCAACATACTCTCTCAAGGGAGCAAGTAAGGTTTCACCTTCGTTACAGATACCTCCGCCGAAACAAATCATTTCGGGCTGGAAAATGTTTACGATATCAGTAGTTCCTATTGCGATATATCTTATATAGTTATCAACAACTTCCTTTCCGCACTTATCCCCCGCTCTCATGGCGTCAAAAGCAGTTCTGCCACCGGCATTGTTGATGTCACCGCCGCAAAGCTCCCACATTTTGCTGTCCTTATTTGCTTCCATAGCCGCTTTTGTCTGATTTACGAGAGCGGTAGCCGAAGCGTATCTTTCAAAGCATCCCACTCTGCCGCAGTTGCACTGTTCGCCGTCAAATTTGATGGTTATATGACCGAGCTCACCGCCTGCATCATTACAGCCTGTAAGAATTTTGCCGTCAAGAATGACACCGCCACCAACACCTGTACCGAGAGTAATGGCTATAAAGCTTTTTTTGCCTCTGCCCGAACCGGCAAGAGCTTCACCCAAAGCGGCACAGTTAGCGTCATTTTCAATGTAAACCTTTACACCGGGTATTTTATCGTTAATAAGCTTAACTGCGGGAACATGGTCAAAATAAAGATTGTTTGCATAAAGAATGACACCGTTTTCCTTGTCGCAAGAACCGGGAGTACCGATACCTATCGACTCAACTTCAGATATATCAATCTTTGCATTTTCACAAGCAGTATAAATACACTTTACAATATCATCAAAAATTTCTTCGGCAGGACGTGGTATGTTTGTCTTTGCCTTACCGAGACCTATAATTTTATAATCACTGTCAATAACACCGACAGCAATATTTGTTCCGCCTAAATCAACACCAATTTTGTACATAATAATTCTCCTTTATTCGGCAATTAAAAATTGCCCCATATTTTAAGTTCTTCTTCCTGCGGGATAATATCATCCGCCATACCAAGATTATGCATAAGCTCACGGGCAGCATTATAACCCATTTTCTTCTGTCTGTTATTCATAGCGGCTACCTCAATAATTACAGCGAGATTTCGACCGGGTTTGACAGGAACAACAGTATGGGGCACTTTAACGCCTAAAATTTCAGTATATTCGTTTTCCATACCCATTCGGTCGTAAACCTTTTCGCTGTCCCATGGCTCAAGTTCAATAACCATATCAATCTTTTCAGCAAGCTTAACAGCACCCATACCGAAAATTCGTCTTGCATTGATAATACCGATACCGCGAAGCTCAATAAAGTGTCTTATGTTATCGGGAGCGGAGCCGACAATAGTTCTTGCACCTGTCTTTTTTATTTCAACCGCATCATCGGCAACCAGACGGTGACCGCGCTTGATAAGTTCAACGGCCGTTTCACTTTTACCGACACCGCTGTCACCTAAAATAAGAACACCTTCACCGTATACTTCAACAAAAACACCGTGACGGGTAATTCTTTCAGCAAGCTCAACATTGAGATAACCGATTACGGCGGCCATAGCACGGGATGTTGAGTCGTTGCTTAAAAGCACAGGCACATTGTACTTCGGTGCAAACTCAAGAATCTCGAGAGGACAAGGAAGAGTTCGTGTGATAATTACACAGGCAGGCTCCCTTGACATAAAACGCTCTACCCTTTCTCTTCTTTCTGCATCAGGATAGCTATTTATGTATTCAACCTCTGTTTTACCTAAAAAGTTGACACGAGTGTTATCGAAAAAATTTTCATAACCCGAAATAAACAGACCAGGTCTGTTAACATCGGGAGATGAAATAAAAATTTCATCAGGTGCCTTTGGCAAATATAAAGTTTCCATCTGTAAATCTTTAAGAAATTTAGCAAGGGAAACGCTGTATTTTGACGGCATAATCCACCTCCGTTAAATTTATGTTCCGGTGATTAAATATAATTACCGAACATAATTATACCTATATATTATATAATAAAAAAAAGAATATGCCAACAGTTTTTTGCAATATTTTTTTAAAAAACCTATTAATTTTACTAAAAAAACAATAGAAAAGAAAAACAGACGGCATTTTTACCGTCTGTTATATGATTACACGTGCTTTTTCCTCACGTTCTTTTCTTAAAATCGTGTCATTTTCAAGAGGAATTTCACACTCAAAAGAAAACTTCATCATAGCGTGGTTGGTTGACTCTATTACTTCACCTTCGGCATTTTTAAGGTTTTTCGCAATAACTTTGAAAGGCTTTTTACCAACGGGCATAACCTCAAGTTCTTCATCAGAAAAAAAACGATTTCTCTGTGTGCAGTATACGATGCCGTTTTCATATCTGTCAACAACCGCAACAACATCCCATTCACGGTTGTAGCCGCCTTTATAGCTTATATTCGCATCCTCGGAAGGATCGCCGAAGAAGAAGCCTGTGCAGTAATCGCGATAGCTTACACGGCGCATTTCATCGATTATCCACTGTTCGGGCTTATAATCATCGGAAGGATTTTCAAAATATTCGTCAATTGCTTTTCTATAGGCATTTGTTACAACCGCAACATAGTATTCGGATTTTGCTCTACCCTCAATTTTAAAGCTTGTGATACCTGCTTTAATCATCTGCGGAATATGCTCAATCATGCACATATCCTTTGAGTTGAGAATGTATGTTCCGCCGTCGCCTTCATAAACAGGAAAATACTGCCCGGGTCTTGTCTCTTCCATAAGTGAATATTTCCAGCGGCAGGGCTGTGCGCACTCACCTTTGTTGGCGTCCCTGTTTACAATATAGTTGGAAATGAGGCATCTGCCCGAAAAGGAAACACACATAGCACCGTGAACAAAGCATTCTATGTCCATATCCTCGGGGATATTTGCTCTCATGATTTCAATTTCCTTCATGCTGAGTTCCCGAGCCGTAACCACACGCTTCGCGCCAAGCTTATAAAAAGCATTAGCGGCAGCATAGTTTACGATGCCCGTCTGAGTGGAAATATGGATTTCAATACCCGGCGCATACTTTTTTGCATATTCAAGAACGCCCATATCAGAAACTATAAGAGCATCAACCTTTGCTCTTACTGCATTTTCAAAAAATTCCGGTAAAAGGTCAAGTTCATCACTTCTGGGTAAAACATTACAGGTAAGATAAATCTTGACCCCTCTTTCGTGGGCATAACGGACTGCCTCACAAAGTTCATCCTTATCAAAGTTTGACGGCGCGGCTCTCATTCCGAAAACAGTTCCGCCAAGATATACCGCGTCAGCACCATATCTTATGGCAGCCTTAAGCCTTTCCATATCTCCTGCAGGAGCAAGAAGTTCAGGCTTTTTTATAGCATTGTTCATTTTTCTCTCCATTATCTGCCGTAAAGCACCTTTTCTGTATTTGCCTGATGTTCACTTGCAGTTTCAGCAAGGTAAATTTCACCGTTATCGTCATGGCAGAAGAAATGATAATTGCTGTTTTCAGGATAAAGTGCGGCTCTTATTGCGGCGGCACCCGGATTACAGATTGGTCCGGGTGGAAGTCCCTGGTTGCTGTAAGTGTTATAGGAATTAAGATAGAGATTATAGTAGAAATCGGAGAAGAGGTTGAACTCCTTAAGAGACAGAACATAGTCCTTTGTTGAGTTCATATCAATCGAAGGATAAGTTGCACTGTCTTTAAGACGGTTATGAATTACAGAGGATATTGCATCCATCTGTGTCGTATCTTTCGCCTCTCTCTGGATGATTGAAGCGATTGTAATAATCTCATCAACAGTCATTCCAAGTTCTTTAAGTCTGCTGTTATATTCGTCCTTCCACTTGCTTTCGAAATTGTTGAAAAGCTTTTTAATAACAGAGCCTGCATTTTCTCCGATAAAGAAATCATAGGTATCGGGGAAAAGGTACCCTTCGGCTTTAAGGTATCTGCCATTAACTGTGCCGATGCTGCTGATGAATTTATATTGCTCACCTGTAATTTCAAGATTAGCATAAAGCTTTTCAGCTTCACAGACACCGTATTTTTCCAATTTTTGGAAAACCTGTGCAACCGTCCAGCCTTCAGGGAAGGTCAGGCGTACTGTGTCCTTATAGCCACTGCTTGAAACCATAATTTCTTCGAGAATACTTTCGATACCCATTTCAGCATTAAGGAAATAGGTGCCCGGGGAATATTTTATTCTTACCGTCTCATACTGACCGTCATCATTTTTTCTTTTAACCTCATCGTAATGTCGGAATTTACAGAAAATATCAGTTATAAGCGGCTGCTTGATAAGACCTGCGTTCTTGACAATTTCAAATACCTGCTCATATTCCGTCGCTTCGGGAGGGATATAAACAGAAATATAATTGCTGTTGCCGCCTCTGTCAATAACAAGAATGTCATTAATGGTAGTCATAGCAACCGTTGAAGCAGTTACCGTAAGAATAGAAATAAAAATAATGCACACACAGGCAACAAGAACAGAATTAATGAAATCGTATTTCTTCTTTTTAACAGATTTCTTTTTCGTTCCTGTTGACGGAGCTTTTTGAGGTTTTTGAGAAACCGTTTTCTTGACAGGCGGTGCCTGCTTTTTCATGGGCTTTTCAGACACGGGAGTACTGTTATTTTCAGCTTTTATGCCAGCCTTTTCAACCGGTGAAGAACCAGGCTTTCTGACAGGCGGATTAACCCTAGTGTGCTGAATGGGGTCATTTCTTCTCTGAATCGACTCAAGATATTCTCTGCCTGTCACTTCCTTTACGGCAGGCTCGGGTTTTTTATCAGCAGATGGAACTATATCAGGAATCAAAGATGCCTCTTCAGGTAAGTGTACCTGGAATTTAGCGGGCTTGGGTCTGCTCATTCCACCTGAAACGGGAGTTGGCCTGCCACGGGTGGATTGAACATTTTCGCTGAAATCACCCAGCGTATTTGATTTTATAGTCTGAGGCGGTACAGTCCCCGGAGTTTTAGCCCCAGAAACCGCATCTTCATTACGGAAACGATCATCCATATTAAATCCTCCTTTACTTTAACTCATATATTTTATTGTCAGTAATAATCATATCAACCTTTATATCATATGTATCACGGGGAAGCTCATCACAAAGACACTCTTCGTAGCATAATCCTACTGTTCTTCCCTTGAAATTACTTAAATAGCGGTCATAATATCCGCCGCCGTACCCAAGTCGGAAACCTTTTTTATCAAAGGCCACCCCGGGAACGATACAAAGAGAATTTTCACCGTGAGAGGCACGCTTACATCCAGATACATCGGGCTCTGTTAAAGAAAAAATGCCGTCTGTAAGCGAATCCTTCAAATTTTTAATATAATAAAATTCCATATTACCGTCTCTGTCAGTGCATTTTGGAAGTGCCACTCTTTTTTCTTCGCCGAGAGCTGTACTGATAATTTTCAAAGTATCAACTTCAGTTCGGACGGAGTAATAGACAAAGATTGTATCCGCAATATTATAGGCATCAGATTCTTTAAAGAGAGTGTAAATTTTGCTGTCCTTCTCTTCGCTTTTTGCAACTTCACGAATTAAACGGTACTTGTCTCTTAAAAAGATTTTATTTGCACTTATCTGCATTGAATTGACCTGCGTATTTCTTCTGCCTTATCCGCACCTGAAAGTGCTGACACAACTTCAAGTCCGAAATCAACGGCAACACCCGCACCTTTGGCTGTGATGATATTTCCGTCACAGACAATATGATTTTCGCTAATAATTGCTCCTTCAAGATCTTTTTCAAAACCGGGATAAGCAATAGCCTTCCTGCTTTTAAGAAGCCCCTTGTGTCCTAAAATCGAAGGTGCGGCACAGATGGCACAAACGAGTATGTTTTTTGAAGCTGCATAATCAATTGCATTCTGAACAGCTTCACTTTTTTCAAGATTAAGAGTACCCGGCATACCGCCCGGAAGAATAACTGCCTGCAGCTTGTTATCAAGAATTATTTCATCCTGAACACAGTCGCATTCCACTTTAATGCCGTGAGCGCCGTTGATCAGTTTGTTATCAACTCCGACGGTTTTGAGTTCAAGACCTGCTCTGCGTATCATGTCAATGGTGGCAATTGCTTCCACTTCTTCAAATCCGTCTGCAAGAAAACAGTAAATCATTTTCTCTCTCCTTAATCAAGGGCAATATTCATATAAATATCACCTGTAATATTTTCTTTCATTTCATTATCGGCAAAATATATCATACCGAATTTATTTTCTTTACATTCACAGTAATCACTTAAATCATAAGGTGAAACTACGGTAGTTCCGAGTTCCGCTTTTTTCACAAGAATTTCAGTATTTTCTTTAAAGTTCTCCGTAGAGGTCACATATTCAAGAATCTCTCTCCTGTCATCACTAATTATATAATAACTGTCATAAGTATTTTCTAAAATCTCATATCCTGCATATCCGAGACAGGAAAAAGCATATTTCCATTCGTTTTCAGCAAAGAAAAAAGCAGGATAGGATATATTATTTCTTAAAGATATAAGTTCAT
This sequence comes from Acutalibacteraceae bacterium, assembly GCA_045604385.1. GTDB lineage: Bacteria > Bacillota > Clostridia > Oscillospirales > Acutalibacteraceae > UBA6857. The sequence continues at coordinate 89,048 of JAZUNX010000018.1, forward strand.
CCGATAAAAGCATTTTTTCATCACCGTGCAATCCCAAGCCATCGATAACAGCAACATAATTCTTCATCAAAGGCTCAAAACCGAATTTAGAGTAATAACCGTAAAGACCTTCATCGGCGGGAACAAGAGAAATAAAGGAAATATTATTTTCAGCTATATAGCTCTGTGCTTCTCTTATGAGCTTCGCCATTATACCCTTGCCTCTGTGTTTTTCTGCGGTTGCGGCGGCATATAAATATCTTCCTTCAAATACTTTGTTTTCTGTTTTTATATAACCCTTAAGCAGATAAAGAACAGATATGAGTTCACCGTTCTCGATTTCTGCGAAACATTCTGTGGGAGTATATTCATAATTAAACAGCAGACTTATATATTCTTCATTGTCACCAAAAGTGTCAGCCCACAGCTTCTTCAGGGACTGACTGTATCCGTTTACATCAATCAGCATTTATAAACCACGCCTCGTATTTTTCGGGTAAATATTCGGGATAATAGGAAAGCTTGGCCTTTCTTAAGTTTTCAAGGCCGAGATCATCTTCTCTGTCAATATATTTATAATCGTACAGTTCGTTTTCCACAAACTGTTGATTTATAATGGGATATGCACCTCTTAAATGAGAAAAAGCTTTTTCAAAATGAACACAAAAGGTGTCACTTCTTATCTGCGCACCTAAAGCAAAGGCGACAACCTTTCCGTCAACCCTTATAACTGCACCCTTGCAGTCAAGGTCATCAAAGTTTTCAAAAACGCGTCTGATTATCTTCAGTTCTTTTTCCAGATCTTCACTGTAAAGACTGCCGCTTGACTGTATCCATTCAATATTCATATTATAGCAATCTTCAATATTTTCACTTGTCATACTCTCATACGACCAGTTGTAATTCTTCTTAAAGAAAGATATATGATTTCTTTTTGGCTGATACTTTTTTCCAGTAAGGTTAATTAAATCTTCACTTTTATAAATATAATCACTGCCGTCTCTGTCGAGTTTTATGTCAAAAAGTTCACCGTAAAGAGACTCGAGCTCCTTTGCTTGATTTGTGCCGACACCGAAGAAGTAGCAGGGCTCATTCTGAAGCTTCATATCTTCGGTTATAAGAGAAATCACGCTTTTTATATCGCCTTTTCCGACAGGATAACAATACCCGATAGTGCCGTCAGTAAAACAGCGGGTAACAAGAAAGCCCTGAACATCGGCAATTTCAAGCCTCATTTTTGCCGTATAAGAAAAAATATTTGAGAAAGAGTATTCACAGGTAAGGTCATCACGGTTTGACAGTCTTTCTTTTACCCACGCTTTATCGCTGATTTCAGGCTTATGAAAATCAATCATTACCAAGAAGCTTCCTTTCAATCGTATCGCAAACCATTTCAGAAATATTTTCAACAGTAAAAGGTTCGCCGTTTTCACCGCATTTTATTACTTCCCAACCCAATTTTTTTGCAGCATATACTGCTGCTTTGTGACAGGAAATAAGGTATTCAACATCTCTTTCATGAACATCCTTTTTATTTTCATCACCTGAATAACGCTTGAGAAGTAACTTCTGTGAAATATCCACAGGCATATCAAGATAAATAACACAATCGGGTTCGGGAACACCGATTTTGTTATATTCAAAATCAAAAAGCCATTGGAGATATGCATTCCATTCGTTTTCGGGAAGCTTCGTCATCTGATGTGCCGCGTTTGAAGTGGTATATCTGTTGGCTACGGTAATTTTATCAGAATCGTATTCCTTCTGCCAATGCTTTTTAAAGCTGGCATAACGGTCAACAGCATAAAAAGTGGATGCCGCATAAGCATTTACATCGGAAGGCTTGTCACCGAGCTCACCTCCGAGATACATTTTAACAAGTGTGCTTGAGTTGTCGGAATAAAAGGGAAGGTCAAGATTATAAATGTCATATCCCTTACCCTTGAGGTACGCTGTCAAAAGTTCGGCCTGGGTTGCCTTGCCGCTTCCGTCAAGACCTTCAATAACAATCATTCTGCCCATAAAGCACCTCTTAATAAGTAAGAATTACAGCAAAAATTTCAAGAGTTTCATCTTTGCTCTCGTTTGCTATTGAGTGTTCCTGACCTGACAGGCAAATACAGCTGTCACCGACACCCATAATTTCGGTTTTTCCGTTATCGTTGTATGTAGCAGTACCTTTTATGATATAAAAGATTTCTTCTTCATTTTCGTGAACATGAGCGCCGATTGAACAACCGGGTTCAAGTGTAATGGTAGCAACAAGTCTTGAGGCACCTTTATACTCACCTTTATCAAAGACGTTTCTGATAACCGCCTGTCCGTTTCCGCCACGCATCTGCACCTTTACGTCCGAGGTCATTTCTGAGTTTCTTTTAATCATAATTCACACTACCCCTATTTTAAATTTTACATTCCATAAGATTATAGCAAGTATTTTCATTTTAATCAATGATTTTTTACAAATTTATTCTTTCAATTTTCTTAAATCTTATTTAACGTCAAAAATGATTGACAAATCCACATTAATAACTTAAAATACTATTGAAAATATGTCGAAACAGGAAGTGATATTATGGCAAAATCAGGCGTATATCTTATCGGTTTATCAGACTGCGATGAAAAAGTCTGCGCCGCCGCAGGAAGAATTTCAACCCAGGAAGGAACAGCCTTAGAAATTATTCACAAATCTCAGGACAAAGAAAAAAACCGCAAACTGATCGGTAAGGTTACAAAATCAGGACACACCTCAACAATTGAACATGTATTTTTCAATCTTGCATTTGAAAATGTTTCTGTTGTTGTTGAGCAGTTTTTAATCGAATTCAGACTTGCGTCCTTCACGGTTAAATCCCGCCGTTATGTTGATTTCGGTACAGCAGGATATTATATGCCCGATTTCAAAAACGAAGAAGATAGAAAGCTTTATACCGAAACTATGAACAGCCTTTTCGAAGCTTATGTTACCTTAACGGAAAAAGACATGCCTAAAGAAGATGCACGTTTTATTCTCCCCTACTGCTTTTACAGTAATTTCCTTTGCTCCCTCGGCGGCAGAGAATTAATCAATCTTCTCAACGCCATGATTTACGGCAGAGGCAGAAAAATCAAGGAAATTTACGAATTAGGCTTATCTCTTTATGAACAATGTAAAGAAAAAACACCGGGCATTTTTTCCGACTTTGAATTAAGAGGCGAAAAATATAATGATGAGATTAACCTTGATTTCACTGAAGAAAAAGAGAAAAATGTATCCGAGGAGCTTTGCGAAATCCTTTCCTATACAAATGACGGCGAAAAGAACATAGCAAGAGCCGCTCTTATCGAAAAGTATAACTACTCACCTGCACAGACTGAAAAAATCATTGACAACAGGGAAAATGTTCTTAAAATTCTCTCTGCGGTAACAAAATCATCCCGACCTAGAGCTCTCGAAAGCTTTAATTGCACCGTCAGATTTAATCGCGTATCTCTTGCCTGTCTTACCCATTTTGCAAGGCACAGGATCCAGAGCATTTCCATTCCCGAGCTTATCTGTGCCGACAGAGAATCTTATGTAATTCCCGAAACGATAAAGACTGATAAGGAAGCTTTGAATATTTACTGCAATTGCTTTGAAAAAATGAAAAACCTTTATCTTACTTTCAAAGATAAAGGCTATGATGTATCGGTTCTCGTTTATCTCGTTCTCAGCGGTAACACCCTTGATTTCGTTACAACGATGAATGCAAGAGAAATGATGCTTTTCTTTAAACTCAGAAGCTGCACGAGAGCACAGTGGGAAATTCAGGAATATGCCGTTGATTTCCTAAAAAAGCTTCGCAAAATCGCTCCTGATTTATTCTCCTTCTACGGCCCTAGCTGTTATGCAACAGGTGCCTGTCCCGAAGGCAGAATGACCTGCGGCAGAGCTGCGGAAATTAAAGAAACTTTTAAAAACCTATAAAAAACGACTCGACACTCACAAGGTGTCGAGTCTATTTATATATTGCAGATTCAGTTTTAAGAAGAGGCAGCTGCCGCAGCCTGTGATGCCATAACACAGTCAATTGCAAGTACAACTGCAAGAGCAATTGTTTCATCACTTTCGTTTTCGATGTCAAGCTCGTAGCAGTCACCCCAGGTCATCCACTGCTTATTGATTGTAACAATTTTTCTGCCGTTTTTGGTTATTTCATAATCGTGAGCGAAAAAATCTCCGTTAATTTCCCAACCAAGTCCTTCAATAGAGTATTTAGGTCTGAAGAAAGAAAACTGTTTAACGATTTCAGCCACCTCTGTACCGTTTATATACACAAAATATCTTGGTAAAAAGCTGAAAACCTTCTGTGCTATAAAAGCAACCTCTCTTTCATACAAATCATACACATGAAGCTTTTTACCAAGCGAAAGAAATTCACCTTCAATATAATATTTTTCTCTGCCCTGATCATCAAACACCTTAAATTTATCTTTCCACGAGAATACTTTCTGTTTAATGTAGAGTTTCATATCTTTATCCTCCTTTTATATTATATTAACATCTGCTGTTTTTTTCTGTCAAGTATTAATCTGTTAAAAAATCATCGGCTCCATCTGTTTACCGTCAAGAGCATAAAATGCCGCTTCAAGAGTTCTTTCAAAGTCGCAGACAATTGAGTAGGGCTTGTTCGTGCAGTCATCCTGTCTCATAGGAATGAAATAATAATTTTTATAATTCAGCAAAGCACCGATATTTTTTGCTGAAGACGAAAGAGCATCATTGGTCGAAACGCCGATTAAAACAGGCTTCTGATTGCGAAGATGAGATTTCACGGCAAGAGTTACAGGTGTGTCGTAAATTCCTGATGCGAGCTTTGCAAGAGTGTTACCCGTACAAGGCAGAACTATCATCAGATCCGTCATTTTCTTGGGTCCTATCGGCTCCGCATCTTCGAGTGTTTTTATTACCTTCTTCCCTGTAAGTGCTTCGATATTAGCAATAAAATCTGCCGCCTTACCGAAGCGTGTGTCTATCTTTGATGCATTGAAGGACATAATCGGTAAAATGTCAATTCCTTCCGATATAATATATTCCATCTGTGTAAGAGATCTTTCAAAGGTACAGAAAGACCCTGTAATTGCATAACCAAAGGTTAGTTTTTTCATCAATCTCCCCCGTTTCGTAAATTTATCTGTTTAATTGTTATCTCTGCCAGTTTTTCAGCGGCAGAATAAGGAAGGTATCTTCCCGGCAAAGAGCCGCCGAAGACGTATTCGTTTTCTCTGCCGGCAAAATATTCTTTTCTTGCACCGAACGGCGCCGAAGCAAGCTCAAAATATTTACCTTTTATGTGACATACATCTTCAAGAGTGAAGATATTTTCAGGTACTGTGTTAAAAACATAATCAAAGATATAAAGAAATGAACACATCTTATCAAATTCTATGGTTTTATAACCGAAACATTCCGCCTCGGTTAGCTGTAACCTGTTTCTTGCACTTACATATACATCACAGCCTGCCCTTTTCAGTGACTGTGCCGTAAAACGAGCCACCTTACCGAATCCTGTTATAAGCACTTTTTTGTCCCTTACATCTTCATCTGTTTTTTCGAGCAATAATTTCAAGGCACCAATGCCTGTAAGGTATGCGTTATATATCACCGTTTCATCACATTCCAAATAATCAAAACAGAATGCGTTTTTCTCATCAAGATATGCCTTTGCTGCTTTTGATATGCCTCCGCCAAAAATAAGGTTTGTAGCATCGATTTGACTAAAAACATCATTCATCTTAAGCCTGAAACAACTGTTCAAAGTATAAATATTTTCTTTATCCTTACTAACGGGAACAGGCAGAATTACCACATCTTCTTTCCTTATATTCACTTTTTCTTCGGCTTTATCCGGTGAATTAATGTGTGTGCATCTGCATCCTTTACTTAACAATATGTTTTTCAGTTCTGTCTGTCGCTTATCTCCGCCGATTATTATAATATTATTCATAGGAACCTCCGTCAGTTTCTGGTATACCCTATAATATGTTTAAAAAATTTTAATGTTAATTTGCTTAAAAGTGTTTACTATTTTTTACTGATGCAATATAATATAGGGTGACATAACAATAAGAGGTGCTTAAAATGTACGAAATAGATAAATTATTAGAGGAAGTAAAAAGAATACACTTCATCGGTATCGGTGGCTCGGGTATGTGCCCCATCGCCGAAATCCTTCACAGCTGGGGTTATACTATTACCGGCTCCGATAACAATACAGGTGACAACATTATCAAGCTTCGCTCCATGGGCATTGATGTTGTGCTTGGTCAAAAGGCTGAAAATATAATCGGTGCCGAAATGATAATCTATACAGCCGCAATTCTGAAGGATAACCCCGAGCTTGTTGCCGCAAAGGAAAGCGGTATCCCCTGCTTTGAAAGAAGCAAGATTTTCGGTGCAATTACCCGCAAATACAGTAACTGTATAAGTATATGCGGTACCCACGGCAAAACAACCGTAACCGCTATGCTCACCCAGGTTCTTACAATGGCTGAAAAGGACCCTTCAGCTCTCATTGGCGGCAGACTTCCCCTTATCGACAGCCACGCAAGAGTAGGCAAAAATGAAACCTTCGTCTGCGAAGCCTGTGAATACTGCGACCACTATCACGACCTTTCACCCGATGTTTCAGTAATTCTCAACGTGGATGAAGACCATCTCGAATATTTCAAAAACCTTGACAATATCATCAAATCCTTTGAAAAATTTGCCTCTCTTACATCAAAAACTCTTATTTACAATAACAGTGACCCCGAAGCCGTAAAAGCAGTACAAAATGTTGACAGAGAAAAAATCACCTTCGGCAAAACAAGCGAAAGTGACTACTATCCCGAAAATATTACTTACAACCGCGGCTCTTTTGCGGAGTTTGATGTTATGAGCAAAGGTGAAAAAATCGCTCACCTTACCCTCAATATCCCCGGTGAACATAACATCCTCAATTCTCTCGCCGCTTTTGCCGCCGCCATAAATGCAGGCTGTACACCCGAAGAGTGCGAAAAAGGCATAGAAGCTTTTTCAGGTGCAGGCAGAAGATTTGAGATTTTGGGCGAAATTGACGGCATCACCATCGCTGATGACTATGCACACCACCCTAATGAGCTTAAGGTTACTCTTGAGGCGGTTATGAAGATGGGATATAACACCGTGTGGGCAGTGTTTCAGCCCTTCACCTATTCTAGAACATCCATTCTCTTTGACGATTTTGTCAGAGTTCTGCAAATTCCCGATAAATGCGTTATGACGGAAATTATGGGCTCAAGAGAAGTCAATACTATCGGCATTTACACCAAAGATCTTGCAGATAAAATCCCCGGCAGTGTGTGGTTCAATACCTTTGAAGAAGTCTGTGATCATGTCCTTGAAAATGCAAAAAGCGGTGACATTATCATCACTCTCGGTTGCGGTGATATTTACAAGGCAGCACAGATGATGGTAAAACGACTTAAATAACATATTTTTCCACCTATAAAAAGAAAAGCATTTCGCATAATATAATCAGCGGATAAGTCGATTGCGTTTGTGACTTCTCCGTCGGTTGTGCGGAGCAAGTCCGGCGCAATCATAGATTTAACCTCTTTGTTTCAACAGAGACGAAGGGGTTTTGTTTTTTATAAAAAACTATTGACAAATAAACTGTACTATGTGTATAATACAGTTGTAAACCGTATCAATCGATTAATACACTTTTTCAAAGAAAGGCGGTGTTTATATTTGGTTTCATTCGAAAGATTCGTTCACGGTGACGGGCCGATTTATCAGCAGATTGTCCTGTACATAAAAAGAGAGATTTCCTCGGGAACAATAAATGCTGACGACGAAATGCCCTCACGACGTGTCCTTTCTTCACTTTTGGGAGTAAACCCCAACACAGTGCAAAAGGCATATAAAATTTTGGAGGACGAAGGGATAATACAGTCACATTCAGGTGCTAAAAGCCTTATAGTTCTCGACGAAAAAATGAGAAACAAAATAAGAAATGAACTGCTTGAAAACGATGCCAAAAACACTTTCACTACGCTTAAGCAAATGGGTGTCAGCAAAAAAGAGGCATTTGAACTAATTGAGCGATTTTGGAAGGAGGAAGATTAAAATGAGAAATTATTTATCGGTATTTTCGCTTTTTATAAAAAGAAGCTTTGGCAAAATTTTTTCTTTGCTTTTACTTCTTATGTCAGGTCAGAGTATTTGGTTTATACATAGATTAAGTTCAGAAAATATAATTCAGAATGAGTATATGAGCGGTGAAGGAATGAATTATCTCCTAGGTATTGAAAAAATCCTGGAAGCGGACAGATTTCTTATAGGCTTAATGGCTGTTGGGTTTATTTTATTGACACTCCTTCTCTGTATTACAGGCTGTGAGTTTTCCGATAAGCAAGGTTACACTCTGCGAAGACTTAAAATTACCGAGAAAAAAGTTTTTATATGTCAAAGCATTTACGGCGCAGTAGTTTACGGAATATTTATAATGCTTCAGGCTGTTTTATTTTGTGTTTTCTGCCTTATTTATGTCGGTTTTGCCACAGGTCACGAAAACGCTTTTGGGGGACTTATAAGCAACCAGTCGGTTTTTCTCGCCTTTTACAGAAGCGATATTCTCCATGCACTTATGCCATTAGAAGACATCCTCAAGCATATCAGTAATCTTACAATGATAATTTCATTAGGTATGTCTACCGCCTCGGTCTCTTACTTTATGAGAAGAAAAAAGCTGTTTATCGAAACCTTTATTCTTATTCCAGTAATTTTATTGAATTTCGCTTCGGATTGGACAGAAATGACTTATGACATGATAATTATCGGTGTAAGTGTGTTTATTGTCGGTATATTGATTACCCGCATATCTTCGGAGGGACAGGCTTATGAAAAATAAAATCAAAAAAATAATTCCCGTAGGCATTAAGCCTGAAACTGAAATCTGGATATTTTCATCATCACTTTTTGCACTCGGCATCATATATTCAGTAATTTCCTATGCTTCGTTTTATTCATATTGGTATAATAATTTGTTTAATTTTCAAGGTGGCAAAAGAGTTTTAATAAGCGGTAGAATGATGCCCGATTTTCACGAAATCATTGACGGATGCTTCAACGGCTTTGTAATAGCGATTTTCATATTTATCTTCCTCATAGTGTATCACTACGGCTATCATTATAAGGACAGCAAAAGCATATACACGATGAAAAGATTGCCGAACAAAAGCGAACTGCATATAAGATGTCTTGCCGTGCCTGTAATCGGTATTATCTTATGCTTAGTATTCGCTCTTTGTCTTATATTGATATTTTATTACTACTATATGGCCAAAACACCGACCGAGTGTCTTTTTCCCGACCAATGGGAAAGACTGTGGACAAATATTATTTACGGAGGTTAAATATTATGATTAAAATAAGAAATCTTACTAAAAAATATTCAGGCAAAACTGCACTTGATAATGTCAGTCTCACTATACCCCGTGGTGAAATCGTAGGTCTTTTCGGTGAAAACGGTGCAGGTAAAACCACACTGATGAAATCGATTTTAGGCTTCATAAAATATGAGGGAGAGATTACTCTCGACGGAGAAAAAATCACCAATAAAAACATAGCAAAAATATCCTTTGCCACAAGTGAACACTCATTTTTTCCCGACCTTAACGCAAAAGGCCACAAGGAATTTTACAAAGCACATTTCCCCTCTTTTTCAGAAAAAAGATTTGATGCTCTTATGGATTTCTTCGAGCTTGACACAAAGAAAAAATTGAGAAGCTTTTCTACAGGTCAGAAAAACCAGTTTGAGGTAATTTTAGCCCTTTCACAGGGTGCAGATTACATCCTTATGGATGAGCCCTTTGCAGGTAACGATATTTTTAACAGAGAAGATTTTTATAAGGTGCTTTTGGGCATTTTGGACAGTAACGAAACCGTCCTTCTCTCCACCCATCTCATAGAAGAGGTTTCAGATTTCATCGGCAGAGCCATGCTTATCCATAACGGTCAGATTGTGGGTGACAAAAGTACCCTCGATTTACAGGAGGAAGGAAGCAATCTTGTAGATTATATCAAAGCAACCTATAACTACCACAGTGACCGTGTAAGCAAAGCTATTGACAAATTAAGCGGTAAGGAGGAATAATTATGCGCAAAGCATTAGCTCTGTTTCTCGCAGTTATAATACTCTCTCTTTCACTTTATACCTTGGTGTTCGCTGAAACTAACAAAGAAAAGGATAATGTAATAATCACAGAAAAATATGTTTACGGAGACAAAACCTTCGCTGAAAATGTGGATATTAATTTAAAAATACTCTACTGTGAAAATTTGCTTTGGGATATAACCCACAGCGTCGGCGACGGCAAGACAGAAACGGACTTTTCTATCCATAAAAACCGAATCGATCGCGAGTACGAAGCACACAACCAACTAAATCTTTATACTATGATGCACTACATTTCTTCAACCAACGGTTTTTACAAAGAAACCGGGCTGAATAAAGCCTACGAGGAGCTTATAAAAACCGCCAAGCCTTACGAAGAAACGAAGAAAACCGTGCTTTTGTCAGATTATCTCGACTATTATCCAATTGTGGTAGATATTTCTTTTGACGGTAAATTCCATCTTGATTCTTCATTCGCCTCGCAGATTGACGATGTTAAAGAGAAAGAATTTGTCGCAGATTTCGAAGAGTTTTTCAAAATACCGATACTCGAAGACCATAAAATGGTAATCGGCGTGCAGGTTGATGAAAACGGAAATGTTCACTCTACCGGTTCTTACGGCAACGACGGAGATGAAACTTTTGAGGAGTTTTCATTTTACGCTGAAAGCGTTATAACCGATGATGAATGTTTCATAAAATTCAGCAACAGAACAAATTTCGGCAGCATCATCGATACAAACGAAATCCCCGGCGGATACGGAATTTACTGCCTCCCCTATCAGTCAAATGATAACGGAATTACATTCGACACAAAAGGTTTGAAAAACATTTTCCCTGTAAAAAACGAAGAGGAAATATATGAGCTTCAGTTAAGCAAAGACAAAAAAGATCTTTATATGATGTCAAAGGAAGACAACAAATCTTACCTGACGGTTATCGATGTAGAAACTTATAAAGAAAAAGCAAAAATCACCTTATCGGAAATCAAAGAGCATTCATCATATATCGGATATATTGACGAAGATTTTATGGTAATCAATCATTATCATCCGAATGAACTCGAGAGCTTTTCGATTTATCTTCCCGACAGCAAGGGCGGTTTTAAGAAAGAATTCACAGCAGACACTTTTGTTGAGGATAAAAATTCGAACATCTCCGATGAAGGAATTGCTTATTATACAGGCAGATCGGTTTACATGAACTCGAACATTGATGTGAAATGGGACGGCGAAAATCTATATGTTACCAACACCGTCGGAGATTACTATTCAACACCCCCGAGCCGAGAAGGATTTTCTTTAAGCGTTTATAATAAAGACGGTTTGCAGTTCTGCGGCAACTACAGAACAAGCCTTTCTGCAGGCTATGACGGATATCATGACAGCAGATATTACACTCATATCAGTGATTATGACCTTGTCGAAATAGAGCTTAATTAACACAAAAAACGACAGCAGAGAAAATGAAAACTTTGCTGTCGTTTTTATTTATTTGCTTAAAATATTTATGTAGTCGTACATTTCGCCAACTGTTTTATGTTTAATAAAATCAGCGGCTTTGATTTCGATGCCGTATTCAGTATTAATTTCTGACATAAGACACACCGTATCAAAGGAACTCATTCTGAGATCAAGTTTAAAACTGTCTTCACTCTTGATTTCGTCAGCTTCCACGTAGTTTTCAAGGATTTCGATAAATCTTTTGATTGTACACATTTTGGTTTACCATACCTTTCTGCATTTGTCAATGCTATTTTATCAAGAATTTCACCGACCGTTACATCGGGATTTTCGGTGCCCAAAATAAGTGCCTTCTCGATTTTAGAGTATAGAACACGAAGATCATATTCACATTCAGGCTCTTTTCTGTACTCAAAAATAAAGTCAAGACCTCCATCACCCGTTCTGTGTAATACAGTTACATAAAGAGGTATCATTGTAGCGCCGTTATTATACCATATACTTTTTACAGTGTTTGCCATTTTATCATTTATGGCTGTGATTTTAACAGGTGGCTGATACGAAAGACCGAAACTATCATATGTAGAATCAAATTTAGCTTTTTTCGGCATAGATTTATGCCTTTCTTTAAGAGTATCTATAAAGGCAAGTTTTGCGTGAAGATACATCTCATTCTGTATTTCTGAAATTTTATTTACAGCCTGTACGAAAGTTTCTTCGGGTTTAATTATGCTTCTCATCGGCAAGAAATTAATCCTGAGGCCACCTGATTTTTTCTCCTCAACCGTTCCTCTGCGATTAATAATCATCTTGAAGGAAACATCCTGTTGGTTGTCGTTGAAACAGGATAAGCCTGTGCGGACACCCATAGAAACAGCAGAAAAAACCGAAAGATTTCTTTCTTCACACATTTTGAGAAGCTTTTCGCTATCATCAGTGGCCATACTGAATTTAATAACCGAAGCATCAGGCAAACCTGAATGTATGTCAGCATAACGCTGACCCGGATTTTTCTTTTGCTGCTCTTTCAGTCTGCTTTCGAGCATAAAATCAGTAAAAAGCGGCTCCGTGGATTTAGCGAGAGAATTATACCAATACTTTCTGTCTACTACGTTCTGCCCACTTGTTTCATAAGCAAGTTCCTTTTCTAACATAGGTACATAAGGGCGCATAGGTTTTGGATATGTTGTTCCCTTTGTCTTGTGAAGATAGATTTCAAAAACATCATTCAAAAACACCTTAAGTGAATATGCATCCATCGCAAGATGATGTATCCTCATAAAAATGCCCTTGTAGCCATCGGCAAAATCAATAAGAGCTATTCTATGCACTTCGCAGTTAAACATAGGAATATCAGTCCTTGAAAACGCTGTAAGTTGACCCTGTGCCTGTTCAACAGTCAAATGAGTATAATTCCAATCTTCAACTTTCAATTCACTTTTTTCTGTCACATACTGAAGAAGTTTAAGCTTCTTACCCATGACAAAACGAAGGCGCATAGTGTCACATCGAGAAATCGCCTCGTATATAGCCTCTTTAAGAGCTTCTTTGTCTGTTTCACCCTTCCAATAATAACCCATACCGATATTATTAACAGGATAACCGGAGCCATATTTTAGCGACATAAGATACATCATCTGCTGTGAACTTGAAATAGGATAAGCCTTAACTATTTTTCCGTCGGGTAAAACCTTTTCAATCATATCATTTCTCCTCAAAATAGAAATTTTCTCTGATTATCTTGCCTGTCGATGTGCGTTTGAAAGGTATCTTCCTTATTTCAAAGTGATGAATCTGTCGGTCAGATTTAAGTATAATATTTATCTTGTCAATAATATCGGAAACAACTTCATTAATATTTTCAACACGCGAACTTTCTGCATATAAATAATCGGGAAATATTTCCGCCACAAGACTATCCCCTTCAGCCTTAACAACAACATCTTTAATGATAGTTTCATCGGCAAATTTATTTTCGATTTCTTCGGGAGATATATTTTCACCGTTTGAAAGAATAATGAGATTTTTCTTTCTACCTGTAAGGAAAATATGTCCGTCTTTAATGTATCCAAGGTCACCTGTACGTAGGTATCCGTCTTCTGTAAAAGCATCTGCTGTTTCAGAAGACATTTTATAATAGCCCAACATAACACTCGGACCCTTTACTTGGATTTCACCGTCGGCAACACGGACATCATCTGTGCCAAGAAGAATTCCGTTTGAATATTTATTCTCATCCGAAAAATCGGAGGTTGTAATGCGAGGACTGCATTCGCTCATTCCGTAGCCTTGTCTTGCAGCGATTCCGTATTTTTCGAATTCATCAATCACGGCGCTGCTTAAAAAGGCACTGCCGGCTATCATTCGTCGAAAGTTCTTTCCGACAACAAGTTCCGCCGCTTGTCTAGCCGTAAGTTCAGGATGCCTTTTTTCACTAATTTTAATTTTTGTAAGTATGGATTTACACAGCGAAGGCACGATACGCATAATTGTCGGTTCAAATATAAGCAAGTTCTTGTAAAGATTTACGAGTTCGCCGTTAAGACAAATTGTTCCTCCGTCATAAATTGTTTTAAGAACATCACAGGCATAACAAAAAACGTGATGCATAGGAAGAACGGAAAAACTTATGTCATCGTCGTCCATATTGTATGTATTGTACGTTGAGTTTGAAGTGAGATTTCTATTTGAAAGCATTACACCTTTTCGCTTACCGGTAGTGCCCGAAGTATAAATAATAAGCGCACAGTTATCCGGCGAGACATCTTCATCAGAAAGATAGGCATATTTTTCATCAGCATATTTTTCGAAAATATCAGCAAACCATCGGGCATTACCCAATGAAACGTTTTCTTTTATGCCACCATATAAATCACATAGCTCTTTAACTTTTCCTGTAAACTCTTCTTCATAGAAAAGCATTTGAATGTCGGCATCTTCAAAAAGCCGTGCGGCTTCCGCAGAAGTAACATCAGGGTCAAAAGGGACAACTGTGTTTCCGCTAAAAATCATCCCTGTAAGACAGGCTATGTATTCATAACTTGTTTTACCTATAAAAGCAATGTTGATTTTCTCTTTTGTAACACTTTTAATATATCGGCACACAGAAATGCAATCCCTGTAAAAATCTGCGTAACTTTTAACTTTCATTTCTCCTTTTTGAAGATACCGGCAAAAATCCTTTTTACCGAAATTTTCAGACGAACATTCAACTAATTTTCTAACAGTTGTTAATTGTTTTTCCATTGTGTACCCCCTAAATTTTTACTCCCTATTAAATTATACAATTAAGTTGAATATCCCCGTCACAAAAGTTTTAACAATCTGTTACTTTTGCAACAGATTAATGCATAAAAAACTCTCCGACTTATATTAGTCGGAGAGTTCAATATTAAATATAACGCTTTATTTATTATTCAAAACCCTCAAAAGTAATGTTGTTCTTTTTCATAACATCCTCATTACTGATTACAGCACCTGCCGAGGGAAGGTTTTTTGCCTTGTATCTTGAAGGCTTAACAAATTCACCCTGTACATAATCACGAACAAGAGAAAGCTTCTGGTTTTTCTTAAGCGTGATACATCCTACGCCCTGTGTATCCTTCATAGCCTTGGGTGAAATGACGGAGGTGTCGATAAGCAGACATCTGCCGCCTGTGGTTTCAAGAACTATCTCTTTATCCTCAGGAAGGTACATAAGCATAACAAGAGGTGATTTATCACTGTAGGCTTTGATAAGCTTCTTCCTGTTTGTCTTGGTAGCATAAGAAGAAAGAGTGACCTTTGCAGTTTTACCGTTATCGAAGAAGAACATCATATAACCCTTATAGTCGTTGGTAATAACCATATAGATTACATTTTCCCCCTCTTCCATTTCGAGTTTCGAGGGAATATACTCACCTAAAACACTTGCCTTTGAGTCAGCAAAGTCGGAAACCTTTGCCTTGTAAACCTGACACTTATCTGTAAAGAAGAGAAGGTCATTATTATTTGTGGTTTCAAAGCTCTGGAAGATTTGATCGTTTTCTTTGAACTTGTGCTCACCGCCCATACGAAGTGAAAGCGGTGTGATCTTTTTGAAATATCCGCCCTTCGTAAGGAAGAGATTTACGGCATAATCGGGAATTTCTTCCACGAATTCCTGCTGATCTTCTGCTGTTACATAATAAAGGTCGGTTTTTCTTTCCTTGCTGTACTTTTTAATTACATCGGTAAGCTCGCCAATAATAATCTTTTTGATTTTTGCCTTCGAATCGAGGATTTCCTTCATTTCCTTAATTGTATTTTCAAGGTTTTCGATATCCTTAAGGCGTTTTATAATATACTCGCGATTTAAATGACGTAGCTTAATTTCAGCCACGTATTCAGCCTGAATTTCATCGATACCGAAGCCTATCATAAGATTGGGAACAACCTCTGCTTCTTCTTCGGTCTTTCTTATAATAGCAATAGCTTTGTCAATATCAAGGAGAATTTTTTCAAGTCCTCTTAAAAGATGAAGTCTTGATTCAGCTTTGTTAAGGTCGAACATAACCCTTCTTCTTACGCATCTGCCTCTGAAGCGTATCCACTCGATAAGAATGTCCTTGACACCCATTATGCGGGGATAACCGTCTACAAGCACATTAAAGTTACAGGAGAAAGAATCCTCAAGAGGCGTTAATCTGTAAAGCTTCTGCATAAGCTTGTCTGCATCCGTACCGCGTTTAAGGTCAATGGTGATTTTAAGGCCCTGCTTATCGGTTTCGTCACGAACATCGGTGATTTCCTTGATGGAGCCAGCCTTTACTCTTTCGATAATCTTATCGATTATGGCTTCAGCCGTGGTCGTAGGAGGGATTTCCTTGATGTCAATGCAGTTGAATTCTTTATCGTAGACATACTTTGCTCTTACCTTGATACCGCCTCGACCTGTGCGATAAATCTCTTCCATTTCATCACGGTTATAAACGATAGTGCCGCCACCGACAAAATCAGGAGCAGGCATAGTCTCGATACAGTTATGGTCAAGATTTTTTATAAGCTCAATGGTAGTTTCACAAAGCTCCTTAAGGTTAAAGGAGCAAATTGATGAAGCCATACCTACAGCGATACCCAGGTTGGTATTGGCTAAAATTGACGGGAAGGTTACGGGAAGAAGTGTAGGCTCCTTCATCGTGCTGTCATAGTTATCAACGAAATCAATGGTATCCTTGTCGATTTCGCGGAAAAGCTCGTTACAAATACCGTCAAGCTTTGCTTCGGTGTAACGGGCGGCAGCATAGTGCATATCGCGGGAATAAGCCTTACCGAAGTTACCCTTTGAATCGACAAAGGGATTAAGGAGTGCCTCGTTACCCTTTGAAAGACGCACCATTGTTTCGTAAATAGCCGCATCACCGTGAGGGTTAAGACGCATAGTTTGACCGACGATATTTGCAGACTTCGTTCTGCCGCCTGTGAGAAGCCCCATTTTGTACATGGTGTATAAGAGCTTCCTGTGAGAAGGCTTGAAGCCGTCAATTTCCGGAATCGCTCTCGAAAGAATAACGCTCATAGCGTAGGGCATATAGTTAATTTCAAGAGTATCGGTGATATGCTGTTCAATCATTTCACCCGCATTGGCAATATGGGTATTTTTAAGAAGATCACCGTCATCCTGTTTTTTAGTTGTCTTTTTTCGTGCCATTTCTTTACCTCTTATCAGCTGACATCTGTCATATCAATATAAAGATGTCCGTAGTTTGCAATATAGTCTTTTCTGCCCGAAAGGTTATCACCCAAAAGAAGGTCAAATTTTTCAGCAGTAAGAGCCGCATCAGTGGGGTCAATTTTGATAAGTCTTCTTGTTGCGGGATTCATTGTGGTAAGGTTCATCATATCAGCATCGTTTTCACCGAGACCCTTTGAGCGCTGAATGGTATATTTGCGGTTACCGATTTCCTCAATGGCATCGGATTTTTCCTTTTCCGTGTAAGCAAACCAGGTTTCGTTACCGCAGGTTATTTCATAAAGAGGTGATTCGGCAATAAAGACCTTACCCTCTTTTATAAGTGTAGGAACGAGACGATAAATCATAGTAAGGATGAGCGTTCTTATCTGATAACCGTCCACGTCGACGTCGGTACAGATGATGATTTTACTCCAGCGAAGATTATCGAGACTGAAGGTTGACATATTCTTCATAGCCTTTGAATGTACTTCCACACCACAGCCTAAAACCTTGAGAAGATCGGTAATGATTTCGCTTTTAAAAATCTTATCGTATTCGGATTTAAGACAGTTGAGGATTTTTCCTCTTACGGGAATGATAGCCTGAAATTCCGAATCTCTTGCCTGCTTACAAGCACCAAGAGCAGAGTCACCTTCCACTATAAACAGCTCTCGTCTGTCTATATCCTTACTGCGGCAGTCTACGAATTTCTGCACACGGTTTGCCATATCATTGGAAGAAGCGAGTGTTTTTTTGATGTTTATTCTTGCCGCTTCAGCCTTTACACGGCTGCGCATATTAATAAGCACCTGATCGGCAATCTTGTCCGCTTCCATCTTATTTTCGATGAAGTAAACCTCCATCTGATGGCGCAGGAACTCCGTCATAGCCTCCTGAATGAATTTATTGGTGATTGCCTTCTTCGTCTGATTAAGATAGGATGTTTCCGTGGAAAAAGACGAGGAAACAAGAATAAGACAGTCGGCTATATCCTGGAATTTGATTTTGCTGTCGCTCTTTGAGTATTTACCTGTCTGCTTCAAATAAGCATCAATCTGTGCCACAAGAGCATTTGTGACGGCTTTATCGGGTGAGCCGCCGAACTCGAGAAAGCTCGAGTTATGGTAGTATTCGATAAGCTGTTTTTTGTTTGAGAAAGTAAGAGCAACATTGAGTTTTACCTTATATTCGGGCAAATCCTCTCTGTCCTTGCCTTGTCTGTCAGCCTGCCAGAACTGTACGGAGGAAATGGTATCCTCCCCTGCTATTTCCTTAACATAGTCGCTGATACCGTTTTCGTAATAATAGGAGAAAGTTTCAAAGCCACCTTTGATTTGATTTTTAAGTTCAAAACGGACTTTAGGATTTACGATAGCCTGTCTCTGCATTACCTGCTGAAAATATTCCAAAGAAACATCAATGTCCGTGAACACCTCTGTATCAGGCTTCCATTTTATACGCGTACCCGTATCTTTCTTTGAATAAGGCTCACTGATGAGGCCGCCGATGTTATTACCCTTTTCAAAATGAAGAGTGTGTCTTTCACCGCCGCTTTTAATTTCAGCATCCATATATTCACTTGCGAACTGTGTGGCACAGAGGCCGAGACCGTTAAGACCGAGAGAGTATTCATAGCTACCGCCCGAATTGGTCTTATACTTACCGCCTGCATAAAGCTCACAGAAAACAAGTTCCCAGTTAAATCTGTCGTATTTTTCATTGTAGCCGACAGGAATACCTCGTCCGAAGTCCTGCACCTCAACAGAGCCGTCAGAAAATTTAGTCACAATAATTTTATCACCGTGACCTTCTCTTGCTTCGTCAATGGAGTTTGACAGAATTTCGAAAATCGAATGCTCGCAACCGGCAATACCGTTAGAACCGAAAATAACCGCAGGTCTTTTTCTTACTCTGTCGGCACCTTCAAGCATCAAAATATCGTCATTTGAATAATCGGATTTTTTAGCCATTATTTATCTTAATCCTTTCATCTGAAACTCGGAATTATACACCAAATATTGTATAACTTTATATAATTTAACACAACAGTTATAATTTACACTATTTTTCAAAAAAAATCAAGTCTTATTATCCTTTAGCCTCAACAAACCACTTGCCCTCGTCTTCAAAAAGGTAAGTTCTTTTGCCTAAAACGGAAATTTCATATCTCATCCCCGTTCCGCCCACCTTGGTGGCGTAAGCTCTTTTCACACCGTAAACCTTATCAATTTCAAAATTCTTTCCATTCTCCCATATAACGGTCAAGGGCGTGACGAAGCCGTCGCTGTCTATCCGAGCGACGACATCAACATAGACCTTTTTACTTTCCATAACTTTCCCTTCTTATCTGTACATCTTTTTAGGAAGCGGTATTTTATCCTTATTATGACCCGGAATTTTATTTTCAGTTAAAAGACAGCAGTTAAAGATAGATTTTTCACCAAACCTTCGTCTTAAATCCATAACCGTATCATCAATCTTCTTTTGTTTTTCGTGTTTTCTGTAATCGGTATAAAAGTTCAACTGTTCGGGCTCGTTTTCATCTTTAAGATTGATTGCTCTGACGCTGACAGCTCTTACATCGTAATTCCAATTGTAATTTTTAGAAAAGAGATTTACGGCAGTTTCTGCTATCTCCTTTGCAGATTGAGTAAGATATGGCAAATCGCACTGAAATTGCCTTGTTAAAAGCTTATTGTCTTTAACGGAGATTTGTATTCCCGAAGCAGACAAAGAGGCATTACGCAGTCTTTTTGAAACATCCTGGCTCAGAGAAAGAAAAACCTTCCACACTTCATCGGTGTTCACAAGGTCTGCTGTACAGGTTATGCCGTGACCGATGCTTTTTATGGGTGGGCAGTAGCCGTCAGGTATAACTCTTGAACTGTCCATACCGTTCGCAAAAACCCACATTTCTTTGCCCGCCACACCGAACACTTTGGTAAGCCATTCGGGAGAGGATAAGGCTATATCCCCTATTGTTTTAATTCCGTAAGAAGCAAGTTTTGTTGCCGTTCTTCTTCCCACACCCATCATCGCTCCCGCCGGCAAAAACCACACCTTTTCTTTGTAGTCACTTTCGGAAATTTTATAAACACTGTCATTAGAAGCGAGGTCGCTTCCGAGCTTTGCAAAAATTTTATTATAAGAAACACCTATGGAAACCGTAAGACCGAGTTCATTTTTAAAGCTTTCCCTTATTTCGTCAACTATTCTTTCCGCCGAGCCGAAAAGAGTAATACTCCCCGTAATATCACACCAGGCTTCATCAAGCCCCATGGGCTCTATTTTATCCGTATAGCGGGCATAAATATCGTGTGCAAGAGAAAAGTATTTCAGATAACTGTCAAAATGAGGTCTGACAACAATAAGGTCAGGACATTTGTTTTTAGCCTGCCATATAGGCTCACCTGTTTTTACTCCGTGCTTTTTAGCCAGTTCTGTTTTGGCAAGAATTATTCCGTGTCTGTCTTCCACGCTTCCGCCCACAGCAACAGCCTTCCCATTAAGCTCGGGATTCAAACTGCACTCAATTGATGCATAGCAGGAGTTCATATCCGAATGTATAATTACTCTTTCCATTTTTATCAGCCTCGCAAAAGAACATTTGTTCGATATGATTATATAATATTATAAGGCATTTGTCAATAGAAAAACCCGTCAAAAACTGACGGGCATTTTGTTAAAGTATTATGCAGATAAGACCGCTGCAGCCTTCATTTATAACTCTTTCCAAGGTTTCCTGAAGCTTCATTCTCGCATCGGCAGGCATTCTGTAAAGCTTGTTATGTAACCCTTCATTAACGAGACTGTCAAGAGTTTTACCGAAAATGTTTGACTGCCAGATTTTAGACGGATCCTCCTCAAATTCTTTAAGAAGATACATAATAAGCTCTTCCGACTGACTTTCCGTGCCAACAATAGGAGCTACCTCTGTGTTTATATTGGCTTTCAGCATATGAATAGAAGGTGCGGAAGCTTTAAGTCTTACGCCGTATCTGCCGCCCTGCTTCATTATTTCGGGATCTTCAAGGGTAAGCTCGTTCATCGTGGGCATCACTATTCCGTACCCTGTGGCATCCACCTCATCAAGAGCAGTGCGGAATCTTTCCCAATCTTTCTTAACAGCTGAAAGTTCAAGAAGAGAGTTCATAAGATACTGTTCATTTTTTATATTGAGACCTGTTTTTTCGCTGATTACTTTATAAAACAAGTCCGGAGAAACATCTATTTTAACCTTGACGGAGCCTGTTGAAAGCTCTATTGAACTTACACGGCAATCAATAACGGAATCTGATTTAGCAATTTCATTTTCAAAAGCAGCAGAATCTTTAACTTTTTTTAGTGAAAGAGCAGCTGAAGAAATGGCTGTAAAAAGCTTTTTTCTTGTTTCGTGTTCTTTTTCAAGACCGGTTATCCATCTCGGAAAATCAATATGCATCTCTTTCAAAGGAAATTCATAGAGCAGTTCACTGAAAATAGAATTAATTTCTTCCGCAGTCATTTCAAGGCAATTAACAGGAACAACACTTGCCGAATATTTCTCTTTCAGTTCGGCAGAAAGCTTTTTGCACTCCTGTGACCCGGGATTACGGCTGTTAAGGACAACAACAAAGGGTTTATCAATATTTTTAAGCTCACTTATTACTCTTTCCTCTGCCACAGCGTATTCTTCTCTGGGTATATCACTTATCGTGCCGTCTGTGGTAATGACAAGACCAATGGTGGAGTGTTCAGTTATAACCTTATTAGTACCTACCTCTGCCGCCATGTTAAAGGGTACCTCTTCTTCAAACCAAGGCGTTTTAACCATTCGCGGAGCTTCATTTTCAATATATCCCAAAGACGAAGGAACAACATAGCCGACACAGTCAATCATTCTTACCTTTAGATTCATCGAGTCGTCAATTTTTATTTCCGCCGCCTCTTCAGGAATAAATTTCGGTTCTGTAGTCATTATTGTCCTTCCCGATGAAGATTGAGGAAGCTCATCCATAGCCCGTTCTTTTCTGGCTTCATCTTCTATGTTCGGTAATACAAATTCATCCATAAAGCCTTTTATAAAGGTTGATTTGCCTGTACGTACGGGTCCTACCACACCTATGTAAATATCTCCGCCTGTACGTTTTGCCATGGATTCATATAAACTTGTATTTGTCATCTGCAAATCCTCTTTTCAATAATTCTTCATTGAAATACTATGCAGATAATAACTACTATATGTCAAAAGAGTTATTAAGACAAAGAAAAACCCTCCTGCAACGAGGAGGGTTTTTATCTGATATTAAAGCATAAAGCTTTTCACAAAGAATAATCCGACAACAGCCATAAAGATGCAAAGACCTATCATAATAGCATTGAGAATATCAATAGCCTTCTGTTCGTAGCCTGCTTTCTTTGCTTTGCTGTACCAGATCCAGGGAATGAACTGTAAAACAAACAAAGCCGAAAGAAGTGCCGCAAAGAACTTTGAGCTTTTTGAAGCAACACTTGAGCCACCGGCATTCTTTGTTTTAACAATCTGTGCGGGAGCAACCTGCTGTATAATAGCCTGCTGTGCATATACAGGAGCTGATTGTGCGTAGATAGGAGCTGACTGTGCATAAATGGGTGCAGGATTATTATCGTCATATACTGCCGCATCGGGAGCAACGGGGGCTGTTTGTTCCACTACGAAAGCAGGAGCCTGAGCAACGGGAGTTTCAGCAACGGGAGTCTGTGAAAATACATCGTTATTTTCTTCTGCGGGAGCAGCAGGAATTTCCTCTGCAGGGTTTTTCTGACCGCAGATAAAACAGAAGTCGGAATTATCGTCAATTACATTGCCACAAAATTTACAAATCATATCTAATCCTCCTAAAATTTATAAGGTGATTATATCACTAAAAAAATATATTTACAAGAGTTTAACGAAACAAAATCATTGATTTTTCAGTTGTTTATACATATTTTTAGTCATTTATCGGAAAAATACTACAAAAAATTTAAATTCAGAGTGATAAAAATGAAATTATCCATGTATTTATATGCTTTAATGACAGGAATTATAAATTCAGCAATCGGCTCCGGAGGCGGAATGATAAGTGTGCCCGCCATGAAAAAATACGGTCTCAACCAAAAAAATGCACAGGCTACAACTTTAGCAGTTATTTTACCTTTGACCGTAATCAGTGCCGTAATATATGCTTTAAACGGAGACTATTCACTATTTGATGCAGTAAAATATGTTCCATTCGGAATTATAGGTTCAGTCGTTGGTGTAAAAATAACAGAAAAAATCAAAAACAAACTATTGAAAAAAATATTCGCTGTTTTTATGCTGTGGGCAGGAATACGAATGTTATTCGGGTGATATTATGAATATTTTTACCGTGATTGCTTCTTTTGTTTCGGGCCTTCTATGCTCCATGGGCTTTGGCGGCGGCTCCGTGCTTATTATTTTTCTTACGTCATTTATGAATATAAATCAGAAACAGGCACAGGGTATAAATCTCTTTTTCTTTATTCCCTGCGCTCTTTATTCGGTGGTGAAATACAAAAAAGAAAAGCTCATTGATATGAAACTCATTAAGCCTTTCATCATCTGCGGTCTTATCGGTGTGGGAATCGGCTACGGAATTATAAATCTTATTCCTGCTGTGTTTTTGAGAAAAATCTTCGGCGCTTTTCTTTTAGCCATGGGAATAAAGGATTTATTCTCGAAAAAGTAAAAGGAACAGTGTACGCTGTTCCTTTATAAACTTTATTTTGAGGCAAGGTAGCTTTCAAGAATCATAACCGCCGAAACAGCATCGACTATCTCTTTTCGTTTGTTGCCTCTTACATTTGTAACGTTCAAGGCTCTATGAGCAGAGACAGTCGTAAGTCTTTCATCCCACATCAAGGTTTTTATTCCTGTTTTATCAGTCAGTGCATCAGCGAAATTTTTACATTTTCCCGCCCTTTCGCCGCTCGTTCCGTCCATATTTTTGGGCAGACCGACAACAATAAGTTCAGGCTTGTACTGACTGATTATTTTTTCTATTTCCGCAATAAGCTTTGGCTCATAAGATTGAGTAATCACCGTAACGGGCGATGCTAAAATTTCCATTTTATCGCATACGGCAATACCTGTTCTCACATCACCGTAATCAACTGAAAGAATTACCATAGCTTCACCTTACTGTTCAACATCCACCAGCTTATTATCAATAGTCTCTCTCACCTGGCTGAAGGTTTTAGAAGAAAGACCCGTATGAATTTTACTGAATATATGTCTGAAAATCGTTTTTGACGGGTTAGACGAGCCTGTACGAAGGTCAGAACGGTAGTCAAAGCCGTACCACACAGCAGTTACATAATGAGGAGTACCGCCACAGTACCATTTGTCGCAGTTATCAGAGGTAGTACCTGTCTTTGCGAAAGTCTGGAAGCCGCTGATTTTTGAGCCATAACCTGTACCGTAACTTTCGTTTACAGCTTTCGTAAGCATTGAAAGAAGTTCTGAAGCTGTGTTTCTGCCGATAGACTGCTGTGGCTTGTTATCGGTATTATCAAGAAGAACATTACCGTTTCTGTCAGTTACCTTATAATAACTGTAAGGCTCATAATATCTGCCTCCGTTGCCGAAGGTTGCAAAGGCTGCCGCCATTTCGAGAGTTGTAACACCTGTCTGCGTACCGCCAACACCGAGGGGGCTGAGGTCCTTATCGCCTTCACTCAAATTAAGATGGAAAGCTTCATTACAGTATTTTAAACCAAGCTCAACACCTATCATTTCATTGAGAATACGTACAGGGACAGTATTAAGTGAACGTGCAAGTGCATTTTCTACCGTTACATATTCGCCCGAGCCGTGGTCACCGTTGAAGTTGCGAGGCCACTTTTCACCCTTGAGAGTGATTGCCTCTTCGAGGATAACAGATTGTGAAGAAACAACGCCGTGGTCAACTGCGGGAGCATAAACAGAAAGAGGTTTGATTGACGAGCCCGGCTGTCTTTTTGCACGGCTGTCAGTGGCTCTGTTGTAAGCTCGGTTGGCGGTCTTCTCACCTGTACCACCAACTATTCCAACTATTTTGCCCTCATAATCCATAACAACCATCGAGGCTTCGGGAAGCTCACCGCGAGAGTCATAATGAGAACGAGGGAAGCCTGTACGAGTTTCAAAGGAGTCTTCAAGAATTTCCTGTATGCGAAGGTCAACGGCAGAATAAATTCTCAAACCGCCGTAATATATCATTCTTTGGGCTTCATTTTTATCGTATTCATATTCCTTCTGAAGATCAGAAATTACCTGCTCAACAACATACTCCTCATACCAGGACATGATTTCTGATTTATCAACGGTTTCGGTTTCGGATGAAGAATTTTTGCTTTTTATTTTGACTTTTTTGGCATAAGCCTTATCAGCCTGCTCCTGAGTTATTTTTCCCTCCTCAACCATGGCAGTAAGACAACGCTTCTGTCTTGTTTTACACTTTTCCATATCTACATAGGGATTGGTTGTATAAGGTGCTTTAGTAATACCTGCAAGCATAGCACATTCGGCAAGATTAAGGTCTTTAACCTCTTTACCGAAATAGGTTTCTGCAGCAGTTTTGACGCCGTAACAGCCTGCACCAAGAGCAACTGTGTTAAGATATGCTTCAAGAATATCCTTTTTGGAATAATTTCTCTCCAGATTAAGAGCTCTTGTTATTTCATGAAATTTTCTGAAATAAGTTGCAGAGTTATCATCAGTGAGGTTTTTGATAAGCTGCTGAGTAATAGTGGAAGCTCCCTGACCTTCATATTCAGGCTTGATGATAACAGCAATAGTTCTTATCCAGTCAACACCGCTGTGATTGTAAAAACGGAAGTCTTCAAGACAAATGAAAGCCCACAGAAGATTGTCGGGCATATCTTCATAGTCAACCCAGATACGGTTTTCTTCACCGTGAAGACGAGTGAGTTCAACGAGTTTTTCATCCTCATCATAAGCATACATTATCGATGTCTGGTTCTGTGAATCTTTATAGTTTTCCAGATTAACGGCAATATCACCGTTAACAAAGTTATCCATATAAGATGCCACGGATCCGCCGACAATCATAAAAGTCAGCATACCGGCAACAAAAATGCAGAAGCAGAACAAAAACATCGTATAAAGCACAGGATGCTTCTTTTTTTTCTTTTTCGCTTTTCTGTTTTTTTCAGGCGAAGTTTTAACGGCACTTTGTTTTCTCGGCGCTGTTCTTTTTTCTTTGCTGTTTTCCATTAAAGAAATCCTCCGTTCGTGGAAATTTATATGAAGCTGTTATAATTATCCATATATAATTTACATTATAATGAATCAGAGTAATTAAATCAACATTAATTTATAAATTTAATTATTTTTTCTCTTATTTTTATTATTGTTTTACCTTTTTCACCCTAAACACAAATATAAAGGCAAGGTCACCCCTGCCTTTAAGCTTTAAAAGTTTTCACTTCACTGTAATAGCCGTAGTATTTTTCACCGCCTGAAATCACATAGGCTCTCACTTTAACATAATATTTCTTGCTTCTGACAAGATTCTTGAAAGTGCAAGAATTTACATTTTTCCCTTTTAATGTTACCTTTTTCGGGTTACTGAAGCTTTTGTTTGTACTCAAAAGAATTTCGCAGCCGTGGCAATTCTGTTTTGCTACCGTAACTGTAGTTTTTCCCGACGAAGTAGCAACCTTCTTTATACGTGCTTTCTGCGGCTTTGTGGAAACTTTAATTTTCTTTGAGGAAGAATAGATTTTTCTGTCACCCGTTTTCTTATAGCTCTTGATTACGAAAACATAATCCGTACCGCCCTTAAGTGCCTTGCCATCAAGTTTCTTAACTGTGTGTGACAAATTTTGAGTGTCTTTTATCAGTTTCAGCTTAGTTGCTTTAAGGTATATTTCATATCCGTCTGCACCTTTGGATTTATCCCAAGATATGTGTACGGATGAAATTGAAGGTGTTGCCGCAACATTTTTAACTGCGGTAGGAATAATTTTAAAATATAAGGTCTTTTCGCCCTCATAATTACCTTTGAAAGTTACTTTTACACTGTATGTACCTGTCTTTTTTCTACCCTTCTGGTATTTAAGGGTATAATCTGTATTTTTCACAAGTTTTTTCCCTTTTATATCTTTTATAATAACAGAAGGGGTTTTGACTTTTCCGTCATAAGTATAAGTTTTGGTTTCAAGTTTTACAGAAGAAATTTTGTTTATTTGCTTTTTACTGTAATTCTTTTTACACACACTGCATTCTTTTCTTTTTTCACCGTTTCTTTTAGTTGTCGCTTTAACGGTTACGGTTTCAGGTATATGGGAAGTTTTATCATAATAAATAATATCCGTCTTCGTAAAACACCGCTGACAGTATCTGGCACCCTCACCTTTTCCCAGACAAGTCGCCTTCTTAAAGCATACAACATCTTTACTGAAAGTATGACCGAGTGCATCAGTAATATTGCCTTCATAAGCTTCACCGCAGTCACAGCTGAAGACAGTATATCCTCTTTCAGTACAGGTAGGTTTTGCAGTATAAAGTTCGCTGAAAAAATGTATATGTTCCTCTGCAGATACTGCAACCGCCTCGGTAATAGCTATGAGTAATAACAATAATAAGAAATAAATTATGCTTTTCAAGGATTTCATTTTATCACCCTGTTAACCGTACAGCAGAGAAGCTCAAGCCTCTCTGCATATAAACTACCATTCTCTTATAATTTCAGGATTTTCAAATACCTCTTCAATCTTTTTCAAAAGAGGCATTACATCATCAAGAGCGCCTATTCTGTGATCAAAGGTAAAGTGAACAGGCATTATCTTTTTTACTCCTATATCAACTTCGCCATTTTCATTTCTGAAAGCATATTCTCTGTCACTTATGGTACCTATGCCGTAGAGGAAAACTTGAGGATAAAGAAGAGGTGTATATCCCACATTGGCAGGTGTAAATTTGCTGTTAAGCATACCCCAGTTTGTAAAACAGACTGTACCCTCGTTAACATCCTGCGGCACAAGAGTTGCTTTTTTCTCCAGCTTCCTTTTTTTGAACAAATCTGAAAATTCAGTCACTTTATTTTTACCGAAAAAGCCGGTAAAGGCTTGCATAATGCTTGTAATGATCTTACCCTTAAGAGCGAAGCCAACCATTCTGTATGTAAGATTATCAAGCAAAAGTCGGTCAATATCTGAATTCTTTGTTGCCTTTAAAAGAAAATCTACTTGAGCCTGAAGATCTTTGAGGCTTTTATTTTCTGTTTCCCTTACCTTTATGGTAAAGGTTTCACCGTTTTCAAGTTTTACAGGCATAGAAATATCGATATGCTTTTTAATAATAAGTTTACCCGTGGTTGATCTTTTATTAAAATCAAGGTGTGCATTTAGTCTCGGAGCCACCTTAAGACCTTCGATAAGTGCCTTCATCATTATAACATTGAAAGTAGGATGAAAATCAGCCTCATTTTTGTAGTTCTGATACTCGTTCCAAAGTTTTGTCACATCCACTTCATAAAAACATGAGGCACCGACAAGATCATTTTGAGTTTTGGTAAAAATATAACCTGCACATCTTTTTTTTAAATTGAAATATTCTATTTTGTCACCTTCAACGGGCGAATTAAGAGCCAAACTCAAATACTTTTTCAGTTTCATAAACTGTCTCTTCCTCTCATATTCTTGTCTGCATCAGCGACGATTTCTTTAATTATATATGCAAAAATCAACAAAGTCAACCAAAAGAAAAACTTGTTAATCTTTTTTAATAAAAAGTGAGCCCGTATATAAAGATACAGGCTCATTATGATTATTTTTCAATAAGTGTATTTGCTCTCTTGTCAGCAAGCTCAACAATCATTCTCTGCTGTAATTCACCGTGAATGGGATAAAGCAGGAAAGAAATTCCGTAAAGACCTCTTGCAAGAGCAGGAAGAGTACAGAAAACAATCCATATACCTCTGAGTATATCAGGGTCAGTGTTAGGGATTGCATTACCCGCAGCATCTGTAAGAGCTTCATAATGGATCCATTCAAACACAAGACCCGAAAGCGCACCCGTAACAGTTCCTGCAAGCTTTGTAAAGTAACCCTGAACAGTTGTAACAAGCGCTTCATTACGAAGTCCGTGCTTCCATTCCATATAGTCGAGAGCATCGGCAGTAAGAATAGGATTACAAACCTGTATTATTTTATTTGGCAAACCTGCGATCGTTAAAAGGATGGTAACACAAGCAAGATTCAATATGTGATGACTCTGGAAATCATCTCCGAATATGTTACCGAAAGGAAAACCAAGTGCAAAAAGAAGCATATATGCAAAAAAGCCGAAAAGACCTGCACCGATTGCAGCTGTGCGGGCACCAAACTTTTTAATAAGCTTTGCGCCGACGGGAATCATAAAGAAATTGGGAATACCCGTAAAAATTCCGCAAACACCGCCATTTGCATAAGAACCTGTGTTATTAAGCCAATAGAAGCTTTCTGTTGCACCGCCAACCGATTTGAAGTTATTGAAGAAATCGGAAAGTATTATTGCAAGCAAGGGTCTGTTGGTAAAAATATTTTTCAGAGAACCCCACACAGAGGTCTGCTTCATTTCTTCGCGGCTTTGGAGAGGTATTCTTTCACGCATATTAAAGAAACCGTAAACCGCAAAAAAAGCAGAAAAAATCAGCATAAAGCCTGCGAAACCTTTATAAATACCCGTCTGTGATACGGACGGTGTTATTTTAGGTACAAAGGTAAGTATAAACGGTAAAAGAGACGGTAACCAAACACCGAAATTTTCAAAAAACTTATTGGTATATATAAGATTATTACGCTCATTTATATTCGGTGTTATGTTATAAATCATAAGATTCCATGCACCGAAATAACTCATACCAAGACCGTAAATAATTGTGGCAGCTCCGAAGAATAAACTAAGTCCTGTTTCTCCTAAATCCGGTGTAGCATAAAGCATAAAGCCACCTATAATCCACAAAGGAAGAGGAAGGAGAAAGAAAGGACGTACTCGACCCCAACGGGTACGGGTTCTGTCAATTATAAGACCGGAAAGCGTATCGTCAATAGCATCATATATTGTCGCAAAGGACGTAATTGCAGCGTAGGACTTACCGCTGAGTCCCGCATACTGCATCATGAATATCTGTCGGGTGTTACTTATAAACTGCGAAAGATTTTTTTGACCGAAATTTACAAGAATAAACGCTGCAAATTCCTTAGGTCTGAGGTATCTTTTTTTAGTGTAAGCAAGCTTATCAAGAATAACTTCATCTGAGCTTTCAACTTCAGCAGCGACAGCATTTTCGTTTAACTGATTGTCTGACATTATATCACTCATTTCACTTTATATTTTAGATTTTTATTTCTTCTTGTTTTCTTTCGCTGCAAGAGCTTCCTTGGCTTTACGCACCTTTTCAGCCTGTTCTTCTTCAGCTTTCTTTTTAGCCTCTTCTCTTGCCTTCTCTTTTCTGAGTCTTTCCTGTTCTTCTTTCTCTTCTTTGAGACGCACCTTTTCAGCTCTGACTTTCTCAAGAGCTTCATCACTTTCAACAGGTGCCTTTGAAACAAGAATATTACCCATCATGGCAACAGCAAGTAAAATTATGTAAACAAAAAGTCCCCAAAGAACGCTGACGGAGGCGTTTGAAAATTCAAGAGTACCGATTGTAAACCCTTTCCCTAAGGCTTGCGAAGAGGAAAGAAAATAGAATACTGCACCCGTTGCAGAAAGAATAATGCTGAAAATATCGGCAATCCAGGTTGCATTTGTATCCGATTTCTTAAAACGGATAAAAGTGAGGAAGAATGCAACGACAATTGCAACCACACTCAATAGCATAAAAATGAAACCGAGCATTATATAGCTCACGGGACCTCTGAAGCCCTCAGCGCTCATAGTTGAAATCACGGAGCCGAGGTTTTTAAAGAGGATACCAAAAAAATTAATTGTTGATTCGCCGTCGGTAAAAATACCTAAAAGGTCAAAACTGAGAACCGCTTTTTCGCTCTTAACAGTTGCCCACGGAAGAATAAAACCTATGGCGGGAATCAAAGACATAATAAGTCTTGCCACGCGAAGTTTACTTCCTATTACGGTAAATTTCAGTCTGTTTAAAGTTCTGTAGAGAGCGGCAAATTTTTCTTCAGCAATTCTGCTGTCTTCTTCAAGACGTGTCTCCCAGTTAAAATTCGGAATACTTACTCCGCAATCGGGACACTCCGCCTTTACATTGTAAATTTTAAGAACTCTGCCACAATTAGGACATTTTGCTGCCATCTGAACACCCCTTATCCTGTATAAATTTGAAAGTAGTATACATTTTAATATATTGCACAACTAAAAGTCAAGTAAAATTATTGAATAATTTATAATTAAAAAGCTTCAGTAATATTTTAAACCTCATCATAAGCAAGAGCTTTATTGAGAAGCCTGATATTGACACCTTCCGAAACTGTCTTTTCGGTAGCTGAAAGTTTAAATTCCACTCCCGGCATGCCTGAATCAAGAGTCTTGTTAAGATATAGCTTCATCACATTGTTTCTTTCTCTTACAGCGGTAATCTGTACAATATCGTTAACGTCAGAAAGCGATTTCAGGGTATGAAGACCTAACTTGAAGCGTACATGTCCATCTTCTCCGACAGAAATTTCGAGTTCATCGCCCTGCTTATAAAGGGTACCCTCTTTCTTGTCCTTGAGATTTATTTCAACAGTAAAATCCCCTTTTCCCTTTATCGCCTCTTCAGTGATTATGCCGTTTTCATAATATGTGAAGTCTGCCTTAATATTATATTCATTACCAAGCATATTTTTTAGAGCTGATAATTGGGTGCTGTTTTCCTTATAAAAGCTATTTTTAAAGGTAAATACCACTGACATATAATCTTCGAGCAGTTCCTTTGAAACAATTTCATTATCGCTGCAAAAAGAATCGGTAACATTGACAAACTGATTGAAGGTAACAAGCAGTTTGTTTTCTGATAAAGCCTTACAGTATGTGATTTTAAGTTCTTTGTTTTTCTTGCCGAAATGAACGATTTGTGTCTGATAAGGCTCAAGAGTAAAGTTTACGGTATCGCCGTATGAATATGCACCCTGGATTCCCTTTGTATTATAAGGAATTACCGTGTACATTTCACCGAAGGCAAAGCTCTTTTTGACGCCTATAAGTTCATCAAGCCTTAAGGTATAGGTCTGTTTCTTTGAACTGCTGTTTCGAAGAGATACTATTCCCTCGTGGTCACCAAAGCAACTGAAACCATAAACCTTTCCCTCCGATGCTCTTCCCCCGAAAACAACGGAATTGGCAAGAATATCCATATTTTCTTCGATGAAACGCATACAGGAGTAATTGATTCTCCATTTTGCTTCATTCATCATTGAATGACTGTAGTAAAGCTCCCAGAACTGTGTGCCTCGTGTTGCCATGGTGAAAAGATATTCTCTGAATTCGTCATCGGTCATAGAAACCTTCGCTTCTTTACCGTAAACGGGATCGTGATTATATAATGCCCTTTGAGGGAACTGAAACTGACGGACACGGTTAAAATCATAATAGACCTCATCACGATAGCTGAGCATTCTGTCCTTATCAGAAACTACATCCTTTTTACCTGTGAAGCCGTGGTCAAGACTTATCTGAATCCACAGACTGTTGACCCACTGTAAAAACCAAGGGGACGGCCACGCATAACAGGTAAGATTTATCCAGAAGTCACTGCCCCCTGCTACGGCGAATTTTTCGAAAGAATTAATCCATCTTTCCCATATGTCGGTATAGAAATACACCTCATCAGGTCCGCCTGTCAGATGGTCATGCTTTTTGCATTTACAGGGTCTCTGTGCAAAACCGTCAAGCTTGAAGTAATTGATATTGAATCTCTTTTCAAAATCAAGAAGCAGATCTGTGGTTTTTTCCGTATATTTTTTGCTTCCCACACAAATATCCTTGGCCTGCTTATTTACATATCCGTTACCTGCCGCCTGAATTCTACGGGCAAACTTTATTGTATCGTTTGTATATCCTCCACGGGGACCGAGCCACAGCCCGAATTTGGAGCCAAGACTTTCTGCAAGATTACGAAAAGGATAAAGCTCATCAGGGAACTTACTGTTAAAAGACCAGAATCCCGCACCGTAATCATTCCAGCCGTCATCAGCTACATAGGAATCAAGCGGCGGCTCTCCTGTTCTTGTCATCCATTTTTCAATTTCAAGGAAGGACGAGGTGATATTTTCACGGGTAATATTTAGCATATTGTCATACCAGGAATTATACTGTCTGCGAAGATAAACAGGCTTTGATATATCCTTGATATATCCGTAAAAAGCCTTCTGCACATCCTCGAAAATATCACTTTCGGCACCGCCGACAACACATTTGTGAGAGACGTAACAGTCAGAACCGATAAGTTCACTGATTTTTTTTCCGCTGTAATATGTACTTTTTGCAGTGTTGTTTTCAATTTTATTGATTGCAGTCGGAAATTCACAGCCGAAATAAAGACTGTCCACATAAATAGGCTGTCCCATAGAAAGTGCAAATCCTGATATTACCGAATCCTTCTGCTTGGGTAAGGTCCAATTATTGTATTTTCCGTCAAAAACAAAGTTTTCAAAAGAAAGGCTGTCAAAAATTATGTCTTTAGCACCTTTTTTCTCATATCGGAGTTCAAGATACTTTCTGATATAACAGCGGAAATCATTCACAAGATATACAAGACTAACCTTTATTTTGCTGTCTTTTAATTTAAAGGATTCAAAGTTGATAGTGTGTTTGTTAATTTCACCTTCGCGTGCCAAAGACACATCCGTAGCTTTAAGTTCTGAAGCTTTAATTTTAATTTTTCTGAAACCGCACTTAAAAGAAAGTATAAACTCTTCACTTGAGTCAAGACTTGTAACCGTCTTACCATTAGTAAAATTAGTTATGCTACTGCCGATAATTCTGTCAGATTTCAAATGAAGTTCTTTTCTTATAAGCGGGTTTTCAATAATTATATTGTTCATAAACAATACCACCCTGTATTTATTATAATATTTCCTCTATCCAGCCTGTAATATCATTACACACATCGTCGAAGCAGGCTTTTTCATTAAGAATTTCGTGTCTTGCATCGGGATAAAGTATTCTTTGAACATTAGTCTTTCCTGCGTCGCAGAGGGATTTATACACCTTTTCTATGCCCTTGCCGTATTCACCAACGGGATCCATGGCACCTGCGATAATGAGAACAGGAAGCCCCTTTGAAAGACCGCTGAACCATTCAGCGGAGGAGACATAATTGAGAAGAGAGAACAAATCACGGTAGCCGTAAGCGGTGAAAAGATAACCGCAAAGGTCGTCGGCGATATATTTGTCAACTTCTTCATTGTCTCTTGTAAGCCAATCAAAGGCTGTTCTGCCTTCAAATTTGCTGTTATATGTACCGAAGCCCACCTTATCAATAAGCTTGCTTCTGTAGTGAGTGCCCTTCAATTTCGCGATAATATTTGTAAGAAGAATACCTGCACCTGCGGCGGGATTGGGGCCTGCAGTACCGCAATAAACTGCACCGGCTATTTCATCGGAATATTTGGTGCTGTATGCTCTTGCAACAAAAGAGCCCATAGAATGACCAAAGAAAACAACGGGCACGGAAGGATTTTCTTCTTTTATTATTTTTGTAAGCTGATAACAGTCTTCAACGAAATTTTTCCATCCGTCTTTTTCACCGAAATAACCAAGCTCTTCTTTGCTCTTAATGCTCGAGCCGTGACCGATATGGTCATTTATATAAAGAGCAAAACCTTTGTCACATAAAGCAGCGGCAAATTTTTCATATCTTTCAAGGTGTTCAGCCATACCGTGAGCAACCTGAACAACAGCTTTGATTTCTCCGTTTTCGGGCTTATATGATGCAGCATGAATATCAGCGAGAGCTGAAACGGAAGGGAAAGTAAATTCTTTTTTAATCATAATAATTCCTCCGAAAGTATATTATTTTATTAAGTATAGCACAAGATAATATTTTTTTCATTTGTTTTATAAAATATTTAGATGTCAAAAGTCACAAAAAATCACTCATTTTTTTGACAAAGTGAAAATTCTGCAAAATAATCAAGCAAAGTCCATTTATGTGTACACAAAAATTAAATTTATCGAACATTTGTCTTGACTTTTCTACAAAATCTGCTATAATTTACTTGTAATCAAAGAACGAATGTTCGTTTTAAGGAGGATATTAATTATGTTTAATACATTAGGTAGTTTTTCAGCAGTATACTTTGCACTTGCAGCGGTGCTTTTCGTTCTCATTCTTTTTGAAAAGTATTTCGTTCAGTTAGAAGATAAAATAAGAGCGAACAGAGTAAAGGCTAAAAAGGCGGCAAAACAGAATGTTAAGAAAAGACCCGTGCAGAAATGCAGAAACAATACTGTAAAATCAAATGGCACTCACACCTACCGCAAGGTACCGAATAACGCTGCCTGACTATAAGTTTGATTTTTCCTTTCTCTCACTCCAATATAACTCAAAAGAAAAATTCCGCAAACCGTTTGCGGAATTTTTCTTTTTATCAGTTAATTTCTTCGTTGAATGATACCATATCGAAATCAACAACAGTAAAATAATTCATATCATCAATAACTGCAAGGCAGCTGTCAAGTTTCGATTTAACCTCTTTCTTTTTAGGCATAAGTTCCGAAGGGAGTGCAATATCAAAAATAAGATTGGTTTGCCTTTCACCCTTTACCATTCGGAAATCATGAATGGAAATTCTGCTGTCCTGTGCCTTAAGAAGCTCGGTAACGATATGGCGGAGCCTGTCAAGCTCTTCGTCTCCCGTCACAACAGGATCATAATGAATTACAAGATGAATATTATGCTCTTCAAGACAGTTTCTTTCGAGGCTGTCAATCAACTCATGACAGTAAAGGGGATCAGCTTTGTGATCCATTTCAACGTGAATACTTGCAAAGCGCTGACCGGGACCGTAATCGTGTACCATAAGGTCGTGATAGCCCAAAACCTCGGGACAGGTGCGCATAACGCCGATGATAAGCTCTTTAAGCTCCGGACTTGCATTTTCACCTAAAAGAGGACTTATTGTGTCCTTTGCAAGAGTTATGCCGCTATAGAGAATGAACAGTGCAACAAGAAGACCCATTATACCGTCTATCTGTATATGGAAAACAAGTTCAATTATACCCGCAATAAGAACTGCCATTGTTGCAACGGCATCATTTCTGCTGTCGGCAGATGTGGCAAGCAAAGCCGAGGAATTGATACTTTTGCCAAGCTTACGGTTGAAAATACAGAGCCAAAGCTTTACGGCAACAGAGCCTACAAGAGCAATACAAGCATAAACCGAAAGCTCAACCGCAGAAGGAGATATTATCTTTTCTACAGAGGTTTTTGCAAGCTCGAAGCCGATAATAACAATCATCGCCGCAACAGCAAGACCGGACAGATATTCATATCTTGCGTGACCGTAGGGGTGATCTTCATCGGCGGGCATTTTGGCAAGTCTGAAGCCAATAAGCGTTACGATTGAACTTGTGGCATCGGAAAGGTTATTCATAGCGTCGGCTGTGACGGACACAGAGCCTGCAACAGTACCGATGAAAAGCTTAAGAACAAAAAGTAAAATGTTACATACAATGCCAACAGCCCCGGACAGCATACCTACGGAAGCTCTTGCCGAAGATGATTTCAGATCAGTGCAATCTTTTACAAAAATTTTAAGAAGCAGATTTGTCATATAATTCACCAAAATTATAAATTGATTTTTCTGTCTTTGAAATAATATTCTTTATCCCTTTCGCCTATGGGACGCATAACTTTGCAAGGATTGCCCACAGCAACCACATTGGCGGGAATGTCCTTTGTTACCACGCTACCGGCACCAATTACCGTATTATCACCGATGGTTACACCCGGCATAACTATAACACCTGCACCGAGCCAACAGTTTCTGCCGATATGTATTGGCATATTGAACTGATAAGCTTTTTCGCGAAGGTCGGGAAGGATGGGATGTCCTGCTGTGGCAAGAACAACATTCGGCGCAAACATAGTACAGTCACCAACATAAATATGTGTATCGTCAACACAGGTAAGGTTGAAGTTGGCATAAACGTTATTACCGAAGTGAATGTGCTTACCTGCCCAGTTTGCACGGAAAGGCGGCTCAATATAACAGCCCTCCCCTATTTCAGCAAACATTTCCTTGAGAAGCTTTTCTCTTTTTTCAAGTTCGGAAGGACGGGTAGCGTTATAATCGTAAAGCTTTTCCAAACAGAGAAACTGTTCGCTCATTATATCGTTATCGTTGGGATCATAAATTTCACCTGAATGTAATTTTTCTGACGGCATAGCTTCGTCTCCTTTTAATTTATGGGAATATAAAGGAAAAATCCAAGCCTTACGACCTGGATTTTTTGGTTGCGGAGACAGGATTTGAACCTGCAACCTCCGGGTTATGAGCCCGACGAGCTACCGGGTTGCTCCACTCCGCGATATATCACTCTCTCGAGTGCTTTGTAATTATAACCTATACACTCGAGAAAGTCAATAGTTTTTTTCAAGTTTTTCAGATTTTTTTAATTTACTTATTTAAAGTATATGCTATGACCTGAAAGATTATTCATCATTATTCTTATTATTGTTATTTTTCTTGTTCTCGCTCTTTTTTGTGGTCCTTTCAGTTGTCTCCTCTTCGAATTCGTCCCAAACGGAAAGAATTACTTCAGTGCCTTTATCAAATTCAAGACCTGCAACCAAATCTGTCATTTCAACAATCCCTGCAGTATGAGTTCCGTCATTTTCGAGGAGAACTTTTTTGACCTTAAAGCCTTTTTCCTTAAGCTCCGTTTCAGCATCGGTAAACTGAAGTCCGATAACTTCCGGAAGTTCAATCTGTTCTGCACCGCGGCTTATAACAAGATTGACTGTGGTACCTGCAAGAACGCTTTCACCCTTGACAAGATCCTGACTGATAACAGCATTCTTTGCAACTTTGTCATTGTATTCAAAAGTAAACTCTATTTTGAAATTCTGACTGAAAGTTGTATTGGTTGTGATACTGTCATAGGTATGAGCAGTGAAGTCAGGAACAGTTACATATCTGTTTTCAGGCAAAACTGACTGTGTGGTCTCAACAGGTTGTGTAGTATCAACGTTTTCATCAGCCTGATTCATCGGAAGGAAGTCAAAGGAGGCAAAAACTTCATTGAGCACCGGCACGTCATAATTTTTATAAAGCACCGTTGTGTAAAGAACGCAGAAAACTATCATACATAACACAACAACAGCCGTAAAAGTGCCGATTGCAAGAACGGCAAGTGAAGAATCACCGGCCTTACTTGTCTTTTTAGCCGCCGCTTTTTTGCTTACAGGAGCATTATTTGCCGCTCCAGTCTGTTTTGGCTTGTTGTTTGCAGAAGCTGTTGAAGGCTGTCTGTTTTGAGGTGTCTGGGAAGTTGTTCGTGAAGGGTAGATTGCAGAATAGAGTTCGGTAACCGACCTTACTCTGTTTTCACGATTGACAGCAAGACCTTTGATGAACGCGCCGACAACCTTTTTGGGAAGAGACGAGGCAACAGCAGAGGGAATTACCATTTCATCCTTTACCGCTCTGTCAGTAGCCTTGGGCGGAACAACGCCCGTGATACAGTAATAAATAAGAGCCATAAGGGAATAAACATCACTAGAGGTTTCAGCTACTCTATTTTCGCCGTAAAGCTCAAGGGCAGAGAAGCCGTTTATGGGTGCTGTGGCAAGATATTCATTCTGCGAACGACATTCGGGAATTGAAAATGATGTAAGATGAAGCTTTCCGTCAGAGCCTACGTGCACGCTTGAAGGAGAAATACCGCCGTGAATAACACCTGCGCCGTGAAGCTTTTCAAGGGCGGTGAATACGCTTTTGAAAGCCGACTGTGCCTTTTGCCAAGGTAAGGGCTTTCTTGTCTCTTCAAAATAAGATTTAAGAGTTATACTGTCGGAATACTTACAGATTGTATAGATGGTGCCGTTGTAATCAAGGATATTTCGAACAGTGGGAAGAGTGATTTCTCCCTGAATAGAGCCTATGGCTTTCCACATGGAAATAAAGCTTTGTACGCTACTTCCGAAAATGTCATCATAACCGAGCTTTACACTTACTGTACATCCGTCTTCTGCTCTTTCAACAATCTTAACAGGGAAAAATTCATGAACGGAAACGATTTCTTCGGTCTGTTCATCGATACCTATATATGTTATGGAGTCATTTGCCATAGAAATTGTTTTCCCCGTAAGATAACGGTCAGCTATAAGGGTGCCTTTGGGCAGACAGGGATAATGCTGAACTGTTTCTTCATTATAGTAACAATGAGGGCATACAGAAGCGTCAAGGTCGATTTCTTTCATACAGCCCATACAGTATTTTGTATTTTCAGTCATTGGATTTTCCTCCTGACTTGTTTTTTATGATATGATATTTTACAGGATTTTTCCGTAAAAGTCAAGAAAAGCCACACTTTTTAGTAAGGATATGAAGTGGCAAAAACGACAGGTACATAATAGTACCTGCCGTTATCAATGGACTTGACAATGATAAAATATTATTTACCGCCGCCTAAACTTATCTCACCTTTAAAGAGCTTTACAAGGAAATTTAAAATTGTTGTCAGCCACTTCATAAGTGATGCAAGTCTGGTTTCAAGAGTGGGCTTCGTTTCGGCTGCACTCAACCAGTCAAAGCTTGCGCAGTTTTCTTCTGTCATAGGTGTAACGAAACAGCCTGCCCACGAAGTGCTCTCGTCATATACTGAGAACTGAGCAACTCTGTTGTCATTGTTCACAGTAAGATTCTTGTGTGAAAGGAAGTGAACGGAAAGTTCATCGAAGACATAAGAAGTGCTGTGAACAGAATTTTTAACAATCCAAGTGGTTTCCGGGAAATAACAGGTTGACACGTCAACCATTCTGTCAAGGGAAATATACTTTGCATTTTCCGAATTTTCAGCAATACGGGCATTAATATATTCATCTGAAAGAGTGGTTGTTGCCGTTGAGCAGGTTGCACCGAAGCTTGCGTCTTTAAGACCTATCAGGCTGTCGCTGAGCTCATCGTAATCCTCAATAATCGGCATCGAAAGATATCCGTACTTTGCCATAACGCCTACATCAATTTTATAGTCTTTTGAAATTCTTTCATAAAAGCCTGTAAGGTCAGATGTAATATTATTTCTGTAACGCTGGATTTTTTCTATAGCACCTGCATATTCTGCACGTCTTTCGGTGCCTTCTTTGCCAAAGATAAGATCAAGAGCTTCGTCCATATCCTCTTCATAAACGCTTGCCCAATAGTTAGGCATTGTTGCCATACCGGTGCTGAGTAAAAGTGCCGGCATAAGCGCCTTATAGAGCCTACCGTAAAGATCTTCAATTTCATCAAATACTGTGCCCACAACATTTGTCTGCACAAAAAGATCCATCGTATTTGTAACGATTTCGGATGCTAAATCAGTAAGCTCAATCATATTGTTTGCTTCCATATGCTTGAGATAAATCTGCATATGCTGAGCATCAAAATCAAATTTACCGCTGAAGCACTGACTTACATAAGCGCTGCCGTTTGCAAGAACTTCGCCGTAGAAGACTCTTTTAACGTGACCTAAATGACCGTAGA
Source organism: Acutalibacteraceae bacterium (assembly GCA_045604385.1). Classification (GTDB taxonomy): domain Bacteria; phylum Bacillota; class Clostridia; order Oscillospirales; family Acutalibacteraceae; genus UBA6857. The sequence goes on from JAZUNX010000018.1 coordinate 129,991, forward strand.
TATCAAGATATGCGTGAAGAAGGCTGCCGCCCAGACATCTTGCAGCAATACAGATACCGTCAGAATCTGTTGTATCCATAACGTCGAGGATGTATTCGTGAAGTCTGTCTACATGGTCATAGGGTGAAAGACGCCAGTCATAACAGAAATCATACTGGCCTAAACGGTACCAACCGAGAACATCGGGGTCTTTAAAGTCGATATTGTTAGCGTTATATTCAGACTTAGCAAGAGCCTCCGGTGAAACGCTGGTGCCATACTTCGGATTGCCGTTGCCGTCAAGAGCAGCCTTTTCAAACAAAGGTGAAAACTCATCGTATATAGCTTTTCCGTAATTGTCCCAATTATCTTCAAGCAAGCCCTCTGCAAGGAAAGGAAGCAGAATGTTCACACTGGATTCTATAAGCTTTTCCTTTGTGATGCCTTCTTCATCTGAAACGATATTTTTATCAAATATATCTTTAAATTCAGCAGGAATACGGTCACCGTTCTCATCATAAAGTGGTTCGCCGTTACCTCTGATATAAACAATGGGAGTCATATCCTTCACTTTTACATCTGCAGCAAAAGACACAGGTGACATAACAGCGAAAAGCATCGTCAGAAGAAGAAGAAAGGAAATAAATTTTTTCATTATATAACACCTCGTAATTTTTTTAATCATTATAACACAGCTTTCTGACAAAGACAAGCATTTTTAATAAGATTTAACCTTCAGAGTTACCGAGAGAATCATAACTCAAAGAAAAACAAAAAAATCCGAACCTTTTCCTTTTTGGAAAATTCGGTTCGGATTTTTCCGGTTTGGTGCGGGTAACAGGGGTCGAACCTGCACGTCTTGCGACACAAGAACCTAAATCTTGCGTGTATGCCAATTTCACCATACCCGCAAACTGAAGTAAGAAGTAATATGTAATAGTGAATGGGTGAGCAAAATAAATCCCGCTATGCCGGAAATGATGTGTATAACCTGCTCAAAGGCAGGGTGGTGATAGCGAGTCAGGTTCACGCTCCCTTCGTCCGCAAAAATGCGGGAGGTCTGCAATCCGCTGACAAAGCATCTCTCCGTTTAATAACGTGTTGGGTTATAACTATCATAATTATCGAACAAAGCAGGATATTATTATTCTATTCAGTTTATTCGCATTTATTCTGCAGAATCTTCAGCTTCGTATTTTTCGATTAATCTGTCTTCGATTATGTTGCCGATTTCGTTAAATTCTTTTTCATCCTCAATCTGCACAAGATAAGTTTCACCGTCTTCTTCAATAACCTTGAGGATAAGAACCTCACCGTCGTCATCAAGAATTTCCGTTTCATCATCGTATACGGGAAGAAGAGCAACATATCTGTTACCTTCCTCGGTTTCAACTCTGTCAATTTCTTCAAATAAATGCTCAACACCGTCATCATCAATAACGGTAACTATATCTTCCATATAGAGTTCTTCATCATTCATAAAAAACACCTCATTTCTTTCTACATATATTTTAATATTTTACTTGTCTGTTGTCAATATTCAAGGGGAATTATTTTAAAGTTTTTCATCAATAAATCCGTTTTTTGTCAGATGCCATATACTGCTGATACCGCAATTTTTGCAGTAATTTTTAGCTTTTTCAAACATAAATTCAAGGGCATCGGTGCAGTGAGCATCACTTGTAACAGTAACTCTTCCTCCCCTTTCCCCTATTCTCTTAAGAATAAAGGAAGCCGGATAAGGTGTCTCGTTACCGCAACGGAACATAGCACCAGTATTGACCTCAAAAACAATATCGGGTTTATTGTCAATGATGTAATCTATCCACTTAAGTGCACTTTTCTGATATTCGGGATTGCATTCATCGAAAAGACATCCGTTTTTATTGAACTTGGTTATCAGGTCAAAATGCCCGACCACATCGGTTTTCTCTCTTACCACAAAGGTGGCAAGATTTTCAAAGTATTCATCAGCCATTTTGTTCCAGTCTCCGCCGTATTCCACAGTTACACATTCGGAAAGCTCTTCTGCGGTATAGTCAATGGCATAAATTCTCTTCTTGCCGTGAATCTGATGCACCGAAGAAAGGATGTAATCAAAATTGTATTCTCTTTTCAGTTCATAATCGGCATCAAGCTCAATACCGCAAAGGATTTCAATTCTGTCAACATAAAGCCCCTTAAGAGAATTGATTTGCTCATAATATTTTTCAAGACCTTCCTTTGTCATCGCCCAATCGTTAGGAAAGTTCATCGGTACGTGCCCTGAAAAGCCAAGAGCAGTGAAGCCCTTTTCAATTGCACTTTCAATCATTTCACGGGCAGTATTTTTACCGTCACAGTAATTTGTGTGGGTGTGACAGTTGGATTTAATTATGCTCATATAATCAACCTTTTCAATCAACAATCCCTGCCGAAAAGCAGGGATTGAAATATTTTTATGACTTGTTGGGAGTTTTCTTCCACTTTTTCATTTGCTTTTTGTGGTTTTTCTTTTCCTTACGTGACATCTGATAATCAAACTTTCTGCCACTTACTCTGTCATAAAGAGCAGATTCAAGCTTTGCATAATCTTCTTCACTGCTCTGTGCTGCAGCAAGAATAATAAGGCCGTTATCTTCGGGAAGAGTTACAACGGAACCCTTTGAAATATCGATTTCATACATAAAGAAGTAAATCTGTGCTGCTACATTGTCACCCTGCGGAGAATGTGTATGTGTGTACTCGATAGCAAGCTTATCAGTTTTGATGTTGGCAACTTCGGCAAGATTATAAAGATCCCATTTACCGATTCTTTCGTCGATGGACTGAACCTTAACGGGTACGGGTTCATCGTCAACCTTGAATTCGTAAACCTTGTCACCATAAAGTGAAGCACCTACGAAATAAAGCTTTTTGCCGTATACGTTAATCTGCTGGCCTGCGCAAATAAGAGCATTGTTTCCTTCGCCCCAGATGTCACCTGTTTCAAACTTCACACCGGCACATTCAATTGTCTTGGGAACAAGTTCACCGGGAATTGAAACATTGATTGTGGGAATAGCAGTAGTTGCTCTGTTATGGTTGAAGGTTACAACATCAATATTGTAGGGAAGCTCAACCTTTGAAGCTACGGTCTTACTTGCAACCTTGCAGTCAGCAAGAGTAATTGCAAAGGATTTTACTTCATAGGGGTCAAGGTCGAATACAAGTTTTCCGTCAACAACAGTGGCAGGTCCGATTACCTCTTCCATACCGTTTACTGCTTTTGCGGTAGCAATACCCTTACCTAAAGTAAATTCTACACCTCTTACCTTCTTGTTTGCGCCTTCGTTGAATCTTACGATAATGCAGTCATCAGCTTCAGCCTTTTTAATGGCACGAACGATTACATCCTTATCGTTGATACCGCCGAAGGAATATTCGCTTGCAAGAACACCGGAGTGATTATTGGTTACAAAAACAGTGAGGGGCTGGTTGAAGAAGCGAGCATAAAGCTGTGTGCCGTTGTCATAATCACCCTTATGAGAATAGATGGCATAGCCGTATCTGTTAAGACCGAAGTCCATCATACCCTGAACGCTGTCGTGTCTGTAATAGTTTTTGGGAGTGTGAAGAACAGTGAGACGAAGGCTCTTTTCATCCTTCATAATCCAACCGTACTTTGAATCACTGAACACGGAAACACCGTAAACTCCTGATTTGTCGGTAATGTCTGCCCATCTCTGTGCAGGTACTTCGTAAAGCTTTTTGTTTGCTTTTTCTCTCTTGATTGCACCGAGACCAAGGTCAAAGGTAGCCTTTTTATTACTTGCATTGAAATAGAAGCCGTTGTGAAGAGTTCTGCAGAATTCTCTCCATTCAACCTCGTTACGAACCGTTACATAAGGACAGCCTGCAACAAGAGAAACATAATATGTAAAGGTAGATTTGCTTACCTTCTGTACAACTTTCAGAGTAACTCTTACGGGGCCCTTTTCAATAAGAGTGCATTTACCCTTACCTGCGAACTCCCAGGGATATTTGCACACTTCTTTGTATCTTAATTCCCATGCGGCGTATTCGCCTGCGCCCTTATACTTGTTAAGCTCAAATCTGATTGGCTTCTTAAGAAGCTCTGTATCATCAAGAGTTTTATCAATAATTGAAGAAATATCACCGTCAGCATTAACAGTAACGATGTATTTGAAGTTTTCAATTGAACGACCTGAACAGCGAAGACCTGTGTTAATTTTACAGGGAACATCACTTTCAACAACATCAAGAACTTTGAAGCCGAGAGCAGGAATGTAGTCAGCAACACTGACGGACATTTTGCCGTCCTTTATGTAGTTTACCTGTGAAGGAATCTCCTTGCCGTTTTTATCGAATACACGAACATATTCCTTTTCACCTGCATCAATGATGAAGTCAACCTCACCCATTCTGCCGTGCTCAACAGTATTGTTAATTACAATAGCTGTACCCTTTGTCCATGAGGTATCCATCTTTTTAATGATTTCCGCAGCAGCACCTTCGTAAGCGTTTGAAAGTTGGTTAGCACTTAATACGTAGTCGTTCCATGAGCGCTGGTATACTCTTTCAACTGATGTACCTGTAATGTCATCGTGGAAGGTGTGAGCGATTGTTCTCTTCCATCCCTTATCGATTTCAGTTCTGGGGTATTCAGCACCTACAAGCGATTCAGCGGCAACTGCCATACGCTCTGCCATATCGGCAATCTCCTCGTTACGACGGTTCATTCTTTTACCGAAGGTTCTTGAAACATAAGAGCCTACACCGTGGTCGGTCATAAGAAGCTCATTTTCCCATTTTGGAAGCTTTTCGATTTCAGCCTGTGAAAGAGAAGAAATATCGTCAAAAAATTCCGTCGGGGAAGATGAAAGAACTTTGATTTCTGAAGAATCATTCTTTCTGATTTCCTCACAGACAGTCTTTACTGACTGTTCTTTGGGAGCACCGCCAACATCACCTACACCATGATAAGCATAAGTTACGGGAAGGTCATGTTCCTTTATATTATTATCAAGCTTTTTGACAAGTCCGCTGTTTGTACGTACCTTCTTAAATGTTGTGCAGTATGATTTGGCATTGAGTGATGCAAGGGCATATTTTCCGTTTACACCGTACCAACGGCCGATGTCAAAGGGTATACCGTAGGCACTGCCCCATGAAAGCTTTTGGGTTGAAAAGCCCTTGATGCCTGCATGCTCAATAATCGAAGGAAGAGCCCAACCAAAGCCGAAGCAGTCGGGAAGGAAAATATCATTACTCTTTTTACCGAATTTCTTTTCAAAATATTTGTTACCGTAAAGGATATTTCTGAAAAGAGCTTCCGGTGAAGGAACGTTTACATCACCGTTTTCATAACTGCTGCCGGTAACATTCCATCTGCCGTCTTCAACATACTTTCTGAGCTGTTCAAACTTTTCGGGATAGTATTCCTCCATAAGCTCATATCTGTAAGAACCCTCGAAGTTGAAACGGTATTCGGGGTACTGCTCAAAATGCTTGAAGTTTTCATCAAGAGTAGCAGGGATACAGACATTTATTACGTGTTCAAAATCCCAATTCCACACTGTGTCAAGATGAGCAGTTGCAATAGTATAGATTTTTTTGTCCTTATTCATAATGCACCTCATATAAGAGTTTTTTATTAATACGTCACCTGACGCTGATTTACATGATTATTTTCTTGCTGTTGCAAAGATATAAATATTACCTGCCGCATATAAAACTGCAGCAATAATATTCACTGTTCCGAGTGTACTCCAGACAGTATTGTCCAATGGTGCTACAAAACCGAGCGACAGCTGTTCAAAGAACATAGCAGCCGATGTGACGCTCACAAAGGCAAGACACACAGCAGAAACGATAAAGATTACAAGCTGTACCACAGAGTTTTTGACCAGAGCCTTATCCGTAAGACCGCCTACTATATATGCAATTAAAGACACAAGTGCACATACGGGAGAACCGGCAAGAAGATAAAGTCCGTCCTTTGCAGAATGCTCAATACCGTTTGCAACATCTGACACAGGAACATATTTGTAAAGGAATATGCTGACTATAATCAGCACAAGACCTGCAGAAGCTGTAACCATATATGCGGCACCGCAATTCTGTTTTACTTTTTCTTTAGATTCACTACTCATATTTTCACCTCTTAACATAATTCACCTATTTTTTGTTTATTTTACCATAACAGCAATACATTTTCAACAACTTGATAAATTTAATTTTAAAAAAATTGTGAAATTTAAAGAAGAAACCCCATCCGATTTTCCGGATGGGGCATAAGTGTTAACATTTGTTTTATTCTTCGGTTTCATCGGCAGGAACAACCGTTTCCTTATCTTCTTCCACAGGCTCTGTATATTCGCCGTTCATAAGCTTAAGGAAGGTTTCACCGTCAACCTTTTCGTGCTTTATAAGATACTCTGCAACAACGGTAAGCTTATCAATATTACCCTCAATAATACCGTGACATCTGTCATAAGAGTCGAGGATAATTTTCTTGACTTCACCGTCAATATCAGATGCAATCTGTTCAGAATAGTTTCTGATGTTGTTATAATCCTTGCCGAGGAATACTTCATGATTTGAAGAGCCGTACATAATGGGGCCGAGCTCGTCACTCATACCGTAGCGGGTTACCATACCGCGTGCAATTTCAGTTGCTCTTTCAATGTCATTTGAGGCACCGGTTGATATGTCACCGATGACCACCTTTTCAGCGACACGACCGCCTAAAAGAACAACAATATCATCAAGCATATCATTCTTTGTGCGGTAGCTTCTGTCTTCGGAAGGAAGGCTCATGGTGAAACCGCCTGCCATACCCGTGGGAACAATGGAAATCTGATGCACAGGATCCTGACCAGGTGTGAAATATGTGGCAAGAGCATGACCTGCCTCGTGATATGCAGTGAGCTTCTTCTCTTTGTCGCTCATCTTACGGGATTTCTTTTCGGTACCCACAACACACTTGATGGTGGCTTCCTCAATTTCATCCATTGTAATTGCTTTTTTATTTCTTTTGGCCGCAAGAAGTGCCGCTTCATTAAGAAGATTTTCAAGGTCAGCACCTGTAAATCCTGCCGTTGACTGTGCAATTATCTTAAGTTCAACGTCGGGAGCAAGAGGCTTGTTCTTTGCATGAACTTTAAGAATTTCTTCTCTTCCCTTTACGTCGGGAGCGCCTACGGTAAGCTGTCTGTCAAATCTGCCCGGTCTTAAAAGTGCAGGGTCGAGAATATCAGGTCTGTTTGTGGCAGCGATGATGATAACACCTTCATTTGCGCCAAAACCGTCCATTTCAATAAGGAGCTGGTTAAGTGTCTGCTCCCTTTCGTCGTGTCCGCCGCCCATGCCTGCACCACGGTGACGGCCTACAGCATCAATTTCGTCAATAAAGAGAATTGAAGGAGCGTTCTTCTTTGCCTGGTCAAAGAGGTCTCTTACTCTTGAAGCACCGACACCGACATACATTTCAACGAAATCGGAACCTGAAATAGAAAAGAAAGGAACTCCAGCTTCACCTGCAACAGCTCTTGCAAGAAGTGTTTTACCGGTACCCGGAGGGCCAACAAGAAGCACGCCCTTGGGTATTCTTGCACCAAGCTGATTGAACTTTTCGGGAGTGCGTAAAAATTCTACGATTTCCTCAAGCTCTGCCTTTTCTTCATCAGCTCCCGCAACATCCTTAAAGGTAGTCTTTCTCTTTTCATCCTTGCCGAGCTTTACTCTTGCCTTACCGAAAGAGAGTGTGCGGTTATTTTCATTCATTATGTTCTGTCCCATTTTGCGGTAAATATAGAACATAAACGCAACAAGCATAAGGCTGAGCATAAACATAGGAAGCATACTTGCCCACCAAGAGTTACTTGAGCCTCTGATATAATCGTACTTGATTGGCTTTTCAGCAGTAAGATTATACTGGGTTACGTAGTTGTGAACATCATTGAGGAATATATCAACATTAGGAACGGTGTAATTTACATACTCATCACTGTCCTTAAGAGAATACTTGAGAGCACCACTCGAAAGGTTAAGTGAGTATTCATCTACTTCACCGTTACGGAACTGCTGTACGATTTGATAATATTGAGGCTTTTCGTTTTTGTTGCCGTCACCGACGAAATATGCAAGAGAAATTACCAGAAGAACAGGGATGATAATATAGAGTAGATTGCCCCACTTCTGACTTCCTGTATTTATCGGATTTTTGCTGTTATTTTCCAATATATAATCACTCCTTATTTGTATACACTTCCGGCTTAAGAATGCCGACAAAGGGTAAGTTTCTGTAGAATTCATCGTTATCAAGACCGTAGCCGACAACAAAAGCATCAGGAACAACTGCACCTGTATATTTCAGTTTGAGCTTAACATTCGGATCTCTTCTTTCAGGCTTGTCAAGAAGAGAACAGCAAGCAACACTTTTAGGATTTCTTGCCTCGAGTACCATCATAAGCTTTTCGAGAGTTTTGCCGCTGTCAAAGATGTCTTCAATTACAAGAATATCATATTCGGAAATATCATAAGTAATATCCTTGGTAATATTTACAACACCCGCAGTTGATGTGCTTGCGCCGTAATAGCTTTTCGCAGACATAAAGTCAATCTTACAAGGGAGAGTAATTTCCTTCATAAGATCGGACATGAAGCAGATTGAACCCTTAAGCACACAGACAAGAAGAAGATTTTTGCCTTTATAATCTTCGTTTATCTGCTCTGCAATTCTTTTGACTATATTCTTTATCTCTTCTTCGGAAAGAAGGATTTCCTGAATGTCGTTGAGCATAGTTTATTCATCCTTTTTTATTACTAAAATTTTTAAACTGTTTTCGTCGGGTATGTAAGGAGAATTTGTCCCAACTCCTTCAACCCATATTATATTTTCACCGTCACGAAGCACGGCTCTTTTTTCTCTTTCACTTACGGGGATTTTCATTTCATTGAAAAGTTTTTTTAGACTTTTGCTGACTCCTCTGTTTTTGAAAATGAATCTGTCCCCTTTACTTCTTGAAGAAAGAATGAGTTCACCTGTAATTTTACCTCCGTCAAAAGCATCGACTGTTTTAAAATCAGCTTCGCGACTTAAAACACGGTAAACTCCGTAGGGGCTTTCTGCTTTACCTTTGTCAAAGGCAGTCTGCCAGGACCCGGCTTTTTCTTCTGTACCCACAAAAGATAATATGCCGTCTTTGACTTTTGCATACATATCTGCGGAAATCTCAACCTTTCCGCGCTTGCTTTCAATAATTGAATTAACAAGGTCTGTATGTATATATAACGACTGTTTATTCATTTTTTCGCGAAGCAGAATAAGAATTGCTCTTTTTCTTACTGCGGGATGAGCTTCATAAAAAACTTCGGCATCATATCCGTCAGGTCTATTTGCACATACAATCAAATGAAGAGCAGACTTTTCAATAAAGTCATTTTCCTCACTTAAAATGGTACAGGTGCGTGAAATGCTTTCCGCATAGGAGCTGTTGACCTTTTCGAAGTTTGGGATAATATTATGCCTTATATAATTCCTTGTATAATCATCGGTCAAGTTAGTACTGTCGGTAATAAAAGGTACATTTTCTTTTTCACAGTAAGCCTCGATTTCCTCTCTCGTACAAAAAATAAGAGGTCTTATGATGTTCGGCTTTCTTTTTACGGGAATACCGCAAAGACCTTTTGTTCCCGTTCCTCGGAGAAGATTATATACCGTGGTTTCAATGCTGTCGGAAAGAGAATGAGCAACTGCTACAGCATCACACTTGGCCTTTTCAAAACATTCATAGCGCACCTTTCTGCCACATTCCTCGGTACCAAGACCAAGTTCAGCTGAAAGAGACAAAACATCAACGGAACAGACAGTAAGGTCAATCCCCTTTTCACTGCAATAATCTCTCACAAGCTTTTCATCTCTCAAGGCTTCCTCGCCTCTTAAATTATGATTAACATGAACTGCTTTGAGAATTATACCGTACCTATCCTTCAATGAACTTAAAATATGAAGAAGACACATTGAATCTGCGCCGCCGGAAACACCTACAGCAACTGATTTCACATCTTCGAGCAAACGGTATTTTTCAACCGTATCAATAACTTTACATATCATTTCTGATAGTCTCCAGATTTGAGAACAAGGTGTAGTCGCCGTTCCAGGCAACCTTTACAGTTGTGGTGGGACCGTGACGGTTTTTAGCTATGATGAACTCCGCTTCGTTTACGGCAGGTCTTTCCATTTCTGTAGGACCGTCCTCTTTTTCCGTAGCATAGTATTCATCTCTGTAAAGCATTATTACTATATCAGCATCCTGTTCGATTGAACCCGATTCACGAAGGTCGGAAAGCTGTGGCTTATGGGATTTACCTCTGCCTTCAGTAGTACGGGCAAGCTGTGCAAGAACAACAACAGGGATATTCAGGTCTTTTGCCATAAGCTTGAGATTTCGTGTAATTTCAGAAACCTCCTGAACACGGCTTTCAACTCTTGTGCCGCTTTTCATAAGCTGAAGATAATCAACAAATACGGCATCAACATCACGGAGCCTTCTGATTCTTGACTTCATTTCCGATACGGTCATATTCGATGTATCATCGAAGTAAAGCTCACAGTTGCTTAAAAGAGCAGTGGCTGTAGCAAGTTTCGCCCATTCATCACCGGAGATATTACCCGTTCTCATCTTTGTACTTTCAACTCTTGCCTCGGTGGAAAGAACTCTTTGAGCGAGCTGTTCCTTCGTCATTTCAAGAGAGAAGAACAAAACCTTCTTTTTACCCATCATGGCAGTATTACGGGCAAGGTTAAGTGCAAGACTTGTTTTACCCATGGCGGGACGGGCACCGATGATAAGAAGGTCGGAGCGGTTAAGACCCGTTATAGCCTTATCAAGGTCTGTAAAGCCTGTGGTGAAGCCCTTATATTTATCTCTGTCGGCAGAGCTTAATTTCTGAAGCTTATCGTAAACCTCATTAACGATAATGTCACCTATTTTTGTGGGACCCTTGGATACTCTGCCCTGTCTTATGTCATATATCTGCTGTTCGGCAGATTCGAGAAGAGTATCGGCAGGTTCCGAAGATGACGAAGCTTCATCAATAATTCTTTTAGAAACATTGATAAGTGTGCGGATATGATATTTTTCACGGATTATAACTGAATATTCTTCCACATTTTCTGTGGAGGGAACAATCTGTGTAAGCTGAAAAAGATACTGCTTACCACCTGCATCGTCATAAACCTTTTCTTTTTTAAGTTTTTCAAGAACGATGAGGGCATCGATTTTTCCACCGAGAGCATCAATTTCCTGCATAATGGTAAAGATAGCTCTGTGCTGAGGAAGATAGAAATAATCCGGCTTTACAATAATAAGAACCTGAGTAATACAGGCAGGGTCAATAAGGATAGAGCCTAAAACTGCCTGCTCTGCTTCAAGGGAATAAGGCATATTTATATCATCAATCGATGAATATGAACTTACATGTTCCGTTGCCATTATTTTCACCTCTTTTTCTTTTGATAAATCAATCCTTTAATTATTCGCCGACCATTACGAAAAGCTTGGCAGAAATGCCCTGATAAAGCTTAACTTCAAATTCATAAGTGCCGAACTGCTTTATATCGTCAACAACAATCTTTCTTTTGTCAACCTTAATGCCGAAATCCGCTGCAAGCTTTTCAGCAATTTCTTTGCTCGTAACAGAGCCGAAAAGCTTTCCGTTCTGGCCTGCCTTCGCAGTAAGACGGAGAGTTTTGCCCGAAATCTCTTCCGCGTTTTTCTTTGCGGCGGCTGTTTCCGTTTCAATTCTGTATTTTTCAGCCTGTTCACGGTTTTTAAGCTCAGACATATTCTGTGCATTTGCTTCTACTGCAAGGTTTTTAGGAAAAAGAAAGTTTCTTGCATAACCGTCAGAAGCATTAACAAGCTGACCTTTTTTACCTAAACCTTTTACATCCTGTTTCAATACAACTTTCATTATATTTTACCTCCGTTATAAATTGTTATAATATTCGTCAATTGCTCTTTTAAGGGTTTCTTCCGCCATTTCAAGAGAAATATCACCTAACTGACAGGCAGACATAGTCTGATGACCGCCTCCGCCGAGATTTTCCATAATAAGCTGAACGTTGATTTCGCCATAAGATCTTGCGGAAATATTTATGCCGCCACCCTGCGAAAATACTACAAAGGAAGCCTTGATGCCCTCAATGTTCAGCATTTCGTCAGCCGCCTGTGAGGTGACAAGTCTTATTCCCTCAAACTCATTTTCAACAAAGGATATTGCACAGTTTTTATATTCCTGCGCCATATCGATGATGGAATTTCTGTTACGGAAAAGCCCCATATCGTTGGAAAACAGTTTTTTGCATTCAACGGTATTGGCCCCTCTTGAACGAAGATATGCCGCCGCCTCAAAGGTACGCACACCTGCTCTTAAGATGAAATTACGGGTGTCGAGCATTATACCCGAAAGCAGTGCAGTGGCCTCAAAGCGCTTTATCACTGGCTCACTGCCCACATACTGGGCAATTTCCGCCACCATTTCCGAAGCGGATGATGATCCGGGAAGATGATAAAACATAACCGTATCATCCATAAAACCAACGGATTTTCTGTGGTGGTCAATTACCATAACCTTTTTGATTTTATCGACAAGCTCCGGACATTCGGTAAATGCCTGTTTGTGGGTGTCAGTTATAATCAGAAGAGTATTATCAGTAATTTTCTCTTCCGCTTTTGAAGGAGAAATAAGCTTGCTTTCTTCTCTTTCTTCTTTGAAAAGGTCAACAAGAGGACCTGCGAGAGTGTTTTTTTCATTTATGACAATGTAAGCAGGTTTCGAAAAATGATCCGCTATACTGAGCATACCGACACAGGAACCGAAGGAGTCAAAGTCGGAAAATCTGTGTCCCATAACAAGAACATTGTCACAGTCAGAAATAATTTCAGCAATTGTTTTGGCAATAAGTCTAGTTCTCACCTTGTTTCTCTTTTCAAAACCAGCAGAAACACCACCGAAAAAGACATACTCCGTATCCTTTTTGATTGCGACCTGGTCACCGCCACGGCTTTGCGCCATATCAAGTGCCTGTTTAGCAAAGCTGTTTGCTTCAATTAAATCGTCGCTTTTACCGATACCGATTGAAAGGGAAATATCCGTGCTTTTTCCTTCATAAGTAAACTGACGCACATCCTCAAGGATGGTGAATTTATCACTTATCATACGCTGAAGATTTTTCTCTTCTGCAAAAATGAGCATTCTCGCGTTGGAAAACTTTCTGCAAAGACAGCCGTAAGAGGACGCCCAGTCATCAATCATTTGCTCCGTATAGCTGAAAATTGAGGTACAGTCACTTTCTTTGAAATTCTGATATACTTCATCAGCGTTATCAATAACCGTAAGCATAACTGACGGCCTCGAATCAAAATATTTCTTTTCAGTCTCCTTAAGTTCGGTTTGGTTAAAGAAATAAATAAGGTAGATTATCTCACCTTCACCGATATCGATTTCATTGGTAAAGACCGAAAAGTAGTGGTTGTGAGCATAAACAGAATAGCCTCTGCCCGCAAGCATATCATCAATATTATCTTTTTTGAGAAGAGTCTGTATTTTGCTGTTACGTGTTTCCTTTGTAATTTCAAAATCGGAAGCAAAGCTACTGTTGAACCATATAATCGTGCCGTCGCTTTCCACAACCACACAGGGAACCGTAAGCACATCAAAGGCTTTACCGGGGCCGAAGTTCAGTTCATCATACACAGTGCTTATTTTACTTAAAAGCTTTGCATTTTTACGGCTGTGATAGCTAATCTTTCCAACCGTCAGTGCACATACAACGGCAAGTCCGATAACACCGACATTCCTGTTGTAAATCATAATTAGAATGAAAAATACAACACTCAATGCAAAGGATATTAAAGACACGTCATAGGCTTTCCATAATTTTTTCATCTTTTAAATCTCCATAAGAATGGGTAAAATCATCGGACTTCTCTTTGTTCTTTCATACATGAGTTTTGAAATGTCGTCACGGATTCTGCCTTTTATGACACCCCAGTCTCTTATATTTTTATCGTAGCAACGCATAAGAGTTTCATAAGCGGTGTTTTTCGCATCAAAGATAAGCTCTTCAGCTTCTTTAACAAAGACAAAACCTCTCGACACCACTTCAGGTCCCGATACAAGCTCACCCGTTACACCGTCAAGAGTGGCCACAACTATAATAATGCCATCCTGTGCAAGGTGCTTTCTGTCACGAAGAACAACAGAACCCACATCACCGACACCTGAGCCGTCGACAAAGATTTTTCCTGCAGGAACATTAGACACGGTTTTGATATAATCCTCGCAGACCTCAACCTGTGTTCCGTTATCGGCAAGAATAATGTTCTTTTTATCAATGCCGATTGACATAGCCAGCTCGGCATGCTTTTGTATATGCTTCTGTTCACCGTGAACGGGAATGAAGTACTTCGGTTTAATAATACTCAGCATAAGCTTAAGCTCTTCACGGCAGGCATGTCCCGAAACGTGAACATCATACATTTTTTCATATACAACCTCTGCACCGAGCTTCATAAGCTCATTTACCACTCTGCCCACGGTTTTTTCGTTACCGGGAATGGGAGTTGCAGAAATAATAACATAATCATTCGGTCCGACAGCAACCTTTCTGTGGTCGGAAAGTGCCATTCTTGTAAGAGCAGACATAGGCTCTCCCTGGCTGCCTGTGGTGATAAGAACCACCTGGTCATCAGTATATCTGTTAATCATATCAAGCTTGATAAGAATGCCTTCAGGCACTTTAAGATAACCAAGCTCTGCACTTATGGCAACAACATTTTCAAGGCTTCTTCCCGAAAGAGCAACCTTTCTGCCAAAACGTTCAGCCACATTGATTATCTGCTGTACACGATGAATGTTTGAAGCGAAGGTGGCGACAATTATTCTTCTTTTCTGTGCCTTTCTGAAAAGCAGCTCGAAGGAGTCACCTACTTTTCTTTCACTTTCCGTATACCCCGGTCTTTCGGCATTTGTGGAATCTGCCATCATACAAAGCACGCCCTCTTTACCGAGCTCGGAAAAACGGGAAATATCAATCATATCACCATCGATGGGTGTGCTGTCAATTTTAAAGTCACCCGTATGAACTATGGTGCCTCCGTCACATTTTATGGCAAATCCGACAGCATCGGGAATTGAATGGTTGACATGGATAAACTCGACTGTAAAGCCGCCGAGACTTACGCTGTCCCCTGCTTTTACCACATTGAGCTTCGCAGAGCCGAAAAGTCCGTGCTCTTTAAGCTTACATTCGATAAGACCGTTAGTAAGACGGGTACTGTAAACAGGAATATTGACACTTTTTAAAAGATAGGCAAGAGAGCCGATATGATCTTCGTGTCCGTGAGTGATGAAAATACCTCTCACCTTATCGGCGTTCTTTTCTATATATGAAAAATCGGGAATTACAAGGTCAATACCGGGCATATCCTCATCAGGAAAAGCAAGACCGCAGTCAACAAGTATTATGTCATTTTTATACTCAAAGACCGTAATGTTTTTGCCCACCTCATTCAGACCGCCGAGAAAAGCAATTCTTACGGGACTTGCTTTTTTCTTGTTTTTGTTTGAATTTTTACGTTTTGCAGCCCCTTCGGAATGATTGTTTTTCTTTTTAAAATTGAACTGTTTGTTTGATTTATTCTTTACTGCCGCATTTTTGGCATTATTTTGCTGTTTCTGATTCTGTTTGGCAGACTGATTCTGCTTTGTGCTCTGTTTGTTTTTCTGATTATTATTATGTTTTTGATTTTTTTCGCTCATTTAGATTAAATTCACTCCTTTATTAATGGTTTAAAATATATATCCGATCACTTAATTCCAATTTTGACTATAACAACCCATAATAATGCATTATAAGATATAATACTATTTTTTCTTTACTATGTCAAGAAATTAATTACATTTTGACTTTTATATTATCCTCTCACCTAATTTAATTTATATCTTGACAAACAGTATCGAAAATAAGTAAAATATATTCAAGCGTTATGAAAGGAAGTTTTCACATGAAAGTCAGTGATATATTCAACAGAATAAAAAAATTATTTAAGCGCATACGAAGCCGTTTACTTACTGAATATACAATTATCTGCCTCTACCCGTCAATATATAGAAAAATTGCAAAAAGGCAGATTGACGAAAACAAGGTTATCTTCATCGAATCCAGACTTTCCCATCTTTCAAACAGCTTCCACGTAATATATAACACACTTGAAAGTGAAACAAATTACGAACTGAAATCACATTTTTTAAGAAAAACCTTCGTATCCGACAAAGAATATATCAGAAACTGTAAAAATCTTATCAGAGACATTGCTACGGCTAAATATGTATTTATGGATGAAGCAACACACATACTTGCTAAAATCCGGTTGAGACCTGAAACCAACCTTGTGCAGCTCTGGCACGGTTGCGGTGCTTTTAAAAAGTTCGGCTACAGTGTAAACGACGGAAAGTTCGGTGCCTCTCAAAGAGCAAAGACAAGATATCCCGTCCACACCAACTATACTCTTGCAACAGTCAGCAGCAAAGAGGTGATCCCTCATTTTGAACAGGCTATGAATTTGGAAAATAAAGGTATTGTCCGTGCAACAGGAGTAAGCAGAACAGATATTTTTTATAATGAAAGTTTTATTAAAAGTTCTTACTCAAAATTGCACAGCCTTTTACCCGAATCGGAAAACAAAAAAATCATTCTTTATGCACCAACCTTCAGAGGAAACGTGGAAAGTGCTCTCGCTCCCGATAAACTCGACATCACAAAAATGGCTGAATTGTTTGATGACGGATGCATTCTCATAATCAAGCACCACCCTCTTGTGAAAAAGCGTCCTGAAATCCCCGCAGATTATATTGATAAATCTGTGTTTGATTTCACTGATAAAATGACTGTCGATGAACTACTCTGTGTAAGTGATATTTGCATTTCCGACTACTCTTCTCTTATTTTTGAATATTCCCTTTTTGAAAAGCCGATGATATTTTTTGCCTATGACCTTGAGGAATATTTTGACAGCAGAGGATTTTACTATGACTACGGTGAGCTCACCCCGGGTCCTGTTTTTAAAACAACCGATGAAATAGTCACCTACATTCAAAATATTGACGACAATCCATATAAAAATACAGTCAGAGCATTCAAAGATAAATTTATGAGCGCCTGCGACGGCAAAGCTACTCAAAGAATAATCAATGAAGTTTTTGGCGCAGAATTCGAAAAACATAAAAAAGGAAAATAATTTCAAAGACGGTACTTTGTATTGACAAAATTCTGTTTTTATGTACAATATATCGGGTAAACCGCAGTTTAATGTAAATGAATAATTTAAGAAAGGATGTTTACGCATGGGTCTTAAAAGTGCTCTTCAAAGCACATTCCTTTACACAATCTACCTTTTCTTTGTAAAATATACAAGAAAAACCGTTAAGTTCATAAAAAAGAAGGTAAAAGGATTTTTCAAAAGAATCAAAAAGTTCATCAGAGGCAAATATAACCGACTTTATACAGAGTATGTTATCGCGCATCTTTATCCGTCTATTTATAAAAAGTATTCAAAGCTTCCTGTTGATGAAAAAAAGGTTGTTTTTGTGGAAATAAGACTTCCGAAGCTGACGAACAGTTTCCAGCTTATGTACGATAATCTTTACGCAAATACCGACTTTGATATTCATTGTCACTTTTTAAGAAACACCTTTGTTCCGAGAAAAGAATACCGCGAAAGGTGTAAGGCCATGATTCGGGACATCGCTACGGCAAAGTATGTTTTCTTCGATGAAGCAACAAATGTCACGGGAAGATTTGTAACAAGACCCGAAACAGTTATCACTCAGCTCTGGCACGGTTGCGGTGCTTTTAAAAAATTCGGTTTCAGCACAGCGGATGCGATTTTCGGCGCCTCAAGAAAAGATATGGAAAGATACCCTTTTAACCGTAACTACACACATGTTACCGTCAGCAGTCCCGAAGTTATCTGGGCTTACGAAGAAGCTATGCAGTATTCACACGAAAGTGGCGTGGTAAAAGCTTTAGGCAGCAGCCGTACAGATATTTTCTATAATAAGAATTTCATAGAAAAATCCTTTGATATTCTTTATGAGCGTTTTCCTGCTGCAAAGGATAAAAAAGTTATTCTTTACGCCCCCACCTTCCGCGGCAGAGTTGCAAAAGCAAAGTCACCTAATGTTCTTGACCTGAATATGCTTTATGAAGCTCTCGGTGATGAATATGTGGTTATAATGAAGCATCATCCCCTTGTAAGAAAAAGACCCGTAATCCCCGAGGAGCTTATCGGTTCATTTGCCGTTGACTTTACGGATGATATGAGCATCGAGTCTCTTCTCTGCGTAAGTGATATATGTATTTCCGACTATTCATCTCTTATCTTTGAATATTCGCTTTTCGAAAGGCCAATGATTTTCTTGGCTCACGATCTGGAAAATTTCTTCGACTGGAGAGGCTTTTACTACGATTATGACGAACTTACTCCCGGCCCCATAGTTTCAACTAACGAAGAAATCATTGAATACATCAAAGGCATCGAGAATAACTTCGATAAACAAGAAGTAATCGATTTCCGAAATAAGTTTATGAGTGCCTGCGACGGTAATGCAACACAGCGAATCATCGACACAGCCATGGGCGAGGATTATAACAGATTCAAAAAAGCGGTGCCTCTCCCTATGGATGATTACCATCTTATACCGAGTGCTGATGACTTTGAAGAGTTACTGAAAAAAATCTGATTTTGAGCAGACCTGTTTTTACGGGTCTGTTTTTTTATTTACATTATACATTGACAATTTATTGTTATTACTGTATACTTAATCAGAAAGGCAGATAAAATTCTGCCTCTGACAAATAATCAAGAGGTGATTACAAATGATATACGCAGTTATCGCCGCAGGCGGAATCGGAAGCAGAATGGGCAACGTTGAAAAACCAAAGCAATATATCACTCTAAAGGACAAGCCTATTATCGCTCATACTGTTGAAAAATTTTATGTAAACGACTGTTTTAAAAAGATAATTATCCTTTGTCCCGAACAGTGGGTAAATCATACAAAGAGTATTCTTAAAAAGCACCTTCCCGAGGATGACCGTGTGGTTGTTCTACAGGGCGGAAGCACAAGAAACGAAACCATTATGAATGCCATTAAGTTCATCGAAGAAACCGATGGTCTTGACGATGAAACTATCATTGTAACCCACGACGCCGTAAGACCTTTCGTTTCTGCAAGAATCATAAGCGAAAACATTGAAGCAGCACTCAAATACGGTGCAACAGATACTGTTGTGCCTGCCACAGATACCATCGTTGAAAGTCAGAACGGTTCTGTTATCAGTAATATCCCCGACAGAAGTAAGCTTTATCAGGGACAAACTCCTCAGGCCTTCAAGGCAAAGCTTCTCAAGGATTTATACTACAGCCTTACAGAAGAAGAAAAGGACATTCTTACCGATGCCTGTAAAATTTTCAGTATGAAGGGCTATGATGTGCATCTTATCGACGGTGAAGTACACAACATCAAAATCACCTATCCGTACGATTTGAGAGTTGCAAAGGCACTTTTAGACGAGGAAATCAAATAATTCTGAAAGGAAAAGTCAATGCTTAATACAGTATTCAGATTAACACAGCCGAGAAAAATCGAAATTGCCTTCAGTGAAATCGATATTTTCAGCGGAAATGTAATAGTGAGACCCACTTATCTTTCTATCTGTAATGCAGACCAGAGATATTTTCAGGGAACAAGAGATCCGAAGGCTCTTGCCGAAAAACTGCCTATGGCTCTCATTCACGAGGCAGTCGGCGAAGTGGTCTACTCCCCCGACAAATCCTTCAAGCCCGGCGATTTTGTGGTAATGATTCCCAATACACCTGTTGAAGAAGATGAAATTATCGCTGAAAACTATCTTCGTTCGAGCAAATTCAGAGCAAGCGGTTTCGACGGATTTATGCAGGAATATGTTTCCATCAGCGCAGACAGACTTGTAAAGTTACCTGCCGACATTAATCCTGCTGTTGCTTCATTCACTGAAATCGTATCCGTAAGTGTTCACGCTATTTCACGTTTTATTAAGTTTTCTCACGAAAGAAGAGAGACAATAGGTGTATGGGGTGACGGCAACTTAAGCTATATCACCTGCGTTTTCTTAAGGAAATTCTTCCCCAATGCAAAGATTTACGTTTTCGGCGTTGTTCCCAAAAAGCTGGCTGATTTTACCTTTGTTGATGAAACCTATCTCACAACTGAAATTCCCGAAGATATGAAGTTTGACCATGCTTTTGAATGTGTCGGCGGTAACGGCTCACAGATTGCCATTAATCAGATTATCGATTATATCAAGCCCGAAGGCACAATTTCAATTTTAGGTGTAAGTGAGTACCCTGTACCCATCAATACAAGAATGGTACTTGAAAAAGGTCTTCGCATTTTCGGCAGCAGCCGCAGCGGTCGTGAGGACTTCGTCAAGACAGTTGAAATGTATAAGGAATTCCCCGACATTGTCGAATATCTCAGTCACATGGTAGGCTATGTCAAACCTGTCAGAACCATCAAGGATATGATGGAGGCTTTTGACCTGGATATAAACAAATCCTTCGGTAAAACTGTTATGAAGTGGGAAAAATAAATCCGCATAAAAGAAAAAACATCCCTCGGCATCAAGCCGAGGGATTAGTTCTTTTCAGAATTAAAGACCTGTCTTTTCTCTGATGTAGTTTCTGGCAAGAACTGCATATTCGTAGGGATTTGCGATAGCAGGATCCTGCTCTGCTTCAACAACTACCCAGCCTTCATAACCTGCTTCATCGAGAACATCAAATACAGGAGTGAAATCGAAGTCGCCGTCACCGGGAACGGTAAAGGAGCCTGCACGAACGGAATCAAGGAAGCTGTAGCCTTTTTCCTTTGCATCTTCGATAACATTTTTACGGATGCTCTTGAGGTGAACGTGCTTAACTCTGTGAACGTACTTTTTAAGCACGCCGATTACATCTTCACCGCTGAAGGAAAGATGGCCTGTATCAAAGAGAAGATAAACAAGATCAGGGTCGGTGATTTCCATAAGCTTATCAATTTCTTCGGCTGTCTGTACGCCTGTACCCATATGGTGGTGAACGGTGAAGTACATACCCTTTTCCTTTGCAAGTCTGCCCATTTCGTTGAAGCCCTTTGCGATAAGCTCCCACTGTTCATCGGTATAAACAGGCTTTTCACCGAAGATGCTTACATCCTTACCCTGAATGCTGTTACCCTGTTCGGAAGCACCAATAACCTTTGCGCCGAGAGCGTGAAGGAAATCTCTGTGCTTGATAAAAGCTTCGATTGTAGCCTCATAGCCGTCGGAAAGAAGTAGTGAAGAGAACCATGCATTACAGATTCTCATTCCGCGAACATCAAGCTTATGCTTAAGAGTTTCTACATCTTTAGGGTATTTGTTGCCGATTTCACTGCCAGTGAAGCCTGCAAGTGCCATTTCACTGACACACTGCTCAAAGGTGTTTTCTGCGCCGAGGTCGGGCATATCATCATTTGTCCAAGCAATAGGTGCTATGGCAAGATTTACTTTTTCTTTGTTAAGCATTTTAATCTCTCCTTAAAATTAATATAAACGAGCCTTTTCAATATTGGCTTTCATATCCTCATAACATTCGCGTACTCTTTCACTTTCGGAAACCTCAGCAACGCCTACTCTCCACCAGGAATCGTAGCCGTCGGTCATTGACTTGTGGGCAACCTTTATGTCGAAGAGTGTGGGTACTGTCTGCTTCTTTGCATCCTCGAGTGCTTCATAGAGTTCTTTGTCAGTAGTTACTCTGTAAGCCTTGCAACCGTAACCTTCAGCAATTTTAGCGTAATCGGTGAAAATTACCTCACCGTCAAGAAGTCCGCTTTCGGTTCTTCTTGTGAATCTTGTGCCAAAGGTGTCAGTGCCCTGTCCGTTCTGAAGGTTTTCAATACATCCCCAACCACTGTTGTCAAAGAGCATAATATTGATTTTCTTGTTTTCCTGAACAGCAGTATAAAGCTCACTGTGAAGCATAAGGAAGGAGCCGTCGCCAACCATTGAATATACTTCCTTATCGGGGCAGGCAAGCTTTGCACCTAAAGCACCGCAGATTTCGTAA
This sequence comes from Acutalibacteraceae bacterium, assembly GCA_045604385.1. Taxonomy (GTDB): domain Bacteria; phylum Bacillota; class Clostridia; order Oscillospirales; family Acutalibacteraceae; genus UBA6857. The sequence goes on from JAZUNX010000018.1 coordinate 152,154, forward strand.
CCCATACAGGAGAAGCCGTACTCAACGTGATAGGTGTATGGAGCCTTTGACTTCCATATTCTTTGGAGACAACCGGGAAGTGAACCCGATGAACCGATAACTATAGAATCGTCTGCAATTACCTCGTTGATTATACCGAGGGCTCTCATCTGCGAAAGAACGCCATCTACAGCGGGAGCATTATAGCAACGGCTAATCTCTGCATCAAAGGAATCCTTTGCTTCGGCTATTTCTGTAGTCCATTTGGACTTGTAACCGTTGAGCTTTGCCATAATTGCCTCAACAGAAAGTTTTGCATCTGCAATAACAGCTGTCGAGTCCATCTTAAAAGCATCAAATGAGCATACGTTGATTGAGAGCATCTTCACATCGGGATTCTGGAATCCCCATTTTGAGCAGGTTGTAAAGTCGGTAAGTCTTGTTCCGACAGCAATTACAAGGTCCGTCTTTTTAGCTATAGCATTAGCGGCGGCACCGCCTGTTACACCGCAACCGCCCATATTGAGAGGATGTGCATAAGGAATCTGTCCCTTACCTGCCTGTGTTTCGCCAATAGGAATATTGTATTTTTCTGCAAAAGCAAGAACTGCTTCGTAGCTTTCGGAATATGTAACACCGCCACCTACTACGAGCATAGGCTTTTCGGCATTTTTAATCATCTCCACAGCCGCATCGATTTCTCTTTCAGAAGGTACTCTTCTGTCCATATACCATACTCTCTTCTGAAGGAAGTAGTCGGGATAATCAAAAGCTTCAGCTTCAACATCCTGGGGCATAGCGATGCATACGGCACCTGTGTCTGCGGCATCGGTAAGTACGCGCATAGCGTTGATACAGGCAGTCATAAGCTGTTCGGGACGTTCAATTCTGTCCCAATATTTGCAAACGGCACGGAAGGCATCGTTTGAGGTGGTTGAATATGAGGTCGGCTGTTCAATCTGCTGTAAAACAGGGTCGGGCTGACGACAGGCAAAGGTATCACCGGGAAGAACGAGAAGAGGAATTCTGTTCGCTGTGGCAGTACCGCAGGCAGTTACCATGTTGAGCGCGCCGGGACCGATTGAAGAAGTACAGGGAATAATTTTTCGTCTGTTATTCTGTTTTGCAAAAGCAATAGCCGCGTGAGCCATACCCTGCTCATTATGTCCCTGATAATATGTAAGACTGTGTCCGCCCTGCTCGAGAGCCTGGCCGATACCTACAACACAGCCGTGACCGAAAATCCCGAAGATACCGTCAACGAACTAGGTTTCTTTTCCGTCAAAGCTTACATATTGATTATCAAGAAACTTCACAAGAGCCTGAGCCATTGTAAGACGCATATTAATCAATCCTTTCAATAATAAAGTCTCTCATTAAACACTTCGAGGAGTGCATTTTACTGCACTCCCAAAGCATAATTTACATAATTTCAGAAATTTTAACGGGTCTGCCTTCCTTAACGGATTTCTTTGCGGCAAGAGCAACAAGAATGGAATTAAGACCGTCAAGTCCTGTAGTAGGTGTGGGCTTGTCATTAAGGACAGCATCAACAAACTGTACCATTTCATCACGGAAGGACTGCATGTATCTTTCGAGGAAGAAATAAAGAGGCTTATCGGTGGTAACACCGTCGCTGTTCATAACAGTAACATTGGTGGGAGTGTCGTTTGAAGCCATAGCAGCACCGAGAGAGCCGAATACTTCAATTCTCTGGTCATAGCCGTAAGCGGCACGGCGGCTGTTATCGATAACACCGAGAGCACCGTTTTCAAATTTAAGGTTGATGATTGCAGTATCAACATCACCTGCTTCACCGATCGCAGGGTCAACGAGACAGGTTGCACTTGCATAAACTTCAGTTACATCACTGCCTGCAAGGAAACGTGCCATATCGAAATCGTGAATAGTCATATCAAGGAACATACCGCCTGATACTGCGGCATATTCTGCCGGAGGAGGCTCGGGGTCACGTGAAGTAATTTTGATAAGCTCAAGATTACCAACCTTACCTTCGTTGATAAGTGCGCGTACATGTGCAAAATTATGATCAAAACGTCTGTTAAAGCCAACCTGGAGCTTTACACCGGCTTCTGCCACAGCGTCGATAACTGCCTTTACTTTTTCGGGAGTAAGGTCAACGGGCTTTTCGCAGAAAACGTGCTTACCTGCCTTTGCGGCTTCGATGGAAATATCGGCGTGAGTATCTGTTGAAGAGCATACAAGAACTGCGTCAATCTCTTTGTCAGCAAGCATTTCCTTGTAATCGGCATAAACCTTTTCAATACCGTATTTATCTGCAAGCTCCTGTAAACCGTCCTTGAAAACGTCAGTGATACCGAGCACCTTTGCAGTGGGTACATTGTATGTAATTGACTGCATGTGAACTTTACCGATACGACCTGCACCGATAATACCGATGTTTAACTGTTTCATTGTTTTTTGCCTCCATTATTATAAAAATAATTTTTTATTCCTTAAACTGTGCTTTAAGCACAATCCTGTTTTAGTATAACACAAAGAACATCCATATTCAAGAAAAAAATACAGATGTTCTTAAAAAAATTTTGATTATTTTACTTTATGGGTGTTATGCAGAACTCAAATTCAAGTTCTTTCTTAAGGTATACTCTGTACTGCTTCAAAGCGTTTGGACCACAACTGTTTGAACCTGTACCGCGCATAAAGCCGTCAATGTTCAAGGATACAAAATCTTCAGCCTTGATGTCTTCTATATGCTTTGCCTTTTCCAAAATTTCGTTACCGTAATTATGGGCGCTGAAGGAGAATGGCTTTTCATAAGCACAAAACATCACTCCCCTGCCGTCACCGTCAGAAAGCTTCACATAACGGCATTCACCGTGATTACCGTTATCCTGCGGTCTTATATAATCAACATTAAGGCCGTCAACGGTTGAAGAATAAATGCCTATTATGCTTTGCTCTTTGAAGTCAGGAAGATTTTCAAGGTCACCGAGGCCGTAATATTCCACATTTTGTAAAGATTTGTCAAGCTTGATGTTAACACCGAAGCGCGGCAGTTCAACAGCCTTGAAATGACGCTTCTTAAATTCGATTTCAGCTTTGATATGAACTGTGCCGTCGGGATAAATTCTGTATTTAAGTTCGAACTCATAAACAGGCTTGTTTTTAAAGCAGAGGTCCCATTCGGTCTTGATCTTTACAACGCCACTCTTTTCTCTGCATTTGATTTCTTTGAAAACAGGTGTCACAGCATCAAATCCCAGCTTTTTCCATTCCTTGACAATATTTCTGTCATTATCAAGATATGCACGGTAGATGTTAGCAGTAAAGCCTTTACCGTCAGCAATATATTCCTTGTCGTCAATCTTATAACTGAGAAGTGTTCCATCTTTCTTTGAAAAGGCAACACTGCCATTTTCAAAAGAAACCACATATATTTCCTTTGTCTGCGAAACCTCGAGTTTACCCTCGCAAGATATTTCAGGTTCAGCGATTTTTTCATTGAGAGTTATCTGCTCTTTAGCAATTTCTTCACCTGAAAGGTCCTTATAAATAAAAGTAATGTGATAATCCTTATCCTTGCCGACTGCTTTGTGTTCAACATTAACGGTTTTGCTTTCAAGAGGAGGAATCACCGTGTCAATATCTCCCCTATCAATCACAGCTCCGTTTTCAAGAAGCTCATAAAAGATTTTTATATCACTTGAGTCGGTGAAAGCTTTCGTATTTTTAAATGAGTATATATTCTCCCCTGTTTTTTGACATCTTACAGGGCGGTAAACATTTTTCATCTCATAGGCACCCGTATGGGGTGTTCTGTCGGGATAAACAAGTCCGTCAACACAGAAATTTTCATCGTGAATTCTTTCACCGTGATCGCCACCGTAAGTATATTTGTATTTGCCGTTTTCGTGGTAAACACTGTGGTCAGCCCACTCCCATATACAGCCACCGGTAAGATTATCATAGGTATAAATAAGGTTCCAGTAATCCTCTAATGAGCCGGGGCCTACACCCATGGCGTGACAGTATTCGCAGAGGAAATGAGGTTTGTTTTTATACCTCTTGCCAAGCTTATGGTCACCTATTCTTTTAAGCAGCTCGGGTATCTGATACATTTCAGATATAACATCATAAGAGCCTCTGGGTGTTCTTATGACACCTTCATAGTGAACAGGAATGTCCGTCACCTCTTTAAGGTGCTTATAACATTCGTCTTGGTTTTTCCAGCCGCCCGATTCGTTACCGAGGCTCCACATCGTAATCGACGGATGGTTTTTATCTCTTTCGAACATCCTCATCACTCTGTCTCCATAGCGGGGTAACCAAGCTGCGTCATTACTGATAATATTAGGCTTCAAAGTAGGCTTGAAGTCTTCATAAACCTGTGTGCCGTGAGTTTCGATATCTGCCTCGTCAATTACATAAAGTCCGTATTCATCACAAAGCGAAAGGAAAATAGGGTCAGGAGGATAATGAGAAGTTCTGACAGCATTGACATTTAACTTCTTCATAAGAAGAATATCCTTAAGAAGGTCGTCACCGCTCATAACATAGCCTGTCTTTTCGTGAGTGTCATGGTGATTTACGCCTTTGAATTTGATAAGTTTGGAATTGAAATAGAACTTTTCACCGTCGATTTTAACGGTCTTAAAGCCAATATTACTCTTTACACACTGTATGGTCTCATCGCCCTGCTTCAAAGACAGAACAAGAGTATAAAGTTCGGGAGTTTCGGCACTCCAGCGTTTTACATTGAGAACACCGAAGTCAAGATTTGTTTTGTAAGCGGCGGGAGCTTCCTTGTCGGCGATAATCTTTCCGTCCTTCATAAGCTCGGCACAAAGTGTCTTTCCTGTAAAGTTTACACCTAAAATGTCAGCATTGACCTCAAGGGAATATCCCTCTGATTTTTCAAGAGTTTTAGCATGGAAATCAAAGATATATTCAGCGGCGTTTTCAGTAATATATACGTCACGGAAAATGCCGTTTTCCCTGAACATATCCTGACATTCAAGATATGTACCGTTTGACCATTTTGAAACGATGGCGAGAAGTTCATTTTCACCCTCAATTACGAAGCCGTCAAGAGAAAATTCAGCACTGTTATGACTGCCTTCGCTGTAACCCACATATCTTCCGTTTACATAAAGGGTAAGCGAAGAGCAGACACCGAGGAAGGTAATAATGGGATTTACGGTGTTTTTTATTGTGAACTTTTTGAAATAAACACCTGCTGACATTTCTTCAGGAACGTTGGGAAGTGTCATAGGAAATTCATATCTTGTGTTAAGATAGCAGGGGTTTTCGTAGCCTGTTCTCTGCCAGGTAGACGGCACTTCAATATCGTCAAAGGACATTGTGTCCGTGTCAATGGTAGTAGGCAGTCGGGAAATCTTTTCAAAATATCTGAACTTCCAGTCCCCAGAGATAACAGTAACCGTGTCGCTCGAATATCTTTCCGTTAGTGCAGTCTGTTCAAGAAGCTTTGCCTTATCTGAATACGGAATAAAATAGCTTCTGCCTGCAAGCTTGTTCTGCTCATAAACATCAAAGTCATTGATTCTGAGCTTTTTAATCTGATACTTCATGTTTTTCCCTTGAACATAAAATGTTCTGTCCTTTCCTGACAAAGTTTTCGTCTGTAATTATATCATATTGCTATGTTCTTTTCAACACTTATTTCACTTGATTTTCAAGGTTTTCACCTTACTGTAAGCTCCGTAAATTTTCTTTGAGCCGTAGTTTTTATATGCACGTACTCTGAAAAAATATTTTTTACCGCTTTTAAGACTTTTAAGAGTCTTTTTACTGTCTTTGGTTACGTTGACTGTTTTTACAGAATTCTTTTTCTTAAAGCTGTTCGACGTGTATGAAACTTCATATCCGCTGACATTATTTAACTTTTTCCATTCGAGAGTTGCTTTGGATTTTTTTACAGATTTAATCTTCAGTAAAACAGCTTTTGTTGGTTTGGTACAGGCAGAAATAATCTTGCTTACAGCACTTTGATTATCTTCACCGACAGCCGAAATTTTGAAATAATATTTAATAGCAGATTTAAGCTTTTTTACCGTTATAGACGTTTTATCCGTCGAAACCGTTTTCCACTTCTTCTTATCGGTACTGTAATAAATTTTATATGAAAGTGCATTTTCAGATTTTTTCCAAACAAGCTTAACCGAAGATGTACCGTAAGACTTAACTTTGAATCCGGTTACTTTTTCTGCGACGTTTTTCTTTTCCTCCACTTTAATAAGGCATGGGACAGTTTTTCTTTCGATATGATATCCGCAAACTCTGCAAGAAACCTTTATAGTGCCCGTTTTGTTATAAGTGGGAAGAGTTTCAATAACACCACCGTCAGAAAGATGCTGCAAAGGCTGTACAAAATTATCTTTAAAGCTCCTGTCACAGCCTGTACAGGCATAAAGATCGTATCCGAATTCAGTACATGTGGGAAGTCTGCGAATTCTTTTATATTTATGTTCCCTGATGGCTACCGTCTCCTCTTTAAATAGGTAACAAACGGTACACATATATAACTTCTTACCCTCACTGACACAGGTCGCTTCTTCTTCCGAAACAAAACAAAAGCTGCATTGTTCACTTGAATTTATTCCACCGCTGACTGTGCCGTAGTTTCCGCAACCATTAAGGCAGTAATAGTAATGAATGTAATCGGTAGTGCAGAAAAGATTGTCGTTGCCCGGCGAAGGTTCAAAATTATGTACACATTCCGCACCGGCACAAAAGGTCAAAGAGCACATAATAAAAAAGAAAAGCAAAACAAATTTTATACTGTTCTTAAACATATTTTCACTTAAGTTCCTCTCCTCAAATCGATGACACAATTATACACCATAAGTCACAAATCGTCAAATTCTTTTTCATAAAATACAATTTCCAACAAATGTAATTGTTAAAACTATTTAAGCAAGTCAATAATTATCTTAACAGATAAATGTGGGGGTAATTAAGTTGAACTACTATAACAAGGTGGAAATATGCGGCATCGACACGTCAAAACTTAAAACATTAAGTGAAAAAGAAATAACGGAGCTGATGATAAAAGCCAGAGGCGGTAACAAGCAAGCACGTGAAGAATTGATAAACGGAAATCTGCGTCTGGTTTTAAGTGTTATTCAGCGCTTCACATCAAGAGGAGAAAATATTGACGATTTGTTTCAGGTTGGATGCATCGGGCTAATAAAAGCTATAGATAATTTCGATATCAGTCTTAACCTTCGTTTCAGCACCTACGGCGTACCGATGATTATAGGTGAAATAAGAAGATATTTGCGGGATTACAATCCTATCAGAGTCAGCCGTTCAATAAGAGATACGGCATACCACGCTATGCAGATAAAAGAACAGATTATAAACGAAACCCAAAGAGAGCCTACAATAGAAGAAATTGCGGAAAAATTAGGTGTAAAAAGAGAAAATGTGGTTATTGCTCTTGAGGCAATCGTGGATCCCGTTTCACTTTATGAGCCTGTTTACTATGATGCCGGTGATACAATTTACGTTATGGATCAGATTGGTGACAGCAACAGCGACGTAAACTGGATAGATGAAATTTTACTAAAAAAATCCATCAATGACCTTGGTGAAAGGGAAAAAAGGATACTTTCCCTTCGGTTCATGAACGGCATGACACAAACAGAAGTTGCAAAGGAAATCGGCATTTCACAGGCACAGGTGTCAAGACTTGAAAAAGGCGCGATGGATAAAATAAAAAGTCACCACAAAGTCTATATATAAAAAAGAGGCTTGCCGCCTCTTTTATTTGAGTTTATCAGCTGAAAATGTGTACGGAAGAATTTCTCCGAGAGTAAGCGAAAGATAATCGTCTCCGTTTTTGCCTATCAGCACGCGGAAGTTCTCATCACAAAACTCTGCCATTACCTGCCTGCATACACCGCAGGGTGTGAAATAATCTTTAAAATCGAGTTCTTTGCCGCCCACAACTGAAATTGCGATAAACTTTCTTTCACCTTCGCTGACAGCCTTGAAAAATGCCGTTCTTTCGGCACAGTTCGTGGGTCCGTAGGCGGCATTTTCAATGTTACAGCCAAGATAAACCTTTCCGCTTTCCGCGAGCAAAGCCGCACCCACCGTATAACCTGAATAAGGTACATAGGCATTTTCGGCGGCTTTTTTCGCCAATGATATAAGTTCCACGTCTTTCATTTTTATTCTCCCGTAAATTCATTTTTAAAGCTTTCACCGCTGATTTCACATTCAATTTCAAATAAATCTGCTATAGTTTTACCGATGTCTGCAAAAGTTTTTCTCGTGCCTAAATTTACGCTGTTTATTCCTTCACCGTAAACGATAAGAGGTACATATTCCCTCGAATGATCTGTGCTTTCCGTAAGAGGATCACAGCCGTGGTCAGCGGTAACGAAAAGGATGTCCCCTTTTTTCATTTCTTTCTTAAAGTCTGTCAGCCAACTGTCAAACTCCATAAGAGCCTTTGCATATCCGGCGGCATCATTTCTGTGACCGAAAACCATATCAAAGTCAACAAGGTTAGTAAAGCAAAGCCCCGTAAAATCTTTTTTCTGATATTCACTTGTAAGTCTCATGCCGTCAGTATTTGATTTCGTGGGATGCGCTTCTTTAAAACCTTTACCCGCAAAAATATCATAGATTTTACCGATGGGAATTACATCAAAGCCTTTTTTTGCAAGTGCATCTATCACAGTGTCTGCAGGAGGAGTAAGCGAGTAGTCGTGACGGTTAGGTGTTCTTTTGAAATTAGGATATTCACCGCTGAAGGGACGAGCAATAACTCTGCCCACAGCGTGTTCACCCGTAAGAATTTCTCTCGCTTTTTCACAGCACTCATAAAGTTCTTTCAAAGGTACTTTGTCTTCGTGAGCAGCAATCTGAAAAACACTGTCAGCAGATGTATATACGATTAATTCGCCTGTTTCAAGATGCTCTTTCCCGTAATCTTCGATTACCTTTGTACCTGAATAGGGCTTGTTACAAAGAACTCCTCTGCCTGTAGCGGCGGTAAATCTCTGTAGTATCTCCTCGGGAAATCCGTCAGGATAAGTCGGGAAAGGCTTTTCGGATATGATTCCTGCAATTTCCCAATGCCCCGTGGTGGTGTCCTTACCTTTTGATGCTTCGGAAATTCTGCCATACGCACTGTCGGGACAGGAAACACCTTCATCATAATCAATTCCGTTGATATTGAATATTCCGCTATTTTTTAGTTCGGGGATATTAAATCCTTCCTGCATATAACAAGCCTTAAGCGTGTTACTGCCTCTGTCACCGTAAAGGTGAGCATCGGGCATTTCACCGATACCAACACTGTCGAGAACAATTAAAAAGATTCGTTTTGCTTTCATAAGATCACCCATAAGGGCCGAAGGCCGAAGGCCAAGGGCCGAGATTTCAAATTATCAATCCATTCTGATTGCTGTTTCAAGAGCTATCTTCATCATATCCGTAAAAGTATTCTGTCTCTCTTCGGCTGTACAGCCTTCACCCGTAAAGGGCATATCGGATATGGTGCAGATGGCAAGTGCCTTTTTACCTGCCCTCATAGCATTGAGGTAGAGAGCCGCCGCTTCCATTTCCACGGCAAGCGAGCCTGCATTTGCCCATTTTCTGTTACACTCTACATCAAAATCATAGAAGGTATCCGATGAGTAAAGATTGCCTACCTTCATATTTATACCGAGCTCTTCAGCACTTTCTACTGCAGCGGTGAGAAGCTCAAATGAGCAAGTGGGTGCAACAGTACCCGTAACGCCAAACTGTGCGCCGAAATTTGAATTAGTATTTGCACCGATACCCGCTACGATGTCACGAAGCTTTACCTTTTCCGAAAGACCTCCCGCAGAGCCGACACGGATTATATTTTCCACACCGAAAAAGTTATAAAGCTCATGAGAATAAATGCCTATAGAGGGCATACCCATACCGCTCGCCATAACAGATACCTTATGACCTTTATAGGTGCCCGTGTATCCCTGTATACCTCTGACATTGTTTATAAGCTCTGCATTTTCCAAAAAGTTTTCCGCAATAAATTTTGCCCTTAAGGGGTCACCCGGCATTAAAACCGTCTTTGCAAAGGATGTACCCTCTTTAAGATTGATATGTGGAGTTGAATTTGACATAATATTTCCCCCTTAATTAATAGCCGCTACCTTGTTCGTTTTTTACTATTTTTACAATTCTGCTAGTGCCAAGTCTGTTCGCACCGAGAGAAAGCATATCCTCCGCATCCTTTATGCTCGAAATACCGCCTGCCGCTTTGATATGAAGGCCGTTTTCCACATTTTTGCTGAAAAGTTCAATATCTTCTCTCGTAGCACCGCCTGTGGAAAAACCGGTTGAGGTTTTAATGTAATCTGCTCCCGAAGCGGAAACAATTTTGCACATCTTCACCTTTTCTTCATCCGTGAGAAGGCAGGTCTCGATGATAACCTTAAGAAGCTTACCGTCGCAGGCTTTTTTAACAGATCTAATCTCTTCAAGAATTTCATCGTATCTTTTATCCTTAAGCATACCGATATTGATTACCATATCGATTTCGTCTGCACCTTCCTTGACTGCCACAAAGGTTTCGAAGCATTTTACCTCAGTAGTATTATAACCGTTAGGGAAGCCTATAACCGTACAGATTTTCAGCTTATCCTGAACATATTCTTTGGCTTTTCTGACATAGGAAGGCGGAATGCACACACTTGCACAGGAGTATTCTATTCCTTCATCGCAGAGATTTTTTATATCCTCCCAGGTTGCACCCTGCGAAAGCACCGTGTGGTCTACTTTTGATAAAATTTCTTTTATATACATAATATTACCTCCGTAATGAATTTATATAAAGATTTTACAATGTATAAAAGAAAAAGTCAAATAAATTAGGTCTTTCCCTTGTAAAAATTCATTAGTTAGTTTATTATATAATCAGAAAAATTATAGGAGGAAAAATATGTTAGTAAACAAAAACACACCCATTTCTGAAATTATCAAAACTCCCGCAGGTCACGACATTATTATGAAAGCCCTTTATTCTGTCGGTTTAAGCGGTGAATTTCTCAAAAAAGGCCCCCTTTCAAAACTCACTCTCAATAAAATTATCAAGCTTTCAAAAGGTAAGGTAAGCGAAGAGTTTATCGACTCACTTTTAGGTATTTTAAACAGTGAACAGGATATACCTCTCGAGGATAATGCTCCCATCGAAAGAAAATGGTGGAAGGAAGCTGTTTTTTACCAGATTTATCCCCGTTCCTTTAAGGATTCAAACGGTGACGGTATAGGCGACCTTCGCGGCATTATCGAAAAACTCGACTACCTTAAAGAACTCGGCATCAACGCTATATGGTGCAGTCCAATTTACGACTCCCCCAACGATGACAACGGCTATGACATAAGAAACTACGAAAAGATTATGGAAGAATTCGGTACAATGGAAGACTTCGACGAGCTTCTTTCCGAAATCCACAAGCGTGATATGAAGCTTATAATGGACCTTGTTATCAACCACAGCTCCGACGAGCACGAATGGTTCCGCTCCTCCGCAAATGACCCCGATTCGCCCTATAAAGACTATTATATCTGGCATGACGGAGACGAAAACACACCCCCGAACAACTGGGAAAGTCTTTTCAGCGGTAAGGCTTGGAACTACTATCCCGAAAGAAAACAATGGGCTTTACATCTCTTCTCCTCAAAGCAGATGGATTTCAACTGGGAAAACGAAACCTTAAGACAAGACCTTTATAAAATGGTCAACCGCTGGCTCGAAAAGGGTGTTGACGGCTTCAGATTGGATGTTATCAGTTTCATTTCAAAGGCTGACGGTCTTCCCGACGGAAACGATGTTATCGGCTCTCTTATGGGATTCAAGGGTGTTGAGCATTATTTCTACGGCCCGAGACTTCATAAATATTTTCACGAAATGGCAGAAAACACCTTTAATAAATACGATGCCTTCACCGTTGGCGAATGTCAGGGCACGGGCATCGAAATGAGTAAGCTTATGACGGGTGATTACCGCAAAGAGCTCAATGTTGTTTTCGCCTTCGACCATATCGAAAATCCCGGAAAAAAGCGTTTTTCCGAATATAGATATGACCTTCGACCCATGGCAAAAGAAATGGTCAAGTGGCAACTCCACTACGGTAATCACTGCTGGCCGACGGTCTTTTTCGAAAACCACGACACCACAAGAATGGCAAGTAAGGTCTGCCCCGACGGAATGTACAGAGATGAACTGAGTAAGCTTTTAGCAGTTATGCAGATGACCTTTAAAGGTGTTCCCTTTGTATATCAGGGTCAGGAAATCGGTATGACCAACTCAAAGTTTGAAAGTATCGATGCTTTCAGAGATGTTGAGTCACTCAACTACTACAGACAGGAAACCGAAAAAGGCGAAGACAAGGATAAAATTTACCGCATTGTAAAGGCTGGTAGCCGTGATAACGGCAGAACTCCCATGTGCTGGACAGCAGAAGAAAACGCAGGCTTCACCACAGGCACCCCCTGGATAGAGGTTATCCCCGGATACAAGAGAATCAATGTTGCTACCGAGGAAAAGGACAAGGATTCCGTACTCAATTTCTACCGCAAAATGATAGATCTCCGCCACAGTGACGATACCCTTGTTTACGGCGACTTCAAGCTCGCAAAGGAAAAATGGAAGAATGTTCTTGCCTACTACCGCATAAGCGATAAAGGAACTTATTATATTGAAATCAACCTAACTCCCTCGGTGCAGAAAAAGCCTGTAACCACAAACGGATTTGATAAGCTCGTCACAAATGTCCGCATTGCTGACAGCGATACACTCGCTCCCTTTGAAGCAAATGTTTACAAATTAAGATAAATCTTTTACCGCCGCGGTTGAACTGTGGCGGTATTTTTTTATCACGTTCACAGTATTTATTATTATAATACTTTTGCGGAGAACGATACTATGAAAAAAACTATTCTGAAGATTATAGCTCTTATATTTGTCTTTACCCTTTTCGAAGGATGTGCAAGAGAAGAATTTATGGATGTTTATGGCTTTACGGAAAGATTTACTTATTCAGACATAAGCCCTGAAGATTTTTATACCGATAAAAACAAAGACGGCAACAATACTTATTATACATTCTTTGAAGAAAAAAATCCCCGTGTAATGCTCAAACTGATATGCACGAAGGAAAATATAATCGATGAAATGAGAATATATCTTCCCAAATATGACGAAAATGCAGATATGAAAGCTGTATCGACTGAAGAAATAAGCCTTTTTGTGAAGGTGGTTTCATCTGCTACCGTAGCTTTTACGGGATATGACATAAACACAACCGAAGAAATTATAAAACAAATGCAACTTTATGAAAAGAAATCATACGTAAACGAGGGTGAACTGACTAAGACAAAAGAAAACTTCCACTTCATATATCACTCTGCATCCCTTGGCTCGGAATTTATCATTTATAATACTTACATGAAAGATGTTCCCAAAACAGAAAAGCCCGAAAGCAGACCTATGTACGGCGACACTACAAAAATCAGAACTGAAACAGTCCCCACAAAGTAATTTTATACAACATTTTAAGCACCATATAAAAGAAAAGAGTTAATAATGATAAAAATGAATAAATACTCATTAATTTTACCGTAAACACTTGCAAATTTTTCCTTAATGATATAAAATAATCGGTGGTATGATAATACATAAAACGCTTAATACGAAAGGAAAGAATGAAATGAACGTATTGAACAAAAAATCAGTTGAAGACATTGATGTAAAAGGCAAAAAAGTCCTTGTTCGCTGCGATTTCAATGTAAAGATGGAAAACGGCGTTATCACAAGTGACAAAAGAATCGTTGCTTCTTTACCCACAATCAACTACCTTCTTGAAAAAGGCGCAAAGCTTATTCTTTGCTCACACCTCGGCAGACCCAAGGGTGAATTCAAGCCCGAATTTTCTCTTGCTCCCGTTGCTGTAAGACTCGGCGAGCTTTTAGGCAAAGAAGTTAAAATGGCAAAAGACGTTGTTGGCGAAAGCGCACAGGCTCTTGCCGCTGACCTTAAGGAAGGCGAAGTTCTTCTTCTTGAAAACGTACGTTTCCACGCTGAAGAAACAAAGAACGATGCTGCTTTCAGCAAAGCTCTTGCTTCTCTTGCAGAAATCTATGTAAACGACGCATTCGGTTCCGCTCACAGAGCTCACTCTTCAACCACAGGTGTTGCTGATTATCTTCCCGCAGTTGGCGGTTACCTTATCAGAAAAGAGCTTGAATACATCGGCGGCGCTCTCGAAAATCCGAAGAGACCCCTCGTTGCTATCCTCGGCGGTGCAAAGGTTTCCGACAAAATCGGCGTTATCACAAACCTTCTCAACACAGTTGATACCCTTATCGTAGGCGGCGGTATGGCATATACATTCTTTGCTGCTCTCGGCTATTCAGTAGGTACTTCTCTTTGCGAAACCGATAAAATCGACATGGCAAAGGAAATGATGGAAACCGCAAAGACTAAAGGCGTTAAGTTCCTTATCCCCATCGACAACAGAGTAGGCCGTGAATATGCAGAAGACACCGAAAATATGGTTGTTGATTCAGACAGCATCCCCGACGGTTGGATGGGTCTTGACATCGGTCCCAAAACAGAAGCTCTTTTCGCAGAGGCTGTTAAGGATGCCGGTACAGTTATTTGGAACGGTCCCATGGGCGTTTCCGAATGGAAAAACTTTGCTTCAGGTACAATTGCTGTTGCTACTGCTATCGCTGAAAGCGGTGCAATCTCCATCGTTGGCGGCGGTGACTCTGCTGCTGCTGTTCAGAAGCTCGGCTTCGCTGATAAAATGAGCCACATCTCCACAGGCGGCGGTGCTTCTCTTGAATTCCTCGTGGGTAAAGACCTTCCCGGTGTTGTAGCTCTCAACGATAAATAAGAATTAAAATTAAGGAGTAACTAAAATGAATAAGACACTCAGAAAGGCAGTAATTGCCGGTAACTGGAAAATGAATATGACTCCCTCTCAGACAACTGCTCTCATCAATGAAATGAAGCCTCTCGTTGCAGGTGCAGACTGTGAAGTAGTTCTTTGCGTTCCCTTTGTTGATATTGCAGCTGCAATTGAAGCTGCAAAGGGCTCAAACATCAAAATCGGTGCAGAAAATGTTCACTTCAAGGCTTCAGGTGCATACACAGGTGAAATCTCCGCTGATATGCTTAAGGAAACAGGCGTTGAATATGTTGTTGTTGGTCACAGCGAAAGAAGACAGTACTTCGGTGAAACAGATCAGACAGTTAACCTTCGCTCTCTTGCCGCTATCAAGGCAGGTCTCAAGCCCATCATCTGCGTTGGTGAAACTTTAGAACAGAGAGAACTCGGCTACACCGAAACTCTTCTCAAATATCAGACAAAGATGGCTCTTACAAACGTTTCTGCTGAAGAGCTTAAGAATGTAGTTATCGCATACGAACCCGTATGGGCTATCGGTACAGGCGTAACTGCTACTGCTGACCAGGCTGACGAAGGTAACGGCTATGTACGTGCCGCTATCGCTGAAGCTTACGGTGCTGATGTGGCTGAAACAGTTACAATCCAGTACGGCGGTTCAATGAACGCAGGCAACGCTGCTGAACTTGTTTCAAAGGTAAACGTTGACGGCGGTCTTATCGGCGGTGCTTCTCTTAAGGCTGCAGATTTCTCTGTAATCGTTAAGGCTGCATCCGAACAGAAATAATTCCAAAAATACTTAAAGGGGCTCTGTGAGCCCTTTTTTGATGAAGAAAGGATAATTCAAAATGAAAAAACCTGTTTTACTTTGCATTATGGACGGTTTCGGTAAAAATCCTTCCGACTACGGCAACGCTATCGTAGCCGCCGAAACTCCCAATCTTGATAAAATAATGAAAGAAAACCCCATGACCTTCATCGGTGCTTCAGGTATGGACGTAGGTCTTCCTGACGGTCAGATGGGTAACAGCGAGGTAGGTCACACAAACATCGGTGCAGGTCGTGTTGTTTATCAGGAGCTTACAAGAATCACAAAGTCAATTGCTGACGGTAACTTCTTCGAAAACGAAGCACTTTGCGGTGCTATGGAAAACTGCATTAAAAACGGCTCTGCTCTTCACCTTATGGGTCTTATGAGTGACGGAGGTGTTCACTCACACAACACACACCTTTATGCAATTGTTGAGCTTGCAAAGAAAATGGGCGTTAAGGATGTATTTATACACTGCTTCCTCGACGGTCGTGACGTTCCTCCCGCATCAGGTGCTGATTATGTTAAGGAAACTGCGGACAAGCTTCACGAAATTGGTCTTGGCAAAATTGCTACCGTTATGGGCAGATATTACGCTATGGACAGAGATAACCGCTGGGACAGAGTAGGCAAGGCTTATGCCGCTATGGTTTACAGCGAAGGCATTAAGGCTGACTGTCCTGTTGAAGCTATTAAAAAGAGCTATGAAACAATCGATGCTGAAGGCAAAAACCTTACTGACGAATTCGTTCTTCCCACAGTTTGCACAGAAGACGGCAAAATCAAGGCAAATGACAGCGTTGTATTCTTCAACTTCCGTCCCGACAGGGCAAGAGAGATTACAAGAACTTTCGTTGACGAAGCTTTTGACGGCTTTGAAAGAAAGAACGGTTTCTTCCCACTTTACTATGTATGTATGACACAGTACGATGCTACAATGCCCAACGTACATGTTGCATTCAAGCCCCAGACACTCGAAAACACCTTCGGTGAATATATGGCAAAAATAGGCAAGACTCAGCTCCGTATCGCTGAAACCGAAAAGTATGCTCACGTAACCTTCTTCTTTAACGGCGGTGTTGAAAAGCAGTACGAAGGCGAAGACAGAATCCTCGTTGCTTCGCCCAAGGTTCCTACCTATGATATGCAGCCCGAAATGAGCGCTTATGAAGTAACCGAAAAGGTTGTTGAGGCTATTGAAAGCGGCAAGTATGATGCTATCATTCTCAACTTCGCAAACTGCGATATGGTTGGTCACACAGGTATTTTCGATGCCGCAAAGGCCGCCGTTGAAGCTGTTGACACCTGCGTTGGCAAGGTTTACGATGCAGTTATGAAAATGGACGGCGTAATGCTTATCACTGCTGACCATGGTAATGCTGACAAGATGTATGAGGAAGACGGCTCACCCTTCACAGCACACACCACCTTCCCCGTTCCCTTCGTTGTATGCGGTTATGACTGTAAGCTTCGTGAAGGCGGTAAGCTTTGCGATATCGCACCTACTATGCTTAAGATTATGGGTGTTGAACAGCCTGCAGAAATGACAGGTGTTTCAATCGCCGAATAACAAATTAAAACACAAAAAAATATGAGGCTGAAATCAATCAGTCTCATATTTTTTATACTTATAAACAACAAGTAAAGCTCCGTCTTTTACCTCTATTACAGCCTTTTCACCGATAAACTCATTGCTTACACCAACGGGGTTATTAGAGTGTAAAATAGCGTTTTCGAGAGTATACTTAAGATTTTTGATTGTTACTCCCCTACTTTCATCGGAAAGAGAAAAGACAGAGATATAACCTTTCAGGTCACTTTCGAGAGAAAGCGCATCATTTTTAAAAGCGCTAAAAACTTCATCGCCGTAAACAATAGTTCCTTTTGCTCCCTTTGACGCAATATAATGAAGAAGCTGAATATTTGCTACGGAATGGTCAGAACGCTGACCGCCCAAGGCACCGTAAAGAACGAAATCACGGTAACCCTTTGAATAGCCGAAATCCACGGCAAGCATCATATCAGTTTCATCCTTTTCGCATGGGGCAACTATTTTATTTTCAGTTTCGGGAACAGAGCCGAAGGAATCGAAATCCCCCACCACACAGTCACACTCTCTGCCGAGAAGTTCTCTGTATCTGTAACCGCCGTCAGCACAGATGATGAAGTCCTTTTCATCTGCCTTCACCGACACCTCACCAATGTCTCCCGCACCGATAATATAACAGATGTTCATTATTTTTTACCTTTTCTTGTTACCTTGGTCTTGTTACCTTTTTCGTCCACGATGTAGGTGTTTTCAAGCTGACCCACAAGACTTTCCTTAAAGGAATCGATATAAGCTCTTCTTAAAACTGCTCTTTCAGCCTGTTCTTCTTCCGTAAGGCCTTCGGATGTTTTTGCCTTTCGTGCAAGTTCGTTTATTCTGTCAATCTGTGCCTGTGTAACCATAATTATTCACTCTCCCATTTTTTCCATTCATCGGGGCAAAAACCTAAGGTGGCCTTTTTGCCGTTTCTTACTATCGGAGTTTTAAAAAGCTCCTGATTTTCCAAAAGCTTTTCTTCCTTGGCTTCCTCCGAGGCAAGATATTTAATATAAGACAAATCGTATTTTTTACTCTTTTCATTGACAAGGTCTTCGAGCTTACAGCCGAGGGCTCTTTTTATTGACTGATACTCCCCTTTGCTCATACCGTATTTGGCAAGGTCAACGAACTGAAATTTTATATTTCTTTCTTTGAAATACCTTTGAGCCTTTTTTGTGTCAAAGCATTTATTTGTGCCGTATATTTGTATATTCATATTATTCACCTTTCTTAAGAAGACATACGCTGTGTACGGCGATGCCCTCGCCTCTACCCGTAAAGCCCAAGCCTTCTTCTGTGGTAGCTTTTACACTTACACAGTCTGTATCAATACCGAGGACAGAGGCAATATTTTCTCTCATAGTGTCGATATAAGGACGAAGCTTCGGTCTCTGACAGAGAATTGTGGCATCAATATTTTCCGCAACGTATCCCTTTTCCTTAACGGCTTCATAGGCTGTTTTCATAAGCACAAGGCTGTCTGCACCCTTATATTGCATATCCGTGTCAGGAAAAAGCTTACCGATGTCACCGAGCGCCGCCGCTCCTAAAAGAGCATCAGAAATGGCGTGTAAAAGCACATCGGCATCGGAATGTCCCAGAAGACCCTTTTCATGAGGTATCCTGACCCCTCCTAAAATAAGGTCTCTGCCTTCAACTAATTTATGAACATCATATCCGTGACCTATTCGCATAGTCCAATCTCCTTTAATGTTTCGATAAATTCCTCGTAAGAAACAAAGGTATTGAGTATCTTTATAAGTGACGAGGTGGAAAGTCTTTCGGGAAGAGCGAGCTTTTTAAGAAGCAGCTTTCTTTTTTCACTGCTGTTTTCTCTGCCCGTAAGACCGTATTCATATAAATCGATATTTGTAATAAGACGTCTTTCGGTGTTTTCACTTTCACTGGCAATAACACCTGCCCTTGTGAAGGCTTCAATAAGAATCTCCTCACTTATGCCCTCAACGCCGAGCTTTCCTTCCTTGGATTTTTCGGTTTTTCTTTTCTCTTTACCAAAAATATCGGGAATATAAACGTGGGTGATTTTATCTTTAGGTATTGAGGAATTGATAAAGTTTCTTATAAGAAATCCCGCAGAATCGCTGTCCGTAAGAACAATTATCCCCTTTTCACGGGCAAGTCTGCGCAAAAGTGCCTGCTTTTCTTTATCCTTGAAAATACCGAAGCCGTCGGTTTTAATAATGAGTGAATCAATAATTCCGCCAAGCTTAATAATATCGTATTTTCCCTCTACTATAACAGGTCTGTCAAGCTTTATCATACTTTTTCACCGTTGGTTATAAGAAAGAGTTTCACCATAAGCTGTTCAAGAACAAGAGAAGGCATAGAAGCACCCATTTTCAGCTGTCTGTCAGCTTTTCCGAGCTCTTCAAGGCAGTTTCTTATAATAGTCATATCAATCCTTGATGAATCTCTCCCCGCATTAGAGAGGGCGAAGGCGCGGTTTCTGTAACCGAAATTACCGGCCAGAGCATCGGCTTTCTGTCCGCAGGCAAGAGAAGTCTTCGCTCTGTACATATCCACATAAGAGCTGATTATAACACCGAGGATATATTCAGGCTCAATTTTCTGCCTGAAAAGAGAATGCAAGGTCTTATAGGCTTCGTCAAAGTTTTTGTTCATCAGTGCCTTCGTAAGAGCATATATTTTTGCATCGTCTGTCTTAACGGCAACAGCATCAATATGTTCCTTCGTTATTTCACCCTCACCGACGAAATTACAGACCTTGTTCACTTCATTTATGAGCATATTATTGTCATCACCGGCAAGAGAAACAAGATAATTCGCCATAGCCGGAGAAAGAACACATTTCTGCTTTGCGGCATGAGAAATAAGAGGTTTTATAAGGTCGTTGCCCGTTCTTTTGTTAAGAACACAGACCCCACCGAATTTTTTGAAAAGGGTTATTGCATTTTTTGCCTTGGAGGCGGAAAAGTCAGTCTTTTTCTGATAAAAGATTATTATTGAACTTTCAGGAGGGTTCGAAAAGAAGGCTTCCATTGTGCGGAAGTTTTCTTCACTGATACCTTCAAGCTTGAAATCTTCAATAACAAGACATCGTTTATCACTCAACATAGGCATAATTGTTGCCGCCTGAAAAACAGTATCAAGCTCAAGACCTTTTCCGTCATATTTTTCATAATTGAAGGATTCAAAAGAGGGCTCAACATTTTTCGATACTATCATATCCACATAGTTTTTTTTAAGATAATCTTCGTCGCCGTAAATAAGATATAAAGGCAGAAAATCACCGTTTTTTATATGGCTTTTCAAGCTCTTTTCATCGAATTCAGCCACCTTTTTCACCTCCCGAGGTTATAACGCTTACCGTATAGGGATTGTTTTCTCTGAAAGAGAAAGTATATTTCCCATCATTATAGAGTATTGTATCATATTTATCTGCATCTTGCAAATATTCTTTATAAAAAATCTCTGTTTTTATTTGCGATGCATCAACTGTGACATTTTTGCCGTATTTTGTTATTTTAACTTTATCAAATAAGGTGATATTTGAACTGTCGTGGGTGATGATATTCTCCGCGCCTAAAAGAGAGCATAGCGATTCTTTATCTTTATCGATAAACTCCTCTGTAAAAAACACTCCTTCAATTTTAACACCCATGGTTTCAACATCTTCAGCTATTTCCTTTTCATCATAGCTGTCACCGTCAAAGCCGATAAGGACACCTTTTCCGTTAAGAGAAACCACAGCGCAGTTACCCTTGCTCTTACCGTAAACAGTGACATTACATTTATCGAGTGAAATATAAAAATTCACGCTGAATGACAAAAGAAAAATTCCCGCAGAAATAAGAGCGGTTATCTTCACAAGAATACGGCTGTAGTTATACAAAAGCATAGCCGTTAAAAGGAAAGCAAAGGCAACCAAAAACCATATTCCAAGTTTTTCGAAGTCAGTATTTATACAAGATAAAGGTAAATCTGCCGCAAATTCTGTCACACGGATGATATACAAGGAAAGATATTTCATTATTACTGCCGTAAAAGGTGAAATAAAGGCTACAAAACGCAAAATTGAGTAAAACCCCGTCAAAAGCAAAAGCGGTGAAACAGCAAGAAAACAAAGCATATTCGTAAATGGAGCCACAAAGGATACACCGCCGAGAACAAGTACCGACACCGGAAAGATAAAGAAGGCTACAGAGAGACTGAAAGAAAAGGTAACAGCAAAGGGTGTAAGGATTTTCTTCACTTTTTCACCGATAACATTCAGCTTACTTATTATTTTATCACTCAAAGGCACGCCCATAACAATAATTCCAAGTGTTGAAAGAAAAGACAGCATAAAGCTTATATCGACAACTCCAAAGGGATTGAAAGCGAGACCACATACACAGGCAAAACCCAGACTGTTCAGCGCATCGGTTTTCTTACCAAGTATTTTACCGATAAAATAAAGAATAGTCATGGCGCTTGCTCTTTTGACCGAGCCTGTAAAGCAGGCAAAGTTCATCATAAAGACAGTAAAGATTATCATAATTACCGCCATAAGCTTACCTTTTTTACCGCTGAAATCCATAAAGAAGGAAAGAAATGCCACCCATATTGAAAGGTGTAATCCCGATACAGCCATAATATGTACTATGCCCGCCTTTATGAAGTCGTTATAAAGCTCATCTTCCATATAAGACTTGTCTCCTGTAAGAAGAGCAACGAGAAGCGATGCATTTTCGTTATCGAAATCGTGCATCAGGTTTGCCATGATTTTTTGACGGAGTAAGTCTATGTAATAACCGACAGGTCGGTGTTCAGGCTTCTCAATTTCAAGATTTTCGACAGAGTATGCACCGATATGAATTCCTCGTGATTTATAATAATGCAGGGAGGACAGAGATTGGGAGCCTGTTTTATATACTGTTCCGATAAAATTCACCTTATCACCTATTTGCAGTTCATCGGTATTTATTCCGTCATAAGTTTCAGAGAAGGAAAGTCGAAGTTTCGTTCTGACTTCCTTTTCACCCACTTTCTTTACCTTGATTGTACAGTAATAACGGCAGTTTTCCCGGGAAAAGGCAGGTCTTTCGGCAATTTCACCCGTAACGGATATATTATCACCGACATAAGACACTGTATTGTCATAATTATACTGAAAAAAAGAAAACAAAAGACAGCCCGATACCACCGCACAAAAAATTGTGGGCAGTATCAAAGACTGTCTTGATCTTTTGATAATAAGAGAAAGAACAAAAGAAAGCGCACCAAGCGTAAGAAGGCTCACGGAAACAGCCATGCTTTCAATAAGATTCAGGCACAGCAAAACAGTAAAAAACGTGAAGCCGAAGCACGCAAGGGGTCGTTTCATAATTTATCAGTCGTGGAAAAATAAGGGAAGCTTTTCAAGGAAGATGATGTCATCTCTGTCAGCTGCGTCGCCTTCAGCCAAAATGGCAGCCTGACCGACAACATCTACATCGAATTTTTCCAAAAGCTTTTGCACAGCGAGTAAGGATTCGCCTGTGCTGATAACATCATCAAGGATAAGAACTTTTTTGCCTCGCATCTTTTCGCCTTCAAGTCCGTCAAGATAAAGTGTCTGCTCTTTATCTGTAGTAATAGAGCGGACATTTACCGATACGGGGCTCTGCATATAAAGTTTCGCACCCTTACGGCAAATGAAATAAGGCTTACCGCTCTGTCTCGACATTTCGTGAGCAAGAGGAATGGCCTTTGCCTCGGGTGCCACGATAAAGTCAAATTCAGGGCATTTTTTAATAAGTTCAGCCGCTGAAGCAACGGTAATTTCAACATCTCCGAAAATTACAAAGCCCGCAATATCAAGCTTGTCGTTTACTTTGCAGATGGGAAGCTCTCTTTCGAGACCAGCAATTGTCATTTTGTAAGTAGCCATAGCTTTTTCTCCTTTTCTTTCATTAATCAACCTGCGGGCCATGTGAACTGTCTGCCACCCATAAGGTGGAAATGAAGGTGCTTTACTGTCTGTCCACCGTCTTCACCGCAGTTATTTACTATTCTGTAGCCCTTGTCAAGACCGAGTTCCTTACCAAGCTTTGCCGCAACCTCAAAGATGTGAGAGATAACAGCACTGTTTTCTTCGGTAATTTCTGCACAGGAAGAGATATGCTCTTTTGGAATGATAAGAATGTGAACAGGAGCCTGTGGCTCAAGGTCGTAGAAAGCAAGTACGCTTTCATCCTCATAGGCTTTCTTTGAGGGTATTTCACCGGTTGCTATTTTACAGAAAATACAATCCATAACATTTTCTCCTTTTAAATTTATTGATGTCCCGTCCCCCGTTTAAGAGGGACAGGGATTAAAATTTTTATTTAAGCATAGTACCGAGAACTTCTGCAGCACTCCTTACTGCTTCAGGAAGAAGTGCAACATCCTTTGCACCTGCCATAGCGCTGTCAGGCTTACCGCCACCGTTACCGCCTGCCTTCTTCGCAATTTCACGGGCAAGGTTACCTGCATGAGCACCCTTTGCCACTGCATCCTTACCGCAACAGGTGCAGATGTTACCTGTTCCTTTTGCCTTCTGCACACCGGCAATTACGCCAACATAATTGTCGCCCTTGCTTTTTACAAGGTCACACATATTGCGAAGCTCATCGGGAGTGGTATCATCAAGGAAGGCAGTTACAAGCATAACACCGCCGATTTCCTGTGCATTTCCGAGCATGGATTCGGTTTTGATGTTTGCAAGAATACCTGAAAGCTTTTCAATTTCCTTTTCCTTTGCCTTAAGGTCAGCCATAACAGATGCCGCCTTCTGGGCAATATCGTTCTGATTAGCAGCTTTGATCGCAGATGCAGTATCCATAATAAGGGTATTTTTACCCTCAATATAAGACATAACATTCATACCTGTAACAGCTTCAATTCTGCGCACGCCTGCGGCAACAGAGGATTCAGAAACAATTTTGAAAAGACCGATGTTGCCGGTGTTTTCAACATGCGTGCCGCCGCAAAGCTCTGTTGAGAAATCTCCTGCCTTTACAACTCTTACAACATCACCGTATTTTTCACCGAAGAGAGCCATTGCACCCATAGCCTTTGCTTCTTCGATAGGCATCTCTTTAACAAGAAGGGCAACTGAAGAAAGAATTTCTTCGTTTACCATCGTTTCAACTGCTTTGAGTTCGTCTGCTGTCACAGCGGCGAAATGAGTAAAGTCAAAACGTAAAACATCACTGTTTACAAGCTGACCTGCCTGTTCAACGTGTGTGCCTAGAACATTTCTCAAAGCCGCCTGAAGTAGATGAGCGGCCGTATGGTTTCTCATTGTTGCCTTTCTTTTACAGTTATCGTAAACGGAAACAGCTTCATCGCCGACCTTCACACCGTCACCTGTAAGCACACCGTGATGAAGGATTACACCGTCAGCGTCCTTTGTAGTATTTGAAACTTCAAAGGTGCTGTCACCGATTCTGATTACACCGCTATCACCTGCCTGACCGCCGCTTTCGGCGTAAAAAGAGGTTTTTTCAAGAATAACGGTAGCCTCGTCACCGCTTTCGATGAAATCTTTTCTTTCACCGCCGCAAACGAGAGCAAGAACAGTACCTTCGACGGAGTTTTCCGTGTAGCCTTTGAATTCAGTAGCCTTGATATCTTTAAGAGACACACCTGAATTTCTCCAGTCAGAGTCGGCGGCATCTCTTTTTGCATTCTTTGCCTTAAGTCTTGCCTCTTCGACAAGCTTTCTGAAGCCATCTTCGTCGACGGTCATATTTCTTTCTTCGGCGATTTCCTTTGTAAGGTCAATGGGGAAGCCATAGGTATCCTGGAGTTTGAATGCATCTTCGCCTGAAAGAACTCCACCCTCGGATTTTGCCATCATTTCATTAAGAAGACCGAGACCTGAATCTATTGTCTTATAGAAGCTTTCTTCTTCCATGGAAATAACCTTTTTGATATAGTCTTTCTTTTCAACAAGACCGGGATATGCGTTTGCATTTTCGGAAATAACGGTTTCGCATACTTCCGCAAGGAAAGGTTTACCAATACCGATAAGTCTGCCGTGTCTCGCGGCTCTGCGGAGAAGGCGGCGAAGAACGTAGCCTCTGCCACTGTTTGAGGGAAGAACACCGTCACCTACCATAAAGGTTGTACTTCTGATATGGTCAGTAATAACACGAAGAGAAATATCCTTCTTTTCGTCGTCGTGGTAGTTGATACCTGCGATTTCAATGATATGCTTCATAATATTGCGGACTGTGTCAACCTCAAAGAGATTATCAACATCCTGCATAACACAGGCAAGTCTTTCAAGACCCATACCGGTATCAATATTCGGATTTGCAAGACGGGTATAGTTATTATTACCGTCATTTTCGAACTGTGTGAAAACGAGGTTCCATACTTCGATATATCTGTCACAGTCACAGCCTACCTTACAGTCGGGCTTACCGCAACCCTTCCCGGGACCCCTGTCAAAATAAATTTCGGAACAGGGACCGCAGGGACCTGCACCATGCTCCCAGAAGTTATCTTCCTTGCCGAAGCGTACCATATGAGAGGGGTCAACACCCACTTCCTTTGTCCAAATGTCATAGGCCTCATCGTCGTCAAGATAAACGCTTACATATAGAAGCTCTTCGGGAATTTCCATAACCTTGGTAAAAAATTCCCAAGCCCAGGCTGTTGCTTCTCTTTTAAAGTAATCACCAAAGGAGAAGTTGCCGAGCATTTCAAAATATGTGCCGTGACGTGCTGTTTTACCAACATTTTCAATATCGGGTGTACGGATGCACTTTTGACAGGTAGTAACTCTTTTACTGGGAGGGGTAACCTCACCTGTGAAATATTTTTTCATGGGTGTCATACCTGCATTGATAAGGAGAATACTTTTATCTCCCTGGGGAACAAGTGAAAAGCTCGGAAGTCTTAAATGCTCCTTGCTTTCAAAAAATGAGAGGTATTTCTCTCGGATTTCGTTAAGTCCCATCCATTTCATAAGTCTCAATTCCTTTCGGTATATGATTTTTTTCACAAAAAAATATAGTGCCACACACAATTTCGGGGTGAACAAAGCCACGGTACCACCCGATTTGTGCATAAAGCACCACTCTTTGACCCTTAACGCAAGTCAGACGGCTACCCTTTCGGGAGCAACTGTTGAAAGCAGCGACCGTTCTTTTTGTCATAAGTGAACTCACAGCCAAGGTTCACTCTCTCTGAAAAGACATTAAAGAGGTTTCTTTCGTCATAGTAGTTAAAATATTCACAACACTGTAATTTTACTATACAGGATAATACTTTGTCAAGTACGAAAAATCATTTTTATCTTTTAATTTGATCTTTCAATTCCGGTCAGGATGAAAATCAATAATTCTGCCAAGGCCGTGTCTTATAATATTTGACATAAGTACGGCAACCTCGGCAGCAGAACGGCGTTCTTCCTTGTTGAGCCATGTCCAAAGGAAACTGGTCATACCGGCTGAAATAAAATTGATAATATAGCTTGCAGACTCACTTACGGTTTCTTTATCAATGAACTTTGTGGTCATTTTCATATATGCCTCGCCTACGCTTATATTACCCTTGTCACTCAAAACAATAAGAAATAACTCTCTTTTACCTTCAATATACTCAAGAAGTTTTGTCAGGAAAACAGTAGCGTTAAACCCTTCATTACTTACACTGTAAAAAATTTCAAGCATATCGTTCATGATGTCCTGAATTATATCGTCATAAAGCTCATACTGGGTATTATAATGACGGTAAAAGGTGCTTCTGTTAATATCTGCACCGTCGCACACATCCTTAATGCTTATTGAATGAATGGATTTTTCCTTCATAAGGTCAATAAGACTTTCTTTCAAAAGCATTTTTGTCATTTTTACCCTGCGACTTTCTTTTATTTCAGACATAACACAATTCTCCTTTTTGGTTTATATAGGTCATTATATCATAATCGCTATAAAAATGCAACACTGTGTAGAAATTTATTCACAATGTTTTTATATAAGCAAGAATATGCTAAAATAATGCTGGCATAAGTTGATATATAAAACAAATTTAATTTTTATTCTACCATTCCTTATGTATTTATGATATAATAATACCAATTCAATCAAAAAGGAGAATTAAGTATTGAAAATAAGACTAATTAATGAGCTTAAAAGCCTTCGATGGCAAAACTTCATATTCTTATTTTTCGCAGGTATCATCAATGCTTTCGGTGTAACTGTGTTTCTCGCTCCCGTAAAGCTTTACGACAGCGGTATTTCGGGTACATCCATGCTTTTATCACAGGTTACACCCGAATTTATGACTCTTTCAGTTTTTCTTGTTGCACTGAACATACCGCTTTTTCTTTTCGGACTTAAGAAGCAAGGCTTTGCTTTCACCGTGTATTCGGTTTTTGCCGTAATCATCTATTCGGTTACCGCCTGGCTGATTACTGACATTTTACCCATAGATGTTTCCTTCGCCTCACCTCTTGCCGGTGATGACCTGCTCCTGTGCGCCCTTTTCGGCGGTCTTGTTTCAGGCGTAGGAAGCGGTCTGACCATACGCTTCGGCGGTGCAATTGACGGAATTGAGGTTATGGCGGTAATTTTTGCAAAGAAAATCGGCATTACCGTAGGAACCTTCGTTATGATTTACAATGTTATCCTTTATATAATCTGCGGTTTCGTTATGAACAGCTGGATTTTACCTCTTTATTCCGTTGTGACCTACGGTGCGGCACTTAAGACTGTTGACTTTATTGTTGAAGGTATTGACCGTTCAAAGGGTGTTATGATAATAACAAGCAAGGAAAAAGAAGTAAATAAGGCACTCCTTGAAGCCTTTGAGCAAGGAACAACAAAAATTGCCGCAACAGGCGGATATTCAAACGCCGAAAAAACAGTTATCTATTTCGTAGTCAACCGATTCCAGATTTCGAAACTACGAAATATTGTCCACAGCATTGACCCGAAGGCTTATCTTACCATTCACGATGTGGCAGATATTTTCAAAGGCGACTGATTAAATTATTAAGGTGAAAAAATTATGCTTGAAGTTAAAAATGTAACAAAAAAATACGGCAAAGTTACGGCGAATGACAATGTATCTTTGACAGTGGATGAAGGTGAGATTGCCATTCTTCTCGGCCCCAACGGTGCAGGTAAATCCACCCTTATCAAAAGTATCGCAGGTCTTTTACGCTTCAGCGGTGAAATCACTGTTGACGGTAAAAGCAATAAAAGTCTTCACACCAAAAGCTTACTTGGCTATATACCCGAAATGCCTGCAGTATATGATATGCTTACAGTAGGTGAACATCTTGAATTTATCTTAAGAGCATACAAAAAAGAAGATGATGGCTACGTTGACGAGCTGCTTGAGCTTTTTGAGCTTAAGGATAAAAAGAATAAGCTTTGCAAAGAGCTTTCAAAAGGTATGCAGCAAAAGCTTTCTATCTGCTGTGCTCTTGTTCACAAGCCCAAAGTAGTTATTTTTGACGAGCCTATGGTTGGCCTTGACCCTCACGCAATAAAAAAATTAAAAGATGTTTTCTTAAAGCTGAAAAGCGAAGGTGCATCGATTCTCATAAGTACACACATGATTGACAGCGTGGAAAATTATTGGGATAAGGCTTACATTATGGTAAGCGGTCAGGTTAAAGAAAAAGTGTTGAAGGGTCAGGGAGGTGCTTCCTTAAGTGAGCTTTTCTTTACCGTAACGGAAGGTGAATGAAAATGAGCCCCTTTGTTTATCTTGTCACAAGAAAGGCAAAAAATCGCCTCAAAGAGTTTGTCAGAAAGCCTTCACAGGTATTTTTTGCCATGTTTATTCTTTGCGTTTTAGGTTTCACCTTTTATTCAAGTGCCGTAAGCACTCCGCACGAAGGCTTTACGAGAGATAAAACGGAGTTTTTTGCAATTGTTTTTGCTCTTTACACTTATGCTTTTTTTATCACAGCTAAAAACGGCTTTATCAACGGAGCGTCAATGTTTACCATGGCAGATGTAAACCTTGTTTTTACAGCACCCTTAAAAGAAAAAAGAGTGCTTACCTTCGGTCTTTTTCAGCAACTCGGCAAATCACTGACCCTAGGCTTTTTTATACTTTATCAGTCGTCTTTGGTCAATAACACATACGGTCTTCCCATATCAGCACTTTTTGCGGTGCTTATAGGTTACGGAGCGGTCGTCTTTGCGGGGCAGATGGTGTCAACAGTTATCTATTCCCTTACCTGTTCAGATGACGGGAAAGTGATAAAACTCAAAGGCTTTTTTTACGGTTTATTTGCCCTTTTTATAGGCATCTTACTTTATAACACTTATACATCGGGTATTTCCCTTGAAAGCCTCGTTTATGCCGCAAGAGAGAAAATTATGTATCTTTGTCCCGTCAGCGGTTTTGTTTCATTTGCTGTTGAGGGTGCAATTGAAGGTGATATAACCCACTTAATGGCAGGCATTCTGATTTTTATTTTGCTGTGTCTCGCTTTTTATTTCATCCTTTCAAATATCAAGGGAGATTTTTATGAAGATGTTCTCAAGGCAACTCAGGTAAGCTTTTCAGCCATCACTGCAAGAAAAGAAGGCAAAGCGGCAGAAACAGCACCCCGAAACGTCAAAACTGGTAAAACAGGCCTCAAAAAAGGCTTCGGCGCTTCTGCGGTGACATATAAGCACAAAACCGAAAACAGAAGAAGTAACCCCCTCCTTATTAACCCTGTTTCCCTGGTTATGGCCGTATTTTCTCTCATATATTGCCTTATGTTTTCCGGAGAAAATATTGCACTTTTCGTAATAAACGTATATACTATGTCTATGACGGTATGCATAGGAAGATGGGCAAAGGAGTTCACCTACCCCTATATTTATCTTATACCCGAAACCAACTTCAAAAAACTCCTTTATCTTTTAAAAGCCGACCTTCCCCTATTGGCTGCTGAAAGCATAATCTGCTTCCTTCCTCTTGTGGTTCTCGGATCCTGCAGTATAATCGAAGGAGTAGCTATGACAGTGGCAAGATTTACATTCGGTATGCTGTTTATAGGTGTTAACCTTCTTTTGCAAAGATTTTCAGGCGACTCGGAGAAAAATGCTTTCACTATGATTATCTATTTCCTTTTGGCTACGGTATTTTCTATCCCCTCTGTGGGAGTAGCGGTTATAACAGGAATGGCATTCCCCTTCAATTTTGAAATCCCCTTCATCTTCATGTCAATACTCAACACATTAATTTCATTACTGCTGATTTACCTTTGCAGAAATGTACTCGAATATTCTGAATACAACAATAATTAAGAAAGGACGAAAATATGAAAGGTATCATTTTAGCCGGAGGCTCCGGAACACGACTTTATCCCCTTACTATGGTTATGTCAAAACAGCTTCTTCCCGTTTATGATAAGCCTATGATTTACTATCCCCTTTCAGTTCTTATGCTTGCGGGAATTAAGGACATTCTCATTATATCCACTCCCACGGATTTACCGAATTTTGAAAGACTTTTAGGTGACGGCAGTGATTTCGGTGTCAATCTTTCCTATGCCGAGCAGCCTTCTCCCGACGGTCTTGCACAGGCTTTTATCATCGGTGAAGAATTTATCGGTAACGACTGCTGTGCTATGGTACTCGGTGATAACATTTTCTACGGCAACGGTTTTACGAAACTTCTGACCGAAGCAAAGGAAAATGCCGAAAAAGGTATCGCTACTGTTTTTGGTTATTATGTTGATGACCCTGAGCGCTTCGGTGTTGTTGAATTTGATAAAAACGAAAATGTTATTTCTATCGAAGAAAAACCGAAAAATCCAAAATCCAACTACTGTGTGACAGGTCTTTATTTTTACGATAACCGTGTCAGCGAATTTGCAAAGTCAATCAAAAAATCTGACAGAGGCGAATACGAAATAACTGACCTTAATGTACGCTATCTTAAAGAAAACTCCCTTGCCGTAAAGCTTTTAGGCAGAGGCTTTGCCTGGCTTGACACAGGTACTGTCGAATCCTTGCACGAAGCGGCTGAATTTGTAAGAATCACTGAAACAAGGCAGTCAGTCATGATTTCTGCTCCCGAAGAAATCGCCTATATAAAAGGCTGGATAAGCGAGGAACAGCTTAAAAAATCGGCAGAAAAGTACGGCAAATCCCTTTACGGTCAGCATCTTAAAAAGGTTGCAGAGGGTAAATACAGGTATTGATATAGCCAAGGAATTAATAAGGGCTGAGTATAAAAAACAAACAGCACCAAAGGTAAAATCCGTTGGTGCTGTATTTTATTTCATTTTTCAAAGGCTAATCTTTCGTCGCCGTCTTCAAGATGAATTATTCCGCAGTAGGTATATCCGAGCTTTTTAAGCATATTCTGCATTACTCTGTTATCCCTGTGAGTATCAATTCTTATATGCGGAAACTGACTTTCTGCCCACTTCATCATAAAGGTGCCTGTGCCTTTCGCTTCGCCTGAAGATGCAATACGGTGAACTACGGCATAAGGCTCATCATTTAACCATTGTCCGTCATAAATCACCCTATAGGTAGGGTCTTCGCCGTAAATAAAAGCAAGAACACCTATTATTTTTTCATCCTTGATACAGACGAAGCTCTGTTCTTTTTCTATATCTTTTACAATAAGCTCTTTTTGGGGCTTATGTGTCTTCCACTGATTAGGATTGCCTGTCCTTACCATAAAATCACGGGCAAGGTCATATATTTCCATAACCCTTTCAAGGTCATTAAGAGTAGTTTTTCTTATTTTCATTTTAACCTCATCAGATGTATTTTTCGTCGGGAACATAACCCGGTATTGTTTTGAGCTTAAAAGCATTGAGGCGATTAAGATAATCTATTCTTTCCTTTGTCTTTTTATCTTCACATTCACCTGTTCTGATGTATTTGTCAAGAACTGCATAGGTAAAGCCGAGCTTATCTTCATCGGTGTAACCGCAAAGCCCGTCGGAAGGAACCTTTTCGATAAGATTTTCGGGAAGACCGAGACATCTGCCGACTTCCTTAACCTCCTGTACTGTAAGATGTGCAAGAGGACTGAAATCGCCTGCGCTGTCACCGTAGCGAGTTGAATAGCCTACCCAATCCTCCGAAAGATTGCAGGTGTTGGCGACTCTGCCGTTAAGAGACTGTGAAAAGGCATAAACTGTGGTCATTCTCACTCTTGGGGCAAGATTGATTTTGGTCTGCTCCCCTATTTCAAGTCCGCAGTCCTTCATACCTTTGATAACACCGTCATAAGCCTCTTTGATGTTACAAATGTAATATTTTATGTCAAGAAACTTTACAAGCTGTAAAGCATCATTTATATCCTTCTGCTCACCGTTAGGCATAAGAATCCCGAATACTCTGTCCTTACCTAAAGCCTCCACACATAAAGCGGCAACAATACTTGAATCTTTACCGCCGGAGATACCGAGCACCGCATTACAGCCTTTACCGTTTTCCTCAAACCACTCTCTTATCCACTGAACGGCTCCGTCGGTCACTTTCTTAACATCAAACATAAACAGCACCTCTCTTTTCTTTTTTCACTAATGATTATACACTAATTTTTGCCGTTGTAAATAATAATTTATGATTATTATTGAAATTAAATGAAATCTGGTATATAATTGACAGGTAAGATTATATTTCAAGAAAAGAGGCAGATTTTTATGAAGAAATCAACTAAAGTTGTTCTTGGCGCTCTCGGTGCTGCAGCTGTAGGTAATGCTGTTCACGCCGCAGTTTACCGCCCTAAAAAAGAAAATATTGAACCTTTGCCTACGGAAACTGTTGATGTTGACGCTTACCGTAAACACCTTTCCGAGGCAGTTCAGTACAAAACTATCTCCTACAGAGATTCTGCGAGGGTAGATTGGGCAGAATTCGAAAGATTCCATCAGTATCTCGACGATGCCTATCCCCTTATCAAGGAAAATTTAGAAAAAGAGATTGTTCCCCCTGCAAACCTTCTTTACCGTTGGAAGGGTACAAGAGATGACCTTGAGCCCATTGCCCTTTTAGCTCATCAGGACGTAGTTCCCGTATCAAAGGGAACTGAAGAAGATTGGGAACACGATGCATTCAGCGGCTATGATGACGGCGAATTTGTATGGGGCCGCGGTACCATCGATATGAAAAACCACCTTATCGCTGTTATGGAATCAGTTGAGGCTCTTCTTAGAGAAGGCTTTAAACCTGAAAGAGATGTATATCTTCTTTTCGGTGACAACGAAGAGGTTGTTGCAAACGACAAAAACGGTGCACACGACCTTATGGAGGTTTTAAAAGGCAGAGGTATCCGTTTTGACAGCATTATCGATGAAGGTGGTGCAATCATCCCCATCAACGTTCCCGGTGTACTTGACGATAAGTACCTTGTTGGTGTAGGTGTGGCTGAAAAAGGATATTCTGACATCGAAATCGTTGTGAATGCAAAGGGCGGTCACTCCTCACAGCCTCCCGTACACAGCGCTTTAGGCAGACTTGCTACAGCTATTGCTGACCTTGAAAAGAATCAGTTCAAGGCGTATTTCAACGAAAATATGAAAATGCTCATTGACTCAATCGGCAGAGAATGTACATATCCCATTCGTCTTATTACCTGCAATATGCCTTTATTGAGACCTCTCCTTCTTGAGGCTTTCAAAATGATTCCCTTCGGTGCCTGTCTTGTGAGAACAACCACAGCTGTTACTATGGCTCAGGGTAGCCCCGCCGCAAACGTTCTTCCCCAGAGAGCATCCGCAACTGTCAATTTCCGTGCTATGCCCGGCACGACAAAGCAGGATCTTGTTGACCATATCCGTAACTGCGTAAGATATAAGGATATTGAAATTAATGTTCTCAACTCAAAGGAAGCATCAAAGTTCTCACCCACTGATTCAAGAGCATATAAAATTATTTCAGACATTAACAAAAGCCTTGAGCCTAATGCTATTGTTGCTCCCTATCTTGTTATGGGCGGTACAGACGCTTATAACTATGAGCCTATCTGCGACAATATTTACCGTTATGCTCCCTTCAAGGTTGACATCGGACTTCTTCGCTGTGCTCACGGCACAAACGAAAGATGCCCCATTTCCTGCATGGAAAATGCACTCCTCTTCTTTAAGAATTATATAAGAAGGGCAAGTGCAGAGAAATAATAAAAGAGACATTAAAAATTTAACTGCACCCTTTTATTCGAAAAGCGAAATAAACTGTAAAAACCATTGTTCAGCTGAACAATGGTTTTTAATATTTCAATTATTCTCGGCCCTCGACCTTATGCTCTTGACCCTTATTATATTCTTGCTACGCCGCTGTCTCTTGCAGCTTTTGCAACTGCTTCGGCAACGGTGGGACCTACTCTTTCATCGAAAGGAGCAGGAAGAATATATTCGCTTGAAAGTTCATCATCACTTACAAGTGAAGCGATAGCCTTTGCGGCTGCCATCTTCATTTCTTCGTTGATGTCGCTTGCTCTTACATCAAGAGTACCTCTGAAAATACCCGGGAAAGCAAGAACATTGTTGATCTGATTCGGGAAGTCACTTCTACCCGTACCTACTACACAAGCACCTGCGGCAAGAGCCTCATCGGGCATAATTTCGGGAACGGGGTTTGCCATTGGGAATACGATAGGCTTATCAGCCATAGAACGTACCATATCCTGAGTTACACAGCCGGGAGCGGAAACACCGATGAAGATGTCTGCACCTTTGAGTGCATCGGCAAGAGTTCCTGTGACACCGGATTTATTTGAGAAGGAAGCAAGTTCAACCTTGGCAGGTTCCTTTTCAATACCTTCTCTGTCTTTGTGAACTACGCCCTTACGGTCACACATAATTACATCCTTGATACCCATAGCAAGGAAAAGTTTTGCAATAGCAACACCTGCGGCACCTGCGCCGTTGAATACAGCAACACAGTCTTCAATCTTTTTACCTGAAAGTCTCAAAGCATTGATAAGTGCGGCAGAGCATACAACAGCCGTACCGTGCTGGTCATCGTGGAAGATGGGGATGTCAGTCTTTTCTTTAAGCTTTCTTTCGATTTCAAAGCATCTGGGTGCACCGATATCCTCGAGGTTGATACCGCCGAAGGAGCCTGAAATAAGCGCAACTGTGTCAACGATGGTATCCACATCCTTTGATTTAATACAAAGAGGAATAGCATCAACATCACCGAATTCTTTGAAAAGAACACATTTACCTTCCATAACGGGCATACCTGCTTCAGGACCGATATCGCCAAGGCCCAAAACAGCAGTACCGTCAGTTACAACAGCGATTGTGTTCCAGCGTCTTGTAAGCTCATAAGATTTATTTATATCCTTCTGAATTTCAAGGCAAGGCTGCGCAACGCCGGGGGTATAAGCAAGAGAAAGAGCTTCCTTGTCCTTTACCTTTGCTCTTGCAACGACTTCAATTTTACCTTTCCATTCGCCGTGAAGCCTTAATGACTCTTTTGCATAATCCATAATATTCTCTCCTTAATCCATATTTTATCCACTAAAAAACATAGTTGCCGACGAAAAACACTTCCGCCGGCAAAACATACTTAAAATTATTTCTCCCAGGGGAAGGTGTACTGTGTGAGACCGAGGTCATCACGCACCTTATTCATTTCAGCCTGAACT
Organism: Acutalibacteraceae bacterium; assembly: GCA_045604385.1. GTDB lineage: Bacteria > Bacillota > Clostridia > Oscillospirales > Acutalibacteraceae > UBA6857. Next base: position 188,026 of record JAZUNX010000018.1, read on the forward strand.
GATTCGTTGATGGGCACACCACTGTCTTTTCTCTGCATCCAGATATCGTATTCCTTTTCACCTGCTGTGTAGATTCTGTCTTCACCGGGAGCCTTCTTTGAATTTCTCATTGAACGGATGATGTCGCCTGCCTTCTTTCTTGCAATTTCTTCACCCATAAAGTGTTCGGTGTCGATAGCAACGAAGAAGTGACCGAGCTGATAAGGACGGATGTTTCCGTTTTCATCCTTACCGTCAAGATCTTTACCGTAAGCACCGTCCTGAAGGATGGATGAAAGGAATTCAACGAAGAGAGCAAAGCCGTAGCCCTTATAACCGCCTAAAGCTTCACCGATACCGCCGAGAGTTGTAAGAGCGGCAGTACCCTGACGAATTTTCTTAAGAGCAACACCTGCATCGCCTTCTACGGGATTACCGTCGAGGTCGATAACAGTACCAGGATGAATTTCTTCACCGATTCTCTCATAATATTCAACCTTACCGTTCTGTGTGATAGATGTAGCACAGTCAAAGTTGAAATCGAAATCTTCGTCAGTGGGAACACCGAGGGTGAAAGGGTTAGTACCGAACATACCTTCAACACCGAGTGTGGGAGCAACGGAAGGACGTGCGTTTGTACCTGTCATACCGATACAGCCTGCTTTTGTAGCCATAGTGGTATAATAGCCTGCGATACCGTAGTGGCAGGAGTTACGGACAGCAACCATACCCATACCGTATTTCTTTGCCTTTTCGATAGCCATTGTCATAGCCTTATAACCGATAACCTGACCCATACCGTGATGTCCGTCAACAACCGCTGTTGTGGGGGTTTCCTTGAGAATTTCAAAGTTTGTTACAGGCTGCTGAATACCTGCATTGATACGGTCAATGTAAACAGGCTTGAAACGGTTACAGCCGTGTGATTCGATACCTCTTCTGTCTGATTCAAGAAGAACATCAGTTACGATTTCTGCATCATCAGCAGGTACACCTACACCGATAAAGGCATCCTTGATAAAGTCGTGTGTGGTTTTCCAGTCGAGAATTACTTTTGGCATTTTAATCCACTCCTATTATTTAAAATTATTTTCTTTTATATATTCAAGCATTAACGCTTAAATTACCGATTATTCCTTTTCTTCCCAATCCATAGCTCTTGAAACTGCCTTTTTCCAGCCGGCATAAAGCTTGTTTCTTTCATCAATGCTCATTTCGGGAGTAAAGATACGGTCAACCTCACGGTTGGCTTCGATATCTTCAAGGCTTTCCCATACACCAACAGCAAGACCTGCAAGATAAGCAGCGCCGAGAGCTGTGGTTTCAACAGTCTTGGGACGGTCAACCTTTGTCTGTGCCATATTTGCCTGAATCTGCATCATAATGTTACTTACACTTGCACCGCCGTCAACGCGCAGATCGGAAATATCTATACCCGAGTCATCCTTCATAGCCTCAAGAAGGTCGGTCATCTGATATGTGATACTTTCGAGAACTGCACGGGCAATATG